>DCHR01000004.1:24442-43052 GCA_002315375.1 Treponema sp. UBA1747 | reverse complement strand
TACAGTTCTTTTTGTATTTTCCATAGTTTTCCATTATATGCTTTTGAAAGTTTTTATTCAATTTTAGGTAATGCATTTAAATATGTCCAAAATCTCCAACCTGTGTTATAATAAGGTTATAACCCGCAAGGGAATCATTCTTTGGAGGAAACTCATGAAAAAATTTATTCTTGCAGCACTTATGGTTATGACCGCTGCACTTTGTTTTGCAAAAGATCCATGTGAAGGTTACTGGATCAGCGTTGATGAAAAAACTGGAAAAGCAACAGCAGGTTGGGAAATTTCAATTGATGCAAATGGAAACCTTACCGGAAAAATCATTCATAATGCTCTGGAAGCAGATGATGTTCTTGCTTACGATACAAAAGGAAAAGGACCATACGATGATTTCCCTGTAGCAGGTGAAATGTATAAAATGCCGATTGTTGGAACACCTTGGATTTACGGTATGAAAAAAGATGCTGAAGGAAAATGGTCAGGCGGAAAAGTAGTAGACCCACAGAGCGGAAGCCGTTACAAGTGTAAAATCACTTTCCACAAAGCAGGGGAAAGCAAAAAGTATCCGATTGATACACTTGAAATGCGCGGTGAACTTGGCGCCGGAATCGGTCGCAGTCAGTACTGGAAATCTGCTACAAAAGAAGAAGCAATGACAGTTTCAAGCAAATAACTTTTGTAAATCTAAAATCATAAAAGGCACCTTCGGGTGTCTTTTTTTTTCAAAAATAAGGAATACATCTCAGGATTAAGTCTGATATACTGAAGAATACCTGGAGAAAAAAATGAAGCAGTTAAATTTATATTCAGACAAAATGCTGATTATTTACAGACATATTGCAGCCCTTTGTTTCCTTGTTTTGCTGGTTGCAAAAATTTTTGATGTTATTGATTATTTTGCAGGCATCCCTTTACTCCTGGTTGAGTTCATTCCAGCCTGTTTTTTCCTGTTGCTTTTTCTTTTCCTCATAATTCAGCCTCACAGATTTGAATTAATGGCGGTTGTCAGCTTTTTCTATTTTGCATTGAATATGCTGGTCAGTTCTGTTAATGAAAATCCTATGGGTTTGCTGATGTATTTTCTGACATTCAGTTTTCTGATGGCCCGCGGCTTTTTCAGAAAAAATAGAAAATTAAAAATAGGATGTCTGCTTGGGGTTTTCCTTATTTTATTTTTATCTCAGTTAAGATTCGGTATTAAATTTTTTATAGAAAGTCTGATAGGTTTTGCGGGTTATACCCTTGTGTATGTTCTGGGCTTTTTCTTTTTTTATCAGACAATCAGTAAATATCAGGAAAATGAAAAGGTTCTGGATTTGTCTGTTTATCCGGAACTGACAGATCGTGACAAGGAATGGCTGGAATTGATTATGCAGGAAACAAAGTATGAAGTAATCGCCAACCAGTACAATATGAGTTTCGGAAGTGTCCGTAACCGCTTCAGAAAAATTTTCAAAATTCTCCAGGTTTCTGACCGCATCGGCTTCATGGCCACTTACGGCGGATACACAATCAAAAAATAACAAGATGTGACAAATGTCACATGGTAAATTTATTCTCCTCCCGGGTTTCCGGTGCTATACTTTTCTCATAACAAACACATTAATGACCGGGAACATTGTAACAATCATTCCCTATGTCTGATATCGAGAGAGAGAGTTTTATCAGAAAACCATAAAGCAATGTTCCCGGCTTTAAGTGTGTTTTTTCCCTTCTGACCGCGATTTAATTCCGTTTACATTTTTTCATTTTATAGCTGACTGATTTGTATTTAAAATTACTGATTTTGGTATAGAATCATATTATATAAAAAGTCAGGAGAAATCATGAAAAAACAATCATCATTTATTTCTATCTTCGTTGTTATTGGCCTTTTGTTTTCCATAATGTCATGTGAAAAATCTTTGAGCCAGGTTGAACTTGTTTCAAAGCTTGATGATTCATCAAAAGAATCAGTTTATGAAGAAGTCCTGGCCGGAAAAAATGCCGACCAGCTTTTAAGCAAGCTCAGCGCAAATCAGAAATCAGCTCTTCTGAAAAAGTTGCTTACCGATGAAGTTAAGAATTCAGTTTATGCAGAAAAACTTACACAGGCTGAAAAGACCAGAATTTTTAATGAACTTCTTGCAGATAAAAGAACAAGTGCCACGTTCCTTAATCTTCTGACTGAAGAAGAGAAAAAAGTAATCTATGAAAGTGAATTGACGGATGCAAAAAAGGCCGCAATATTTGATGAAATTCTTGCAGGAAAAAGAACAGCAGGAACAATTGCTGATCTCCTGGATGATGCAGAAAAAGAAGCTTTGTTTGATGCGCTTCTTCCTTCAAAAGTAACTGTAGATTTTGTAAAAGAAATTCTTGATGCAGAAGGAAACAAAGAAATAAAAGCTTCAGTAAAAGAAGACCTTTTAGCTTCAATGACACAGGAAGAATTGAAGGCTCTTCTAAATGACGAATCAAAAAAATCAATTTATGAAGAAGTGCTTGCAAACAAAAGTCTGGCAGGGCTTCTTTCAGATTTGAGTGCAAAGCAGAAGGAAGAGCTTTTTGACAAACTGGCAGAAGATCCAGATTTTCTTGCCCGCCTTACTCAGGAACAGAAAGACGCTCTGGCAGATGAAGCAAGTGCAGAAAAGAGAAACGAAATTTTTGATTCTCTTCTGGATGAAAATGCAAATGTTGATTTCATAAAAAATATTCTGAACAAAAATGGAAACGAGGAGCTGCGTAAAATTATCAGAGAATATTTTGTTTCTGAATTTTCACAGTCCGAAATAAAAAATCTTCTTGATGAAGATTCAAAAAATGATATTTTCCTTGCAATCCTGAAAAGCAAAAATGCAGAGCAGCTTCTGGCCTTCCTTACTTCAGATTTGAAGGCTGAAATTTTTGATATTCTGATAACAGACAGCAGATTCGTAAATCGTATTTCTCAGGAGCAGAAGGACCAGATTGCAGACGGTGCAAGCGAAGAAAAGAAATCAGAAATCTTTGATTCTCTTCTTGATTCCAAACTCACTTTTGAGTTTATCCGGGATATTCTGGAAGATTATAGATACTATAGTCTCAAACAGCAAATCAGAGATTATCTCATCGAAGCCCTTTCGGATAGACAGCTGGAAGAAATCCTTAACGCCCGCGATACAGAAGCTCCTTCTGATGTAACATATTTCAGTGCTTCAAACAGAATTGGTGCTGCTTATCTCAGATGGGTTGATGCTAAAGAAAAAGATATTCTCTGCTATGAAATCACTTACACCTGTGCTGATACTCCTGCAAGATCAGTTTCATTCGAAGAGTCTTCATTCCTTGTAAACAAAGGAATTCAATATGCATATATTCCAAATCTTACAAACGGGAAAACCTATACCTTCGTAATTAAATCTATCGATAAAACCGGAAACAAAAGCGAAGGCGTTTCGGCATCCTGTGATGTAAAACTGCTGACTTCACTTCTGGATGATAAGTTAATAAACAATCAGGTTATTGATAAAACAAGCGAAGTTGCTGCCTGTATTGAAGAGGTGGAAATTACAGAAACACCTAAAAGTGTATATTTGGGAGAAGGTGCTTTTTACTACAGAGGAAAAGTAAAATTAAGTCCATATGTAATCGGCCGCTATGAAGTAACTCAGGAACTTTATGAAGCAGTTATTGGCAGCATGAAAAACGATCCTTCAAATCCGGAAAGAGAAAACCTAACTTCAAATCCAACCTTTGTTATGAGCACCGCTGCACCCGGAGAAATTCAGGAAAGACGACCTGTTGAAAATATTACCTGGTATGATGCAGTTTATTTCTGCAATGCCCTTACAAAATTAACAATGGAAGAAAGTAACTGTGTTTATACAATTTCGGATATCGAATGGAAAGAAGAGTATTCCAAAAAATATATTTATTCTGCCACAGTAACTCAGGATATTTCCAAGAAAGGGTATCGCCTTCCAACTGAATGTGAATGGGAGTATGCAGCCCGCGGAGGAAGTGTCGCTTCAGAAGAGGAGTTCAATTATTTTTTCAGCGGAACAGACTCAGTTGTAAAAATTTCATCTGATGAAAGTACAAGTTTTGGAAAAGATGATAACCTGGCCAAATACGGCTGGTATTATGGAAATACAAGAAAAACACATGAAGTTGGTGTTGATAAAGTAAAAGGCATTGATTCTGCAAATGTCCTCGGCTGTTATGATATGTCAGGAAATGTTTCAGAATTTGTTTGGGACTGGTACGGCAATCATGAACGTGGGGAATGGACAAATCCTGAAGGTCCTGAAACAGGAGATGCCCGTGTTCATAAGGGTGGGGATTACCAGGAAGATGCATCTCGCTGTTCTGTAAGACTGTGCGGAAAAACAGATCCTTCTTACAAATACATTTATGGTGTAGGCTTCCGTATTGCACGTACTTTATAAAAAATGGGAAAAATCCCATATAGTATTTTCATCAAAAAGGTAATATCTTAAGTCTATGCGTAAATTAACTAAAATTATATTTGGAGCACTTATTATGCTTGATACTGCTATGATGGCTGGTTGTGCATCATCAGAAAATAACGAAATTGATGTAAAACCTGCTGAAACAAAACCAGTTTTGAATGATGACGGCATTGCAATTTATGCACCCAAAAGTGCAACTGCATATGTAGAAGGAAACGATTACGGTACTCTTGAACATTCGACTTATTATTCAAAGGTTGCCGAAAAGGAAAAGGGGATAAACGTTCTTCTTCCTCCGGGCTACACAACAGAAAAGAAATATCCTGTTCTTTATGTTCTTCACGGAATTTTTGGTGATGAATATTCAATGGTTGGAAATCCAAAAGGCGGGAACTCAGTTACTCTGACAAACCTTATGAATCAGGGACTGGCTTCAGAAATGGTAATCGTTTATCCATTTATGTACACAAGCAAAAAACAGCCACAGTGTAGTGCCATTGATGAAGCAAATGTTGCCTGTTATGACAATTTCATTGATGAAATGACTACAAGCATCATGCCTTACATTGCAGAAAAATATTCTGTTCTTGAAGGCCGCGATAATACAGCTATCTGTGGATTCAGTATGGGCGGCCGCGAAACTTTGGCCTGTGTTTTCTATCGCCCTGATCTTTTCCGCTATGCCTGTGCTATTGCACCGGCTCCTGGTCTTGTTGAAGGAAGAGATTTTGCAATGTACCACAAAGGACAGTTTGCCGAAGCAGATGTAAAGTTTGATGAAAGCAAAACCTATCCTGAACTTCTGATGATTTGTGCCGGAGACAGCGACAGCGTTGTCGGTGTATTCCCTCTTACTTATCATAATCTTTTTGTAAAGAATGAAGTAAAACACATCTGGTGGAGTATTCCGGGCAGTGACCACGGTGATCCTGCAATTACCAGTGGTATTTACAATTTTGCACAGAGATTATTCAAATAGTTTTTTCGAGATTTGAGGTTGAAAGATTTTTAATTAAAAGACTTCAAAAATGAAAAGGGGCAAATGAAGTGTACTTCATTTGCCCTTTTTTTTATTTCAAAAACATTCTCAAAAGTTTTTCATTCATTGCCTTGAAAGGCTGGTAACGCATCGGAAGATCCATCCAGGTCTTTTTATCAACAATGGACTGTTTGTGACTGAAGGTTTCAAAACCGATTTTTCCATGGTAAGAACCCATTCCGCTTTCGCCAACTCCACCGAAGCCCATTTCGCTGGTTGCCAGGTGAATGATACAGTCGTTTATACAACCGCCACCGAAGCGAACTCTGCGTGTAACATAATTGATGTTCTTTTTATTTGAACTGTAAATGTACAGGGCCAGAGGGCGCAGACCAGATTCAACTTTCTGAACAACTTCATCCAGAGATTTGAAAGTTAATACCGGCATTACAGGACCGAAGATTTCTTCCTGCATAACAGGGTCATCCCAGGAAGCGTCCGGGATAATTGTAGGTTCAATCTGAAGAGTGTCTTCTTTTGAGCGGGCACCAAGCTCTGCAGGGATAAGTCCCAGAATTCTATCAAAGTGTTTTTTGTTGATGATTTTTCCGTAGTCTTTGTTTGCCAGCGGATCTTCACCGAACTGCTTTTTGATCTGCAGTTTCATTTCGGCAACCAGCTGGTCCTTAACGCTTTCGTGGCAGTAAAGGTAATCAGGAGCAACACAGGTCTGGCCGCAGTTCAGGAACTTGCCCCAAACAATGCGTTTGGCGGCCAGCTTGATGTTTGCAGTTTCATCAACGATACAAGGAGATTTTCCTCCCAGTTCCAGAGTACATGGTGTGAGCCATTTGCTTGCAGAGCGGAGAACTTCCTTTCCAACTGCCTGACTTCCTGTGAAGAAAATGTATTCAAAATGCTGTTCAAGGAGAGCCTTGTTTTCATCGCGGCCCCCTGTTACAACAGCAACCTGTTCAGGTGTAAATACTTTTGCAATGAGCTTTTCAATGGCAGCACTTGTAGCCGGTGAGTAAGCACTCGGTTTGATAACAGCTGTGTTACCTGCAGCAATGGCATTTACCAGAGGTTCCAGTGTGAGCATGAAAGGATAGTTCCACGGACTCATGATAAGAACTGTTCCGTAAGGCTGGATGCGGACAAAACTTCTGGAAGCAAACTGTGCCAGTGGAGTAACGACAGTTTTGTCTTTTGCAAATTTTTTGATGTGCTTCAGCATGTAAGTGATTTCGGCCAGTGTGAGACCAACTTCACACATGTATCCTTCAAGGGCACTTTTTCCCAGGTCGTGAGTCAGGGCTGCTTCAATTTCCACTTCGTCAGCTTTGATTGCAGCGTACAGTTTTTTCAAAAGATTAATGCGGTACTGAACAGGGAGAGTGGCTCCTGTGGCAAAATATTTTTTCTGGGCATTTACAATTTCATTGATTTTTTCTGCTTCCATAAAATCTCCTTTGACTCTTTTACATTACCAGCCGGTACAGTGCTTTAAGTTCTTCTGCATCCCATAAAATAGGAACAGGATAAAGAGGATTTGCTTCTTTATCTGCATGCTTTGAAAGTACATCCAGATCTTCCTCTTTTATATCTTTAAGTATAACAGGGATTCCCGGTTTTTTATTCATTTCATGAACAGCTTCAATAAATTTTTTTCCACGGGTTGCTGTGTCATCTGAATCAGAACCGATGTTTGCGGCTTTGGCAAGAATGGCAAGCTCTTTATAGATTTAACAAATATTTTTACTACAAACCTAAAAAAATTAGTATTTTTCCAAAATATAGGATGTTATTCTTTTAGCATGAATACTTGGAATGGATATATGAAAGGTGTAAATCTTGGCGGCTGGCTGAGTCAGTGTAATTATGCCAAAAATCACCTGGATGAATTTATTACAGAAATAGATATAAAGAAAATTAAAAGCTGGGGCATGGATCATGTCCGCCTCCCTTTTGATTTTAATATTATTCAGGATTTAAACGGAAACTTTATTGAAGAGGGTTTCCGTTATTTGGACTCGGCAGTTCAGTGGTGTGAAAAGGCGGGGCTGAATATAATTCTGGATCTCCATAAGGCCCAGGGTTTTTCTTTCGACAAAGACGAAATGGAAACCGGGCTTTTTGGAAATCCTACTTATGAAAAACGCTTCATTGATTTATGGATTCTTATGGCAGCCCGTTACGGAAAGCTGGGACCAAATGTAAGTTTTGAACTTTTGAATGAAGTAACAAGTCCTTCTTTAAATGAAGGCTGGATGAAGCTTGCAGAAAAAACAATCAGGGGAATCAGACGGATTGCACCTGATGTTCAGATTCTTATCGGCGGTTACTGGAACAACAGTCCTGATGCAGTCAGAGACCTTATCATGCCTCCTGATTCAAAGGTTTATTACAATTTTCATTGTTATGATCCAATGTGTTTTACACATCAGGGTGCAGGCTGGCTTGAAGGAATGCCTGAAGATTTCCGTCTGTCATATCCCTTTGATTATGATACTCCTGAAGCTCAGGGCGCAAAACCTTTCTATGACGCAAGCGGTATGAAATGGCTTAAAGGAAAGTCAGAGGCAAGCTTATTCGAATACAAATTCTCAGATGCAGTTAAGTGCGGAGAAGAAAGAAATGTTCTTCTTTACTGCGGCGAATACGGAGTAATTGATGAGGCTGATCCTGAATCAACATTGACCTGGTTCAAACAGATTCACAGTGTATTCAATAAATATGGAATTGGTCACTGCATCTGGAATTATAAAGGTAAAAACTTCGGAATATCAGGTGGACATTATGAGAGTGTTCTGGAGGAAATATTAAAATCAATGTAACTCACAACATCAACATTGATTCAACCCGGTTCACCTTTTAGTGGTCCGGGTTTTTTTATTTATCGGCCCAGCGTTTTCCGAAATTCAGGCGGCGGTATTCTTTCGGGGTCATACCTACATGCTTCTTGAAAACGGCAATGAAATAGCTCTGGGAACTGAAGAAAAGATAGTTGCTGATGTCTTCGTAGCTCTGGTCAGAAAAAGCCAGAAGATTTTTTGCAGTTTCAATTCTCTGCTTCTGAATAAACTGAGAGATTGAAATTCCTGTCTGCTGCTTGAAAATAGAAGAAAGGTAACTTGCATTTGCATTTGAAGCTTCAGCAATTTCCGGAAGACTCAGAGGCATGTAAAGGTGGTCGTTGATGTAGTCTATGGCAAGCTTTACTGATTTGTTCAGACCGCTTCTTTTTTTGATATTCTTCATGCGGGTTGTGAAATCAAAAATCAGGTCGTGATGAAGCTGGGAAATTTCTTCTTCATTATTGATGGTATCCAGTTTTCTTATGTAAAGATCACTCAGAGTATAACCGGTTTCCAGTGGAAGTCCGCCTTCAATACAGAACCGTGTAATAAGCGCAATAGTGATTATCAGGTGGTATTTCATATTCCGCACAGGGTTTTTGGAAAGAATACCTAATCCTTCTTTTGTAAGAGGGTTCATATACTTGCATACAAGGTCTTCATCTCCAGATTGAACGGCCGAATAAAAAGCCATTTCTGAGTCATAAGGAAGATGAAATTTCTCGTTTTCGCTCTGTTCAAATAAGGCATGTGCCAGTTCGCGGTTTGTATTCATAGGTGAATTATACTATGTTTTTTCAAAAATCGCCAAAAAAATTAGTATATAACAAAAATAAATAATATTTTTCATATGAAATCAGACCTAACATATAAACACTGAACGTTGTATCCGGTACTTTTACGAGTGTTTTGCCTTGTGAATTGCCGTTATTTGTAACGTTTATGAAAAAACTGGTTTTATAAATTAAATATTTTATTCATAGGAGAATGATATGAAAAAAACATTTGGAAAGATTCTGATGGCAGGTCTTTTTGCAGCTGTTGCAGTTACATCACTTTCTGCAGCACCAAAAGCAAAGATGACAAAAGAAGACAAAGCTCTGTTCAAGCAGCTTGATAAAAAATGGAAAAATGAACCTGAATTCATCGATCCAAAAACTGGAAAACTGTATGACTTTGGTGGAATGGAAGTAATCGTTGCTGACTGGTGGAGTGATCCTGTTGATGCAAACAACAAACCTGCAAAAACAAAGATTGAAGAAGACCGCCGCAACTGGCACAAATACCTCGGTATGAAATACAACTTCAAGGTAATTGAAAGAGGTATCGGAAGCTGGAATACACACCCACAGACAGTTGCCAACTACTGTGTTCTTGGTGGAGACGAAAACTACGTATTCACAATTGATACACGTTCAGTTACAACAGGTCTTAAATCAAAACTTTTCTACGATATGAGTAAAAACACAGACGTTGACTGGAACCAGAAAAAATATGACGCTGCAACTAAAAAGCTTATGACAAAGAAAGGCGGAATGTACGGATGTCGTCCAATGGCTCCAGAGCCACGTACAGGTCTCTTCTTCAACAAACGTCTTCTTTCAGAAGCAAACGTTGATCCAGAATCAATCTACGACATGCAGAGAGATGGAACCTGGACTTGGGACAACTTTGAAAAAGTTCTGAAACAGGTTACACGCGACGTTGATAACGACGGTGTAATTGATTTCTGGGGAATGGCAAACCACAACACAGAAGTTTGTCATGTAATCCTTGAATCAAACGGTGGTTCAGTAATTAAATACGATGCAAACGACAAACTGGTAAACAACATTGAATCAGAAGCTTCTATGGAAGCAATGATCTGGGGTCACAAAATGCAGTCAATGTATGAAATGCCACAGCCAGAAGGATCTGAATGGAACTGGATGTATGCAGCTTTCATGAACGGACAGGCAGCATTCATGGCTGAACAGGAATACTTCGTAGACACACTGGCAGAAATGCAGGATGAATGGGGATTCGTATGTTTCCCTAAAGGACCACGTGCAGATGATTACAAATGTGTAAATATCGACAACATCTATATTGTTCCAGCTGTTTACGGTGATGAACGTGCCGGTAAAATCACAAAAATCTATGACATCTACATGACAGAATGTCCTGGATACAACTCTGGTGATGACTGGAAAGAAGACTTCTACGCTCGCTTCCGTGATGAACGCGCTGTAGATGAAACACTGGCAATCATGAGAACACACGGAAGCACACTGCTTTCTAAACTGGTTCCTGGTCTTGAACCTGGTGATGTTTTCTGGACAGTATACCCTGGATGGGAAACAATGCAGGAAGCTTGTGATAAAGTTCGCAACTCTTGGAATGCCCTCATCAAAGAAGCAAATAACTAATAGACTTATTTGATAGACTTTAAGCGGCCGAGAAATCGGCCGCTTTTTTTTGCGAATTATATGGTGGTTGAACTTGTTGAAACCACTAGAGGTACTGCGTTCTTTATATAAGTTTTATTAATAAACCTTTATAAAAAAACGAGATTCATTGTGTTATTTTTGGTTTAAAATTTTCTTAAAACACAAACAGATTCCTCAAAATATCTGTAAGGAGCAACAGAACGGACACCATCAAGATCAAGGAAGCAATTTATTGCAAAAACATCTCCAATAGTATCTGAAGTCCATATCACATTATTCTCATCAGAACAAAATGATTCACCAATCGCCGCAGATGAACTTAGTTTTAATAACTCATAATTTTTTGCTAAATAATATTTACTCTCATAATAGGATGGCATATACCAGTCATTCTCGTAAATTGTACCAGCTAAATTGTTGCTTTGAGCATAATTCAAAACATATGCAAAAGCAGGATAATACTTTTCAGGATCTTGTGAACCTTCAGGATCGATACTGCAGATATATTTCCAGTTAGCGCTTCCGTCTAAATCAGAGTCACTATCTTTTCCACAATCGATAACAGGATATTCAATACGTCTCCAATCGTAGCCATTTTCATCTTCAGGTTCTGTTTTTCCGGCCCATCTGTATCCACGATCTCCAGAGTTGTGAATTCCTACCATAAGTCCTGTTTTACCGTCACTATTAACTTTACAGATAACACCTACAGGGAATATATCATTATTTTCATTACATCTGTATGGATTTCTAAAGGATCCATCACTCATTACTATGAGACCAAGAGCAGGTTTATCTTCTTCGATGCTTTTGAGAGAATTTGCAAGATTGGCTTTCTGGATTTCTTTTTCGGCGGCCTCTTTCTCGGCAGCTTCTTTTTCAATTGCTTCAATTAGGGATGCTGCAATTTTATTTGATCTTCCAAGGAGACCCAGTTTGATTTCCGTAAGCGATAGATCTTTATAATTCGAAATTAGAATACTGAAACAAGAAGAACTGGAACTGTACACTGTTTCATAGCTCGTATTAATGTAATCCTTTGTTTTTCCTTGAAAACTACCCGCATCTTTTGTTGCTTTTGCACCGCCTTGAGACCAATCTGCGTATTTCATTACTATGGAAGCATAATCACTTTTACAGCCGTATCCTCCATTAGGATTTTTTATCAAAGCTTTTTTCATTACCTTCTGACTTTGCATTTGCCAGAGATAAGCAGTTCCTGAATCTAAATTTCCAAATGTTATGAAAATGTCATTTTTATTTAATTCAGAAAATGATTTTGTTGCAATTGTATATTCCGGTGAATTGTCGAAAAAAAGTGAAGTATGTGCAACATCCCTTTTGTCAGGATTGGTTATAATTATTTTGAAATTTAAATCATATAACTCATCGTATAATGTGTTAATATAATAAGCTTCTTGCCCTTTGAATTCTTTTGCGTTTTTGAACGCACTTTGGAGAGTGGCAGCTTTTCCCCAGGAAATTGGGCCTAATTGATCCTCAATTTCTTTTTTCCAATCATCTACTGTTTTCTTTCCTGCGGCTGATGCAAGAGAAATTGAAAACAAGCTGATGATGAGTAATGTAATGATTTTTTTCATGACAATATCTTCCTTATAAATTGATTAAATGATTTATAAAAAAAATATCACGTTTTACTTTTCTGTAAACCGAGTTTTCTCGGTGTCCTGTACTTTTTTTCTGTGTTATCATTGTTTATATGAACAATACATTCTTCATTGTTGGAGACCACCATCTTATGTCACATGGAATTACAAGCTGGCTCACGAATAATTCTCATTGGACTTGTGCTGGATCTGCAAGTAATTCCATTGAAGCCATGGAGAAACTGAGAATTCTTAATCAAGAAGATGAGACAAGGCCTTCTGTAGTAATAACAGATATAAATCTGGGAGATACGTCGGAGGATTATTCAGGAATAAGACTTATAAAAAATATATGCTCTGAGTTTCCTGGTATTAACTGTATCTGCTACTCTATGTACAGAAGTCCTGGAATCATAAAGATGGGTATAGAGGCTGGTGCAAAAGGATATATCTCAAAAAGTGCCGGTGAAAAGGAATTGATAGAATGTATGAATCAGGTCCAGAATGGTGAAAAATGTATAGAAAGAAATCTCGTTCAATCTATTAGGACTTATGGGGAAGCTGTTTCTTCCCTTACTCATAAGGAATTAGAGATTATGAATTTGATGATGCGCCATAAAACTAATGATGAGATATCAGACATTCTGAATATTAAGAAAAGAACTGTAGAAACTTACACCTCAAGAATTTACGATAAAATCGGTTGTAAAAGCAGAAGTGAACTGATAGAAATGTTTTCATAAAACAACAGGGAAATTTAATGAAAAAATTTTTCCAATACATTTTGATTTGTATTATCGCTGGTTTTGTTAATTATGGGCTATGCTGGTTTGTTCAGGGATATCTTATACTCCCTCTTTATTTTGATACTATTATGGTCATGGCAGTCCTTTTCTCTCTGGGATTCTGGTCAGCGGTTGGAACATTATGCATTCATTTTCTGATTACTATTATCCAGGATTTTATGACTTGGAAAGATAACACTTTCATGTTTCTTTACATTATCCCAGGAATTGCAATCATATTGGTTACCTGGCTGTTTATAAGGAATAAACAGAAGCTTCGTGGAAATATTAATTCAGTTTTCCTATATATACTTTTCGCATGTTCCTGTGCGGCGGCCGCATCATGTATTACTGGTGGAATTGTGAATTACCTGAGAATCACTCAGTTAGGAATTCATGATGGATGGACAGGACATAACCTTGTAAGTTCTATTCAGGGAACAAAAATTAAACTGCTTGTAGCCTTGGTTGTAGGAAGAATTCCTATTACATTTCTTGACCGTTTTTTGACAACATATGCAGGATTTGGATTGTCACTTCTATATGTGAAAATTGCTGAGAAAAAAGGATTACCCTATGAAGAATAAATTGATGCTGTCTGTCATTATATTTATGACATTATTTGTTTCGTGTCATGACGGAAATATCGGAGTATTTCGTGACTATAGTAATCTTGAGGTATTCGACAGTTGGTATGTGATTACAGAAATGTATCACAGTAAAGAATACGACGAAACTGAACTGAATTTAAAGTTCAAGTCATTTCAAGAAAGTTTTATAGAAAAGTTTCTGCATACTACTCCAATCCTTCTCGAAGAACAGTCTATACTCGATCATACTGATGACACCATAAACATAATAGTTTCTGATATGGAATGTCTAAAAGAAAAGGGGTTTGGAGACGAACTGTCGGATTCATTGGTAAACAGTATAGATTACAGGATGTATTTTCTTGAAAACTGGTATTACTGGATGGAGAGTGAGAAAAATACAAAATATATAATGTTCTATATTGTTCTCTCTATTACTGTAGTTTTGACTGGTGTGATATTAATGCAACTGAACAATAGAGAGTTGAAAAAGAAGAACCGTGAAATTTTCCAGTCGAAGAATACTTTGAAATTTGTTATTAAGGCTCAAGAGGAGGAGCGAACCAGAATTTCCCGTGAACTTCATGACAGTCTGGCACAGGACATCAGGTATATAGGACTTCTAGCATTGAAGATTGAGGATGAAAATCTTGCGTCTGAGATACAGGAAAAACAAGCTAAATGTATAAATGAGATACGGAGTCTATGTTATAATTTCACTCCTCCTGATGTTGGAGCTGGAGACCTTGTAAGTGCTCTTATAACACTTGTAGATGATTTTAAGAATAATAGTGGTATAGAATGCCGTCTGACAATTTTTGAATCACTTGATTTTTCAGTCTTTACAACGGATGAGCTGATGCATTTTTACAGAATCGTGCAGGAAGCTCTTTCCAACATACAGAAGCATGCGAAAGCTACAGAAGCTACGGTTCTTTTCCGTGGCGAGAAAGAAGAATCTGGAAAAATTCTTTATAAATTGATTATTACTGATGATGGATGTGGAATCGACAATGGAATTCTCAATTCCCTGAAAATTATGGGTCATCCGTTGAAAAAGAAAGATGGAGCTCATTTTGGATTGAGCAGTATCAGAGAAAGAACAGCTTTACTGGATGGAGAATTTCAGATTGATTCAGTTATAGGGGATGGAACACAGATTAAGGTCTGTGTGCGTAGATAGAGCTTATATTGTACGTCTCATTTCTTTTTATTCGAAAGCAGCAGACCAAAAATTGTTAAGGCAGCACCTGCGAGTCCCATGAGTGTAATTTTTTCACCCAGGAAAACGAATGCAAAAATAATTGTGACTACAGGAATCAGGTAAATACCAAGAGTAATTTTTACAGTTCCAAGTTTGTTGCAGGCATAGCCCCAGGCTGCAAAACAGAAGGCTGATGCTCCCAGTCCCAGGAACAGAAGATTTACCCAGTTTATAGGTTTTGCAAAGCGGGCTTTGTTTACGGCAGCAGTAAGGTTAACGTAAAAGGAACTTCCAGGTTCAGAAGAGGTGGCTCCGAAAACAAAGAAAGGAATCATTGCCAGAATGGCAAAAAAGAAAAATCGTCTGGTACACAAAATATCGTCATATCCCAGAGTATTTACTTTGGAAACAAAAAGCGAATAAAATCCCCAGCTGACAGCTGCCAGAAGTGCCAGCAGGTCACCTTTCGGACTCAGATGAAATTCTGCATGTCCGTTAAAACTTACCAGGGCAATCCCACTTAAGGCAATAATGAAGCCCAGAATGAACCAGAAATTCAAATGTTTTTCCTTCAGGAAAATCTGGGCAATGATAGCAGTAAAAATCGGACAGATTGAAACAATAATGCTTACATTGGATGCCGTTGTGAAATTGATTGCTATGTTTTCTGCCTGCTGATAAATGGTGATTCCACTTAAGCCTGCCAGCAGAAACCACCAGTTTTCTTTTTTATCTTTCAGAATCAGACGTTTAGGTCGTATTGCCCAGAGTCCCAGGTATGCCACAATAAATCTGAAAAAAAGAATTTCAAAAGCAGAAAAATCATTCAAAAGAGATTTTGTGCAGACAAAGGTGATGCCCCAGAGAAAAACAGATATAACGGCAAGTATGTAGCCGGCAACTTGAGTTTCTGATTTGTTATTGTTTTCCATAGATTTGCTTTCAGTTATCGGCTGTTCTTCATGTCGAGCATTCGCTGACGCATATATTCCAGACGATAGCGAAGTTCCCGAACCTGATCCAGACTGTCCATTATTTTACTTTGCATGTAACAGTCAGCAAGAATTCCGTCAAAGAGGAAATCAGCAAATGTTGCAAAGGTCATAGTGTTCATGGAATAGTCAGTAGTGAATTTTACATCTTTAAGTTCCCGTTCCAGGTCCCGCAGAAGGCTATTGATTTCATTCATACATTCGGCGGCTTTATTCAGTTTTGTATGCTTGATGAGGTTCGTCAGGAATCCTCCGCCTATCATATCAAAAAAACCCCAGTCTTTAGCGCTTGTGAACTGCTGTTCAGCTTCTTCCAGTAATGGGAAAATGTTACCCATGATTCTAAGGCAGTCATCGATTTCCTGTTTTTCCATTTCGTTAGCCATAATAAATCTCCTCGATAAAAAAACTCTATATTAATAAATTACTTAAATCTTCTACGGTTTCGGCAATAAAATTCGCGCCGGCCTTTTCATGTTCCTCTCTGTTTCCGTAGCCGAATAAAACTCCGCAGGAATCGATTCCGTTTTCTCTGGCACCTTCGATGTCATGGAGTCTGTCCCCAATCATCAGTACGCAGGATTTTTCTTCTTCTGTGACTCCAGCGCTTTCCAAGGCATATGCAATTACTTCGGCTTTGCGGGCACGGGTTTCATCCATGTTGCTTCCGCAGATTTTTTCAAAGTATTCTGACAGTCCGAATTTTTCACAGATTTTAATTGAATATTCTTCCGGTTTCGATGTTGCAACCAGAAGTCTGTATCCGGCCTTCTTAAGATTCTGTAGGAGTTCAGGAATTCCGTCATAAACCCGGTTTTCAAAAAGTCCCACAGTTCCGAAATACTCGCGGTATTTTTTTACTCCCAGAAGAGATTTTTCATCGTCAAAACCGAACTGGGTTTTGAAAGTTGTAATGAGTGGCGGCCCGATAAAACTGCAAAGAGTTTCATAGCTTGGAATTTCAATTCCAAAGTATTTCAGCGCATTAATGAAACTGTTAGTAATTCCTTCCGCAGGATCTGTTAAGGTTCCGTCCAGATCAAAAAGTAAAACTGATTTTCCTGTAATTTTCATTTGTATTAATCTTAATGGTTTTTGTGATAAAATACAAAAGACATGGCTTTGATACAGAGTACTTCACAAATACAGAAAGCTTCTCAAAAACAGATTCAGCGAATGAGTCAGAAGCAGATTCAGGCGGTTCGTTTTCTGGCTCTGAATACCCGTGATTTGAGGGAAGAAATTTATAAAGCCGTTGAAGAAAATCCTGCCCTTGAAATTGTGGAGGATGTTTCTGTAAATGCCGATGGAAGCTCCTTAAGCGGAGAAAGCTACAGACTGTCCCAGGGACATTCCCAGGGCGGCATGACTGCAGATGAATACCAGCAGGCTCTGGAAAACCTGGAGGACAATACAGAAACTCTTCAGGAACATCTGCTTTTTCAGCTGAATTCCATGCAGATTCCGCAAAATGTACAGACATTTTGCACAAAACTGATTTATAACCTTGATAATAACGGATGCTTTGGAAGCGGACTGAAGCCGGAATCTTTTCTGGACCGGACAAATCCCAATGAAGACCAGTCTTTTATCGATAAATGTATAGACATTGTTCAGCGTCTGGACCCTATAGGCTGCTGCGCAAAAACTCCTGAAAACAGTCTTCTGGTTCAGGCCAGAATAATTGATCCCGAACAAACCCTGGCAATTTTCCTTCTGGACGGAAATCTGGAAATGCTGAATCCGCCGGAGCCGTTACGGGTTCTGCGAAAAATAAAAGATTTCCAGAAAAGCTGGCACAGTAAAGCCTTTGCACCGGCTCTTCCCATAGACGGTCTTGTGCTGAATGAAGCAAGTGTTCAGGAAGCAATTCAGTTTATACTTTCCCTGAATCCTCATCCTGCAGCAGGCTTTGTTCATGACAGTTCTCACGCAGGAACTCAGTACGCAGACATTGCCCTGATTGTAGAAAAAAAGACAGGGAACATTCCTTTCGATGATCTTGAAAAAGGAATAATTAAAATCGACGACAGAAATTTCTTTCAGGTTTCTACACCTTCAGGAAATCTTCCAACACTCCGTATTGTTCCTTTGTTCCAGAAAAAAAGTCAGAATCCGGAAGTCCAGGCTTTCCGTGAAAAATACTTGAGTCAGGCAAATGATTTTATGGGAAATCTGCAGTTCAGGGAAAGTTCTATTCTCCTTCAGGGCTGTCAGATTGTTCTTGAGCAGAAGGAGTTTTTTCTGAAAGGTCCGGGTAATCTGAAACCTTTGACCCGCCGTTATATTGCAGAAAAAATCGGTGTTCACGAAAGCACTGTCAGCAGAGCAACAGGAAAAAAGAATCCACGCTTTATTCAGACTGAATTTGGTTTATTCCCTTTGAGTTATTTTTTCCAGAGCGGTGTAGCAGAAGCTTCTGGGGGAAGCAGCGGATCAGTTAGTGCAGAAAGTGTTAAGTATCTGATAAAAAAGTTTGAAGACGAAAATAAAAAGAAAGGCGGAAAAAAACTTTCTGATCAGAAAATCAGCGATATGCTGAAAGAGCAGGGCATAACCATTGCCCGCAGAACAGTAAACAAATACCGCAGCAAAAAATAAAAATGTATATATAAATCAAACACTTTTCCTAAGCAAATAAACGTAAAAAAAGACAAATAGCACTCCCGCAATAAACAATGGAGGCCTCCCGCGGGTCCCCGTCGCTTGCTTCGCTCGCTCCTTGCCCACGGT
>DCHR01000004.1:0-24422 GCA_002315375.1 Treponema sp. UBA1747 | reverse complement strand
ATTGTTTTTGCTCGCGTGTTATTTGTCTTATTTTCACATAATTTATTCACTTAAATAAAAATGTTTGATTTATATGTACGTTTAATTTATTTTCCACTTGCCGTTTTCTTTGAAGAAGCGTTTTGTGTTTACTTCAAGCATACGGCCGTCTTCACCGCTCATTCTTATCATTCCGGTTACAGGATTTACTTCCTGAATTCGGAAATTAGTTCCGTCATAATAAATATGAACTCCTTCAGAAGGCAGGTTTTTGCGGGTTTCGTTATACCAGTCATATTCGTTTGCGAGACAGCACAAAAGTCTTCCGCACTGTCCTGAAATTTTCATGCTGTTCAAAGACAGGTTCTGTTCTTTTGCCATTTTAATCGAAACAGGACGGAGCTTGTCTGAAACTGAGTGGCAGCAGAAAGGACGGCCGCAAACACCAAGACCGCCAACAATGCGGGCTTCATCACGAACCCCAATCTGGCGGAGTTCAATTCTCATTTTGAAAACTGAAACCAGGTCTTTTACCAGTTCACGGAAGTCTACACGGTTATCGCTTGTAAAGAAGAAAAGAGCCTTCTGTTCTTCAAAAAGGAAATGAACAGTAATAAGCTTCATGTCCAGTTTGTGGGCTTCAACTTTTTCCTTGAAAACTTTGAAAGCATCTTTTTCTTTTGCTGCCAGTTCTTCACGGCGGGCCAGGTCTTCTGCTGTAGCTTTGCGGTCAATATTTACAATTTCTGAAGCTTTTACACACATTGGTTTTTTAGCAGTTCCTGCATATTTCACCATGTCATTTCCGTAACGGGTATTACAGATAACATAGTCACCTGGTGTGAGATTCAATTTGTCATTGGTTTTTGCGTAAAGGCTTTCGCTTGAATATTCCAGCCTGAGCTGCAGAAGAGGTTTGTCAAAATCGATGCGGTCTTTCGAATCATCGGAAGTTTCATTGTCTTCCAGAGAGTTCAGATTAACATCTTCTTTTTCTATATCACTTTCAAAAATATCACTCATTAAAGTAGCTCCACGAAACAGGAAGAAATCAGTTATGCCGCCTGTTTCAAAAAACTTTATCCATTCAGAATGTCTACAACGAGACCTTTTACTTCATTTATGTTACTTAATATTTTAAGATTATCACTCTGCCTTTTCAACACGTCACGGGTTATTTCATCCAGTTTCTGGTTAATAACCTGAATCGTGATTTTTGGGTTAATCTTTCGTCTTTGTGTATTGTAGGTTGAAAAAACTGCAGTAGGAGGCAGAGTCGGTTCAGGCTGTCCCCGTTTGCGTGCAATCAAAACCCGTGGATCCTCTTTCCGGTTTTCTTCAAAATTGTTTTCAACTACAAAAGTAATGAACTGTGCAACTGCCTTTTTGAAATTATTAAGATTTTCGGCATTTATTACGGAAGCCAGTTCATTCCCGGCTGCATCGACTGCATCACGCAGGAAGATTCCTGCTTCATCCAAAGACATGCCCTGAATTTCAGGAGGAAGTCCTTTTAAACTAAAAGCCTGTTCGTCATCTGCTTTTTTCAGAGCATCTGTAAAAGTTGATTTTCTGGCTTTGTTAAGTTTGTCTGCTTCTTTTGCTTTTTCGGTTTTCTGCTGGCGGACCGCAGCAGCATTTGCAGCCTGGAGAGAGGCAAAATAGAGGGAATTGCTGTTTAATCCTTCAACTTCTGCCATTAAACAGACACCTTCTGTTTGATAGCTTTGTCCTGAAGGTATTTTTCGCTTACCGAGTTGAATTCAGTTTCATCTTTCAGGCTGATACAATGTCCATGGAAAACAACGCCATCATCAATCTGGATTTTGCGGCAAAGAATGTCTCCCACAACAGCAGAAGAACTTAAAAGCTTGATGCTGTCTTTTGCGGTAACATTTCCCAGAACAATGCCGCCGATGGTCAGATTTTTTGCACTTACATTACCACGGATTCTGGCATGTTCACCAATGATAACATTTCCGTCAGTTTCCAGGTTTCCGTCAATATCGCCGTCTACACGGACAAATCCGTTTACAGTGAAATCACCTTTTATTGAGGAACCGTTTCCGATTATGGAGTTGATTGAAATGTCATCCAGTCTGAGTGCCATACTAACCTGTTTATAAAATATTATTTGAAAAGATTTACGTTCAAGTATTTTCCAGGGTCAACAACGTCGGAACCAATATGAACTTCATAATGAAGGTGAGGTCCGGTACTGATACCTGTGTTTCCTACATAACCAATAACCTGGCCCTGCGAAACCATTTCACCACGTTTTACTCTGTAAGAGTTTAAGTGGGCATAGCGGGTATACATACCGTGCTTGTGTTTGATGATTACATAGTTACCGTAGTTTGGGTCATTACCAACGTTTACAACCTGTCCTGAAGCGGTAGCAACAACAGGGTCTCCGCTATGCCATGTAGAAAGGTCCAGACCTTTATGGATATACCAGTAACCGCGTGTCGGGTGCAGGTTTGGTCCAAAGGCCATGGAAATATGTGTATTTGGATTACGGATAGGCCAGATGCTTGGGATTTCAGAGAAAAGGTTCTGCTGGGTTTCAAGCATTTTACCAATCTGTTCAATTGGCTGCACTGCATCTTCCAGATAAGAAGTAAGTTCCTTAATATCTTCAACTTCACGTGCTGAACCATTAACAATGTCTTTTGTACTGAATAAGGCAGAAAGGTCTGAATTGTTCAGAGAATTATTTGATGAAGTCTGTGACTGGTTGATTCCAAGGAGCGAAAGGCTTTGTGAAAGGGAAGTCTGGAAACGCTTTGCTGCCTGGAAAAGATTTGCATTTTCATCGCGCAGCTGATCCAGAGTTGCCAGGGTTTCCCGGTTCTGGTTTTGCAGGGAAGAAATCTCGCTTTTTACAGTAACGGAATGTCTGTTGAAGTAAAGGAACGATGAAATAATTCCTATTGTAATAACAGCTCCAAGGGTAAGTGTGAAAACATTGGTCTGGAAGTTGATTACCTTACTCTGAGAGTGGGGAACAATCATTACAGTGAGTTTGGAATCGAATACACGAAAGATTTTAACGAAAAAGCTGCCGATGCCTTTAAAGAAACCGAAGATTAATCTGCGGAATTTGGAAGCAAAGCGCTTTTCCATCTGTTTATAAACTTTTTGAGTTTTGGCCAAAATTTTTCCCCTAGTCTAAAAAGTATAACATAGCGGGTTATTTAGTTCAATTATTTCTATATTTATGTAAAATTTGACGTTTGTGGTATACTGTGCTAAATTTAGGTTAACAGCACATCTTTTAGGAAGGAAAAATCCATGCAGCTTTTTGATACTCACGCTCACATCGGGCTTATTTACGATGATCCTATTGAACAATTACGCGTTATACAGCAGGCAAAGCAGGCTGGGGTTAGCCGTATTGTAAGTATTAACAACAGTCTTCACGACTTTGTTAAAGTTTATCAGACTCTTAAATCAGTTTCTGGTATTTATCACGCAGTAGGTGTTGCTCCTTCTGAAGTAACAAATCCGGGACAGAACTGGATTCAGACTATTGAAGAAAGTGTTAATCTCCCGAATGTTGTTGCTGTAGGTGAAACAGGACTGGATTATTACAAACAGTTCGGTGATAAACACCGTCAGATTGAACTTTTCATTACTCAGCTGGAAATTGCCCAGAGATACAACAAACCTGTTATTATTCATAACCGTGAAGCAGGCCGTGACCTTATGGAAATTCTGTCTGAACGTATGCCGGACGCAGGTGTAATTCTGCACTGTTATTCAGAAGATGCAGCTTATGCAGCAAAGTGTCTGGATAAAAATATCTGGTTCAGCTTTGCAGGAAACCTGACCTACAGAAATGCACGCAATCTCCACGAAACTGTAATGTTCCTTAAAGAAAATAATGCAGTTAATCGCATCCTTATTGAAACAGAAAGTCCGTTTATGATTCCGGCTGAATATCGTGAACGCAAGCGAACAATGCCGGCATATCTTCCATCAACAGCAAATTTCCTGAGTGAAATGTTGGAAATGGATCCGGAAGTTTTAAGCAAACAGCTTTGGACAAACAGCTGCAAGGCATTTAATCTGCCGGAATAAAAAGGACTGGTCTTTCCAAAGGCTACTGATTCAGCATGAACCTTTACCATCCAGTAAAAATCGGAAATATCGAATTACAGGGAAATCTCTTCCTGGCCCCTGTCGCAGGTTATAGTGACAGGGCTTTTCGTTATGTCTGCGTAAAAAACGGAGCTTGTTTTACCTATACAGAAATGGTTTCTGCCGAAGCTCTTACCCGCAACAATATAAAAACAGAAGAGCTTATGGCCAGGGCAGAAAATGAAAAGGCATATTCGGTTCAGATTTTTGGGCCGGAACCAGAGGTAATGGCAAAGGCCGCACAGATTGTAATAGATAAAACTCATTGTGAATGTATTGATATTAACTGCGGATGTCCTGTTCCCAAAATAATTAAAACCGGAGCCGGTTCTGCCCTTACCCGCGACCCTGACCGCCTTTATAAAGTTGCAAAGGCGGTTGTGGATGTGGCAGGAGAAACTGCCGTAAGTGTAAAAATCCGTTCTGGCTGGGACCAGCCTCATATTACCTGGAAAGAAGCAGCTGATGCCGCGCTTCAAGCCGGAGTAAAGGCAATTACAATGCATCCCAGAACCCGTGCCCAGGGTTACGAAGGTTTTTCCGACTGGAGCATCCTGAAGGAGCTGGTAGATTTTGTAGATGGTCGTGTTCCTGTTTTTGGAAGCGGTGATTTGTTTACTCCGGAAAAAGCCCGGGAAATGATTGAAACTACCGGCGTTGATGGAGTTATGTTTGCCCGCGGTGCCATGGGAAATCCTTTCATTTTTCGTGATGCAACAGCTTTATTAACGGAAGGAAGTTACGAACCTGTTCCAGCCATAGAACGAATTCAGACAGGCTTCGAAGAACTGGAACGCCTGGTAAATGAAACAGGCGAAGAACATGCCTGCCGCGAGATGAGAAAACGGTTTAATGCCTATTCAAAAGGCATTCAGGGTGGTGCTGCATTGCGTGCGGAGATTGTTCACGCCGCATCGGTTTCTGATTACAGAAAAATATTTGAAAGTGTGTTATAATAGATAGTATGAGTTTGTTGCAGACTATACAGGACTTATTTGACTCTCTTTTCAAGCGTTCTTCTCCGGAAGTCCAGAAGAAGCAGCAGCTTAAAAAACTCGAAAACGAAATAAAAGCCTTTGAACCACTTCTGTGCCGTAACGGAATGCTTCTTCCTAACTTTGGAGAAGCCGTTTATGCACTTTATAAAAACTGTCGTATTCTCGACGATCTTTTTAGTGTTACTCTTACACCTAACGATATTCAGCGCAAATCACGTTTTGAAAGTCAGTTGATTATGACAGGCTATAGTCCGTCTGAGCAGGAGATGATAGAATCACTTTCTTTCGAGTCCCGGAAAGCTGCTGTTATGGCTGCAGCCGGAGACACCCGCGAAGAAAACAGAATTTATGAATCCCAGCGAAGGACCCATGAAAAACTGATTCGTTCCCTGAATGAAGAAAACTTCAGAAACATGGATCGGGAAATACTTCAGCTTCGTCAGCTTGTAGATTTCTGTCAGATAAATTTCCTTCCTGTACTTCAGCTTTTTGACGGAAACTTTATTCCCGGCGATATGAATTATGCGCCAAAGTATGGCGAAGTTCCAATCGGAAAAATAGGGAATGCTCTTGAAGATATTTATTACCAGGCTTCAGGTCTGCGTCTTACAACCGGAATTGCAAACGCAGTAATTGCTCTGGCTACTCTTCGCGCCGGCGGAAACCTTTCTGATGAACGCCGCGAATATTATCTTTCTGCAATCAGAAAACTGGCCTTCACATTGAACAGAATTGTTACAGTAAGCAGACTTAAGCTTCTGATTCAGTATGCAAAAAATGATGATCAGTATGAGCCTCGTATTTCATCATATAAAGGATCTCCAAAACAGGAATTTGCAAATATGATGAGTGAGAAGTTTTCGGTTGATGAAAAACGAATCAGATCCGAACTTCAGGATGCTCAGATAGAACGGGAACTTTCTTCTCTTTTCAATGGCACTGAACTTCTTACAAGCCAGTATTATAACAATGAACAGAATGCCATTCTGCGTGCAAATCTGTCAGTTTCCTTTAAATATGTGTTCCCATTCCGTATCCTTAAGACCTTTGTACGTGTTTACTTACCGGAACCTGTAAAAAATCTGCTGAATGACCTTGTTATTGAGGGCTTCTTTGTGAACCCTAATTACAAGAAAACCTTCTCAGAAAATGTTTATGCCTGTCTGGGTATTGAGGAAGCAATTCAGAAGTTCGAGGATTCGTTCCTCAATGATCATCCAAACAGCATTGCAGTTTTACAGGGATATATAAAGGACAGCCATAAAGACAAAGACTTTTACAAAAAAGCCGAAAGTATGGTTAATAAGATTAATGATGATGCAAAAGAAATTCTCCAGCATCAGTGTTCAGAGCTTATGTCGCTTTATAAGGCAATCGGAGAGCTGATGGAAGACTCAAAGAAATCTTCAGGTGAAATTATTGAAAACCTTAAGGTAACAATGATGTCATCACGGCACAGAGAGGATTCAAGTTTCCTGGAACAGCATTATCCTACATGGCGGACTTTCTTCAATATCATGAAGAATTATGTTATAATTAATATGGCAGGTTAAAATTGAGACGACGTGCGAAAAAGACTCATGCAGTAAAAAGAACCCCGGAAATTCAAGCTGATATCAAAAATGAAATTGTTGAACAGTCAATTCTTTACGAAAAAAAGATTTACGACCTGGAACAGATGCTTGATATCGCCAAGTCTTTCTGTTCGACCCTGAACTTCAAAAACCTTCTTGAATCTATTACTTATATTTGTATGGCACAGATGCACGTTCTTGGTGCCGAAATCTTCGTTCGTGATTTAGTTTCAAGCGATTCCTTTTCTCTGGAAACTTCATCTCTTGGTCCTGATGTAAGTTCAAGAATTCCTGCAACTTCTCCTTTAGTAACTAAACTGCTGGAACTCAAAAAGCCGGTAACCTTTGAAGAAATAAAGGAAATGATTGATGACAAACCTGTAATGGATTTGCTGGATCGTTTTCAGCCGACTTTGATTGTCCCTCTTCTTCAGAACAGTCACCTGAACGGAATACTTATTCTCCTTGAACGTATTGCTATCGAAAACGATACAAGTTACACGGAATACGAACAGGGCCAGATCATGAATATTGCTTCTCTGGCTTCTCTGGCAATTAATAATGCTTCGCTTCTTGAAAAATCGTCTACTGATATGATGACTCATCTGAAGCTCAAATATTTCTTCTTCAATATTCTGACTGAAACAATAGATAATGCAATGTCACAGAATTTCAACGTTGCTGTTCTGATGTTTGATATCGACTTCTTCAAAAGATTTAATGATACATACGGTCATGAATGCGGAGACTATGTTCTTATTAGTGTTGCAAATCTGATTAAATCAAGTCTGCGCGAAGTAGATGTTGCTTCCCGTTATGGCGGAGAAGAATTTACAGTTCTTCTGAACGAAGCAGGAAAAGAAGAAGCAATGCTTGTTGCTGAACGTATCCGCTCAAGAATTGAAAATTACGACTTCGTGTACGAAGGCCAGCATCTGCACGTAACCATTTCAGGCGGTGTTTCTGTTTACGATAAAGAAAAAAATCCTATTTCTTCACCAAAGAATCTTGTAAACCAGGCTGATATGGGATTGTACATGTCAAAGGGTAACGGACGAAATCAGGTTACTTTCTTTGAACCGGAAGACCTCCTTGCCGAAAATCTGGAAGAAGATGTCTAAGCAGCTTTTTTTTCAGAAACCTTTTCCTTATAAATTTTTTAATGCTACTCTTTATCTGGTTGGGATTAATATTCTCATGTTCTTTGTGACAATGAGGTTCCCGAATCTGCAGATTTATCTTTCTCTTTGTCCGGGTCTTATTGTTTATTACAAAATGTTCTGGCAGTTTATTTCTTATATGTTCATACATGGCGGACTTCAGCAGCTGCTTTTTAATATGCTTGCTCTCTTTGTGTTCGGAATCCAGCTGGAACGTGCCTTGGGTTCAAAAGAATTTCTGCTTTTATATTTCGTGTGCGGTATATTCAGCGGACTCTGTTCTTTCGGAGTGTTCTGGTTTACAGGCGTTCAGAAAGTAATGCTTATGGGAGCCAGCGGTGCCATATATGCTCTTCTTCTGGCTTATGCAGTTGTTTTCCCCAAAAGCATTATTTACATCTGGGGACTGATTCCCGTTCCGGCCCCGATTCTTGTGCTTGTATATGCCCTGATTGAAATTTTCTCAGAGGTTTTTGGTTCTGCTGATGGGATTAATCATCTGACACATCTTTTTGGTTTCCTGGGAGCTCTTTTATATTTCCCAATCCGCATGAAAGTAAACCCTTTCAAAATCTGGAAAAATTAAATAGGGGACTGCTTCACTTTGGGAACACTATATTATCTGCAGCTTTTTTTACTTCTTCTCGGTGGATCAATCTGTATTCTGATTTTCTTTTTCAGCACCATTGTAAATTATCAGTCAGCACTTAAGAAAAAGGCGATTTTGAATCTGGAATTTTTTACAGCCGTGCTTTTATATTCAGATTTCTTTGCTTATGTTTTCCGGGGGAATACTTCAACCACTGGTTACTGGGTTGTTCATATATCAAATTTTCTGCTGTTTTTTGTGGTTTATCTTGAATTGATAGGGCTTCAGTATTATTTGAAAACCTGTCTTCTGGAAGCCCATAAAAAAGATTTATTCCGACTTATTATAATCAGATATGTTTCTTATGCTGGTATTTTGGGATTAATTGTGAATACATTTACTGGTTTTATTTACAAAATAAATGATGCCAATCTTTATACCCGCGGACCGTTCTTCTTTATTTCATTTGTTCTTCCTCTGGTTGCTTATCTGCTTTTTCTTTCCATTGTCATTGAATACCGAAAGATTTTTCCTAAATTAATTTTTATTGCACTTCTGTTATTTTTTATTCTTCCTCTTTCCTGTTCAATCCTTCAGTGTTTCCTGTATGGTCTTTCTCTGATGAATCTGGCAATCGGGTTTTGCGTTGTTTTACTTTTTGCTCTTTCACTTATTTCACAAAACCGGTTTTTAGTTCAGGCTGCCTGCAGAGAAATTGATACCGGTCTTCCAAATACATATGGTCTGAACCTTGAAATGCAAAAACTTATTGAGGAGAAGATACTTACCAGATACAACGCTTTTTATTTTGACATAAAAAGAATGGGAGTAATAAACCGGAAATACGGCGGGAAAAACGGAACTCTGGCTCTCGTAACATATGCACATAGTTTAAAGAGTTCACTGAAGGAAGATGAAGTTCTTGGTCGTCTCAGTGGAAATCTCTTCGTGGCACTTATTCGAAAAGAAAATACTCAGGATTTTTTGGAACGTCTTACTCATACAGAGATTTCATTACCGCTTCCAGACGGAGTCGAAAAAATTGTAATGTCATCGGTTGCCGGTATTTATGAAATCGATACTAATGATATAGAGCCTGGCGATATTCTCAGTAATGCTTTAATGGCTACAAATATTGCAAAGCACATACAGCATAAGCCTTACGTTTTCCTTACACCTGAACTTCAGAAGGAAATTGATGAATCCAAAGCTCTTCAGGACCAGATTCCAATAAGCATGGGAAAGGGTGAATTCAAACCATATTATCAGCCGAAGATTGATGTTTCTGATAATACTCTTTGTGGCGCTGAGGCACTGGTTCGCTGGGAACACAATGGTGAAATTATTCCTCCAGGAAAATTCATTTCAGAGCTGGAGCGGAATGAAAGTATTTGTAAACTGGATTTTTACGTCCTGGATTATGTGTGCCGCGATATAAGAAAATGGCTGGATGAAGGAAAAAATCCACCGGCTATTTCCGTGAACTTTTCCCGAAAAAATTTGGGAAACCCGGTTCTTGCTGAGCAGATTCATGATACCCTGAAAAAATATAATATTCCTGAAAATCTTATTCAGGTTGAAATAACAGAAACCATAGATGAATATCCTGTTGATTATCTGAAAGGTGTAGTTCTGGCTTTAAGGGATTATGGAATGTCCACTGCTCTTGATGATTTCGGAACAGGAAGTGCTTCAATTAATCTGATTAAAGAAGTTCCATTTAATGTTATGAAAATCGATAAGAGTTTTATTGATTCTCTTAATGACAAAGACCAGAAGATTTTGGGACACATTATTTCTCTTGCTGCTGATGTAGGGTCAGACGTAATTACTGAGGGCGTAGAAACATCGGAACAGCTTTCTGTTGTGAAAAAACTCGGCTGTACAAAAATCCAGGGATTCTATTTTGATAAACCTCTTCCACGGGATGTGTTTGAGTCCAGAATGGATAATCCTGTTTACAGAACCCTATAATAAAACCCTTCTTTCATTTATAATTATTCTCGATAAAAATATTTGGAGTTATTAATGGCTAAAACATATGATGACAAAAAGATTATTTACACTATGGACCGTGTAAGCCGTGCTTACGGAACAAAAGTTGTTCTTAAGGACGTAAGCATTTCTTATTACTATGGCGCCAAGATTGGTGTTGTAGGTGCCAACGGTTCGGGTAAATCTTCTCTTTTTAAAATTCTTGCAGGACGCGATACAGATTTTACAGGTGAAACTTCAATTGCACCGGGATTCACCATCGGTTACCTGGAACAGGAACCTGAACTGGAAGCAGGAAAAACAGTTATCGAAATTGTAAAGGAAGGCGTAAAACCTATTACAGATCTTCTGGCAGAATTCGATCAGGTAAACGAAGCTTTCGGTGATCCGGATGCAGACTTCGACAAGCTTTGTGCACGTCAGGCAGAAATCCAGGAAAAACTGGATGCTGCCGATGCATGGAACCTGGATGCAAATCTGGAACTTGCAATGGAAGCTTTGCGCTGTCCTCCACAGGATCAGGTTGTAGACGTACTTTCCGGAGGTGAACGCCGCCGTGTTGCTCTGTGCCGCCTTCTTCTTCAGAAACCTGACATTCTTCTTCTGGACGAACCTACTAACCACCTGGATGCAGAAACTGTTGCATGGCTTGAAAAACATCTCCACGATTACGCCGGTACGATTATTGCTGTAACCCATGACCGTTACTTCCTGGATAACGTTGCAGAATGGATTCTGGAACTGGACCGCGGTGAAGGATATCCTTTCAAAGGTAACTATTCTTCATGGCTTGAACAGAAAAATGCCCGTCTTGCTCAGGAAGCAAAAGGCGAAACTCAGCGTCAGAAAGACATTGCCCGCGAATTGGAATGGATTCACATGGGCGCAAAAGGACGCCAGGCAAAGCATAAGGAACACATTACCCGCTACAACGAACTTATGTCTCAGGGCGGAAAAGTCCAGCTGAAAGACACACAGATTTCTATTCCTGCAGGTCCACGTCTTGGCGGACAGGTAATCGATATTGAAGGACTTACAAAATCTTTCGGCGACAAACTGCTCTTTGAAAACCTGGATGTTCATATTCCAGCAGGTGCTGTTGTTGGTATTGTCGGACCTAACGGTGCCGGTAAAACAACTCTCTTCAAAATGATTGTAGAAGCCGCTTCAAAAACAGAAGCCAACAAAGGAATGGGTGGAACAGGCGAACTTCCTGATGCAGGTACAATTAAAATCGGTCAGACAGTAAAACTGGTTTACGTTGACCAGCTCCGTTCAAATCTTGATGAAAACAAAACAATCTACGAAACACTTTCAGGCGGATCAGACCTGATTAAGCTTGGTGCAGTAGATGAAAAGGGACGTCCTCTTGAAGGCGGTGTTCGCGAAGTTAATGCTCACGCATACTGTGGCTGGTTCAACTTTGGAAGTGCCGACCAGAACAAAAAAGTAGCAGTTCTTTCCGGTGGTGAAAGAAACCGCCTGAACCTGGGACTTATGCTTCAGGAAAGCGGAAACGTACTTTTGTTCGACGAACCTACAAACGACCTGGACGTTCAGACAGTACGCGCCCTGGAAGACGCCCTTGAAGACTTTGCCGGTTGTGCCATGGTAGTTTCCCATGACCGCTGGTTCCTGGACCGTATCTGTACACACATCCTGGCATTCGAAAACAATTCAACAGTGCGCTTCTACGAAGGAAACTGGTCTGAATATGCTGAATGGAAGATGAAAGAATTCGGTGAAGATGTAGGCGTTCCAAAACGCACAGTATACAGAAAGCTTACCCGTTAAAAAAGGAGAAAATAATGAGTCCTGAAGAAATCAATAAATTACCAATCCTTGAACAGTTCAACCTGCGCGTTGTACTGAAGGTTTCGAAGATCGTGAAAGTAGAACAGCATCCGGAAGGACCAATGCTCTACATTCTGAGCCTGGATTGCGGCGACGAAGAACCACGTCAGATTGTAAGTTCAATCGTTCCATATTACAAACCTGAAGAACTGTTGAATCACAACATTATTCTGGTTTACAACCTGAAGCCTGCAAACTTCCGCGGCGTACGTTCAAACGGAATGCTCCTTGCAGCAAGCCAGGCAGGTGACGAAGAACACGAAACCTGTGAAGTTCTTTTTGCCGATGACATTCCTGTGGGAACAATTCTGGAACCGGAAGGATATGAAGTTCCCGCTGATGTAGACACATTCTGCTACGTAAAAGCAGACAAGTTCTTCAGCCTGCCACTTTATACAAAAGACGGCTTCGTTGAAATTGAAGGCAAGAAACTTGTGGGCGACGGTAAAAACATCATTGCTCACACTTATGTGAATGGGGAAGTAGGCTAAGATAATTCACAATATACAATGCATAATACACAATATGTAATGTAATAAGATAGCCGGCTGTTCTGGAAGAAAATCTTCTGTGGAGGCCGGCTTTTTTATGCTCTTTTGCGATGCCATTCCTTTTGTGGAAACGCGAAGAAAAAAAAGGGTTATGTAGCGGTATTTGATTCTGTCTTGATTTGAATAAAGTTGAATAAAAAATAAATAAAAAAACCGCTTAAGCGAATTATGGATGGCGCTCATTCCGCACGAGGAAGCACGAAGTGCGACGAGCACAGGACTTGAGCGCCAGACATAAACTCGCTGAAAGCGGTTTTTTAGGTTCAGTTTTATTCAGATTTACTCTACAGTTACTGATTTTGCCAGGTTTCTTGGTTTGTCAGGATCATAGCCTTTCAGTATTGCGCAGTAGTAGGCAAAAAGCTGGGCCGGGATAACTGTTGTAAGGGAAGCCAGAACATTCGAGATCATCGGAATCTGGAAGGTTTCATCAACCTTTCCGGCAAAGGCATCGCCATTGTCCTGAGTGATTACCAGAGTTGAAGCACCGCGGCTGCGAACCTCAACGATGTTTGATCCGATTTTATCATAAAGTTCAGGTTCAGAAGCAATAGCCACAACCAGAGTTTTTGTATCAATAAGGGCAATTGGTCCGTGTTTCAGTTCCCCGGCAGCAAAGGCTTCAGAATGCATGTAAGAAACTTCCTTCAGTTTCAGGGCACTCTCCAGACTTGTTGCGCTGTCGAACTGACGGCCAATGTAGAAAATCTTGTCTTTAAGATACTGCTTTGAAGCAAAAGTGTGGATCTTGTCTTTTGTTTCCAGGATTTCAGAAACTTTTCCAGGAACACTTTCCAGTTCTGTAAGAATCTCAGTTACTTTTTCATCAGAAAGGAAACCACGCTCTTTACCGGCTTTAACTGCCAGAAGGTAAAGGCACATAAGCTGAGTTGTGTAGGCTTTTGTAGAAGCAACTGCGATTTCAGGACCAGCCCAGGTGTAGATTACTTCGTCAGCTTCGCGGCTAACTGTCGAACCAACAACGTTTGTAATGGCAATTACTTTCAGTCCCTGTTTTTTTGCCAGGCGCATTGCCATAAGTGTGTCTGCAGTTTCGCCTGACTGGCTGATTACGATGAAAATATCGTCTTTGTTCAGAATCGGGTCGCGATAGCGGAATTCTGAAGCTACATCAACATCAACGTTCAAACGTGCCAGTTTTTCAAAAGCATATTTTGCAACAACACCGGCATGATAAGCAGTACCACATGCAGTGATTACAACGCGCTTTGCAGTTTTCCATGCGTTGTCAGCTTTCATTTCTTCAAAGTTTACATCAACAGGTTTTCCGGAATCATCTTTTACGATGCGGGGACGCATTGTATCTGTAAGGGCTTTTGGCTGTTCATGAATTTCTTTCAGCATGAAGTGTGGGTATCCGTTTTTTTCTGCGGCATCGATATCCCATTCAACATGGCTTACTTCCTTGCTGATTCTGATTCCTTCAAAGTTGTACAGATCAACATGGTCTGTGTAAAGAACACCGATTTCTTTTTCGCCCAGGTAGTAAACATCACGTGTATGTTCAAGCAGGGCAGGAACATCGGATGCAATAAAGTTTTCGCCTTTTCCAAGTCCTACAACAAGAGGACTTTCTTTGCGGGCACAGAGCAGGCGGTCAGGATAATCTTTGCAAACTACACCCAGTGCGTAAGAACCTTCCAGGCGTGGAAGAGTATCCAGCAGGGCCTGGAAAAGGTCGCCGTCCTTTTTGTAGTAGTAGTCCATAAGGTGAGCAATTACTTCTGTATCTGTCTGGCTTTTGAAAACATAGCCCTGACTCTGAAGCCATTCCTTAAGGTCAGCATAGTTTTCAATAATTCCGTTGTGAACAACAGCAATAGTTCCTGATTTATTTGTATGAGGATGTGCATTGATATCATTTGGTTCGCCGTGAGTGGCCCAGCGGGTGTGCCCGATTCCAAGACTTCCGCGAACAGTTTCTTTTGCAATCATTTCTTCCAGGAATTTTAAAGCTCCTTTTGCTTTGCGAACCAGAATATTTTCTCCGTCCATAACAGCAATTCCTGATGAATCATAACCGCGATATTCAAGCTTTTTCAGTCCGTTGATAAGAACCTGATCAGCCATTTTATTTCCAACATAACCAACAATTCCGCACATATAATGTTCCTTTTTAAAATTGTATCCGATTCCGGCAGCTCTCCACTGCACGTCGGACTATCTTATAGTTTATCAGTTTTTGTTTTATCTGTAAAATATAGATATGAGAGTCCAGGCCGCAGACACCATCAATTCAGACCTTATTCAGGAATTTCTTCAAAAATATGAACATTTATGTGTTTCTTTATGCTCTCTTGTACGTAGGGAAGAAAAAAATATTTTTGTGTTTTTGAAAGAGTCTGATTCGAAGGATGGATTTTCACCGGAAGATATCTGGGGTGTTGTTCATCTGGATTTAAGTGTGACACATTGTCTTCCCTTTTATCAAAAAGAAAATGAAGCATTTGAAAAGGCTTTCTTCTGGCTTCTGGAAACCTGTGGTTTTTGTTCCTCCGACTCAACCCGAAAGATTTCCTGTGTTGACGGAGAAAAAAGGGCTTCGGAGCTTCTGGTAAGTTTGTTTCAAAAAAAAGGTCAGAAAGCCTATTATACAAATGAATATTTTCTTATGACGAAAGAAGATGATTATGCATTGCCACCGCCGGCTTCATTGCTTTGTATGGGTGAAGAAATTGTCTGCTGCAAACCAGATCACGCAGAAGATTTATATGACCTTCAATATCAATATCTAAAAGAAGAAGTGATTCCACCCGGAAAAAAAACAACAGAGCTTTATGTCCGTTCCAATCTGAAATCGATTTTAAAAAATCAGAAAGTATTTGCAATTGAAAGCGACGGGAAATTTGTATCCAAAGTAAATTCAAATGCAATCGGCTGGAATTGTGTTCAGATTGGCGGAGTTTATACTGATCCGCTTTACAGGAGAAACGGGTATTCTCTCTGTCTGCTTTCTACGCTTTGCCGGCGCATAAATAAAACAGGCCGGAAGTGTGTCCTCTTTGTAAAAAAGAAGAATCTTCCGGCCTTAGGATTATATGAAAAACTGGACTTCAAAAAGTCCGGTGAATTTCAGATTACTTATTTTGAATAACCCATTCCACAAATTGTGAAGGCTTTGTCTTCATCGCCTTCTGCCATTTTGATAAGAATTGTATGGAGTGCAGCTTCATCTGTATCGATTACAATTGTTTCAACACAGTTGTTCCAGCCGCTTCCAGTATTTCCGTTTACAGTTTTTGCAAGTTTACCGTCAACATAGATATCTGCTTTTCCACCTTTAACACCTGCCCAGCTTCCAAAATCTTTGTAAACCAGAATCAGGTTTTTACAGTTAATATCCATTGAGAAAGCTTCGTTTCCGGCTCCTGGTTTATGGTACCAGTTGTTAGGGAAGTCTCCTTTATTTGTTTTCTTGAGCCCCTGTGTCTGTCCGTCTTTGCTGTTGAAGCTTCCGCTTGAAATTTTTACATCGTCATTATCTTCAAGAATCTGTTTGAAACCGGCAAAGTTGCGGTGCTTTTTGTATTCAGCAGGAACAGGAACTTCTTCATCGGCTTCTGCTTTGTCTGCAATATCGATTACGTTCATCAGACAATCCTTCATAATTGAATGACCATCTTTTGTAGGGTGAACGATGTCGGTGTAATACTGTTCATCAGTAAATGCACCCTGACGGTTGTTGACTGCATCCTGAACACTGATCTGAGGAATAGAATAGTGAGTTGCAACCATCTTCATCTGAGTCTGTGTGTTTGGATATTTTGCAGCTGAATAAAGTGCAATTACAACGGCATCATTATTTGCTTCAAGAACATTACGGATAAGCTGTTCAAAAGCTCTCTGTTTTGTTGGTTCATTTCCGTCATTTACTGCAAATTCAATTACCAGAAGATCAGGAGTGTGTCCCATTACATTTACAACATCCTGTTCGTACCGAACAAGGCCAACAGGACTTGAAGTTCCAGAAAGACCTGCTCCGTCAAAAGTTATATTTGTGGCACCGGCGGGGCAGTATGTTTCTCTCAGGGCTTTTGAGAACTGGTAAGCATATCCGTCTTTGAAGTTTGCAGGACCTGCACCTTCTGTAACAGAGCCCCCAATACAGGCAACGTAAACCATTTCTCCCGATCTGATTTTTTCCAGGAATTTTTTTACGCGGAAATTGTTTCCCTGTTCAACAATTGATTTTTCCATCATGAAAGCATAAGTTTCATCAGAAATGTTGAGCGGGTTTGTGCTCTTTGCAGGAGCAGCCGGTTTGGTTTCTTCAACAGGTTTTGTTTCTTCAACTTTAGGCTCCTCTGCAGGAGTATTTTTTTCTGAAGAAGCACAACCGGTCAAAGCCATGAAAGCCATAAGGCTTGCTGCAAGAAATGCAGCAGTGAGCGAAGTTGTTTTTTTCATTTTGTTGTTTTCCTTTCCGGACAGTTATGCGGGTCCGGACCGCAAATAAACCTTTTAGTCGGAATATCCGATTGCTTCAATAGTAAAAGCTTTGCCTTCGTCACCGTTTGCCATACGGATTTCAATAACATGTGGACGGGCGATATTTTCTTTTATAAAGCTTTTGAAGTTGCTTGTATTCCAGCCTTCTTTATTTCCATTCAGAGTGTCTGTTACGACGCCATCAATAATTACTTCTGCAGTTCCACATCCGGTTCCCTTATAGATAATCAGAAGGTTTTTGCAGGTGAGTTCCAGGCGCATTGCTTCATTTTCCACCGGAATATCTTTAATGTCTTCCCGCTGGCGGCCTGGTTTCATCCAGTTGTATGGATAGCTTATAAGGTCGTTGGCAGGGTGCTGTGGTTCAAAGTCACGGTCCGTAAAACTACCTGCGTGGAATTTTACACCAGGATTTCCATCGAATCCGGGAGCATAAGCCGGAAGAATCTGTTTGAAGTTGCAGAAGCTTGAATCAGTTATCTTGTAGTCTGCAGGGATTTCTGAAGGAATGTCTTCTTTATCTGAATCAATTGAATCTATCAGATTCATCAGACAGTCAGCCATGATTGTGTGCCCCATTGTAGAAGGATGAACGTAATCCACATAGAAAACAGAATCTGTTCCTGTATCGAATTCATTATTGTTGTTGTCTACAGCATTCTGAATGCTGACCTGCTGAATGCCGTAATGTTCTCCAACAGGGATTTTTTCTACCTGGCTGTTAACATAAGGAGCAGCAGAGTAGAGACCGATTACAGCACATTCAGGATTCTGTGAAAGAGCCGTGCGAATCAGCTGTTCAAAGCCGCGGATATTTTCTGTTCCGGCTTCATCATTTACTGCAAATTCAATAATCAGAAGGTCAGGTGCACGACCAACCCGTTCAATTACATTCTGAGGATAACGCATAAGACCTTCAGCCGAACCTGTTCCGCCAAGACCGCATGGGTTCATTAAAATGTTGTTTCCACCCGGATTGTATTTTGCCTGCAGCTTTTTGTGGAACTGGTAAGCATAGCCGTCACGGAAACTTGCAGGTCCGCCGCCTTCAGTAATTGAGCCTCCCAGAGATGAATAATAAACCTCTTCACCTTTGCGGATTTTTTCAATCACTTTTTTCATACGCCAGTTGTTTCCCTTTGAAACAAGGGATTCTGAAATCATTCTGGCATAGGTTTCGTCTTTTACGTTGAAAGGGCGGGAATAGATATCGTAGTTTTTTTCATCGGTTTTAGTATATGTGATGTCACCGTATTCTTTTTTCGGGTCTCCCCAGAAGGAAGCCTGAGATAAATCAAGCTTTGTTTCATTACCGTCAATTACAACTGCAATTTCTGTGAAGATAACTTCCATCATTGTCAGGCTGTATTTTGGCATAAGGAAAGTGATGTTGTCGGCACTTTCAAGATTCTGGTCTATGAAGTTTTTTACAGTTGCTTTGATTTCAATATTAAAATCGCCGTATTTGAAAGTATCTCCGCCAGCCATAAATTCTGTGTATTTTGGAGTAGACATCTGGATCTGGCCGGAAGAAAGATAAACCTGGAATCCTGTATAGCTCAGGTTTACACCGCATACTTTGATTGTAATATTTTCTCCCCGTGAAAGTTTTCTTGGAAGAGAAATAGTAAAGCCGTCTGCGTTGTGGATATAGAGGGCTTTTGATAAAGATTTAGTGTTGCTCATAAAAGATTATTATATTCTAGTATGCAATATTATGCGATAAGAAATAGAACTTATGTTAATTATCTGTTAAAGACATAAACAGCAGCTTTTTTTCCGTTTACAAGAACATCATTTCTTATGTCTGAACCAGAAACATTTTGCCCCTTTTCCTGTCTCACTTTTTCCGCGAAAGGTGATTTTTCAAAAGCCGCTTCAAAAACTTCTTTTGCTGCAGTAAGTATGCAGACAGAAGAATCTGGTTTTGTTACGCGGAACATTTCCTTAAGCATGTCGTCATAAAGAAAACGGAGCTTTCTGTCATCACGAAGGTCACCCTGCCAGAATCCCCATGGCGGATCAGTAATTACGCAATCCACAGCGTTGTCCTGAATATGGGAAAGATTTGTGGCGTCACAGCAGGTGCAGTTTTTCAGTTTTTTAGAAAGCTCAGAATCAATTTCAGAAGCAAGGACAGTGGCTTTGGGATACATCTGTCTTAGTTGTTTTACGATACCGCCATGTCCTGCAAAAGGATCCAGAATAACCGGGTTTTTAGCGTTCTTCAGCATTCCTTCAGGATCAGCAAAGGCGGCCAGAAGAGTAACAAATTCAGGACGAAGTTCTCCTTTTTCCAGATATTTTTCTGTACTTTGTTTTTTAGTCATGCGGAGAGCAAAACAGGCATAGCCTTCTGTCCGGGTCAAAAACCAGAATTCAGTATCTCCACCAAGGCGGTCAGGTCTCATTCCTGTCTGCTGGGAAATCTGCCGTTCAACATTTGTCATTATATTTTTGTTTACCGAGGTAAATACATTTGCTGCACTGAACCTTAATCTGAAGGTTTTGTAATGCTGTTTCTGGATTTCAGGAATCAGATTGTCCGGAATGCGGATTTTATTTGCCATTACTTCAAAGGCCGGCGCCGTGGCAGCCGTAGTTTTCGCTGGCTGATTGTTTTTTTGATTTTTCCCAGCGGCATTCCATTCCCGTAAAACCAGGAAGCTGTTGTTCAAAAAATCAGCATTAACGGCTCTGAATGGGTTTTTGTCTGTACAAAAGCGGACAAATCCGCTTGAAACCTGCATATTGTATGCATCAGGAAGTACATCATTTAAGACTTGAGGAATTACTTTTTCAAAACCAGGTGAAAAAACTGCAGCCAGCTGAAACATAAAAAACCGCCTAAAATTTACCAGATAGAATCATTTTATTTGATAATACCTTTTATTTAAATGTTTGTTTAATAAAAATGTACGTTTAATTCAAACATTCATTTACTTATAAAATAAAAAACTTATTCCCGGTCACAATCACGGCAGTCAGTAACGCTAGCTAGCGTCGCTGCATATGCAGCGCGGATAGGAAACTATCCAGCCGCGCTGCAAATGCCACAGACTGCACGTGTTGTTCCCTCGCATAAGTTTTTTATTTTTTATTAATCTACGTTTGAATTAAACGTACATATAAATCAAACATTATTAATTTAAGTAAAAAAAACTATGCAAATACAAAGCAAATAACACGCGAGCAAAAACAATGGAGTACCGTGGGCAAGGAGTCGAGCGAAGCGAGCGACGGGGACCCGCGGGAGGCCTCCATTGTTTATTGCGGGAGTGTTATTTGTTTTATGATAACTTTTTTTTACTTAGTAATAGAAGTGTTTGATTTATATGTACTTTTTTTAAATAACATATAAATTACCGTTAAAAACATGGGAATTTGGCCGATAATTTAATTATGGCTAGTAAAAAGAAAAAGACCGGAATTGGTCTTGCAATATGGCTCCTGGTAGCTATTGTTATCGTAATCATCTTCCTCGTTAAATGGGAAACTATTCATAATAATCTGATCCGCGCAGGAATTCTTCAGGGAACAATTATTGAAAAAGAAGAAAAACCTGAGCCAGAAAAAACTCAGAAAAAAGAAACTTCTTCAAAAAAAGAAACTGTTACTCTGAAAGTTCAGGAAGAAAAGAAAACTGAACAGAAACCTGTGGCAGTAAAAGAAGAAACTAAAACTCCTTCAAAAGAGGAAGTAAAGGTCGAAGAAAAAAAAGAAGAAAAACCTGCAGTCGTTGAAGCAGAAAAAACAGAACCTGTTAAACCAGCACCTCAGCCGGCAACAACAAATGTGAAAGTCTGTTTCGTAATGATTGATGCAGATGGTTCTGTAAACTACAAGACAGTTAGCCGTGCAGTAAGCAAAGATTCTCCATTAACAAATGCAATCAATCAGCTTCTGGAAGGTCCGTCCTTCCAGAATGCAGCCGAAAAAAACTGTACTACACTTATTCCAAAGGGAACAAAATTAATCGGAGCCACTGTAAAAGACGGAGTTGCAAACCTGAATTTCAACGAAGCCTTTGAGTTTAATCCGGATGGAATTGAAGGTTATATTGGTCAGCTTAAACAGATAATAAATACAGCCACTGAATTTTCAAGTGTCAAATCGGTTCAGTTCCTGATCAACGGTCAGAAAAAAGAATATCTGGGAAGTGACGGAGTCTGGATAGGAACTCCTCTTGGAAGAAACAGTCTGTAAGCTTCCGGTCATTAAACATGAAAAAAGGTGCCCGCGGGCACCTTTTTTTTATTTGTTTTTTGCAATCAGATCATCAAAATATTTTTTGTTTGCCAGATAATCTTTCTGGAAAACCGTAATCAGAATCAGATTAAAAGAACCGTCCTTATTCTTTCTAAGAATCTTGAAGTTCTTCACGGTGTTGTCAGTTTTCTGCTGGTAAATATTCGAAGTAATTGAATATCCGTTTTTTTCTTCCTTAATCAAAATTCCGGGAACTTCGATAAATGAATCCTGAGAACTCATAAGCAGGCGTCTGATTACAAAGTCATCAAAGCGGTCTGCAAGTTTTTCATAAGATGGAATCATGCTTGCAGATACTAAAGCTGAATCCCCCAGAAGCCAGAGGTTTTCCATTGTCTGACTCCAGTTTTTATCCAGCTTGATTTTCATGTTTCCATATTCATAAATATTAGCTTCAGCTTTCCGGTCCAAAGTTACACCGGCTTCCTTTTTTATGAGTCTGGAAGTGGTGCCGTTAAAATCGTCAAAAGACGAATCAAGGGATGAAGCAAGAGTACCAAAAGTTACCAGAGCAAAAATACTGTTTCCTTCGGCGTCTTCAATTTTTTTCAGGTTGAAAAGCGGAACCATTACATCATAAACCATAGAAACTTTTCCGCCGAACTGAGCAAAATCAGTATCAACCGAAATTCCATTATCCCAGAAACTTTTGTTGCTTACATACTCAGATGCTGCAGGAATAACTGGATCTGCTTTTATACGGCGGCTGTTTAATTCATAGAACATGTCATGCATGTAATTTACGATTTCAACGTCTTCCGTGTTCGGAGTAATGGCAGTGATAATTTTTTCTCCGGTTAATTCCAGGTAATCTTTGTCTTTGTTTACAGTGAAAAGAATCTGGATGTTTTTTTCAGGAAGAAAATTAACTTTATCTGTCGGTGCGAAATAACGCATCTGATATGTTTCTTCATCGTAAGTCAGAATTCCCAGATAACTTTCTCTTTCAAAAGAATTGTCACGGTAAAAAACATAATCTCCGGAATTATCAGGAAGATAGGGAGTAAAACCTGGTAACGCGAAAACCGGAATAAATAAAAAAGAAAGGATTAATAAGGAAAGGATTTTTTTCATTTGGGCGTTCCCCTCACTGCGTTCGGGTCGCGTGCTTCAGGGTTGCAGCCACCTTGCGGTGGCCGCTTCGCGCCCTTACGCCCGCTAACGCAGTTTTTAGTTGTTCAGTTTATCTAATTCTGCTTTTACAACTTCTGCAATTTTTGCAGCAGCTTCTGTTAAAGGAACAAGTTCAGCTTCTGCTTTGTTACGGAGTTTGATTTCAACGTTTGGAAGGTTTTTATCACCAACAACAACGCGAACAGGGAATCCGATAAGGTCAGCATCGTTGAATTTTACGCCAGGACGTTCATTTCTGTCATCCAGCAGAACTTCAACACCAAGTTTTGAAAGTTCTTCGTAAAGCTGGTCGGCTGCTTCCTTCATCTTGTCTTTGTAAGCGATAGGAACAACTGCAACCTGGTAAGGTGCTGTAGACATAGGGAACATGATTCCCTTTTCGTCGTGGTAAGTTTCAATGATTGAAGCCAGTGTACGGTCTACACCGATTCCGTAACATCCCATAAGTGGAACAACTGGTTTTCCGCTCTGGTCGAGGTAAGTTACGTTCATGGCTTTTGTATATTTGTCACCCAGTTTGAAGATGTGACCAAGTTCGTTTCCTTTTTTGCTGTAGAAAGGTTTTCCACAGTCAGGACAGGCGTCTCCAATCATTGCTGTACGAACATCGCCAGTCATAAATGGAGTGTAGTCGCGTGAAGGTTCTACGTGCTTGATGTGGAATCCTTCTTTTCCGGCACCTGCAAAAGCGTCGTGCATATCAACAACAGAAAGGTCCTGGATAATAGGGCAGTTCAGAGTCATTGGTCCAACGAATCCGTGTGGAGCATTTGCCATCTGAACAATTTCGTCACCTTCGGCCAGGCACAGGTCAGAACATTTGAGAAGTCCTGCCAGTTTTGCTTCGTTTACTTCCAGGTCGCCGCGGATAAGAACACATACGTATGAAAGCGGGTAGTATGTGAAGTTACCTTCTGTAACCTGTTTGAAGTTTTTTCCACCGTTGGCATTTGAAAGGTCCAGACCACAGTTGATTACGCGGTAAATCAAGGCTTTGATAAAGCGTTTTGAAGTTGTTCCGAAGAATTTTTCCATGTCTTCAATAGAGAAAACATTTGGAGTTGCAACTTCTTCAACAGGCAGGTCAGTTTTTGCCTGTGGATTTCCGTTGTCGTCAGTTGGAATGTCTGGACGGCAGGCAGCTTTTTCTACGTTTGCAGCGTATCCGCATTCGCAGAGCATAAGTGTATCGTCACCAACAGGAGATTCAATCATGAATTCTTCAGAACCTGAACCACCCATGTTTCCTGTGTCGGCTTTTACGGAAATAGTTTTAAGACCAAGGCGTTTGAAAATCTTGCGGTAAGCTTCTGCAACTGTGTTGTAAGAGTTATCCAGGGATTCCTTGTCTGCGTCAAAAGAGTAAGCGTCCATCATTGTGAATTCGCGTCCGCGCATTACACCGTAGCGAGGGCGGATTTCATCACGGTATTTTGTGTTGATCTGGTAAGGGATCAGTGGAAGCTGTTTGTATGAATCAAGACCGTCGCGAATCAGGGCTGTAAAGGCTTCTTCGGCTGTTGGAGAAACAATCATGTCCTGTCCGCCGCGGGTTGTAGCCTTGAGCATTTCAGGTCCCATTGTTTCCCAGCGTCCAGATTCCTTCCAGAGTTCGCCGGGCTGGATTACTGTAGGTTTCATTTCCAGAAGACCTGCTCTGTCCAGTTCTTCACGGATAATATTCTGAACTTTCATGAATGAACGGT
>DCHR01000061.1 GCA_002315375.1 Treponema sp. UBA1747 | reverse complement strand
GCGAACTAAATTTGACACAATCTTTTGGACAGTCTATTGATGAAGAATGGATAAATGAAAATATGGTTAAAATACCAGGAATAAATATTTATATGTTAAAGACTGAAGTAACACAAGGTTTGTATGAAATTGTAATGGGAATTAATCCAAGTTATTTTTGTTCAGACAACGAATTTTATGAAGAGGAAAATGGGGAATCTTTTGAACTTCCAGAAGGGTGGGACGAAAAAACTTCCTGTAGAAAACATTAACTGGTATGATGCAATGACATTCTGTAATCAATTGAGTGAAATGTTAGGTTTAGACCCAGTATATTCCATAAACGGAATATCTGATGTTACACAGTGGGACTATATTCCTCATAAGTCATATACAACAAGAGGAGAAATAACACAAAAAAAAGAAGCTAACGGTTTTCGGATTCCAACCGAAGAAGAATGGATTTATGCAGCAAAAGGCGGACAAACTTATAAATATGCAGACAGTGATGATCTTGATGATGTAGGCTGGTTTGAGAATAACAGTGATGGGAAACCACATTCTGTTGCACAGAAGAAACCAAACGGTTATGGGCTCTACGATATGAGCGGTAACCTTTGGGAGAGGATATATGAGCCAGGTAATTATGACAGTCTTCGAAGTATTTATAGTGGCATTTATGATGGTCGTGATTATCGTTGTAAGGTTGGTTACAAAAGTTCTGTACCGTCTTTTCAGTATGAAAAAAAAATTGATTTCCGAGTTGTATGCGCATCTTCTAAGTGAGATAGGTATTTTTCTTCCATCTTTTTTATCGGCTGATGTTTTTTTCAGTATATTCCTTTGGAATTAACAACTGAAAAGGATGATGAACAGTCAAACCGAAATAGTTTTTTCATTCATCGTGTCCGTTGTATTGATGGGGAGAAGTTCCGGATTGCCACCTGATAATTACAAAGAATGAAAAATGAGCTTGTTGTAATAAAGATATTAAGTTTTGTCCTAAAACTTCAAGTTTCGAGTTAAAAAATTTCTAAAAAAATTCCCACGAATTCAATTTTTATAAGTATATTCTAATTATAAGCTGATTTAACCTACTTGCAGGCTTGGTCCAACGCTCCGGACCGAATTGCTAAAACGGAACAAATGGAAGCATTCTGCTTTCGTCCTTCTTTTGGCTGGTCTTTCTGACGGCCGTCTGCTTGGCAGGTTTTAATCAGTAAAAATTTAAATTTATTGAGAAAATCTGCACAGCAATCTTACTCCGTGAGACTTTCATCAATAAATAATAAACAACAATGAGTTGTTTTTTTATTGTCCGATTTATTCCTATTGCGGGACGTGAAAACAGCTAAAAAGGAGGCATTATGTCACTTGAAAAATCAATTTTCAGCGGAAAGGACCATCGCAGAAACGGTGGTCATGTTAACTGGCTTCCCTGCATGAAGAAGGGGTGCTGCTGTAACTGGAGAGTTCCTAAAGTCCGAAAGAACCGGTTCAAGACAGATTTGAAAAACCGGGAAATGGAAGAGGCTTTTTATGAATTTAATTCGAAAATCGTCAAGTGAGTCGCAGTCCATGAGACTGCAATATTGAAATAATGGCCTAATAAAGAGACGGAGGATATTAAAGATGGCAAAAACCGAAGAAAATAAAACAGAAAAATCAGACAGAAATGCATTCAATATGTTCAAAAGGATTATCCGCCTGGATCAGTTGCTGGCTTCTGGGGTTTATCCGAATCTTGATTACCTTTTAAAAGATGAAGGAATGGAAAAGGCTTCCAGGGCAACTATTTACAGAATAATTGAAAGGATGAAATTCGAACTTAATGCGCCAATCATCTTTGATAAAGAGAAGGGTGGTTATTGTTATGCGACCAGAACTTTCAGGCTGCCAGTTTATCTCCTTACTGAAAAACAGATGGAAAGTATTTCATTCTTCGAGGATTATGTAAAGAAACTGAAAGGAAACCCGATGTATGAAAGTTTTCAGTCGGTTATTGATCTCATTAAAATAACAACCCTAAAGAATCCTTTGGACCGGCCATATGACCCTTATGGAGATTTTGTGGATTATGATTCTTCAGAAACCGTAAAACTCGACTGGAATGTAAATCAGCATTATATAATTCTTGGGGATTCCCGTGGTGGAGTTGAAGAGGGAACCTGGAATCAGATTGAAAAAGCCATTAAAGAACACCGTTGTATTAATTTTGATTATGACTGGCCAGTGAGTAAATACAGTCATCGTCATGGAGTTGGAAAGGTTGCTCCTTACCAGGTAGTGTGCAGCGGAAACAAGTGGTACCTCTGGGGCTGGAATTATGAAAAGGATGCATTTCAGCTTTTTATGATGGATAGGATTATTTTAGTGGAACTTTTGTTCGAGCGCTTCAAGCTTCCAGAGAAATTTGATTACAGGGAATGTGGAAGTGGCGAGAGGCCTATGGACCTCATGGGAATTAAACCCATAAATAAAACCATTCTGCTTGAAACTTCTAAAACCGCTGAAGAGCTTAATGCTGAATGCAGAACTACAAGAGTCAGGTTTTCTGATTTTGAGGAAGGTAAAGTAAAAGCAGAGATTCATTGTGCAGAAAGAGCTTTGGATTTCATCATGGATGAAATTAAACAATTAATCAGGCCTGAAAAAATCGGAAATTTTCAGGGAAACGAAAAGAGAAACAATAGAAAGGAGAAAAACATGGGAAAGTACACAAACGAAAAGATCAAAGAAATTATCGCAGAAATCAGCAAACTGCCTGTAAACAAACCGGAAGAAATCCGCGGAAACATGGATGAATGGACAACCCGCTTTACCTGGGAAGCTGTGAAACGGGTTCTTGAAACCATGCCGAAAGAAAAACACTTCGACTTTATTTCAAGTCTTTTTGTAATGACAGTTTTTCATCAGGCTGTGTTCACATATTTTTACGGACTCGATAGACATTTTGCCAAACGACCTGGGGAATACACAAAATACCGAAGCCGCTATCAGTTTCCGGAATTCGGCTGGGGCGGAATGGAAGGAACCAAACATGAAGAGCCACTGAAACTGTTTACTAGTGCCCTGGACGAAAAAGTAATAACCCTGGAGGATTTGAATTCCAAAGGCACTGAGGTTGCTGAACTTTTCAAAGCCTGGAGTGAGTTCTTTATTGAGGACTGCCAGCTGAATACCACATATGAAAGACTTATTGAGGTTCTTCGGAGTGATTATTCACTGGATCCAAGTCTGAAAGCAAAATTTAATCCAAGGATGAGATTTTCATCTGAGTACATTTCAGCTATGGAAACTGCAGTCAGAATGATGCTGTGCTGTTCAGAGGAAGAAAGGGCAGCGGATCTGAAAAAGATTGAAAGCTCCAGATAGATTAAGCGGTTTCTTTCAAAACACCGTGCAGGCCTGGATTATCTGAAAGATAAATAAAAAAATCACAGCCCGATTTATTCCCACTTGCCGGGCTGAAAAATAAGCCGCAGTCTGCGGCAGAGCTAAAAGGAGGTAACCGAAATGGTTCCGGAAAATTATCACTATGTGGACGAAACTCCACAACACTCATGTCTTAACTGCAAAAACCGCCAGGTGGCTTTTCACCTGGGGGCAGGAACTTCTTTCTGTGAGGTGCAGAAACTCCGCACTCAAAAAAGCATTGAATTTGTCTGTGACCAGTGGGAATCCGATAACGGAGCAAAAGCTCCCTGGACCCAGGATCTGGGAAAAGCTTTCCGCCTGCCCAAAATGGAGGACTCAGATAAAGTAATGAAAGCTTCTTATGAAGGGCAGTGCAGGGAATGTAAAAATTATGGTATCAGTTATGGTTATGGTTACTGCAAAAAATATTTTGAGGAACTTGCTGGGACTGACCGCACTGTGAAAATGTGCGAGGTTATGGAACACGGGAAGTGTTTGTTTTTTGAGGCGGGCGAAGAGAAATGAAGACAAACTTGCAACTGGAGGAAACTTATGAAGGATAAAAAAATCAATTTTTCAATGCTTGATGAAATCATTTCTATTGCTGAGATTACAAAAGGGTGCAGACTGGAAGAGGATAAAATTAAACCTGCGCTTAAGAAAATAAATAGACTTCAAAAGGCTATTCCACTTGAAAATATAGATCTCGTTTTGTTTTGTACCATTTTTAAGATGAATCTGGATTTAGAAATAACGATTGAAACTCAAGCTACGGGATATTTCCCGAATGATTTGACAGCCGTTTCGAGAATTCTTGGTTTATCTAAAAAAGAGCTGCTGAGGTATAAAGAGAATTTCAGCAAATTGAACACTAAGGGGTATATCGTTTTACTTAATCGGCGCACTGAAAATGCTATTTTTCGTTTCTTTTTTTCAGAAATTGCAATAAATGAAAAGGTATTAGATCTGATTCTTAAAAATAGAATAATTGAAGAAAAAAAATATTCTGAAGCGGAAATCAGGGATCTGTTTACACAGAAAATAAATAATTCCAGGGACATTAGGATTTATAATCTTGCAGAAAAGGTTCTTGAATGGGAGGCCTCTGTTCCAAAATGTAGTTTTATTTCGGAAATTCATCAGAAAATCCGTTCGAGCTCCGAAAGAGGTTTCTTTTATATACTGTGTGCAGCAAAAGAATATTTCAATTATGAAGTAACTACAAAGGAAATTCTTTCAAAATATTTTGAAAACTGGAAACCAGCTATACAAAAACTTTCAGGATGCAAATCTCTTGAAAGCAAGGGCCTTATTTCAATTCACAAAGAGTCTTTGATTGACGATATTATGGTTTCAGTTACTGATAAAGGAATTAATTTGTTTTTTACGGATGAAGCATCCCGTTTCACAAAAAAAAGACGGAATAGTGACCTTATTAATTCTGATTCCATTCTTGAAAAAGAACTGTTCTTTTCAATGGATACCGGAAACCAGCTTGAGCGCCTTTCAGATTCATTGGATTCGAAGAATTTTATTGAACTTCAGAAACGCTTGGATTCTTATAATCTGGGAACTGGAGTATGTGCGTTATTTTACGGAGACCCGGGAACCGGAAAGACAGAGAGTGTCCTTCAAATTGCACGAAAAACTGGCCGTAATGTAATGAAAGTAGAAATCAGCGAAACAAAATCCTGTTGGTTTGGAGAAAGCGAAAAACTTATTAAAAGAGTATTCCTGGACTACGAAAATCAGATGAAGGAAGCAATGAATAATAATGAACCATGTCCTATTCTTCTTTTTAATGAAGCGGATGCTATTATTTCTAAACGGAAAAGCGTTGAATCTTCAAATGTAGCCCAGACTGAGAATGCCATTCAGAACATTATTCTTGAAAACCTGGAAACTTTTAAAGGAATAATGTTTGCCACTACGAATCTTGTTGAAAATTTTGATTCCGCTTTTGAACGTCGTTTTCTGTTTAAAATCCGATTTGAAAAACCTGAAACAGATATGTCAGTAAGAATCTGGAAATCCAAACTCAAACAGCTGGATGATAAACAGGCCTATGATTTGGCAAGAACTTTTACTTTTTCTGGGGGAGAGATAGATAATATTTCCAGAAAGATGATTATGAATGAAGTAATAACTGGAAAGGTATCTGAGTTTGATGAGATCAAGGAAATCTGTAATCAGGAAAAAATCAAAAGTGAAACTGCTGCAAGAATAGGGTTCTGCGCATAGGAGATTAGAACATGAAAAAAACATTAGTCATTCATCCGGATGACAGAAGTACCGATTTTTTGAAAATCGTTTATGAAAACCATAAAGAAGACTGGACTATACTGAATACCTTTTCGGGAAGTGTAAGTAATCTTATGGATTTAATCAGCGCTCACGACAGAATCCTTATGCTGGGCCATGGAATCAGTTACGGACTTTTTAATACAGGCGCATTTGATTTCACCGACAGCAGAAGGGGTGGTTATATTACACTCATCGATGACAGATTCGTCCCGATTCTGAAAGAAAAGGAAACGGTTTCTATCTGGTGTCATTCCGATGAGTTTTTCAGAAAACATAACATGGAAGGCTTTCACACCGGAATGATTATTTCCGAAGTGGAAGAGGCCCTTTATGTTCTGGGCCATGCACCCTTAGATCGGGAAGAAACAGAACAGAATATGATCCGCTTTTCAGAAATTGTCCGCGACTGCATCGATATGGAAAACCCGGATGATATGAGAGAGTATGTCCTGGAACATTACACAGGGAACGATGAAGTGACGGAATTTAACCGGAAGAATATTCTGGTGCTTAAAAAAAAGTTTTAGGCTTTAGAGATTAGGAATCTGGTAATAAACCTTTTTCTTGACCCGGAAATTCTAAAAGAAGCTTTTTTTTCAGAATTTCCGGGTAAAGTTAAACTTTTAAATGAAAAATTATTAATTATTTGAGTAACATAGAAATATCCTCTGTTATTATTATTTCAGATTAATCAAATCCTAAAATCATTTAAAAGGCAGGATCAAAACATGAAAAAAGTGATTTTTCATTTATTCCAGTTCTTAACTATTATCCTTATTTCGGTATTCACAGCTTGTAATTTTGGAACTGGTTTCGGAACGCAGAATAATTTTCCCGGAAACGACCAGAATAACCAGGAACCGTCCGGAACTTCCACATATTTTGCAAACGAAAGTTCAAGAAATATAACAACCGATGATTCGGCATCCATACCATTTACAAATAAACTTTATATCAATTTAACTGATATTTCGGCCAGTAGTGATAATTCCAGCTGGTTTTCTCTTTCCGCTGATAATCAGACAGTTTTATCAGATTCTGACGGAAAAAAGATAACGGCTTCCTATAATATTTCCACAAAAGAAATCTTGATCAACTCTTCAAAATCAAGTGAAACTCTTCAAGTAATTGTAAGCGGGGCTTCTGAACAGATACACCTCAATCTTGAAAACAAAAAAGAAGTGGAAACGGGAATCTTGATTAATAATGTAAACATTCTTTCCAGCGGGAATTATCCTGCCATCAATTATTCCAAAAAAGCTAAAGTTTATCTTCAGATAGAAGGAAACAGTTCAATTACTGACGGACGAAGTTATGGTTATGGCTATGGAAAAGAATATTCATCTGTTTCAACCGACACTTACATCGATGATGATGGAAATTCAGTTAGCTGTACTATAAGCAAAAACCCTGTCAGGGAAGGACTTGATACAAAGGCCACGATTTATTCAAAAGGGCCACTTATCCTTTCAGGTTCAGGTTCTTTAACTCTAAATGAAAACTACAAACATGGAATTTACTCAAAGGATTACATTCGTATTTTTTGTGGGGAATGGAATATAAAATCACAGGGAAGAAACGGCATTCAATGTGTAAACGGTTTTATTATGGATGATGGAACTGTCACAATAAAAGGAACCGGAACAAATATAAACAACCAGAGCCGTGGAATCATTGTTGAAGGGGAGGAAGACACCTCTTACGCCGGAGAAGGCTTTGTTCTGATTAAAGGCGGTTCAATAAACATTGAAACTGTAAGTAAAGCAATTTCTGCAAAATGGGACATTTCCGAAGATGCTGAAACTACAGAAACAACAGATGACCCTTATCCTTTTGTAAAAATAACAGGGGGCGATATAAAAATAAAAACAACAGGAACTCCTTGTGATGAATCAAAATCAACTTATAACTTTACTGACGCAGACGGAGTAACAGTCAGCGAAAAAACAAAATTAAGTCCCGAAGGAATTGAAGGAAAAGTTGCCGTATTTATTGAAGGCGGAAATCTGGATATTCAGACTACGGATGATTGTATAAATGCAAGCAGATCCGGCTATGCCGCACTGAAAGTTTCGGGAGGGAATGTATACCTTTATTCATCGGGAAATGATGCTCTGGATTCCAACGGGACACTTACCATTGAGGGCGGAACAATTGTAGCCCTCACTTCAACTATTCCCGAATGTGCATTTGACTGCGATAATTATGCCTTTTCAATTACAGGTGGAACACTTATCGGGATTGGAACAAATAATTATTCCAAACCGACTTCATCAGTAACGACACAAAGCACTATCGTCCTTAGCGGAAATTATTTAGGAACTGCCGGCAAAACATTGGTGATTGGTGAGAGCTCAGACAATCCTGTTTTTGCCTATACAATTGATTCTACCATTTTTGCAAACCTGAGTTCAAATTACATTGCAATTATTTCTTCTCCAGAAATAAAAACCGATACTTCATATTCTGTTTTTATTAATTCAACTGTTACTGGTGGTTCATCTTTTAATGGATTATATACAATACTTCCTGAAACAGAAAACGGAATATCAAAAGCAGCCGGAATAAAAACAACAGGTTCTTCTTATGTTTATACCTTGAGCAGCTCATCAAATGGCGGAGCACAGGAAGGCGCACATGGGAATCCATTTGATGGAAAACCAAATTAATAAAAAAGTCTGATGAGTTTAAGGGTTAAGTAGGTTGATAGGAGAGAAAAATTAACTCATAGAAAATAAAAACTTTTCGCTAAAAAAAAGTAAAATTCTTCCCTTTGGTAGACAGAACATACATTATAAGAAGGTAATAAAACATATAAATTGCGGTTTCAGGTCTACAAACAATGTTACTTTTGGGGCTATTACTGGTCAATCAATAAAACTTAGCAGGAAGAAAAATTATCATAATAAAAACACAGTTTATTTTCATTAAATATGTTTAAAAAATTATACAATCTAAAAACAATTTTAATAAAAACTGTTTTTTATTTAATTTTATAACAATCCTGATTTATACAGGTATACCGGATAAACTGAATTAACCAGATAAAACAGGTGTGAAAATAAACCGTATTTTCCCTTGTATAAAACTAAACCCCGAAGAATGGATCTCTGTAGAGTTCTTCTACATAATCTTTACCGTAGGCTTTTACGAACTGATCTGTACTTGGACCGCCATTTGAAATAAGTCCGTCTGTATATTTTTTTGCTTCAGCTTTTTTGGTTTCAACATCACAAATGGAAGCAGTTCCACAAAGTTCAAGATATTTTGATACATACTCCAATGTGAACTCGTCGAAACGCGGAGTAATATCTTTCTTGCCCTTTTTCTTGATGCTGCAGCCCCACTTGATTGAATCGTACCAGTTTGGAGCTACAGGTTCTTCAGGAATATCTTCGTATTTCTTTGTTACTTCCTTAAGAGAATTAACAGGACCTTCATCTTTGTTCAGACGTGTGTCGTAAACTTCCAGGAACAAAGTATCGTTTCCCATGGCATGAATTCTGTCGTAAGAAAACAATGCCATGTCGCGATTGAATGGGTTTACAACGATTGTATCCATAACCATAAGTCCGAAAAGAGCTTTTCCTGTCATTACGGAAACATTTCCCAAACCTTCAGCTTCATAACTCTTAAGAGTAAATTTCATCGGAGAAACTTTTGCGCTGGCAAACTTTCCTACATCCTTTTCTTTTAATGGATATTTTTTGTTGATTTCTTCAAGAATCTTTTCAATCATTGTAAACCTCTCATACTTATTTATTCTTTTTTTGCAGCCTTTTTTTCTTCAGCTTTCTTTATGCTTTCTGGTGTAACCATATGATACAAAGGAATAAGCGGAATTAAAACAGGTGTTTTATCTGCATAGGCATTGTAATCGGGATTTGAACCGTAATTTTTGATGTGTCTTGTTTCCAGTCGTTTTGCACCGCTAAACATTATGTATACGATTCCTACATAACCGATTACAGCAATGATCCACTGTACTCCCTGAACAGCACCGATTCCTGAAACGAAGAGACCTGTCCAGAAAAGGATTTCTCCGAAATAGTTAGGACAGCGGCACATCTTGAACAAACCTTTCATTGCAGGAAGATTCGGATTTTCATTTTTCTGTGCGCTTTTCTGTTTGTCTGCAACTGATTCAAGAACGATTCCCAGCACACTGATTGCAAGTCCGATGTACTGAGCTACATTTGGTTCAACTGCAAGTCCGTTCTGCAGACGGTAAATTGCAGGACTTGTCTGGAAGATGTAAAGAACTCCGCAGAAAATCCAGATTACAACTGAAACAAATACAGGAACTTTTGCAGCTCCACCTGCTTCTGCAAGCTTGGCCCGGTATTTTTCATTCTTCATTTCGCGGATCAGAAGGAATCCTCCGAGTCTGAATCCATAGATAATGAGAAGCAGACATTCAGCGATAAAGAATACATTTGCATTCCCTGAAACAAGGCTCATAATCAGAAGTGTAAGACCGATACCGGCTGTAGAAAGTCCGTATCCGATAGACATGAACCATACAAAGCTTTTGAAACCCATGCAGCACAGAACAAGACTTACTGCGGTTAAAATAATCATTTCAACAACATTTGGAATTAACATAATTTCTCCTTCTAGAGCTAAACACCCTATTTAGAACTTGAGTCCCTTTTCGTAGATTTCCTTGATGTAGGCAGCAAAGCTTCTGTCACCGTATTCAACATCAGCAACCATGTCTTCTGTCATTGTCCATTTTCCGAACATGATTACGCCCTTCTTCCATTCAGGAGCCTTTTTAATAATCATGTTGAAAAGGAACTGAGGTGCATAAGAAATCTTTGGTTTCTTCCCTGCTGCTGCAAAGAACATTTTTGCAATTTCTTCGTAAGTGTAGATTTCTTTTCCACCAACGTTGTATTCCTTGTTTTCATCTGCCATATGCTGGACGATGTAATCTGCGAAATCGCGGGTGTCGATTACGTTGCAGCGAACAGGAACTTTTGTTTTAAGCAGAGTTACTTTTCCGGCTTCAACCTTTGGCTGGAAAATGTGAGCTGTATCGTAAAAATATCCTGTCGGACGGAAGATTGTGTAAGTGATTCCAGATGCTCTCAGAGCTTCTTCCAGTTTTGTCTTTGCACCAAGCATTGGAATGAAGGCTCCTTTATCTGCTTTCAAAACAGAAATGTAAGAAAAGTTTTTTACACCTGCAGCAAGTGCTTCATCCAGAAGATTTTTGTTGGCACCATAGTCGATGTCCATTGGAGTAACAGTTTCGCTGGCCTTTGTTAATCCAACTGTTGTGATTACAACTTCAACTCCATCACAGATACCTTTCATGGCTTCTTTGTTTGTCATATCAATTTTCAATGGAGTAAATCCACCAAAATCCAGGTCTCTTACTACTGCATCAGCTGCAATTACATCGTGACCGGCATCAACAAGTGATTTTAAAACATCTGAACCTAAATGACCGAAGGCTCCGGCTAATAATACTTTCATTCTTTTACCTCTTTGTTTTCTACAGTTTCTTTTTTATGAAAAAACATTGCGCCTAACATAAAAGCACATTGTCCTGCGCTGTTTATTATTTCTGCTATCCAGTTCATGGAATTTTTACTGAAATCCTTCGATGAAAGATAACCCATTGCAAGACTGCAGATAAAGGAAATAATAAACAGCGGAATTATTTTCTTCTTTTTATCTTCAATACAAAGTTTAATGAGTGTGAAATCCATTAAACCAAGACCACCTACCATTAATCCTACAAACAGAAATGTCCCTTTCCAGAGAACAGGAGCCACCGGTGCCACCGAATAAACCTTTGTCACCATTCCAGTTTTTTTCCTTAAGAGTGAAATCATGGAAATACCGGCAAGCAAAAATCCTATGGATTGAAACGGGAAGAACATTACACTTAAGCAGTTAAAATCACAGATACCTGTTGCATAAAGGAATTTATACAAAGCCTTACAGAAGCCTGCAGCAGCGATATCAATAGTACCTGCAGCAAAAAGCGCAAACGGTCCCTTTGTCATCCTTTCGTAAAATTCTCTCTGTAAGATAACAGATCCAATTGTAAAAAGGATTACAGGGACCAAATCAAACAGAGCCATTCCAATTGAATATTCTTTCATACTACCCTCTTTTTGTTTTTAAACTTCATTTATTTTTATAAATTACTTTTTCTGTTTTTCTTTTGCACGCTTGTCGTTGATAATTTTCATGTGTTCAGCAGTAACAAGATCTACATTATTTTCTTTTGCCCAGGTAACGCAGCCTTTGAGAACAACAGGGAGGAATACACGGGGTACATTAAGAATTGTTTCAAGTGCATCATCAGTGAATTTTACTTTGTCATCTGCGCGGTCAGCTGCATAGCGTACTGATTCAAGACTCTGCTTTCTGATTGGAAGAAGTTCAGCACGCATTTTCGTTTTTTTATGGAACCAGAAGTTCTTGCTGTCACGGTAACCGTAATCGATTGGTAATGGAGGGAAGTCTTTTGCACGAACACCATTAATGATTGCATCGGCATACTTTTTCTTCATGATGATTCTGTCGATTTTCAAAATAAAGGTAGCACCGAATTTTGAAGTGATACCGTTGAAGTCATGGTATGGACCTTCGTATCCTGTTGTACATCCTGGCTTACAGTCTTCTGCATGATCCAGTTCGCGTACCCATGTACATTCAATTGCCTGAATTGCATCGGTAAGAACCATAGGTCTTTTCTCCCCTGTTTCTTCTTCAAGGAGTGAAGTTTCCATTTTGAAGTTACACTTAGGCATTTTGTCTTCAGGTGTATCTCCAGGCCAGCTGAGTTTTACAGCTTCCTTGAAAAGTTTCGGATCATCGGGAATGAAGTTGAGAGTACACTTCCCGTTTGTAAGAATGTGTTGTGCTGTATTGGAAGAGTTGCGGCAGTTCAGAAGCATTGCATAGAATTCTTTTCCAGCAATGTAATAAGGCTGAACCAGCGAATAAGGGCCTAAAGATGTGGAACCATCTTCACACAAAGTACTGACGATAACTGTAGGCATTGGAAAGAACAGCGATGTCTGATAGAAGTTATCTACGATACGTAAGTTTTCAAAACTACTCATTTATTTTTTCCTCCTCAGGTAAATAATAAACCAACGATTTTTATATAGTCAGCAAAATCTCTCTGCTGCATTATCCACATTAATAAGGTTTCAATTATAAATTCCGATATATCAAGACTTTTATCTTTTGCTGTTTTTTGACAAGAAGGCTTTATAATTTCTGTAAGCTGATTAATCAAAACAGAATGTTTCCCCGAACCGAAACTGTTAAAACTTGCTTTGGATTCAGGGTCTCTGAAAATACATTCATATGTCTGAATGAAGCGGCATAATTCCTGGTGGATTATTTCCAGAACCTTAAGCGGATCCTGCTGGTTCTGTGAACGGCATTTCATTGAATCGACAGCAAGGAACCAGTCTTCGGACATAAAGGAAGCAATCATCATGTCCTTTGATGGGAAATAATTATAAACTGTACCGATTGCAATACCGCAGGCTCTGGCAACAGAACGTATTGAAGTGGCTGAATAGCCGTTTTCGAGAACCTGTTTTTTTGCCTGTTCGATGAGTTTTTCTTTTACGTTTTCAATAACTTTAGGCATTAGTATTACCCTTTTTTATGAACACGTTCATATAAGATTATTATAAACCCACCCTTTTTATTTGTAAAATCCTTTTTTATGTCCTGATGAAATCAGATTATTGAAAGCACTATAAAGGTATATGCGGCTTATGTGGCGGTTATTTTTTTATAAGGAAATTATTGAAAAAAAAACAGATGCAGAATAATTTCTGCATCTGCAGCTTCCTTTTAGTTTTTTATACTTTCTGTTGGAGTATTACTTTCTCCCGCTTCAGTCGAAGTATTACTATCTACAGTTTCATTTGGATCTAAAGGACTATTTTCATTTGTTGAAGTACCAGAACTATGTCCAGTTTCATTAGTTTGGTCCTCATACTCATAAATATGGAAAGCACATTTTACAAAAGTACTGTCCTTAGTATCGAAATCGATTCTATAAATACCAGAATTTGGTGCTGTATATTGTAAATCACGATCTAATGTACCATTACCTATCCCTTCTTGAATATTAACTACAAATATATATTGAGATGTAACTCCGGGAATAAGACTTGATCTAACATTTGCATTAATTATTTCAACGACATATGTCTTATTTGCTTCTAAATAGTAATAATATGGCATAAGCGAAAAATTTCCTTCGGAACTGCTTGCCTCAACAATTGTGTATTTTGATACATCATTCCCTGCAGGACTTAAATCTGGTGTTAAAGGTCCTTTTATATAAACCGTCATATCTCCAGTAACAACTCCATTAAAAGGAATTGAATATTCTGAATCCAGATAATAGGAATCAAAAACTAAATCTTCATAGCGTATACGTATCTTATGCTTATAATTACAAATATTACCTACGTAAGAATTTTCTTCCCTTACAATCCTAGATTCAAAAACATAAGTAACTTTAACTATGGATTCCCATTTTGCGTAAAGTGTACAGTCCTCTGACGGAACAGTTGTCACTGGATTATCATCCTCATCATACCAGCCTTTAAACATAAATCCCTCTTTATCAGGTTCCCGGGTTATTTCATTCCCGGCTGGTAAACTTTCACTTGTAACATCCATTGTTCCGCCATCAAGAACATAAGTTATTTTTGATGGCATTTCAAGATATAATTTTACATCACTAAAACCTTTTTCCTCACTAACTCTGTACAAGAAAACATATAATAAAGATGGATGATTTTCATATATTTCAGATACTTTAATCTTATAAGTTATTTGTCCATCAGAATTTTTAAAGCTCCTTAAATTTGTCCAGTCTCCATCCCAGACAGTCAAAGATGGCCAGCCCCAGGATTCCGTTTCAATTTGGGTATGAGTGACCTCCAAACATAAAACTGAATCCTTGTATTGCTCAAGAACTGCATTTGAAATCTGAACTTGAGCCTCATCCCACCACTTATTTTCTGTACCTTTATCCATAAGGTCCAGCTTGTCTTTCCACTCAGCTGTAACAACACAATCATGATCCGGAGCATAAACAGCAAGATCTCCATTTTCATCTTTCCATTCAACATACATATTTTCATTTTTTACTGAAGGAAATAATAAACACTGACCAGGATATAATTGTTCTGATGTTTTATCAGCAGTTCCTTTATTTGGATTATAAGTAACAGTAACAGGAGAAATTCTCTGGCTCTTATCTACTGTAAATGTAAATGCGGCTTTTAACTCAATAGAGTCTCTGTGTTCTTCGTCCGATTCATTTTCTGCAAGTTTCGTTTTTATTTGCATTACAATTTGATCCAGATTTCTGGTTTTTGCAACTTTTTTAACTTCCAGTGTTTTTGTGAAAGAGAAATATGAACCTTCTTTTATCAGGTCCAAAACAAAATATTCATCTTCATAATCGGTAGTTTTTGCTAATTCACCCCACCAGCCACCTTCCTCTTCAGCATTTGCTGCAAACACGAATCCCAAAGAGTACAAATCCTGCATAGCATACCCATTAATGCTTATAGTAATTTTATCTCCTTTTATTATTTCCCCTTCATAGCCAAAATAATCATACAATGACCCTTGTGTGCTATATAAAACACCATACTTGTTATATTCAAAAACCAAATCTCTGTATTTTTTTACTTCACAACTTACTGTAGCGGCTTCACTTTTGTTTCCTGTTGTATCCACTGTTCTTACAGAGAAAGTGTAAGTTCTTCCGTTTGTAAGGCCTGGAATAAAAGCCTTTCCGTTTCCTTGAGGGATAACCAGACTGTTCTGCTCAAAACTTACTGAACGGGATGAAACCCCACTTGTATAGGTTATTTCATACGCAAGCACGTCTGTGTCTTCTGCATCTGTCCATGAAAGATAAACACTGGCATCCCTGTTTTCTGCTGTAAGGTTTGTAACGCTTGCCGGAGCTGTTGTATCTTTTGCATCAAGAAGGGCTTGAAGTTCTTCCTGAGTAAGTTCAGAAACAAGGTAATCCTTTATTGAAGCACGAAGCTCTTCGTTTCCGTCTTTATCCAGAATTTCTTTTACAAAATCAACAGATGTATTTGTTACAAGAAGAGCGTTGAACACGGCTTCTTTTTCTTCGTCATTCAAAAGCTCTACAACTTTTCCATTTGTACGTTTATCTGTAAAAATTTCTGTAAAAATTTCTGCTTTCTTTTCTTCTGTAAGTACTGCGTTATAAACTGCATTCTTTTCTTCATCTGTAAGAAGCGAAAGGAAAGTTCCTTCTGTCCGTTTATCAGAAAGAAGTTCAGTAAATATCCGTGCCTTTTCTTCATCTGAAAGTTTTTCAGAATATACGGATTCCTTTTCTTCATCTGTCAGGAGCAGATTAAGAATTTCTGCTTTCTTTTCAGTACTCAGTTTTTCAAGAAGTTCTGAAGCACTTTTACCTGATAGTATGGTTTCAAAAATTGAGTTTTTAGTAAGATCGCTCAGAAGTTCCGACAGTTCTTCCTGTGTAAGTTCAGAAACAAGATAATCTTTAATCGAAGCTCGAAGTTCTTCGTTTCCATCTTTATCCAGAATTTCCTTTACAAAATCAACAGATGTATTTGTTACAAGAAGTGCGTTGAATACAGCTTCTTTTTCTTCGTCATTCAAAAGCTCTACAACTTTTCCATTTGTACGTTTGTCTGTAAAGATTTCTGTAAAAATTGCAGCTTTCTTTTCTTCTGTAAGTTCTGCGTTATAAACAGAAGTCTTTTCTTCATCTGTAAGAAGCGAAAGGAAAGTTTCTTCTGTCCGCTTATCGGAAAGAAGTTCTGTAAATATCCGAGCCTTTTCTTCATTCGTAAGCTTTTCAGAATAAACAGATTTCTTTACTTCATCTGTAAGAAGCAGATTAAGGATTTCAGCTTTCGTTTCTGTGCTCAGTTTTTCAAGGAGTTCTGAAGCACTTTTATCTGAAAGTATGGTTTCAAAAATTGAATCTTTAGTCAGATCGTTCAGAAGTTCTGCCAGTTCTTCCTGGGTATATTTCTTTTGTTCAGTTTTAGTAAGGCTAAGTGTTGATACAGGGCTGTTTTCCATTCCGCTCTTTACAGCAATTGCCTTTACAGTAATGCCCGTATTCAGGGTTACAGCCTTTGAATAAACCGTACTGGAAGCAGATGGTGTTTTTCCATCGGTTGTATAGTGAATAACAGCTCCAGCTGTCTGAGTAGTCATTTTAACTACCACACTATTTTCCCCTGCATTTTCTGTTGTAAATACAACCTGGGAAACATAGTTTTTTTCAACAAACTTTTCCTGATAAACGATTTCCTTACATCCAGAAAACTGGAACAAGGCTGCAATCACAACAGTCATGCAAAGAATTGACTTCCTTAAATTTTTCATATCTAACTCCTGTTATTCCGTATCAGCTTCAGAATAAGCTTTAGGATTTCCAGTATTTTCCAGGCAGAATCTGAGTTCCAAACCGAAAAATCCTAAATTTAATTATAACTTTGAATTTTGAATATAAAATAGAGAATAACTCTATATGATTTCGGGTTATGAAAAAAAACGATTTTACCGCTATAATAACCTTATGACTGAATCCCAGAATCTTTTCATCGAAAAAATAAATCAAAAGACCGGAAACAAGACTTCCTCTTATTCTTCCTCTTCGATTTTTATCTGGGAGAAAGAATGGAATCTGGAAATCATTCAGGGCGAAAATTTCTATTCTGTTTTGCGTAAATGCTGTTTTGAATCTTCCTATTTTTTTCCTCAGGGAGACGATGCAGAATGCAAGAATTTTATTAAGGGACTTCTGTCAGAAAAAGATGATCTTGTTTTCAAGTATCTTTCTAAAAAAGACGTGGATTTTCTGGAATATAATTTTCCGGGCAGTTTCAATATTCAGCGGGACCTGGATTCCGATGAATACATCTATTCTATCGAAGACCATATCAACCTTACAGGAAAACCTTTTGCAAACTGCAGAAACAAGCTCCGTAATTTTTCCAGGGAAAACAAGCTGACCATAGAAAAAGTAACCGAACAGAATATCAGCGAAGCCCTTTCAATTCTTTCCGACTGGGCAGAATCTCACGAAAACCTTCACCTTTCGAGTTATCAGACTCTTATTAATCATTCAAAAGAACTGAATGCAGACATTTTCATCATTTACAGAAACGGTAAGCCTTATTCTATTCAGAGCGGATACAGTCTTGGTAACGGAATATATGATTTGTGTCTCGCACAGGAAAACCAGAATATTCCTGGCGGCGGTTATGCTGCCAAGCATCTTTTAATGGAAACAATCAAAAATGATTATAAATTCGTGAACATGGAAGAAGACCTGGGACTTTCAGGGTTAAGAATCGCCAAGTCACAGATGGCGCCATGTTCCAAAAATGAAAAATGGATGGCGCTTAAAAAGTAGCAGTCCATCAGGAGTTCATAATGAAAAAAGCATTAAGTATTTTTTTAATTTTTGTATTTTCTCTTTTACCTTTATTATCAGAAGAAAAAATTTCTGATGCAGACCGATACGGGAACTACAAGGATATACCCAAAGATTTTTATTCCTTCGTTGAAAATGCAGGAAAAGTAATCCGTTATGTTTACCAGGTAAAAAGTCCTAAAGAAGATGATCCTAAAATCTACAGAAAATCAGCCCTTGTTTATCTGCCTTACGGTTTTGATGAAAATGACCCGGAGGACAAATACAATGTTCTTTACCTTATGCACGGCGGCGGCCAGTCTCCTGAATGGTATTTTAACGGAGAATACTCGGGTTCTCTTCCCAAGTCAATGCTTGACCGTCTCCACGAAATGGGTGCCGTAAAAAACCTCATCGTATGTGCTGTAAGTTTCAACGGAGGCTACACCAAAGGAAGCGCAGGAAACTCAGGAAGTTTCCACAAGGAATTACGAAATGAACTTATGCCGGCTTTCGAAGAAAAGTTTCACATCATCAAGGACAGAAATCACAGAGCCTACGGCGGCTTTTCTATGGGTGCCATGACTACCTGGAATAACTTTGAACACAACCTGGATTTGATTGCTTACTGGATTCCAATTTCCGGAGACAGCTGGGCACTGGGCGGAAACCAGAACGGTCTGGTATCAGAACAGACTTCAAGATATCTCGAAAGTCTTGTAATCAAACAGGGATATACAAAGGACGATTTCAAAATTTACGCGGGCTGCGGAGAGCATGAAATCGCTACTCCAAACCTTACTCCACAGATTGATGCTATGAGAAAGTTTCCTGACACCTTTGTTTATTCCGAAGATGAATTCAAAGACGGAAACCTGCATTACATTCTCTGCAAAGGAAGCGGCCATGACATTATGACCGTCCTCAGAACTTTGTATAATGCCCTTCCACTTTTCTTCTAGAAAACTTTAACCAGAACCTTCGAAAAGCTCTTTTAAACTTAAACCAGTTTTGAAAGTTTTTCCCGGAGGTATTCAGATTTTTCCTTCAGTCCGATTGAACCGAGTTTTATATAAATGAAATTCGGAGCAGTCGGAATCAGTTTAATATCCTTCGGATTTTCTTTTATCAGCCTCATAATCTTATCAACTGATATTTCAGAAACCCTTGAGAACTCAACGGCCACTTCGCCCATTCTTTCTTTAATGGAAGCCACCTTAAGCTGTCGACAGATGATTCTGATTTCAGCAAGGGCAAGAAGACTTGAAACTTCATCGGGAATCGGACCGAAACGATCATCAAGTTCTGAAAGTACACTTTCGAATTCAGCATTGGTCTGAATGGCTGCAATCTTCTTGTAGATTTCCATTTTAACCTGAGGGTTCGTAACGTATGTGTCAGGAATGAATCCCGAGTATTCAAGCTCCATAAGAACTTCTGTCTGTGTCTCATCAAATTCTTTCTGGGCTGTAAGACGGTTTACTGCTTCATTCAAAAGCCTCATGTAAAGATCAAAGCCGACGGCATAAACTTCACCGCTCTGATCCCGGCCCAGAAGATTTCCGGCTCCGCGGATTTCCATGTCCTTCATGGCAATCTTAAAACCGCTTCCAAGTTCAGTAAAGTCGCTGATTACCTGGAGACGTTTCATGGCAACTTCTGAAAGACTTTTGTTTCCCGGGTACAGAAGATAGGCATAGGCTTTTCTGTCACTTCTACCAACACGGCCCCTCAGCTGATAAAGCTGTGAAACTCCGTACATGTCAGCGCGGTCAATAATGATTGTATTTACGTTAGGAATATCAATTCCGTTTTCGATAATCGTTGTTGCAATAAGAACCTGGAAAGCCCCCATCTTGAAGCGGTGGAAAATATCATCCAGTTCATCGGCACTCATCTGTCCGTGGGCAATATCAATTATTACTTCAGGGACAAGCAGCTGAAGTTTTCTCTGAACTTCCTGCAGGTCTTCAACCCGGTTGTGGAGATAGAAAATCTGACCTCCTCTTTCAATTTCACGGCGGATTGCAAACTGAACTTTATCTTCGCTGTAACCGTCAACAATTGTTTCAATAGGCTGTCTGCTCTGAGGCGGAGTTGTCAGAAGGCTCATGTCCCTGATTTTCAAAAGACTCATGTGAAGAGTTCTCGGAATCGGAGTCGCACTCATTGTAAGACAGTCAACGTTGGCCTTCATAAGCTTAAGTTTTTCTTTATCTTTAACACCGAATCTCTGCTCCTCATCAATAATCATAAGTCCCAGATTTTTGAACTTTACATCCTTCTGGATGATTCTGTGAGTACCAATCAGAATATCCACTTCACCCATAGCCAGGTCAAAAAGAATCTTTTTCTGTTCTGCAGGTGTGACAAAACGGCTCATGTGCCTGATTTTCACAGGAAAGTTTTTGAAGCGTTCTACACAGTTTTCAAAATGCTGTTCTGCAAGAATTGTTGTCGGAGCAAGGAATGCGACCTGTTTTCCGCCCATTACAGCCTTGAAGGCGGCACGCATGGCAATTTCAGTTTTACCGTAACCTACATCACCGCAGACCAGGCGGTCCATAGGAACAGGCTTTTCCATGTCGTTCTTGATTTCTTCAGTGACAGTAATCTGGTCCGGTGTGTCTTCATAAGGGAATGCAGCTTCAAAAGCCGTCTGCCATTCAGATTCATGAGGGAAAGCATAACCAACTGAAGCTTTTCTACGTGAATACAGGGCAATAAGCTTTTCAGCCAGATCTTCTACAGCCTTCTTTACCTTGTTCTTTCTGTTTTCCCAGGATTTTGAACCAAGATGGTCCATTCTTGGATGCTCGCCTTCACTTCCGATATAACGCTGGATAAGGTTTACCTGCTCAATAGGAACAAAAGCGAATTCTTCATCAGCGTATTCAAGCTTGATGTAATCCCTTTCGTTTCCCATGGCTTTCATTCGCTGGATTCCCAGGAACTTTCCTATACCCCAGTTAACATGAACGACAAAATCCCCGGGATTAAGTTCAACGAAAGTATCGATTACCTTGCTCTTTGCTTTGGTTGTAGACTTGGCAACATATTTCCTGCGCCCGAAGATTTCATTTTCCTGTACAACAAGCAGCTTGATTTCAGGGATAGAAAAACCTGCTGAAACGGCTTCAGGAATAATCTTTACCTTTGGTTTACCTGATTCAGGCTGAGTAAAATCCTTCAGGATTTCGTTGAGACGGAGGGCCTGGTTTTCATTGTCACCGTATACAAAAAGATCCCAGCCCTCGGAAGAAAGCTTTTCAAACTCTTCTTTAAGATAATTAAGGTTTCCGAAGAAGCTTCTGCCAGGGGCTGTTTCCAGGTGAATATAACGTGAATCTTCGGAAACTTCTGATTTTTCGACAGAATTCCCTTCATTTTCATCGGAAGAGATATCTTTTGTATGTACAAGTGTACGAAATAATATACATTTTGATATTTTTTCTAATTCTTCATGAAAATCATTAAGAATCATGTCAGGAGGAAGAACAGGAGCTTCAGTTCTGACCTTACGATACATGGAATTATACTCGCGGCTGATACCTAAGAGAGCATTTTCCATGCGGTCATAATCAGCAAAAAGAACAAATGACGAAGGATCGATATAGTCTTTAATGGAATAAGGTCTGTCCCATAACAGGCCGTACAAGCCTTCCTCACCTTCAGATTCTCCGTAAGCTTCCAGTTCCAGAAGCATTCTGTCCTTTTCTTCCAGAGCTTTTTCTGCAAACGGAAGATGAACATGCATCTTCACCTGTTCAGGAGCATCATGAATCTCATCAACAACATCTTCATTTTTAATTGAAGATGCCTGGTATTCATCAAGTTTTTCACCGGCTTTTTTAATCAGTTCAGGAGTCCAGATAACCTCCCGCATAGGGTAAATAAGAACTTTATCCTTGTTTTCTGTAACTGTAAGCTGGGCATCGGTTTCAAATTCCTTGATCTTTTCGATTGTATCAAAGTCAAATATAAAGCGGGTCGGATACTCGTCACAGGGAAGAAATACATCAAGAACTTCACCCCGGAGACTGAATTCACCCTTTACCATAACACGGGGAACCCTGGTATATCCCAGACTGGAAAGTTTTCCGGCCATTTCAACAGTATCAATTGTAGTTCCGACTGAAAGGAAAAAGCTCTGCTTTGCAATATAATCAGGCGGAACCATCTGGGACATGAATACATTCTGTGTCAGGATAAAAACCCGCGGATTCCGGTCCATCTTAAGTGAAGCATTTTTCTGAAGCATTTTGGCAAGAACGCCCACTCTTTCACCAAAAACAACGGACCCCCGTCCTACAGGACGATAAGGCATTACACCAAACCCCGTAAGCTTAAAAACCTGAACCTTCTGAAATATGCTCTTTATATCGTTTTCAATCTCATTTGCTTCTCTTTCTGTAGGAACCACAATAATCAGGTCCTGGGAAAAAGTCTTTATGGCCGAATTATACTGAACTGACTGAATATGACGGACATGACTGGCTTTTGAAATTTGTTCAACAAAAAAAGAAAACAGGGAACCTATTGCACCTTCAACCTGTACGGGAAAAGAACCTGCAGAAAACAGAGAGTCCACAGAATCCCTAAGTTCATGCCATTTATCGAGTTTATCAATTACAGAAGAAGATGATAATGATTTCATTTAAATAATCCGATAATATATAAGAAGATAAATATAAAAGGAGTAAGCTTTGAAACTTATCCAAAAAGCATTATTAATTATACCAGCATTTTTCCTTTTCGCACAGACAGGTTTTGCTCAGAATACCAGAACCCAGGATTATTCTGCTGCATCAGTATCAATCAAATACTTCGATAAAACCGTTTATTACCCGAACCAGACAGAATCAAATCCTGTAAATGTTCATATCACAATCAAAAATAACGGAAACGAAACCCTCAGGTTCAAGCTGGCAGATGACAGAGCCTTCAGCACAGACTTCGATGTTTTTTCTGTAAAAAACAACAAGCTTCCACAGACTGAAAAACTGGTAGAGAAAAGAACAACAAACTCTACTGTTTATTTCCGTGAAATCTCCCTTGAAAAAGGAGAAGAATATTCTTTCGTTGAAAATCTGAAAGATTATGTTCAGGTAACAGATGCTTCGGTTTACTACGTTGAACTCAGTTTCTACCCTGAACTTTACAAATCACGTTATCTGGCTCTTAAATCTAACCGACTGACACTTGAAGTTCACCCTTCTCCGTCAGCTGCAGGTTCAAACTTCATTCCTGTAGAAAATGAAACTCAGAAAATCCTTACACCTCTTGATATCAGTCCTGACAAAGTTGTTGAACAGACAATCATTGCAAGACAGAAATCTCTCTGGGACCAGTACTTCCTTTACATGGATGTTCCTTCGCTTATGCAGAGAAATGCTTCACTTAAGCGCAAATACATTTCTGTTTCTGCTGATGAAAGACTTAAGATGGAAGAAACCTTCAAAGCTGATTTAATGGCATCAAGACTCGAAAACGACATTATTGCAGTTCCTGAAAAATTCCAGATTGAACGCACAAGCTATACACCAACAGAAGGAACAGTAACAGTTCTTGAATGGTTCAAATACCCTAATTATTACGAAAAGAAAAGCTACACATATAAAGTTCGTCAGCGCGAAGGAATCTGGCAGATTTATGATTATGTAGTAGTTAACCTGGGAACTGAATAATGAAAGCAATTATTATCTCTGACGATTCAAATGTTATTTCAAAGCTCAATGACTCACTTATTGAATTCGGATTCGACACAATCATTTATCGCTGGCTTTTAAAAGCCCTTGATAACATCGAAGAAATTCGGCCTGATCTGGTTATTGTAAGTGCAAGTGAATATCCACGTCACTGGAAAACACTTTCACAGTACATTACATCAGGAATCGGAGGAGATAATACAAAGGTTTTCCTTTTCAACCAGAATCCCATGAACGAAGAAGATTCCGGAAAAGCTAAAGCACTTGGAATTAAAGGTTTCATAAACAGTCTTGAAGAAGACGGCCTTGCTGAATTGAAGAATCTTCTTTCGGAATATTTCCCGGTTAAAAAAGAAGTAGCTGAAGAAACTCCTTCCAAACCTGAACCGGAAGCAGCCGCTGTTGAGTTTCCTGAAACAGAATCTGAAGCCGAAGAAGATTTTGACATTCCTACAGTTTCTTCCATTCAGGAAACTCACAAAGTCAGCTTTAATCCTGACGAAGCCTGCATGATTTTTCAGAATCCCAAAACCGGAAACCTCATTACAGGATCAGTTGTTTCTTACGAAAATAAAACTGCCCATTTTACACCTGACTATCCTGAGCTCGCAGAAAACCTTTCTTCCGGAGATACAATCAGTCTTGTTACCTTCAAGCTGGAAGAAAAACTCTGTAATTACCGCGGTGAAGTCCTTATCAATAACGGCGACCTTCTGATGAAGCTGGAAGAAATTAATGGCTAGACTGAATGTAAAGAAAGCAAAGTTCTACTGTGAATCATGCGGCTCTGAAGTTGCACAGAATGCAAAATTCTGTTCCACCTGCGGAAAGTTTTTTACCTTCGTCCGCTGCCCAAGCTGTCAGTTCACAGGAGACGCCAAAAAGTTCACCAACGGATGTCCTAAATGCGGATACGCTTTCAAGGCAAACAGTTATTCTTCTGCTTCCTCTTACGATAAAAAGAAAAAATCTTCATTCTTTTCAGCTTTGTTCGGGGAAAGTAACAAAACTCCAAAAGAAACAAACGAAGATTCTTCTCTCCCATGGTGGATTTATGTAATTGCAGTCTGCGCCCTCATTTCTGTTCTTTTCGGTTTCTACAGCTGCCTGAAATAATATTCTTATTTTTATATCTATTTATACCAAATCAAAAATCATTTTGGTCACAGTAACATCAAAACAGGTGTAATATCTGACCATTAAAATTCAAAAAGACAAAAAAAAACTTCCGGTGTAAAACCAGAAGTTATGCCCGAGAGGGGACTTGAACCCCTATGTCCTTGCGAACACTAGGACCTGAACCTAGCGCGTCTGCCAATTCCGCCACCCGGGCGTTGAATGTATTTAATATATCAAATTGCCCGTTTTTAGTCAACAGAGTAACTTACAATTTTCCCGCTTAATGGATGTGTAAAAGAAAGGCCGCTGGCCTCAAAACAAATGTCTTCTTCAGTATCCCTGCTGTTATAATTGTAAACCTTATCGTTCTGAATGGGTAAACCGGCCCAGGCAAGGTGACAGCGGACCTGATGTCTGTACCCCCTTGTAATTGTACAGAGGACCTGTGCTTTACCTTCATCACAGGAAAGAATATTGATTTCAGTTTTATAAAGTATTTTTCTTTTTAATTTTTTAAGGGCTGCCATTCCTGAGGCATCCGTAACAGGACGGGTTTCTTTCATCCCCTGCCCGTATCCTCTGAAAAAGGATTCAGCCTCAATCCTTTTTACACCCTCTCTAAAATCAAAAGCCTGGACCGGAAAGCCGCCTAAAAGTGATGCATTGTCTTTACAAATATCGCATTTTGCACGGTAAGTTTTTTCGAAAAGATTTTCTTCCTGTATTTTCAATATTCCGTCATAAAAATTCTGATTTGTGGCTACAAGCATTAAACCTGAAGTAACAGTATCAAGACGGTGAACAAGACCTTTTTCGATTTCTTTTCTTCCCTTTACTTCTGCCACTTCAGGGTAAAGGGAAAGAACCTGATACAAAGCATTGTCTGTATCATTTTCTTCCAAAGGCGCAGAAGGAAGATTGTGAGGTTTGTAGATTACAACAAAAGGATTTTCTTCTGAAGGCTCTGAAATTACCTTTATTTTTAATTCATTCATTTATACATGGCCTTCAGTTTTTTTTCAGCTTTCAGAAACCTTTCTGGTGTTTTTGTTCTGAAGGTCGAATACTCTGTCTGCCCCGGCAGCCTGATTTTCATTCTGTAGGAATGAAGCATCAAAGTTGCTTCCGGGAATTTTTTGTCAGGAGAATTGTAAATAGCATCTCCCAGAATCGGACAATTCAGATATTTCATATGAACCCTGATCTGGTGTGTTCTTCCGGTTTTGATTCTTACTCTTACAAGAGAATAATTTCCGTAGGTTGAGATTACATGATAAATACTAACTGCAGTTTTACCTTCTGAGGTTCCTGTAACAGCTTTGAATCTTTTGCGGTTTTTAGGATCTCTTATAATCTGAGTTTTAATTACTCCGGCATTTTCCTTTGGTTTTCCGCAGACAATACAGATATATTCTTTGAGAATTTTATGATAAGTAAACTGATTGTGAAGCCATTCTTCAGCTTCAGGATTTTTAGCTGTAATAATAAGTCCTGAGGTATCCTTGTCGAGGCGGTGAACAATGCCCGGCCGTCTTCTCTGAAGTATTTCTTTTTTATCGCCCTCTTTTATATCCCCGATTGATTCCCGTCCCCAGTGATACAGCAAAGCATTTACAAGGGTTCCTTCCCAGTTACCGCAGGCCGGATGAGTAACCATTCCCTGGGCTTTGCTCACTACTGTAACATCCTTATCTTCGTAAACAATTTCAAGGGGAATGTTCTGGGGTTCAATATTATCAGGAATATTGTCTTCCCACTGAATATCAATAACATCACGTGGTTTGATTTTCTGGGAAAGCTTGGCTTTTTTTCCGTTTACCATTATATCAGTAACACCGGTTTTGAGTTTTGAACGGTTAAATCCGCCTATAGAATTGGAAACATAAACATCAAGTCTTTCAGAGGCTGAATAATCACCGGGAACAACAAAGTTATAAAAAGGCATAATAATCAGTCTCCGCGCTTTGGAAGAGGAACTGCATCCGGATCCTCAGATACAGGAATAATATTTATCTGGTCTTTATTTCTGTCCTGTTTTCTCATGTCGGAATTTCTTTTGATCAGGCGAACAATATAATCTGTCAAACCGACTCCAAGACTTATTCCCAGGGAAGTCAGGGTAAGTCCCATCTGTTCATCACCCGAAAAACGTTTGGAACTTGCAAAAGCCGTTGGGCCTTTATCAGCCGCAAAACCACTGAAGGCCCAGTCTGCAGTGGAATAAACAAGGGTTGTATCAAGCATAACAAAAGGCAAGGCACCGAGAGAAATAATTTCAAATCTTCTTAAATCCTGAAGAGACTCTGGAATCTCATCCTGATTATAAGGCTCAGGAGTGTGACTTTCCCCGAAAGAAAAAGAAACTGCAAAAGAGAAAAGAAGAAAAACCGCCAGAACCTTTTTAAATTTACAGAACATCTTAATACTGTCTCTCTCCAAATATGGCAGTCCCAACCCGAACCATTGTGGAACCTTCTTCGATTGCAATTTCAAAATCACCGCTCATTCCCATAGAAAGTTCAGACAAATCAAAAGCAGGAAATTCCTTTTGTAAGGTTTTTGCACATTCTCTGAGACTGACAAAAGATTTACGGATCAGATTTTCATCATCCGTAAAAGGTGCCATAGTCATAAAACCTTTCGGAACAAGGTGCGGAGCATTTCCTTTGGAAATATAATCCAGAACCTGTCTGATTTCTTCAACAGATGAAAATCCGCTTTTGCTTTCTTCTCCGGTGTGAAGTTCAAAAAGCACAGAAATCATTTTATCAATTTTTGCAGCCTGCTTTTCAATTTCCAGAACCAGATCCATACGGTCAAGGCTCTGAATCGTATCAGCTATTTTTACCGCATTTTTAACTTTGTTGGTCTGAAGCTGTCCGATTAAATGAACTTTAACTTCCGGATTTTTTTCGATTATATCAGGAAATTTTTCAGAAGCTTCCTGAACACGGTTTTCACCAAACAAAAACTGTCCGGACTTTACCGCTTCCAGCACTGCATCGGACGGATGAAATTTACTTACTGCAAGAAGTTTTACGCTTCCTGCTTTTCTTCCGGATTTTAATTCGGCCTGCCGGATTTTTTCAGAGATAACTTTAATGTTTTCAGAAATACTTGTTACTTCAGAAGCCATACTAATTCATTTCATCCAGAACATCAGAAAGATGAAGCATTTCATCTATAGTCAGAACTTCTGCTCTTTTCATAGGATCAATTCCGGCTTTAGACAAAGCTTCAAGAGTCTTATCATTGTTTTTAAGAAACAGGGAAAGATTATTCCTTACAGTTTTTCTTCTTGATGAAAACAGAGCCCTCTGCATTTTTATGAATAGCGAAGGATTTTTACACCTTGGAAAATCTTCTTTTTTTGTGAACAAAACTGCACGGGAATCAACATTAGGTTTCGGCCAGAAATTTCCGCCGGCTAAATCCACAACATTTTTAATATCGTAGGCCCAGTTACAGAGAACACTTAAAGAAGAATAATCTTCACTTCCAGGTTTTGCTGCCATTCTGACGGCAACTTCTTTCTGGACAGTGAAAACACATTTTTCAAAACGGACATTGTTTTCAATAGTGTCAGCTACAATTGAGGCAGCAACATTGTAAGGAAGATTTCCAAAAAAACGGTCAGGAATTTTTCCGCCCTCTTCAGTAATTCTTTTCAGTTCCTTCTGCCAGGTTTTTAAAACATCGCCTTCCACAAGATTGAAGGTATCCTTGAAGTCTTCCGAAAAAAAGTCACGGACCAGAGCTGCAAAACCTCTGTCAATTTCAAAGACAGTTAATTTTGCTCCCCTTTCAAGAATATCGCTTGTCATACATCCAAGACCAGGACCTACTTCCCAGACGTAAGTATTTTCAGAGACATCAAGAGCATCAACAAGTTTTTTACGGGCATCTCCATTTACAAGAAAATTCTGACCGAATTTTTTCTGCATGGAAAGTCCGCGTTCTTCAAGAAAAGCTTTTAAGGTCTGTGGTGAATTATAATCAGGATGCTGCATAATTCCTCATAAAAAAATCATTCAAAAATTACCGGCGGTATTCTTGCAAAAAATCCTACCAGATTGCTTATTAAATTATACTGTATATTCATAATTATTTCACCAATACCCACTAATGGCTGAAACAGTATTCCAAGAAGTATTAAAAGAAGACCGGAATATATGAACACTGTAATCAAAGGTGACACAAAAACTGAACTTATTATTCCTACCGGGGTAATCATACCGAACAGTTTATAAGAAGCAGGAAGTGTAATTATCTGTGCAGAAGTGGATGCAGATAAAGCATCAGCGATTCTACCCGGAATAAGTAATCCGTATATTTTTCTGAAAAATTCCCCTGTAATCACTATTCCGCATAAGGCTCCATAGGAAAGTATAAAACCTGAATTTGTAAGGTCACCGGGAGAAATCACTGTCTGAATGAAAAAGGAAAAGCACAAAACCGTAAGCATGTCTGATTTCTCTACTGCGATTATTCCCTGAAACAGAATTACAGAAATACAAATGAAAGCCCGGAGGAGACTTGGAGAAAAACCTGCGAACCATACAAAAATACTGATTGAAAGGAGCTGCAGAATCAGTGCGATTTTTTTTCTTCCTATTCTGTTCCCAAAGAACAGAGCAATTCCAGAAAACATTGAAAGATGCATGCCCGATAAAGCAAGAATATGTGAAAGTCCCGCATTCCTGAAATTTCTGGATTTTTCGTCTTCCGTATATTCTCTGGCACCCGAAAGTAAAGCAAGTAAAAGTCCTCCGGCTTTCCCCCAGCTGAACATCATTCTTTTGAATTTCAATCTTCCTTTTGCACGAATCAGTCTGATTTTATTCTTTTCTGATATATCCGAACGGATAACCTCAGAAACAAAAAATGCTGAATTTGAAAAACTTCCCTTGCAACTAATCTTGGTCCCGGTTTCAACGATGGAAGAAGCTTTTCCTTCAGAATAAACACGGCCCGGAAAAAAGCTTTCAATGTATTCCGATGGAATATACATGTTTACAATTCCAGTTGCTTCTGCGGAAACATGGGAATCCTGAACTTCTCCCAATAAAACTTTTGAAAGGTAATATTTCCCGTTCCGGGTTTTAGAAGGCGAAGAAACAACTTCCCCCGAAATAATTTTTACTTTTGATTCTTTGATTAAAGAGAAATAAGGATTCTTTACAGGAATTTTTGAAAACCTGGAATAAATCAGGAGAACAGAAATTAAAACAGAAAGTATAAGCGGGTTCTGAAGTTTCTCTGAAAGTCTTACCATCTTAATGCTGAAAGCGCATCACGGGCGGCTGACAACACGTTCTGAGGATAAGTAAAATATGTAACACCAAGAAGAGCATCAAAAGCACTTTTATCACCGATTGCACCTAAAGTATTGATAACTGCAAGGGCTACAGAATCTGAAACAGGTTCATATTTTTCCACCTTTGCATTCAAAAACTCAAGATACTCTATGAGTGCAGGAACCGAATCAAGGGGTGCTGTATCGCTAAGACAGCAGATTACAGAAACAAAATGATTTTCATCAAGCTCGTTTCTGTCATACAATTCCTTTGAAAGTTTGAAATAATCAAGGACTACATCGGAAGCCCTGGTCCATTTGTATTCTCCAAGAGCCTGAACACATTTAATCTGAACATCAGTTACTGCACTGGAAATATTCTGAGTTTTATTTACCAGTATTATAGTGTTCGACAGGACATTTTCGGCAAACAGACAGAAAGAATTTTCATTTATTTTTGATTTATTTGCATAAATCAGGTTAAAGAAATCTGTAACCACATCCAGATTATTGTTTTTGGAAACAGCAAGAGCTTCATTCATGGAAACAGGAATCAGGGAAATAACAGCATTCTGAAGTTCATTTTCAAGAGTCTTGAACTGGTGAGAAGCCCAGAGACTGTAAACCACTTTGAAAGAATTATTATCTCCGTGAATCGAAAGGAAATTAATCACAGATTTAAGAACTGAAATATCAGTATCAATTGAAAAATCCTTGTACAAAAGCAGGTTCAGTTTTACTACGAAAGGCGAAACATCCAGATCTTTTGCAAGGGAATTGAGTTTTGAAATTACTGTAATCTGAACGTTAGGAGATGCATCAAAAGCTTCGAATACCGACATGAAATTTTTTAGAATCTGGTCTTTTGAAGAATCCTGTGAACCGGAAATGTATTCCTGAGGATAAGAAAGAATTGCTGCTACAGCAAGTCCGTCAAGTTCCCTGTCTGTACCCAGGACTTCCCGGCTGTCCAGAAGAAAATCAATGGCCTTATTGCAAAGCCAGACAGCATCAGCACCCGATGATTCTTTTACTGCTGAAGTTTTATCGGCAATGTTACCTTTAATAAATTTAGAAATCTGTGAGGTCTGAGCAGAAAGTGATAATGTTAAAAACAATGCTGCAGCAAAAATCAATTTTCTTTTCATAAAAAAATCCTGTTAAAGTTCCCCTTCTGTGGGCATATTAATATCCGGAATATAAATCGAATCAATATCCGGAACGTTCAGTTTCAAAGATTCATCTTCAGAAGAATTTTTTGATTCAGCAGATGCAGTAACTTTTGTTTCAGGATTCATATTTTCTGAACCAATTTCAGGTTTGTTTACTGCAGAGGTTAAATCTAATTCCGGTTCAGAACTTACCTGACTCAGCGGGTTAGCATCAGCATCTGCCATTAAATCAAGCCCGTCAGACTCTTCCTTTGAATCGGAATCAGTAAGTTTGAGAGCATCGTAAACTTCTTTGTCCTGGTCAGGAAGCATGTTGTAGACATAAGCCAGAATTTCATTTTTCATATATGGCTCAATATGAATACATTCAAAATGGAGACGAGTCTGATTTATTTCTTCGTTATATTCAACAGTGCGGACAATTCCGAACATAAGAATAAGCTTGTTATTGATATTAAACTGAAGCTTAAGCCTCATGTTAGGAGAACCTCTTCCTCCGATCCTGATAAGGGCTCCGCATTCTGAAATATCTTCCAAAAGACATCTGTAACCGCCTGTAGTTTCAACGGCATCGTAATTGATTGTGTCCCCTTTTTCGATAAACAGATTTGCCTTTATGCTGCATTTTGCACGGACAGCCTGACGCTTCTGGGTTCTCAGCAGATTGGAAGAATGTTTCAGGTGAAGGCAGAGCTTGCCGAGGAAAATTCCCTGGCCAACAACAATAGTATCAAATACATAACGGGCATCACCGTTTCTCCAGAGATAAACATTTACAGTTTTGTTTACCCAGTCTTCTGCCGGAACAGGAATCATATTTTTCTGTTTAGGCATACTGATGGTAATGTCACGTCCGTTGTTCACAATCTGCGAAACAAAAACTCCTTTCCCCGGAAGAATAATTCGGAGTCTCTGCCCTTTATCAAGTTCCAGTGTAGAATCAAGACCTTTTTTATCATCCGATTCTTTCTGGATTTTTGTTCTGAAATTGAAAAGCTTTGACATTAAAGCCTGAATTTTCGGAGTCTTGTCTGTCCCGTCCTGAATGGACTGGTTATTTATCTGAGACATACATTTGGTTAATGAGTTCAGGGAAAAAAACAGAGAGTTAGGGTCCGGAAGATGACACATTTTTGCAACTTCCCAGAGCATTTTTATCTCAGAAAAAGTAAAACGAGAATCCAAGCCGGTAATTAAAAAATGAAGACGGTCTTTGAAAATACTGTAAACTTTGCCAATTACTGCCAGAATAATAATGACAACAAGAATGGCCAGCAAATTATGAAGCACAATAACCTCTGTTCAATTTATCTCTCCATATATATAATACCATATATTAATGAAATTACACACTCCTAGATTCAGAATACTGATTTTTTTCCTGATGACCCTGATTCCGGTACTTTTACCTCTTTTTATGATACAGGGAACCCTTTCATACACCGAATGGAAGTTTCCATTCCAGCAGTTATATCTGGCTTTATTTGCTGTCATTATAATCACCCAGAATCCGGAACTTCCCATAAGTAAAACAAAGGATGAGGAAAATCAGAAAAAAAACAAAGGATTTTTGTACAAAGTTACTTTTTTCATCTGCGTTTTTGCAGCCCTGACTGTAATTTCTTTTACCATGCAGAAACTTGGAAATCTGATTGTAAAAAAATCTTCCGTTGATTTTTTAAGACCTTCGGATCCAAAAGCCTTTGCTTTTTGTTCCCTGAATTTTTTATTGAGTGCTTTTTATGAAGAATCAATTTACAGATTTTTTCTGCCGGAAGCCCTTCTGTTTTTAACTTCGGAAGTTCAGGACCAGAAAATGATGAACATCAACTGCGAAATAATTGCCTGTACTCTCTTTGCACTTGGCCATGTATACCTCGGAGTTCTTTCAGTTATCAATGCAGCAATTGCATATATTATTCTCAGAATCTGTTACAAAAAAACCGGCTCTCTTGTTCCAGGAATTGCAGCCCATTTTCTTTACAACCTTTCACAGTTATTTTTCATCTGAAAAAATTTTTTTGTAAGTCCATTCAGAAATTTTTACTCCGTAAGTAATTGAATCCATGTTTTTTCCAAAAGGATTTTTATATTCAACTGAAACATGAAAATCATTCTGTGAAGGAATCTTATAAAAGCTGAAGGTAAAGGAAGACGTATCACCCATTTCAAGTTTGATTTTTTTATCTGGCAAAGAATTTTCATCAGGAATATAAGTTGAAATTCCTCCGTGACGAAGTTCAAGAATTCCATCAAATCCTGAAGTCATGACATCACTTTCTTTATATTCTTTTCCAAGATTTTTTGAAACAAGATAAGGATCACTCCACTGATTCAAAGAAATATAAAGAAACTTGTCGAAGGACTTATCAGCTAGATAAACATCATCATTCTCAGAACTTTTCACATATCTTCCCGAATCGGAAAAATCAGAATCCCCGAAGCTTATACCCAAAGCCCTGGAGTCTGCATAATATGAAACATAAAAACGGTTTTCTTCATCAAGACCAAAATCCGAAAGCTGATTATTTTTGACCATAATCTTTTCAAGATTTTTCCTTGATGATAACTGTGAAAGAAACTCTTCGATTTTTTCAGAACGGCACGGAACATAGAAACTGTTTCCGCCCTCTGATTTTCCACAAAACCAGATTCCGTTTTTTCTGATGATTACAAGGGTTTCTTCACCTGCAGAAAGTTCCAGATAGTCAGTTTCAGCCATATATTTAGGATTCATCAGTGAAGTCGAAACCAGAGTTTTTTTTGAAATTTCTTTATCAGAAAAAACAAAGGACAGAAGATAAATGATTAAAAGAAAAAGGACAGAACCTGAAAGCAGAATATTGATTCTGTCTTTTGCAAACCCGTTTTTCATAAAGTTTATTTCCCCTTCCTTTTGTAAAGAGTTCTGTCGGAAGCAGTTTTTCCCTGGAGAACAGCAAGAGCTTCATTTCCATTCATTTTCCAGAATAAATTGGAAAGGAAAATAAAGTTCCTGAAATCACCATTTTCACCGCCTATAAAGGCATTCGTATAATACGATGAAAAATACTGGTCAGAAATAACATAAAATCCGTTATTTGTATGTACATTGTATGTACTTTTTTCATTACTTACAGGAATAAAACAGGCCAGAATATAGTTTTGTAATGTATTCGTCTGTACATTTTTCATATTTACCTTGAAAGGATTTGTTTCTATAAGTGAGTAATCACTGTCGAAATTCAAAGGCTCTTTATACGCATGAGAGCTTGAAACTATAAGAGGAACCAATTTATCCGAAGCGAATTCAAGGGGACTTGTCCAGAACATAGAAAAGCCCAGTCTGGAATTGGTTTGAGGTAAGACTTCAAGCCACAAAGGATAATTTAAAATTTCAGCATAATCTGTAGAAGAATCTTCACTCATCATGCTGATTCTCTGACAGCTGTAATCCATTACCATCGAAGGATTGTAGGAAACTCCGTATCTGGAAAGCAGATCCGTTACCGCTGTACCCTGGTTTTCTTTTACAGACCAGTCCCCTTTCAGGTCAACAGAATATGGTGAATTTAAAAATAAAACATTTCCTTTTCCTGCAGAAACATAATTTTCCAGAACCTCTGTCATTTCAGCAGAAATATAATCTTCTCCAAAAACAAACAAAGGTCCCTGAACATCCGAAAGATCCATTGCAAAATCCGAATAGGAAATTTCCTTTACTTCTATATCCTGATTTACAAACCAGTCGTTAAGAAGTCTTAAATCATCAGACAGCGTCATTCCATTGGCAGAAAAAATATTTACTACAGGTCTGTAATCATGACAGATTTTCAGCAGCTTCAAATCCAGCTGGTATTCAAGACTTGCAGTATTCAGCACAAAAGGAACCGCATCAATATTGCCGCCTGATTCCAGAATGATTGATGAATAAACGTCTATGAATTCTGTGGAGGTAGAATTTTCAGTACGAATTCTCTGAGGGTAAATACCATAATTATTCAAAAGGTTCCGTGCTATTTCATCTTTATCGCAATCAATTACTATTAACTTCAGGTTCTTCCCTGCTTTGCCGTAATTCCTCAAAAAGGCAGAAACATTTTTTACCGAAGGATAAAGGTTTTCAAGTTTTGAAGATTTGTAATATCGGAGCGTTACGGTTTCTTCAGTTTCTTTCAAAAGCTTTTCCGTGTAAGCAGAAATTGAATAAAGTTTATCTTCAGAAAAATCAATCTTGAAAAAATATTTTCTGCTGTTCAAAAACAAAAACAGGAACAGAAAAATAATATAAACATTTCTTCGAATCAGAATTTTATTCGGAACAAAACCTTTCTTTTTTTCTCTAAGCCTTAAACTCAAAAACAGAAACAAAGATGAAATAATAAGGAAATATAAAAAATCAGCTGATGAAAGAATTCCCTTTGAAGCAGAATCAAAACGACCTGCAAAACTTAAGCCGTAGAAAAAATCAGAAAGAAAAACCGGAAGTGCAAAAAACTGCGGAATATTATGACATGAGTTAATAGCAGCAAGCAGTAAAGATGAAACAATAAAACCGGCTGCTGATTTTTCAAAAAACTCAGAAACAAGAAAACAGAGGCTTACAGCGGAGGCTCCGTAAAAAAGCAGTGCAAAAAAACTGACAGCAACTGCGCCCCAGTCCACGTCTCCGCAAAAAGAAACAAACACCGGCATCCACATAAGGAGAACCAACATCACAGCAAAAGCAAGGAAATAAGCAGAAAAATTAAGAATTAATTTCAGAAAATTTGAAACCGGAACAAAGTCATCATAAGAATAGCGGCTTTTCATACACAAAGACGGAATTACTAGAATAGAAACATAAGGTATATAAGAAAAATATGCCGTTAAAGACGAAGTTCCTGATGCTGTAAAAAAACGTGTCCCTGTAAAATAAGCCAGGGCTGAAGCAAGAAGCATAATAAAAGTATCAGCCCAAAACAACCTTGATTTAATGAGGGATTTAAATTTATGTTCAAAAAATACACGGGAAGTTTTCATAATTTAAGGAAAGCCTCCTCAAAAGAACGGGAATCTGTATTCTTAATTATTTCTTCTTCAGTTCCTTTTGCAGCAAGTTTTCCGTTTTTCATTACAAGAACCAGGTTGCAGAGATTATGAACTTCTGAAAGATTATGTGTCGAAAGAAGAACCGATTTGTTTTTTGCTTCTTCCTGAATCAGATTTCTCATCTGGATTATCTGAGCCGGGTCCAGTCCTGAAAAAGGTTCATCCAGAACAAGAATAGAAGGATCCGAAATCAGTGCCTGGGCAAAAGAAACTCTCTGTCTGAAACCTTTGGAAAGAGTTTTTATTTTTTTATTGAGAACGGATTCCATAGAACATTTTACTGCCGCCTCCTCCAGGGCTTTTTCAGCCAGTTTCCGGTCATCAAAAAACAAGGAAGCTACATACAAAAGAAAATCACTTACCTTCATTTCCACAGGAAGAACCGGAAACTCAGGAACATAACCGCAGATCCTTTTTATTTTTTCAGGTTTATCCGAAGCATCAAAAACATTTCCCTCGCGATCCGAAACCAGAACCTTTCCTTTTGTTGCATAATGATTTGCTGAAACAGCTTTCAGAATTGTAGACTTTCCGCTTCCGTTTTCTCCAACAAGTCCTGTAACAGAAGAATCAGGACACAGAAATGAAATATCAGAAACAGCAGGGTTTTCTGTTTTTCGCTGTGAAAAATATGTTTTTGAAAAATCAATTAATTCAATCACGAAGCCCCCACCTCATTTCATATAAAAAATATTTTCTGCTTAGTCCTCGTAAGGAATATCAATCTGCATCCTGTCGTGGCTCAGTTCCGCCTGAGGCCAGACTTCCCGGGCTTCATCCAGAAGAATCTGAAGTTCCTTGTCGTTGTATCGCGGACTGTAATGAATCATTGCCATCCGTTTTACTTCCGCATCACGGGCAATAGTTGCAGCCTGTTTTGCAGTCATATGTTTCTTTTCTTTTGCCTGGTCCGCCAGAGCTTCTTCAAACATCCCTTCACAAATCAGAAGGTCGGAACCTTTTACTTCTTTTGCAATCGAAGGCAGATACATGGTATCAGTTACGTAACTGAATTTTCTTCCGCTTCTTTTTTCGCCCATAACCTGTTCAGGTTTAACGATTGAACCATCGCCTGCCTGCACCTCGAAACCTTTCTGAAGCTGTCCCCATAAAGGTCCGCAAGGAACCCCAAGTTCCCGTGCTTTTTCTGGATCAAAAGCCCCCGGTCTGTCAACTTCTTCAAGAGTATACCCTACGCAGGTCTTCGTATGTTCCAGAGGAAAAGCGCGGATATAATAATCTTCTCCGGCATGAACCACACAGGGAGCTGTAATTTCGTTAACCACAATAGGATAATTAATATACATATCCAGGACCTTACGGCTGGATTCAATGTATTCCTTGATTTTCGGCGGTCCGTAAATATAAAGAGGTTCTGTGCGGTCCACCTGAGCTGAAAGCATCAGAATTCCGGGAAGACCCGTAACATGGTCTGCATGTGTATGAGAAACAAAAATAGCATTGATTTTTTTCCACTTCAAATTAAGACGGCGCAGGCTTACCTGGGTTCCTTCACCTCCGTCAAAAAGAAAAAGGTCCCCGTCACGTCTCAAAAGAACCGAAGTAAGATGTCTGTATGGAAGGGGCATCATTCCGCTGCAGCCCAAAACAAAAGCTTCTAAATTCAAATCTAAAATCACAGTCCAGAATCCACAACAATATGCGGTTGAACAGTTTCCTCCCGGGTAAATTTTCAGCAGCTTATCTGCCGCGTATTTTTTTCAAAACCTTCTTGTGCCAGAATGCACGGAAATTTTCTCCGGCTGTTGCCAGCTTATAAACAGGTTTAAGACGGACATCCACACTTCCCATACGGTGGAAATTCTGGCCGCCAAAGCCTGTCTTAAAAAGATAAAGACCGTGCATAGGATGATTTTCATCATCAGTTGGCGGCATTCCGTAAAGGTCATAATAAGGACATCCAAAGGCTTTGGCATCCTTCATTGCAGTCCACTGCAGAAGGAAGTTCGGCATTAAATTTCGCTTTAAGTTACTTGAACAGCCGTAAAGATAAACTCCTTCATCCTTACAGAAAAGCGTAATAATGGCCCCGAGATAATCTTCTTCATGCTTTGCAAGATAAAGATTTATCTCAGGTATGTCTGCTTTTTCAGACAGCTCCCTGGCAGAAGTCACCAAAAGATCTTCATAATAAGATTTTGGATGGATTGCAATACCGTCTCTTTCAGCTGTAATTCGGTATAAATCGTAAAAAATGTCTAATTTTTCAGACAATTTAACATCTTTTCCAGTTATTTTCTCAATCTGAACATCTTTTCGGGCTGCAAGATTGATGTTATAACGCCACTTGTTTTTCATGGCGCCAAGGATTTCTTCTTCAGTTCCCTTGAGCCAGACTCTTGTAGAATCAGGCGGCTGAATGTCCACTTTAGTCTTTCTTACCTTAAGTCCGTCTGCAAAACTAACAAGTTTGAGCCCCATGTTGAAATTATCCCGGATTTCAGGATCACTAAATTCAACTGCAGGATCAAAGCGAACGCAAATTGTATTTGAAGGGAGATAAGGTTTGAGTGCCAGCCCTGTTTCATTAAGGAGAGCAGCAAACTCAATAGTCTGGGTTTCTGCAGTTACAGGACTTTCATCAATAACCGCAATTCCCTCTCCGTCTATTGCATTGTTGAGTTTATCTTCATCAGTACACTTAAAAGGCAGTGAAGGATAAAGAGGAACGTAAGCCATACTGAAAAGTCCTTTAGCAAAGCTGCGTACAAGGACACAGATATTTTCAGTTTTAGAGAAGGTGTTTGCTTTCTGATTTTCTTTATTGTGACAGCCCTGGATTTCAGAAGGAAGCTCTTCTGTGAAAGTCCAGGCAATTTCAAATTTCTTTAGTTTCCATCCGTGCCGGGTTTTAAACTCACTCCAGAACACAGACTGCTGGAAGTAAGGCAATGCAATAAATGCATCACCTTCCCCCAGTTCTTTTATTTTAATGTCAAACATTATCCCACCCAATGTTTTTTATTAATGAACATCCCCGTTCAAAGTTTTGTCCATTGTAATTGCTTTACCGGCTGTCAAAAGCTTTTTACCTGCAATTTCAATGCTCTTGTTTACAACTTTGATTTCAACAGAACAGAAAGTGTCGATTGTAATTTCTTCCGGTTTCTTGAATGCCGGATCAGCACCTTCAAGGTAAACAGGATCCCCCGGATTTGCCCAAGGAGCTGTAAGAAGTTCTACACATTCCTTTCCGTTTTCATCGTTGTAGTCGGCTGCCAGAAGCATACCGTGGCTTTCAATTCCGCGCATCTTTCTTGGGGCAAGTGAAGCTGCAATGATTACATTCTTTCCAAGAAGGTCTTCCGGCTGAAGATATGGTCTTAAGCCCGACTGAATGATACGTTCTGTTCCCGAACCGTCATCCATTGTTTCAACGTAAAGCTTTTCTCCCTCAGGATTGTTTTCAACCTTCAGGATTTTTGCTACGCGAAGTTCAATATTCTGATTGAAGAATTCTTCCTGGTTTTCTGCAAGTACAGGTTCTTCATGTTTCTTTTCAGCTTTCTTTTCTTTTTTCTTGCTGTCTTTGGAAGCTTCTTTTTCCTGGCGGTCTTTCTGATTACCGCTGAACTTTTCACGGAAAGCTTCCATGGTTTTTGCATCCATTGGAGTAAAGTAAACCTGTGTTGGTCCCACAGATTCCAGGCCTTCAGTTACACCAAGGTTAGACCAGTCCAGTCCTTCAAGAGTTTCTTTTCCTGTAACAGATTCTTTGACTGCTTTTCCGAAGTAGCTCATTACTTTCTGTGTGTACTGAGGCATGTAAGGATTCATCATAATCATCAGATCTTTGATTACATAACAAAGGTTGTGAATCAGACTTTCTGCAACTGCAGGATCTGAAATACGTGTCTTCCAGGGTTCTGTTGCCTGGAACTTTTTGTTACAGATGTCGGCAATTGTGAACATTTCACGGAATGCATCCTTAAGGTCTGCCCATTCAAGGTATTCAGTGATTTTTGCTTCTTTGGCACGAACTTCTGCCCACAGTTCTTCGTCAACAGGAGCTGCAGGGATTTTTCCTTCGTAGTATTTGTTTACGAAAAGCAGTGTGCGGTTTACCAGGTTTCCAAGATTTCCGATAAGTTCTGAATTCAACTTTTCCTGGAAATCTTTCCACATGAACTGGAAGTCCTGTTTTTCAGGACGGTTATAGAAAATGTAGAAACGCCATGCATCGGCAGGAATTCCTGTTTCAATGGCATCAGTTCCGAATACGCCTACTCCCCGTGACTTACTGAACTTGTCGTTTTCGTAGTTCATGTATTCTGTTGAAGACATGTGGTGAAGTTTTGTCCAGTTATGTGGTGAACCCAGCAGTGTTGAAGGGAATATAACTGTGTGAAAAGGAATATTGTCTTTTCCGATGAACTGGAAAAGATCAACCGGAGCCTTAGACTTACCTTCTTCTGATTCTTCAGGGAGCCACCAGCTTTTCCAGTCAAAACTCTGTTTACCGGCTTTTACAAGTTCGTTTGCCAGCTGCTTTGTAATAGACATGTAACCGATTGGTGCATTGAACCAAACGTAGAATACTTTGTTTTCGTATCCAGCTTTAGGAACCGGAATACCCCATTTAAGGTCACGGGTAATTGCACGTTCATTAAGACCGTCACGGATCCATGCTTTTGTAATATTGATTGCATTGTCAGACCATTTGCCTTCTTTAGAAGCCTTGTCCATCCAGACATCCAGATTCTGTGAAAGCTTAGGCAGGTCGATGTAAAGGTGTTTTGTTTCTTTTACTTCAGGAGTTGAACCACATGTGTGGCATTTAGGATCCTTAAGTTCTACAGGATCCAGAAGTGAACCACAGTCATCACACTGGTCACCGCGGGCTTTTGTTGAACCGCATTTAGGACAAGTTCCGTCTACATAACGGTCAGCCAGGAAGCGCTGGCATTTCGGACAGAAAAGCTGGCGGCTTGTTTTTTCTGAAATGAAACCGCCTTTATCCAGGTCATTGAAAAGTTCCTGTGTAATTTCTGTACATTCGTCATTTGAAGTACGTCCGAATTTATCGAAGTTGATATGGAACCAGTCGTAAATCTTTGTGTGTTCACCGTAGTAGTAGTCACAAAGTTCACGTGGAGTTTTGTTTTCTTCAAGAGCTTTTGTTTCTGTGGCTGTACCGTATTCATCAGTTCCACAGATATAAAGAGTATCATAACCGCGGCTGCGGCAGAAACGGGCAAAAACGTCGCCCGAAAGCATCTGGATAAGGTTTCCAAGATGCGGAATATTGTTTACATAAGGGAGCGCAGATGTGATAAGTCTTCTTTTCATAAGGATATACCTCTAGGTTTTTGAATATAGTTAAAAATATACTAAATTATGACCTTATACAAGGCAGTAGGAAACTCTTATTTCCCTATTCCCTTAAGATAGTATTTCAGTCATGAACTGAGACAGCAAGACGAATACAGAATCCAAGGTTACGTTGATAGATGCCTGCAGGAAATATTGAACTGTTGGTATAACCAAAACCGTACTCTGATGTACCGTTAGGAGTAGATGACCTGTAGAGCCCCAAAACTCCAAAACTTGAAACAGACGAACCGTTACGAGCACCAGCAGCCGGTAGGAACACAGCACCAGCCTCTTCCATGGCATCCCAGCTCTCTCCTATGGTATATATGTTGTCTGACCAATCAGATGTAGCATCTGTTTTACCTGGTTTAAATGCATTACTCCCATTGTTCTTCATCGGATCAGTAAACTCGTCAGGAAGTATTATCACTCCATTTTGACCACACACAGTGGCATAACCGTACTTATTAGCCGAATCTGTCCGCACATTAAAAAGATATATCCACTCAGCAACTGAAAGTGACATATACTTTCCTGCTACTCCATTTACAATAAAATCATATTTTGGAGTCTCCGCCGTTTCATTGGTAAATAATACATCATCAATTGCAGCATTAGTATCACTGTAAGATTCGTTATATGCTACACTCGCATTTTTGCTCCAATAAAAATGTGATACGTGAGTACTATCCCAACCTCCATTAGCTGCTGGAGTTGTAGCATATTGTTCTGTCTCAAACTTCCACGTACCATCCGTACCACCAGTATAATACAGGTTTCCTTTCGAGAAGTATACTTTTTTTGTATTGCTTACACTGAATTCACTTGGAAGAACTCCATTTACCCACTGGGCATATAGAATTATGTTATCAGTGATTTTAAGTGTGTCACCATAGTGATAACTAACTCCAGTTCCATCTGCCATAGTGTTCCATCCGACAAAACCGCACCCGGTCTTTGCAAGATCTCCCCTTCCCAGCACTCTCACTGCTCCTGTCTTCACATATTTTGTGTTGTCTATAGGTACTGTTCCAACTGTGGCCCCATTTCTGTCGTATGTCACGGTATAGGTTCCACCTCCATACAGATCAGAAACTGATGCCGAATCGCATGATATGAATGCGAATGCCACCAGTAATATCATCGATAATACTGTAGGCTTTATGTTATTTTTCATTTTGTCTCCTTCTTAGAATTTATATGATGCAGCTAT
>DCHR01000058.1 GCA_002315375.1 Treponema sp. UBA1747 | reverse complement strand
GAATTTGTTCAGTGCGACATTGATACTGTTGGTTCTGACTCTGCTGCCGCTGACTTTGAAATTTTAAGCATCATGCGTGCTGCTCTTGCAGAAATCGGTGTTTCAAACGTAACTATTCACGTTAACCACCGCGGTATTTTTAACCGTTTCCTTGCAAAAATCGGTGCTGCAGACAAATCAGAAGACATTCTCCGCTCTGTAGACAAGCTTGCAAAAGTCGGCGAAGAAGAAGTTAAAAAAGAACTTGTTGAATACACAGGCTCAGAAGAAAAAGCACAGGAAATCCTTAAATACATTAAGGGTGACAAAGACTTTGACTCTACTCTGGACATGCTTGAAAAAATGGCAGGCGGCCCGGATGCAGACAGCCAGCGCATGCGTGATATCCGTGGCATGATGAAGGCTGCCGGAATCGAAGCAACATACGTTCTTGATCCAAGTATCACTCGTGGTCTGGACTATTACACAGGCGTTGTTTATGAAACTTTCTTAAATGATCTTCCTTCAATCGGTTCAGTCTGCTCAGGCGGACGCTACGACAACCTTGCAGGTCTTTACACAAAAACTAAGCTTCCTGGCGTTGGCGCTTCAATCGGTCTGGACCGTCTCATTGCAGGCCTTACAGAACTAGGTCTTGCAACAGACAAAGGTTCATACCTTGATGCAGAAATCTACTGCATGGACGCAAATCTTTCCGTTCACTACCAGGGTGTTGCAGCTCAGCTCCGCGCTAAGGGAATCAACGTTGAAGTTTTCCCTGAAGCAAAAAAGATGGGCCAGCAGTACGCAGTTACAGAAGCAAAATCAGTTCCATGGGGAATTTTAATCGGCTCCAACGAAGCAGAAAAGAATCTTGTAACACTTAAGAATCTTAAAACAAGAGAACAGTTTGCAATGATTACTGTGGAAGAAGCGGCTGCAAAAATTAAGAATTAAGAAGTAAGAATGCCAGACCAATTCTGGTATAATACGAAAGCCTTTTGCCTGGATGGTATTGCACTGTCAGGTGAAAGGCTTTTTTTATTGCAGGGATTTAAGGGCTTTTTCGGCTTTCAGCTTGTTTGAATAAACTTTAAGGGCACTTCCTGTTACCCAGCCTTCGTCGAAGTTATACCACTTTTCGTAAAGGCCGTCAGTTTTGACTGTCTGCTGTCCCTTTATCTGAACAAGAACACCCTTTCTGAAGTGGTTTATTGTTTCTGATTCATATGATGGTTCAGCGCGGCAGGCTGCGTATGGATCTGTAATAATTGCCCACTGCACTTCAACATCTGTAGAAAGAGGATCTGAATTATCGAATACAATCTGATTTTTCTTTCCGGAACATGATAAGAACACAAAAGCGGAACAGATTAAAATAAAATATAAAACTGATTTTTTCATGAAATTCTTAATCCGGAAGCTTATCTGCAAGATATTTTGCAACCTGTGGATAAATCAACAGGTCTGAATCAACAAAATTAAGCTGAGGAATTTCAGCAAGTTCTGCCCAGCGGTATTCAGTGTGTTCTGTGAGAACATATTTTTCTGTCATACCGTCATGAGGAACAAAAATTTCAAAAGCCTTAAGATCTCTCGTTTCACCTTTATGGTTAAACTGCGCTTCTGCAACAGGATTTCCAACCTTTACCTTTACGCCGAATTCTTCTTCAAATTCACGGATAATTGCTTCTTCAAAGTTTTCACCTTCTTCAACTTTGCCGCCAGGAAATTCCCAGCGGTTACCCATCTGTCCGGTTGGATTTCTGTGGGCAATTAAGACTTTGCGTTCATTGAAAGCGATACAGGCAATAGATACTTTTGTTGACATATTAAACCTCTACAGGAACATTACTCTCGGAAGAACAAAATGAATCAAGGCTGTTCCAATACAGAACCAGCCGATGATTTTTCTGTTTTCAATAAGCAGCGTATTAAGGAATTCAGGAAGACCAAGCTGTTCATTATTTTTTGCGTAATAATATTCTACAAAAAGACTGGCACAACCAAGAAGTCCGGCCAGCACAGGAAGAAGATCTCCCACTACTGAATAATCATCTTTAATGTGAACATTTGCTACAAGCTTCAAAAGACCAACAAGACCGGTAAGAATCAAAAGAACGATTCTGAAAGCTGTTTCGTCATAAAAAGCCTTTGCTGGTTCTGATGCAGTTTCATCTTCGTTTTCTGCAGAAAAATAATCATATCCATAAACGAGAATAAGTCCCGTAGCCAGGTTCAAAAGTACTGACAAAAAATAAAACTGAAGCAATTAAAACTCCCTGTTAACGTCAGCGCTGTTCAACTACAGCAGTAAGGTCAACTTTTTTTTCTTTCAGGGCAACAATTACCCTGACTCTTTTAATTATATCATAGCCTTCAGTCTTTGTCCTTAATGTGATTTTTTCACCAGAGTAAGGAATTTCAACTGAATCTTCCGTTGTAAAATTATCAGAAAGAACAACATTATTCTGTTCATCAAGATATTCGATGACTGCCGAAACATTTATGCCTTCTGAATAATCGTACTTTTTGATATTTTCTCCCAGAACAAGACTGACAATTACTTCACCGCTGATATCAGATGCTTTAAGTTCCATAGGAATGCCTTCAACATTTTTGCGGTAAGGCTTGTTTCCAAAAAAGCCCTGTATAAAAACTACGGCAACAAAAACAACAAGAGCCATAAAAATAAATCTGTTGGATTTTGTAGAAACAAGAGATTTAAAAAGTCCCGGAGCGTTTACCTTCATTTTTCCTGAATAATAATCCTGAACATTCTGAGGTGCCCTGGAAATTCGTTCTGCCCTGTTGTAATGAAAGTGCATTACGTCCTGAGAATCTTCATGACCTTCTTCAAGATTGTTCAAATCCATTAATCAAGCAAACCTTTTACGAGAGAATCAGTGCGCCACCATACAACTTTAGCATTGTCGTTTTCAATAAAGAGCGCAGTCACAATACCATTTCCGGAAATATGCATTGAATAATAAAGAATCTTTGAATAATCAACTTCAAGAAGGCGTTTAATGAATTTCTGACCGTCAGGCTGAACCATCTGCAGAAGGAAGCCGTTATCAGAAGGAACCATAAAGAAGAACCATCTGTTATCTGTTACACCGACAAATTCAAACGGACTGTTATAAACTTCAGTTCCAAGGTTTTCAGAAACAGTATCTTCAAAACAAGGAATTTCAAGTCCGTCTTCATATTCACCAGTTTCAATTGAAAGTGGATAAAGTACTGTTTTAAGATAATTCATTCCGGATTCAAGCTTTACGTCAGGATCAAAATATACTTCAGAATAATCTACCTTCATGTAAACTTTTCGCTGCTGTGAATCAGGAATAATATTTTCGATGGACACGTAAACTTCAGGATCATCTTCTTTTCTGTCTTTAAGTCCCGGAACCAGCTTTGAAGTTACAGGCATTTTATACATCTGGAAACCGTTTGTATTGAACCAGTAAACAATAGGTCCGTCATTACTTTCACAGATTACAACAAGTTCATTATTTTTTGTTGTATAAAGGTTTTTAATAAACGGGAATGGCGCTCCACCAGGCCCCTGCTGTCCGATGTAGTCTACATAGTTACCGTTTGTATCAAAACGAAGAACTACATGGCTGAGAAGAAGTTTATTTTCAGTATCCATTTCCTGTCGTTCAGGTGGAAGTGTATCAACTGCATAAATCCACTTTCTGGAATCGACGTTGATTGGACCGAGAGTATTAAACTGATAGACAATGGCTTTTTTTGTAGACTTCAGTTCAGGATTATTACTGAAAGAAGGAACCGGATTTTTTTCAGGATTGTAGTAAAGATTAAGCAGATTTCCATAAGAGTTTAACTCAAGTATTTTTTCAGCTTCACCGTTTGCGATATAGAAAAAGCCGTCACGCATAGTAAAATGAGTATCTACCCTTCCGCTTTCTGCAAGGTCAAAGAGATTGATTTCGTCTTCAAAATTTCCGTAATTCAGACGGAAAAGTTCATTCTGATTGATTGATACAACACCGCTGGACTTTGAACAGCCAGATAAAAAAATCATAGGCAAACAAATCAGAATTAAAGCAATTTTTTTCATGGTTAAAAGAATATCGTATATACCGTCCAATTGAAAGTCTTTTAACCATGAAAAAAATTGCT
>DCHR01000011.1 GCA_002315375.1 Treponema sp. UBA1747 | reverse complement strand
CTATATTTTAAGATTTTAATAAATGACTTCTGGTGGTCCTCGTCCCTTCGACAAGCTCAGGGACCGCAGACTCAATATCCGTTATGAATAATATTTCTTAAGAATTACGCTTACTATTTCTTCATCTCCTGAAAGAATGACACGAAAATTTTTACCGTTTTTTTCGCAGGACATTCTGATTTTTCCGCCAGAAACACTGTTTGTTTCATTGCAGAAAAAAGTCATTATTTCATTTCCTTCCTCAGAAGTCACTTTGAAATCAAGTATTGAACAAATTTCGTTATTTTCTTTTTCAGTATCAGCAAGAAAATCAAATACGATATTTTTTTTCTTTGTATCAATAGCAGGTTTTACATTGGGATTTGAGATGAATTTTTCGATTTCTTCAATGGTGAATTCCCATACTCCTTCAGGTTTATCCCCTTCCAGAAGCCCCATAGTAATGTAATTACGCAATGTACGTGTTGTAAGTCCTGTCATCTGAGCCAGTTCGTTGATTGAATAAGTTTTCATTTAATTTCTCCTGTTCAAGCGGTGCACCTGCTTTTTTTTCTTCCGGATGATTGAAGTATAAAGCAGGCCACAAAGGTAAATCAATTTGAAAACATACAAGTTTTTCATAGCAAAAAAAAGCGGCCTCCTTAAGAAGCCGCCTCTTATTGTCAAATATTAATTGTCAGTTCTATATTGTGTATTATCCTCTAGGTGCCTTTGCAGGGTCAATTGCTTTACCGTTCTGGAAAACCATGAAAGTAATCTGAGGAGTTCCTTTTATGGAATCGACACCTGCAGTTCCTACAGAAGAACCGAAGGTTACATAATCTCCTTTCTTTACAGAAACACTTCCAAGGCCTGTGTATGCATAAATAAGACCTGTTTTAGACTGTACAAAAAGAACCTGACCGAATCCGCGGTAAAGGCCTACATACATAACAGTACCTTCACGAACAGCAATTACTGTTTCATTTGAAAGACAAGCACACTGAACTCCGCTGACTTTTCCGTTTATATAGGTAATTTTTGGATTTTTTACAGGCCATGACACCGAATTATCAGCATTTGTTGTTACTCCATAAGTTCTGGTATCAGGAGTTTTCTCGTTTTTTCCATCTGTAGCAGGTGATGTTGTTTTTACTTCCTCTGCTGGCTTTGGCTGTACAGGTTTTATTGCAACTTCACCGGATTTATCACCATTTTCAACCGGAACCTTTGATACCTTCAGTTTCTGTCCCACTTTAAGGACTGCATTAGAATCAAGTTTATTCAGAGCAAGGAGGTCTGCTACAGTCATTCCATTTTTTCTGGCCAGACTATAAAAAGTATCCCCTTTCTGAACAACATAGACTTCAGATACAGGTGCGAGTTCCTGTTTTACCTTGTCTGGAGTCTTAGTCTGCGATAAAGCTGCTGCAGTACCAATATCAGCTGTCGGAATAACAAGTTTCTGACCGGCTTTAAGGACATCATTTTCTTTCAGATTGTTTGCTGCACGTAATTCAGCAACTGTAATCTGATATTTACGGCTGATTGAAAATAAAGTATCTCCTTTCTGAACGAGGTATACCTCATCTGCAAAAAGAAATGATGTCGAAAGTAAAAGTATGATTAAGGCTTTGCGTAAAATTTTCATACTTCTATTATCGGCAAAATCTGCCGATATATGATATATTAATTATGATGAATAAAATCAAAAAATTAATTCTGGCTGTTGTTTTCATTTTCTCTTTTTCAGATGCATTCTGCTTCGACCGACCTATTGTCACTAATATTACGGCAGAATACGCCAATGGAGCCAGAATCAATATTATGTGGACAAATCCCGAAAACCTTGAAAAACCTGTCACAAAATACCTTATATACAGGGCAACAAAACCTTTTTCAAAGTTTGCAGACGTTAATTCAGCCACTTTTTTAGCCCAGATTTCTCCTTCCAGCACAGGTTATACTGATACAGTCAAAGATTTAAGTGATTATTTCTATGCTGTTATTTCCTTTACAGACGAATGTTATACTGTAATCATGCCTTCCATGAATTCCACCGTTAATGGAGTTCATGTCGAAGCTCAGAAGAAAAATCCTGTCCTGCCAAAGCAGAAAATATCAGAAAAAAAGTACCCTAAGGGAACTTCAAGGGAAACACCGCTCCCTTACCTGGACCTTCTGGACGGAATCGGACCCAATGAAAATCATATTTCCAAAGAAGCCTCAGGGAAAGCTGCAGGACTTGGATTGATTAAACCCAGAGAAACTACATGGCTTAATCCCTTCTTTTTTGAAGAAGATATGATTTCTCCTGAACGAGGGGATGCCTACTATCTTTTCCAGATTCTGACCAAATATTTCGCACCTAGAGATTACAAGGCTTCTATTTCAGCCCTTAAAAAGCTGACCGGAACAAATATTACCAAATCAGTTGAAAACCGTTCGATTTTCTACCTTGGAGAATCATATTATTTTACAGGGGATTTTGAAAACGCCGTCAGATCCTTTATTAAAGTCCAGGAATATTTCCCGGAAGAATGCAAGCGCTGGCTTGAATCCTCCCTGGATCACCTGGAAATTTAATAAATGTTCTGAATTAATTCTAAAATAGCCGGGTGTGAAACAGCCTTTCTGATTTCTGCATTAAGCGGAGTTTCTGCTTCCGGTTTCTGATTTACTACAACATTGCCTTTTGCATCTGCCACAGGAGCAGTATCAATGGCAGGTTCTGACTTGATTTCAGGAAGGCTCAAAAGAACCACCTCATCGTCATCATTGACCTTGTCATAGAATCCGCTCAGAGAAATGATTCCTTCAGATATTTCTTCGCCGCATTCGGTTATTGTAATTTTTCCCAGAACATCATCGTCTCTGTATGTAAGACCAGTTCCCGTATCTGCTGTTGAAATTCTGCCTTTGCGGACAATCTGGAATTCTGCGCCATTTACAATATGTTCACTTTTTCCTAAATCTACAATAACTGTCTTTGCTTTTCTGCGGATTATTTTTCCCCTGACAGGAAGATTTTCGAGAACTGCATTTCTGAATCGTCTTAAAACAGTTGAGTAACGGTTATTTCCCGTAGCATAAAAAGAAAGTTTTTCAGTTTCTGTACCGGTTCTTGCAGAATACATAACTGCATTAAGGGTAATGTCATCTGTTCCCTCTTCCAGAGAAAGAATTACAAAATAATCATATCCCTTTGTACGTGCATTTCTGAAAGCTTCTCCGTATCCCGAAACAGGAAGCGGATTTGTCTGCACTGAAGTCTGTGCAACACCTCTGAAAATATCACTTGCCGCCATGGCCGTAAGGTAATCAGAATCTGCATGGACAAAATTCATAGGACGTTCTTCATAGAACACGGCAATGTTCCATCGGATTTTATCCAGGTAGAAAGACTGTATATCCCACTTCTTTGCAAGAGTTTCAGAAAGAAGTGAACTGTAGGCCTCGATTGTATCAGAAAGTTTTGTCTCTGCCCGTTTTACAGCATCTTCAGAGGCTTTCTTTCCTTCCGAGGTATCCTTCAGACTGCTTCCCTCAGCAACAAACTTCAGCTGTTCCAGATAAAGTTCATGCATTCCGTTAAGCTCAAGCATATTGGCATAAGCCATACGGGCCTTACGGTTTTCCGGGTCTATGCGCAATGCCCTCTGGTATTCATAACTGGCACCGGTTCCATCGTAACGTTCTGAAGCCTGGTCTGCTATATTTACATGATATTCAGCCCATAGAGCCCGGCGTGGATCTTCAAGTGAAAGAGAATCCCTGGCTTCCAGTTCAAGAGTCATTCTCATCAATTCATCCTGAGGAGAAATCTCAAGTCCCTTACTCCAGGTTTTAACTGCATCACTGATATTCCCCTGTTTTTTAAGGGAAAGACCTTTCAAATACCAGGAAATTGAATCCGTACGGTCTTTTGCAATCTGATAATCACACAAATCAATTGCTTCCTGATATTTTCCCTGATAATAAAGAATCTGAGAAAGAAGCTTATACCCCTGGTTTGAATCCTTATTCAGTTCAACGGAAATGCGGGCCTGAGTTTCGGCATTCTGCAGATCCCCTTTCATGCAGGAAATAAGGGCTGAAAGATAATGAACTGTAGAATCACTGGAATAATAATTCAAAGCACGGCGCAAATAAGTCTGTGCAGCTGTAAAATCATTTGTATAGGCGCAAAGAAGAGCAAGTGAAAGAAGAGCTTTTTTATTGTCACCCTGCCGCTTCAGAGCTTCTTCATATTCTTTTTTTGCCCCGGAAAAGCGGCCGTCCAGAAGCTGAAGTTCTGCCAGACCAAAATGAGCCGAAACATCATTGGGATAAACGGCCAGAATCTGATTGAAAATCTCTGATGCATTTTCAGGCTGTCCAAGAGAAAGGAAAATCAAACCTTTCAGATTCATAATCCGGGAATTTGTTTTTTCCAGCTTTTCTGCGCTGGAAAGATACTGCAAAGCCAGGTCCGGTTCACCAAGAAGATAGGAAACCTGTGCCAGGTGAAACCAGGCATCAACAAAAGCAGGATTTTCCCTTACTGATTCAAGATAATACTGTGTAGCAGTATGCCATTCTTCTGTCTGTTCCGCAGCCAGTCCTTTATCAAAATAATTTCTTGCAGTTTTACGGTCAGCGCTTTGTGCCTGCAATGGAGATAACAGTAAAACAGCCAGAAAAAAAGCCTGGATTCTATTCCGATTTTTCATCAGCTTCATCAGCATCCTTTTTTATTACTTTTATTACGTTTATTCTATGGCCTTCCATGTCCTGAACGATGAAATCATAGTTTTTCCATGAAGCCTTTTCATATTTAACGGGTACTTTTCCAAAGATATCAAAAACGAAGCCACCCAAAGAATCAAAATCTTCATTCGGGAAGTCTGCTTCCATTTTTTCATTCAGATCATCCAGATCCACACGGGCATCGCACAGCCAGATATTAGTTCCGACAGTAAGGATATCCTCATGTTCTTTATCGAATTCATCCTGAATATCGCCGACAATCTCTTCGATAATATCTTCCATTGTAATTATTCCGGATATTCCACCGTATTCATCGATAGCGATGGCAATATGAAGGTGGTGTCGCTTAAATTCTCTTAAAAGGGAGTCGATTCTCTTTGATTCAGGAACAAAATATGCTTTTCTGATTATTTTCTGCATATCAAGACTTTCGCCGGAAGCAAAAACCTTAAGCAGGTCTTTTACATAAAGTACTCCGATTACATTATCAATTGAATCTGTATATACCGGGAAACGGGAATGTCCCGAGGCTACAATTTTCTGTAACAGTTCATCCTGAGGTGTATCTGCCGAAACAAATTCCACATCAATACGGGGAATCATTACCTCTTTTACGGCTGTAGTCGATAAGTCTTCTACGCCCTGAATCATATCCTGCTTTTCTTCGTTCAGGATTTCCTGCTGCAAGGCTTCAGCTTCAGAAGCTGCAGTTTTTTTCTTTTTTCTACCAAACATTAATTATTCCAACGATTTGAGGTTAACGATTTTTGAATTTCAGTCAGACGCTGCACAAAGAAAATGAAAACAATTCTGCTTTTTAAATCCCACCTCTATTATCCTTTTATTTTACTTTGTTATCGTTTCCAGTGCAAGTTTCATCATATCAGTGAAAGTTTTCTGTCTTTCTTCGGCACTAGTCTGGTCTCCGGTAGCAATATTATCGCTGATTGTAAGAACCGCCAGTGCTTTACGCTTGAATTCAGCAGCCAGTGTATATAATTCAGCCGCTTCCATTTCGATTGCAGCAACCCCGTAATCAGCCCACATTTTCCAGTCCCCTTTTGGTTCATAGAATCTGTCAGAAGAAACACATGGTGCAACAATAGTCTTTATGCCCATATCAAGAGCGCAATGATATGCTGTATCCAGAAGTCCAAAATCAGGAACCGGAGCATAATGACGGTATCCGAAACGGGCTGTCTGAAGAGCACTGTCTGTACAGGCTCCGTTTGCAAGCACTACACTTCTGCAGGGAACATCAGGGCTTACGCTGCCTGCTGTTCCTACACGGATTGCTTTTTCTACATCATAAAACTGGAATAATTCCTGAACATAAATTGAAAGAGACGGCTGTCCCATACCGGTTCCCTGAACTGATACTTTCTTCCCATTATAAGTTCCTGTAAAGCCCAGCATTCCGCGGACTTCATTATAACAGACAGGATTTTCAAGAAAATTTTCGGCAATGAATTTAGCCCGGAGTGGATCTCCCGGAAGAAGAACCAGAGGCGCAATTTCCCCTTTTTTTGCGTTGATATGTGTACTCATTATTTCCCCCACCAGATAAACAAATACTATATTCTATTGTAACACAAGTTTTCGGATTAAACAAAAATATAAAGGACCTGCACCTTTTGTATTATCAGGAAGAACGTGATACCCGTAATCAGTTTTTTCGGGAATCAGTTCTTCATGTCCCTCTACAAAATCCGGAGTATATTCTGTCACTTCAACCTGCCCTTTGAATTTTTTGAGAAGCCGTTCTATCATCCCGTCATTTTCTTCCCGGGCAAGAGCGCAGGTTGAATAAAGAAGATAGCCTTCCGGCCGTAAAAGTCTGAAGGCACAGGATAAAAGAGCCCATTCTTCATTTGCAACCGTCTTCACTCTTGAAGGAGTCCATACATTCAGATATTTGGAATCGTTAAAAACATGACGTTCTGATGAACAGGGAGCATCAAGAAGAATCCGGTCAAAGCATTCGGTCTGCCTCGTACACCAGGTTGCTCCGTCGGAACAGGAAGTTTTTACCCTTTCAGAGATTACTGATGGAAGACAGTTCTGAACTACTGTTGCAAGACGATGTTTGCGTTCAGGCGAACGTTCATTGCTGTACAAAACCGCATTTTCATCCATACGACTTGCAAGAATCAAAGTTTTTCCACCTGGTGCGGCGCATAAATCCAGGATTTCCTCTGCTCCGGACAAAGGAAGCTGTCTTGCAGCAAGAACACTGGCTGAATCCAGGAAGTATGATTCAGAAGCACCTTCCATACGGAATTCATAATAATCACTTTCAAGAGAAAAAGAAGATTTTATGGATTCCCAGCGGTTTCCATACTGTTCAGAGTAAAACTTTTCGAAGGCTTCAGCACCTATCAGTTTTTTTTGTTTTGCCATATTCCTGATTCCATTTTATATTTTAAAACTCTGCGGCAGCTTTCGTCTATACGTGCTGCAAAAGCCGGGTCTTCTTCCGCCTTTTTTATCAGCACCTTTACTGATTTCAGACAGCGTTTTTCAGAAATCATTATTACATCAATTCCGGCTTCAACTGCTTTTACACAGGCAGTTTCAGGCGGATAACCATTTTTTGAAAGAGCAGCCATAAAAATATCATCTGAAAAAATAATTCCGTCAAAACTCATTTCTTTACGGAGTTTTTCCGTTACCCAGGTTTTTGAAAAACAAGCAGGAATATTCTGGTCAATGATACTTGTCCGAGCATGGCTCATTAAAACTCCTTCAGGACCAATGGAAACCACTCGGGAAAAAGGTTCAAGAGCTTCTTTCATTTCTTCTGCTGAGAGAGTGATTTCCGGGAGTCCTGAATGAGGATCCGTATTTGTATTTCCCGGAAAATGCTTAAGAACACAGGCAATACCATTATTTTGATACGCATTTACTTCGGCAATAGAAAAAACAGCAGTCTTTTCTTTATCTCCGAAACTTCGTCCGTCCAGAAATTCTTTATTATAATCAGACAATACTTCAACAACCGGCGACAGATTCATATGAAACCCCATAGCTTTCATTTTCCGGGCATGTTCCGAATACATTGCATAAGCCTCTGAAATTGTCATGGTTGAAGCCACGTCTTCCTGACATGGAAGTTTACCGGCCAGTTTTTTTAAGCGCTGAACCCATCCGCCCTCTTCATCAACGGCAAGGAACGGAGGGATAATCCCGCCTTCTTCACAATAATTTTTTATATCATCAGTAAAAGCCTTTACTGCCTCCGGAGTATCTCCAAGATTGTAGGCAAAAAACAGGTATCCGCCCGGAACGTAAGGTTTTCCGTTATATCTGTCAATTGGATAAAACTTTTCTTTTCCTTCAAGATTCAGGATAAAAAGCTGACTGACTTTTTCAGCAATGGTCATTTTATTCAAATATTCGTCCAGATCTTTTTCCCTGGCTTTCTGAATCTGTTTTATTTCTTCATTTATTCCGGCTGCAAAATGATGATTATTTATTTCTTTTTTTGTCTGTTTTATATGTGAATCTTTTGATTTTGCCGGACACAAGGTAACCGACAGAACCAACAATAAGGCTGCGAATAACTTTTTGCACATATTGGAAGTATACAGAAAATCGCACTATAATAGAACACATGAAGAAAATTGCTATTATTACAGGTGCCAGTTCAGGCATGGGAAGTGAATTTGCACTTCAGCTTGCAGCCGCTAATAAAGAAGATGAAATCTGGATTATTGCCCGCCGCGAAGACAAACTCAAAGAGCTGGCTGACAGAATCAATGTTACCAAGCATTTCAATATTGTCAAACCTGTAGCCATGGACATTTCAGGGAAAGAAGGCGTTCATAATTTCAAGAAATTTCTTGAAGCAGAAAATGAAAAACTTGCGATTATGGAAAGCGGAATAGAAATATCAGTTCTTATAAACAATGCAGGTTTTGGAACCTATGGTCCTTTTGAAGAAACCGATATTGACCGTGAAATGGAAATGACTGATTTGAACTGCAGCAGTCTTATCGGGCTTACAGGAGTATGTCTGCCCTACATGAAGAAAGGTTCACATATTATCAACACAGCCAGTCTCGCCTCTTTTCTTCCGTTAGGAGAATTTGCCGTTTACGGAGCCACCAAAGCCTACGTTCTGAGTTTTTCCATGGCTCTTGCAGCAGAACTTAAGGACAAAGGAATTAGTGTATGTGCACTTTGCCCCGGCCCTGTTTCTACAGAGTTTGCAAATGTAGCTTCCGGCGGAGTCCGCGAAAAGGTAAAGAACGGACTTCCTGCAGACAAAGTAGTTGCCCATTGTCTGAAAAAAGCATTCAAAGGAAAACGGACTGCAATATACGCCCTCAAATGGAAGTTCAAGGCAGCTGCAAGCCGTTTTATCGGCAGATATGCAGGCGCCAGATTCACTTTCAAGTACTGCAAACGACCTCATCCGCAAAAAGCCGAAGAAACTGTAAGCATAGACAGCTTCCTGGATTAACCTTTTCTTGACCAGAAATATTTATGTACGTTTGAATTCAAACGTACAGTTAATTTCTCTATATTTGCTCATGATTCTGCTTTTCATTAGAATGGAATCATGAGCGAAATTATAGAAAACAGCACAATCAATTCTGCACTTTTTACTGATTTTTATGAACTTACTATGGCCCATGGTTACTGGAAACAGAATATGGACCATGAAGTAGTTTTTGATATGTTCTTCAGAAAGAATCCTTTCGACGGAGGATTCTCTGTTCTGGCCGGCGTGGAAACTTTCCTTGATGTTCTTACTTCCTTCCGTTTCTCTGAAGAAGACATAGCCTATCTTTCAAGTCTCAACATGTTCGAACAGGGCTTCCTGGATTATCTTAAAGACTTCAAATTTACAGGTGATGTCTACATGATGGATGAAGGAAAAGTTATTTTCCCGCAGGAACCTCTTGTCCGAATCCACGCTCCGCTTATTCAGGCCCAGATTATTGAAGGCATGCTTCTGAACCACGTAAACTTCCAGAGCCTTATTGCAACAAAAACTGCCCGTATCTGGCTTGCAAGCAAAAAAACACCGATTATGGAATTCGGTCTCCGCCGCGCTCAAGGGCCAGACGGTGCCATGAGTGCTACCCGCGCAGCTTTCATTGGAGGAGCTGCAGGAACTTCAAATACACTGGCAGGAAAACTTTACGGTATCCCTGTAATGGGAACCATGGCTCACTCATGGATTATGAGCCATCCTTCAGAACTTGAAGCTTTCCGTACTTATGCAAAAATCTATCCTCAGAACGCTGTTTTCCTTATCGACACTTATGATACTCTGAAAAGCGGAATCAAGAACGCCATCATCGCTGGTGGTGAACTTGTAAAAAAAGGATACGGATTCGGAGTTCGTCTGGATTCCGGTGATATTTCATACCTGACCCGTGAAGTCCGCAAGGAGCTGGATCGTGCCGGTTATCCTCAGGCAAAAATCTGTGTTTCAAATGAACTGACAGAAGAAATCATTACTACTCTGGTTGCAGGCGGCGCACCAATTGACTCATGGGGCGTTGGAACTCATATGGTAACCGGAGGAAACGAATCTTCATTCACCGGTGTTTATAAACTGGCAGCCCGTCACGATGCAGAATCAGGAAAACTGGAACCTGCTATGAAATTCAGCGACAACCCGGCCAAAACCACTAACCCTGGAATTAAAAACTCATACCGTCTTTATGACGAAAACGGTATGGCAATTGCTGATATTCTGGCACTTGAAGATGAAATTCTTGAAGAAGGAAAAGAAACACGATTCTATCACACAATGGTAGACTATCGTTCTTTTGCCGCAAAACCTGCAAAAATCGAACCTCTCCTTAAAAAACGTCTTTCAAAAGGAGAAAGAGTTCTTCCACGTCTTCCGGAAAAAGAACAGCTCATTACTGCCCGCCAGAACATGGATAAAGATCTGGCAGCTCTGGATCCTTCATACAAACGTATTCTGAATCCTCATGTTTACAAAGTTTCTGTTACAGAAGGACTGAAAAATCTGAAACTTAAATTTATCCAGGCAAATTTGAAATAAATGACAGTTGAAAAAAAACAGGAGGCGTCTTCAGGGGCGCCTTCTTTTTTAGTACATGCTCTTTTCGCAACTGGCCGTAACGGAGAAATGGGAAATAAAGACGGTTCTCTTCCCTGGCGAACCTGTAACAACCGTATCCGTTCCGATTTGCCTGAAAATATACAGAAACAATGTTCCGATGATATGGTCCTTTTCAAAAAGCTTACCACCGGGAATATAGTAATTATGGGATACAACACCTATAAGACTTTTCCATATCCCCTTCCAAACCGCATCAATATTGTAATCGATCGAAATACAACAGGCGGATTTTCAGGTGAACTTTCAGAAAGCGGATGGAATTTTTTTCCGACACTTGAAACGGCTTTAGAAGCCTCAAGACTTTTCAATGAAAGCTCAGAAAAAGAGAAGCGTGGGGTTTTCATAATCGGAGGAGTAAAATTATTAAAGGAAGCTTTCGATAAAAAAGTTTTTACCGGAAATATTTATCACACCACAATCGATGCAGATTTTCCTGAAGCATCAGTTATTTTCCGCTCTTGAGAAAATCCATAATCAGCTTCGAAAGTTCATAACCTGTAGTCCTGCTGTCTGGCCACTGGTGCGGATAATTATCAATCTTCATAATCCACATTTTATTTTTTTCACCGGTATATTTTTCAAGATGTGAGATTTCATTTAAAGTTTCGGATTCGGAAAGAACGAGACTGTTTTCTGAAATCCAGGCATCCCGAACTTCTTCAATATAAGGATATCCTCTGGAAATATTTTCCTTTGCGTTTTCTTTTGAAAGAACAAGGTCATCTTTTGTTCCGTAAATCTGAAACAGATCTGTCCTGCAGTTTTTAAAATTTTTATTCCACACTTCAAGAACCGCAAGACCGGACACAGCAATGATTCCGGCAAAAGGCGGGTTTTTCTGCAAAGCCGCATAATGGCACATGAAAGCGCCGTTACTGAAACCGCAAAGGTAAACTTGTTCTTTTTTAAGATTCAGATTTCCGGAAAGATACTTTATCAGTGATGAAATAAAACCATAATCATCTTTTTTTCCTTTTACTCCGCCAAAATTCCAGCCAGGTTCACTTCCACTTGAAACATAACAGACAGCAAAACCTTCAGGCAAGGCGGCCTCATTCATTTTTGTTTTATTTTTGAATGAAGTTATGGATTCACCGTAACCGTGAAGCATCAGAATAAGACCGGAAGGTATTTCAGTATTTTCGGGCATCCACAGACTGAACTTCCGTTTTTCATTTTTATAATTACAAAAAAAAGTGTTTCCAGATGGGTCTTTTTCTACGAAAGAAATTCCTTTTCCAAAACAGAAAAAAGAACAAAAAAACAAAATAACAAATGCAGAAAAAAAACTTTTTTTCATTAAATAACTTATGACATAAAAAAAAGGTCTTTTCAATAGAGAATCGAAAAGACCTTTAAATCAGAAATATGATTTTTATTCAGTTACCTTTGGACCAAGGTAACTTGTTTTAATCCATTTTTCTGAATCTGTTGTATACATTACGATTTTTTCCAGAACAAAGTTCGGAGTAACTGCGAATACTTCAAGAGTATTAAGACCTTTCTGACATTCAAAGTAAGCTGATTTTACACGGATGTTATTCGTAACGTCTGTTCCCCAAGGTTCCTGGTTGTCGCCTACATGGAAATCCTTGTCTACACAATCAACAAGAACTTTTTTTCCGTTTACAGCTGCACCAAAGCGGAAGTAATTATCCTGAGTTGCCGGGTTACTTGGATTCATGTAGAAATCAACTTTAAGAATTCCGCTTCCGGCGTCTGCCAAAGCAAAATTGTATTTAAGACTCGGAGCATTTTTCAAATCTTCTGCAAAGTATGAAACAACGCTTTCAACTTTCACAGCACTTGTCAGTTTTCCATAATCAGGAAGAACTTCAAAACCTGTTACATTTCCGTTTGTATCAACACCTGCCATATTTTCGTTGAAACGTTCTGCATCAAAAGCGATGTACGGACCTTTCTGAAGAATTGTATCTTCAGGGTAATCAGCTTTATTCAGAGTTTCTGCATTGATAATAAGAGGAATACGGACACCGCCTGCACTTCTGTCATCATTTTCAATAAATACAGTAGTTTGTTTTTCTGAAGCCTTTGCCAGTTTTTCCCGGTCTACAGTAACTGTTACTTTTTCTACACAGCTTACTTCCCCTTCTTTTTTTGAAACTGAAATCCAGTCGGCAGAAACTTTGAAACGGAAAGGAACACTGTCAGGTCTTCCGCTTGCAAGATTCACGGTAAATGTATTTACATCTGCATTACAGAAAGCGGTACTAACTATCGGACGGCGGTTCCAGTCAAGGCCGGAACTTGTAGAATCATTTCCATCTACCCAGGCAATAAGGCGTGGTTTGTCCGGAGCATGGAAGCTGTGACATACAGGATACTGGTTTTCCTCTTCATTCCAGTGCTTGAATCCTACGTGCTGGCTCCAGCCCTGTCCGTAATATTTTCCGCCGTCAACTTCATCAAGCTCTTTTACAAGTGCTCTGTCAAACTCAATTGTTTTTTCAATTTCAGGAATAAGGTCATGAGCGGCCCAGATTCCCTTTTCAGCATACCAGTGGTTCTTTCCTGCCAGAAGCTGCATTTTCAGAACATTCATAGTTCCCATGGCAGGATAATAAACCTGTGCAAAGAAACCTGAGAAATCTTCTTTGCCAACCTGACCTTTCAGAACCTCACACTTCTCCATGATTTTTTCTGCCAAAGCAAGAGTTTCATCACTTTCGCCGTAGTTCACTGCATGGTAAGTTTCCGAAGTCAGAGCCTCAGTTCTTCGGCGGTGAGAAAGCTTTGTATATCCGTTCAGAATGAAAAGAATGTCGTCCTGCTGTTCTTTTGTAAAAGACGGGAACTGTGTCTTTATCCACTGACGGGTATATTTTTCTGCAGTCATTTCAATATCCGAATACTTTTCGTAATCGTAAGCAAGATCCAGGAAGTAGCTCAAAGGGAATTCAGTTGTAAGAATGTCACCAACGTTTACAATCCATAAATCCTGAATACCGAAGTCATAGGCTGCGCACATCTGTTCGCGAACCTTTGCAATATGAGTTGTGTTGATCCATTCATAACTGAAAGGCGAACCATGATAGTCAAAGTGGTAGTACATTCCGTAACCGCCTTTGTGACTTCTCATTTCCTTTGTAGGAACAGTGCGCAGGTTTCCGTGGTTGTCATCACAGAGCATGAGAATTACATTTTCCAGTTCCGGGTCTCCCATAAGTCCCTTTGTTTTTTCGTCTCCGTAGAAATAAGGTTCAACTTCCTTATAAAGAGCCAGCATACGTGGAACTTCTTCCAGGTTCTGATTTACGTTTTCACGAATCAGGCGGTTCTGGGTTTTAAGAACATTGCGCAGAAGATCAATATTATCTTTGAGAGTTGCATTCTGCATAATGGCAGTATCTGCTTCACCGCGCATACCCACTGTAATAACATTTTCAAATTTTCCGTTGCGCTTAAGTCCGTCTTCCCAGAACTTTGTAATGCCCTGTTCATTTTTGATGAAGTTCCATGCATCTCCGTAAATTGAACCAGGTCCGCGAAGATATTTATATTCTTCACCGGCACGGCAGCAAGGTTCATGGTGCGAAGCTCCCATTACAACACCAAGTTCATCTGCCAGTTCCGCATTCAGAAGTCCGGGACCGTCATCAGAAAATCGGCTTGCCCACATTGCAGGCCACAGGTAGTTTCCTTTGAGACGAAGAAGCAGTTCGAATACATGTTCATAACACTTTGCGTTTACTCCGCCAAAGTTTTTTCCGGACCAGTTGCCGAAAGCCGGCCATTCATCATTAATAAAGAAACCACGGAAGCGTACACTTGGTTCTTTTGAAATGAGTGTATCTTCTGCTGTAAGTTCAACTTCATCCTTATGAAGGGGCTTAACATTACACCAGTCTACCAGCGGAGAAACCCCCAGCAGTTCCGACAGGTGGAAAAGTCCGTAAATTGTTCCGCGCTTGTCTGAACCAGCAATTACAATCTGATTTTCAAGAACAAAAAACCCGTAAACTTCGCGTTTTCCCCGTACCTCTTTGAGAGAAATGCTTCCTTCGCTTTCAATTCTGTCGATTAATGCTGATTTGCCCGCAGTCCCGAAAACAACACAACCTTCCGGAAGCTTTCCTTCCAGTTCAGAAACATTTCCCTCTCCAGGCATAGTTCCCAGAACAAGGCTTACATCATTCATAACCCGGCGTGCAATTTTATTTACACCGCTGAATTCCTTATCATCAAAATAAAACTTTACATTCGAAGTGATTTTCATTTTCCCATCCATATTTCGGGCGTGCCGGTACTCCGTACCGTCGGGCTCTTGCTCTAAGAACGGAATCCGAACGTTCGTCTTCCGTTCTATCCGCAACGATCCCTCACGCTTCTTACATTCTAGTATGTAAATACTGCTTTTTCTACCAGTTTTTCCCACTAAATCATAAATATTTTATCACTTTTTCGATTTACCGTTTATACTATTATTATGGAAACAATATCAGACTTAGGTTTATTTACCTTCCCCGCTCTTTTAAAAAATTCAGTTAAAAAATTCGGCGATCGTCCGGCCCTTGGATATGCATTAAAAGATGATGCCCCTGTAACATACACGGAAATGGCTGAAAATGCACTTAATTTTTCAAAACTCTTAACTGTTCTTGGAATGAAAAAAGGCTCAAAAATCGGCCTGTATGGAATCGGCTGTCCTGCCTGGGGAACTGCATATTTTGGTATCGTAAACCGTGGAATGATATCAGTACCTCTTCTTCCTGATTTTTCTGCACAGGAAGTCAAATCAATTCTTGAGCACTGTGAAGTAGATGCCCTGATTGTAGATGAAACTTTATACAAGAAACTGACTGACATTCAGGAGGTTCTCCCTCCGGTCATTATTTCGCTTAATGATTTTTCCGTTATTAATACTCCTGTTGAACTTCCGGAAACCAGCGAAATCAATAAAACAGAACTTCCGGAGGTTGATGTTCTGGAAGATGATATCGCTTCCATCATTTATACTTCAGGAACTACAGGAAGAAGCAAAGGAGTTGTCCTTACACAGAAAAATCTTGTATGGACTGCTATTCAGGGACAGTATACCCACAGAATCAATAAACTGGACCGTGTCCTTTCTTTCCTGCCAATAAGCCATGTCTATGAATTTACAATCGGTTTTTTGATGCAGGTTTTGAATGGCGCCTGTATTTATTATCTGGCAAAGCCTCCCGTTGTAAGCGCCCTTCTTCCGGCTTTCACAAAAGTAAAACCTACAATCATTCTTTCCGTTCCTCTTGTAATGGAAAAAATTTACAAGAATAAAGTTCTTCCGACTTTCGAAAAGAACGGACTGACCAAAATGCTTTACTCAATTCCTCTGTTCAGAAAATTGCTGAACCGGATAGCAGGAAAATCACTGGCCAAAACCTTTGGGGGTCACCTTGTTTTCTTTGGAATTGGCGGTGCAAAAGTAGATCCTAAGGTTGAACGCTTCATGAAGGAAGCAAAATTCCCTTACGCAATCGGTTACGGATTAACAGAAACTTCTCCACTTCTTGCAAGCTCTGGGGTTCGCATTACTAAACCAGGAACTATCGGAGTAATTGTTCCGGGCGTCGATTTGAAAATTGCAAACCCTAACGAAGAAGGTGTTGGTGAAGTTGTAGCCAAAGCTCCAAACGTAATGGTAGGTTATTATAAGGATGAAGTCCTGACAAAGGCTGCCTTTACCACAGAAGATGATTCCTGCGGTGCCGGTTATTTCAAGACAGGAGACCTGGGTATCATACAGAAACATCACGGAGTTCCACGTCTTTCCCTTAAAGGCCGTTCCAAAAACATGATTCTTTCAGCCAGCGGTGAAAACATTTATCCTGAAGACATTGAATTCATTCTGAATCAGCATCCGCTTGTTGCAGAATCCCTTGTTGTTGAAGATGACAACGGACTTGTTGCATTACTGCAGCTTGATGAAGAAAAACTGGAAGAAGAAGCAAAACGCAGGCTTAATATTTCTGATATTTCCATTTCTAAAATAAAAGAAGGTCTCTCTGACATCAAAGATGAACTTTCCGGAAAAGCAAATACAAAGAAAGAAGAATTCTCAGATGCACTTGCTTATCAGAAGGAAGTTATCATAAATGAAATCAAGTTCTACGTAAACAAACAGGTAAACAAATCTTCAAAGATTGACCGCGTAGAAACAATAAAACAGTTTGAAAAGACGGCGAGCCAGAAGATCAAACGTTACCTTTATGACCTCAGAAGCAAGGTTACGAAAAGGTAAATAAACTAAATTTAAATAAGTTCCCGAACCGTAACGGCATGTTTATGTCTTTGAACTCAAGTCCTGTGCTCGGCGGACACGTCCGCCTCGTGCGGAATGAGTTCAAGACATTACATGCCTGTACGGTTCAAGGTCTTTTTACACCTCGTTTCTTTTCCTTATCGTACCGTGATTGAATCGTTTTCTACGCTAAGAACGATAGTACTTCCTTCCACGTAGTTTCCGGAAAGAAGAGCTTTTGCCATGGTATTTTCCACATAAGTCTGAACAGCACGTTTTACAGGACGGGCTCCCATTGCAGGTTCATAACCTTTTTCACAAAGGAAATCAACAACCTGATCGTCAAACTGCACAGAGATTCTGCGGTCTTCAAGGCGCTGGCAGACACGTTTCAGCTGCTGGCGGACAATCATTCTGATATGATCTTTTCCAAGTCTCTGGAACATGACGATTTCATCAATTCGGTTCAGGAACTCTGGCCTGAAGTGTTTGAAGAGAAGATCGGAAACTGCAGGTTTTAAAGCCTGAACCTGTTCTTCGTTTTCGGCTTCCAGAATCAGATCACTTCCCAGGTTACTGGTCATAATGATGATAGTATTCTTGAAATCCACTACTCTTCCCTGACCGTCAGTCAATCGTCCGTCATCCAGTACCTGGAGAAGAACATTGAAAACATCAGGATGAGCTTTTTCAACTTCATCAAAAAGAATTACTGAATAAGGTCTGCGGCGGACGGCCTCGGTAAGCTGACCGCCTTCATCGTAGCCCACATATCCCGGAGGAGCTCCGATAAGACGAGTTACACTGAATTTTTCCATATATTCAGACATATCGATTCTTGTAAGAGCCTTTTCATCATTGAAAAGAAAGTCTGCCAGAGTTTTTGCCAGTTCAGTTTTTCCGACACCTGTTGGTCCAATAAACATAAAGCTTCCCAAAGGCCTGTTCGGATCAGAAAGTCCTGAACGGTTACGCCGGATTGCATCGCTTACTACCTGAACTGCTTCATCCTGTCCAACCACCCGGTTGTGAAGAACATTTTCCAGTTCCAGGTATTTCTGTTTTTCACCGCTCATCATTTTTGCAACAGGAATTCCTGTCCATGAGCTTACTACCTTTGCAATATCTTCCTCTGTTACCGCCTGTCTCAGAAGTTTTTCATGATTACCGGCTCCATTTTCTCCGGAAGCATTGCCTGATTCTGCTGCCAGAGCCGACTCCAGCTGTTTCTGTAAATCAGGAATAACCGAATACTTGATTTCGGCGGCTTTTGCCAGGTTTCCTTCGCGGGTATATTTTTCTTCTTCAAAGCGGGCCTGTTCCAGCTGACTTTTTAACTCACGGCTTTTATTAATGCTGTTTTTTTCATTCTGCCACTGAAGCTTCATAGCATCCCGCTGATTCGATATTTCTGAAAGTTCCTTTTCAAGTTTTGAAAGACGGTCTTTTGAAGCATTATCGTCTTCCTTTGCCAGAGACTGTTTTTCAATCTGCAACTGAAGGATTTTTCTTTCAAGCCTGTCCAGTTCTACAGGCTGGCTTTCAATTTCCATCTTCAGGCGACTGGCAGCTTCATCAACCAGGTCGATAGCCTTGTCAGGCATGAAACGGTTTGTAATGTAACGGTTGCTTAAAGTTGCGGCGCTTACCAAAGCTTCGTCTTCAATGCGAACTCCGTGATGAATCTCATATTTATCACGAAGCCCGCGCAGAATAGCTATGGTATCTTCTACAGAAGGTTCAGCACAGTATACCTGCTGAAAACGGCGTTCAAGAGCAGCATCCTTTTCGATGTATTTCCTGTATTCATCAAGGGTTGTTGCCCCGATTGCACGGAGTTCACCGCGGGCAAGAGCCGGTTTAAGAAGATTTGAGGCGTCCATACTTCCTTCAGAAGCGCCTGCACCAACAAGAGTATGAAGTTCATCAATAAAAAGAATGATTTTTCCTTCAGATTTTGTTACTTCCTGAATAAGAGCTTTAAGGCGTTCCTCAAATTCACCCCGAAATTTTGCCCCTGCAACCAGACTTCCCAGATCAAGCGAAAGAAGCCTTTTGTCTTTTAAACTTTCCGGAACATCGCCGCTTGCAATACGACGGGCCAGTCCTTCTACAATTGCTGTTTTACCTACCCCTGGTTCACCGATAATTACAGGGTTGTTTTTTGTTCTACGGCAGAGAACCTGCATAACACGGCGGATTTCTTCATCACGGCCGATAACCGGGTCAATTTTATCCTGGCGAGCAGCAGCTGTAAGGTCCCTGGTATATTTTTCCAGGGTCCTGGATTTGCTTTCAGGATCGTTGGAATCGACAGTCTGATTTCCACGGACAGATTTCAAAGCCTTCAAAACCGCATCATGGGTAATTCCATTTTTGCGCAGAAGGTTTCCTGTCTGACCTTCACTTTCTGTCATTGCAAGTAAAATATGCTCTGTAGAAAGATACTGGTCCTTCAGAAAATTCATTTCTTTTTCGGCTTTCGAAAGAATTTTTTGAAATTCCTGACTCAGATATACATTTGCCGAACCGGACACTTTGGGTAAAGAGGACAATAAAGATTTAACATCCGAAAGGAGCATATTCGGATTTACGCCAACATTTTCTACAATTGGAGAAACAAGGCCGTCTTCCTGGCTTAAAAGAACCGCAAGAACATGGGCTGAACTGATTTCAGGACAGTCATTCTGCATTGCCAGAGAAGAAGCCTCTTGAAGAGCTTCCTGTGTTTTAATAGTAAATTTGCTGTAATCCATACTTTGAACATACTAATTAAACAGCAAATCGACAAGTTTTTTTATTTACGTTCTTTTACAGAATCCCGGATTACCAGACTTCCGCTGATCAGATGACGACCTTTTATATAAGGCTGTCCTGTCACCTTGCTGATTATCAGCTCTGCTGCAACACGGGCTGTATCTTCAATACGGATGGAAACTGTAGTAAGAGGAACCGATGTTTTGTTTGATGCCAGGAAATTATCAAATCCTGTAACAGAAACATCATCAGGAACCTTATACCCGTTTTCAATCAGAGTCTGTATCATAAGAGCCGCAGTTTCATCATTATTACAGATAAAAGCATCAGGCATTTTTTCCGGAAGCTTAAGTGGAACAGAGAAACCATTTTCATCACGGTCGTTGATAATATCAGCTTTGTTCACTTCCATTCCATTTTCCATAAGAGCTTTTGCAAAACCCATAAAACGGTCACGAATTGAAGTTGTACTTTCAAAGTTTCCAACAAACCGGAGATTTTTATGTCCCTGTGAAATTACATAACTAGTAAGCATGTAAGAACAGTAGAAGTTGTCATCAGAAACTCCATCCAGATTCATTTTATTGGTATAGAAATCAAGCAGGATGAAATTTGCATATGAATTATTGATGAAATCCAGATATGAATTACTAACTTGTCCCAGAATAATTACGCCGTCGACTTTTCCATCCTGAAGCATATGAGGAAGCACCATATTGGCTTCATCTTCTGCAGAAAGCAGTTCCATAATTGAATAATAATTTCTGTTCAAAAGTTCGGTAGACAGACTGTTAAACAAATACCAATAAAAGGAAGAACTTGGCGAAAAAAATCGGGATGGTATCAGAATTCCGATATTTCCGGTAATAACGTTACCAGATTCACCGGATTTCTTAACATGGTAACCCATTTCTTCGGCTAGATTTTTAATTTTTTTTCTTAAATCCTCTCCAACCCCTTCTTTATTTGCCAGAGCTTTAGATACAGTAACCGTACTGATATTAAGCTTTTCGGCAATATCCGAAAGGCGGACTTTAACTTTTTTATCCATAGAAATAGTATAACTCAGTTTAGGTTAAAAACAAGAAATATTTTAAGTAAAAAACCCTAAATTTCGATTATTTTTTTGATTTTCAAAATAATACATTTTCTTATGATATACTATTAATATGCTTAATAAAAATGATGTTTACAAAGATTTCCATGTTATTGATATTACCGATGTTATAGATTACAAATGCAAAGGCATTTATTTACGCCACCGGACTACCGGTCTTGAAGTATTCCATCTTCTGAACGAAGATCCTGAAAATCTTTTTGCTTTCTGTTTCAGAACTCCTGTTTCAAATTCAAAAGGTGCTCCACATATTCTGGAACACTCTGTTCTTTGCGGTTCAGAAAAATATCCGCTGAAGGAACCATTTATTACGGCGGAAAGCAAAAGTGTTACCACTTTTTTCAACGCCATGACTTACCCTGATAAAACCTGTTATCCTGCTGCCAGCCAGATAGAAAAACAATATTTTTACCTGCTTGATTGTTATGCAGATGCAGTTTTCTTCCCTTCACTTTCCAAAAACACCTTTATGCAGGAAGCCCACCGCTTTGAACTGGATGAAAATGGGAAAACCTCCATTCAGGGAGTTGTATACAATGAAATGAAAGGCGCTTTTTCCAATTTCTATCGTTCCGTATACGGAAGCCTTACAAAGACCATGTTTCCCGGAACTACATACGAATATGAATCAGGCGGAGATCCACTGGAAATCCCTTCTTTCTCTTATGAAGAATACCTTGATTTCCACAAAACCTATTATTCTCCTGACAACTGTCTTTTCTATATGTGCGGAAATATTCCTACAGAAAAACAGCTGGACTATATTGCGGAATATTTTATTCCCCGACTGGAAGCAAAATACAACTTCCAGGGAGAACATCCGAACTTTTCATCAGAACTTCCGGTTGTAAGGCCGGAAATCAGAGCCCTTACAAAAATTACCCCTGACTATAAAAGAACAGAACATTTTAATTTTATCGGACCAAAATCAGGACCTGACGGAAACTTTACCGGCATCTGTATATACTCGGGAAAGCCTGATATGGAAAAATATTTCCTTATGGAAGCTCTCTGTGGTTCAGATTCTGCTCCCATGACCAAAGCCCTGAAAGAATCCGGTTTAGGAGACGACGCTTATTGTGGAGAAATAACCGAAGAAAGACAGGGGTTCTACACCCTCGGAATGATCGGAGTCAAGAAAGGCAATGAAGAAAAAGTTCATAAGCTTATTGAGAAAACTCTGAACCAGATTTACAAAAAAGGTTTATCAAAAGATGAAATTGAGGCCTCTGTTATGGCCATCGATTTTGCCCTGCGCGAAGAAAACCGTTACAACGGACCAAAATCCCTGGAATTAATGAATAAAGTTATGGACAGCTGGAATTATGGAATACATCCTGCAGACCAGCTGACTCCCCTTCAGTCTTTCGCAAAGGTAAAGGAAGCACTCAAGACAAATCCGGATTATTTCAAATCCCTTATGGAAAAGTACTTCATCAACGGTAACGGAAAGATTTACATCACCGTTGAACCTTCAGAAAAATATCTTGAAGAAAGAAACCGGTCAGAAAACCTGATTCTTGAGAAAGCTGAAAAAAATCTGGACAAAGAAAAACTGAAATCAGAACTGGAGAAACTGCACAAATATCAGGAAACTCCTGATTCAGAAGAAAGCCTGAAATGCCTGAAACGACTGGAACTTTCGGAACTGCCAACAGACCTGAATATTCCAGTTCCTGAAATAAAAACCCTGGATGGAATAACAATCCAGAAATCAATCCAGCCGACAAACGGAATTATTTATCTTTCGGTTTATTTCCCCGTAGACAGCCTGACCGCTGAGGATTTTATTGACCTTCCTTTATTCAGCGATTCCCTTCTGGATTTAGGCTGGAAAGGAAAAAAATGGAATCAGTGTATTCTTGAAGCCAACAAAATAGCCGGCGACATTTCAACCGATGGTCTTACAGGGAAAACCCGTCAGAATCCGATGGCAAAAGCCTTTCAAAAAAAATACGAAAGCCAGAACTTCATCGGCCGCGAATGGGTATATTTCAAAATGAAGATTCTGGATGAAAAATTCGAAGAAGGAATTGACCTGCTTTCTGATATTCTGACAGGAATCAATTTTGATGATAAAGCACGAATGAAGACCCTTATCCGTGAATGTGTATCTGAAAGGAAATCAGCCCTGGTTAGCGGAGGAATGAATTTCTGTACAAAACGGGCAAAACTGGATGATTCCAGAGAATCTGTAGTCCAGGAACTTCTTTATGGCGTTACACAGGTCAAACATGGAATCGAATACAAAGAAAAAGATGCCGAAAAACTCCTGGGAAAATTTGAAAAAATGTACAATTTTATCAAAAACTCAGGATGCCTTATCAGAATTCTTACAGATGAAGATACAATGAAACATGCAGAAAAGCTGCTTCCTTCGTTTATCAAAAAGGCAGAGCTTAAGCCTCTTTCACCGGCAAATAAAGTTTCTGACGCTGATCTGCGGAAACTGATTTTACCTGAGGATCATACACAGATGGATGTTATTCCGGCAGAAACCCAGGTAGGTTATGCAGCCTCATCTTTCAAAAATTCCGGTTCCAACACTCCTGAATTTGCTGCAGAAAGCACTCTCTGCGAATGGATCAATACCCATCCTTTCTGGGAAAAACTCAGAACTGTTCACGGTTGTTACGGAGCCTCGATTTCCTGTGATGCTTCAGATCAGGTGGGAGTAATGACCACTTACAGAGATCCTGATCCAAAGGGTTCTTTCGCTTTATTCAATGAAGCCCTGAAGGAAACTGCTGAACACCAATTCAACCTGGATGAAGCTGAATGTTCAATTATTTCTCTTTATTCCAATTTTGCAATGCCTCATGCACCACAAAACCAGGGTGCACTTTCCTGCAACAGACTTCTATATGCACAGACACAGGAACAGGTGGATGCTGCAATGGATCTGGTTCTGAAGCTAAGACCGGAAGACCTGAATCTGGCTGCAAAACGTATTTATAAAAGCATTTGTGAAAATGAAAAAAACAATACAAAAGCCATGATGTGCAGCAAAACCTCAGATTATTGTGGAAATATTTTAACTTTACCGTTATAATATTAGAGATATTAAAGATATCACGGAGTTTGCTATGGACAGAAGAACAAAAGAATGTGTTAAAATGCTTCGCGATCTGGTTTCCGATATTCAGGGAGCACCGTTTCCAGGAGAAGAATTAAAATCAGAATTGTATTCCATCTGGTATGAACACGCTCAGCGTGCAGCAGTTCAGTGTTTTGAATTCCTGGATGAGAATTTCCCGAAAGAACATGAGGAAATCAATAAATCCATCGATAAGCTTTTTGAGAACAAGTAAAACTAATAGCAAAGCCCTGAAGTAAACTTCAGGGCTTTTTTTATACGCAGGAAGAAATTTCGAATTTCCCTCAATCAAAAGTTCTTTTTTATTTCTTAAAAAATCACTGCTCGTTTTTACCTGGACTCCAATAACATGTTAATGGAGTTCCTTTATTTTCAAAAAGCTTTTGATTATTTTTATCAGTTTGTACAGTAACGGGAATTACTGTTATATATGTGTAGTTATTCCAGTAATCCAAAAGAATATAATTTTTATAAAAATCAACTGTATAATTTCCTGACTTATATACACTTTTAAAAAAGATACTTTTATCACGGGCTTCACTGAAACTTATTTCCTCTGGAGATGAAAAATAATAAATGTCATACTTTGTTGCATTCGTACTTTCCGTCCAGTTTATTTTAGCATATTCACAATACCATTTTTCATCACTTTCTTTTTTACCATACATAAGCCAGTGTTCTTCTAACATATCGATTTTCCCTGGCATTACTCTGGGAGGATCCACTTCATTCATATAGAAATAATTAATTAAATTTCCGCAGGAAGAAAACAGCAGCGACACAAAACAACAAATTAATAATAAAAAAATATTTCTTTTCATAATCAATGCTTCATATTCAAATCAAATGTTACTACATAACCCAAAGAAAACCTGTCATACAATCTGTCTGAATTAGTTAATTTATTAACCATCACATATCCTATATTGTAATCAACAAAGAAATTGTTATATCGGAATTTATTGCTCATCAGTTCTATTCCAGCCCCTACGGTCCGGCCATTATACCATCCACAATCCAGATAAGCAGAAACCATACACCCTTTATCAATATTAAAGTTGAACCCGATTTTCCCTAATAAAAAAGGAAAGAAGTCATTTATATAGCCATCTGCAAAATCTTCGAAAACATTTCCATCCCAATCCATATCAGAAATGAACAGAAGACCGCCTTCAATTCCTGTATATATATGTTTTGCTATAGGATAATCAAATTCAATCAGGTTTACCCCCAGAGCCAGATAATCAGGCGATGTAAAGGAAATCTGTGGCGAAGGAATCTTCAAATCAAACCGCTTTCGCTGGCTGTACCTGAGAGGAGCCTTTTCTGTCTGGTAAAAATAAAAATAATTTGAATCTTCTGAAATCTTTTTTGCAAGTTCTTTTCCACCTTCAATTTTTTTCAATCCTTTCAGATCTTTATCACCCATTACATATACCGAAAGATTCCCGGAAACATTCCTGCGAATAACCCGATTAATTAAAGACAAGTCCTTGCTTTTTAAATTTGCTCTGTCATCCGGGAGCTCATAATCAAAATACCTGATTACGGCTTTTTTCAAAAGCATACATGTCAGGTCATTTGCCGGATTAAGTGAATAAGTATTTCCGTCTCCACTAAAAGATTCCTGAATTAAGTTTTTTTCAAGATAACTTTCGAAGCTGAAACAGGTATTTAAAAACTTCAGATTATTTTTAGATTCATCATAAGTGTAAGGTTCCCCGTCCTTTTCAGTCTTATAATAAATCCTGCTTACAGTTCCCCAGCCAAGAATATCGGCAAGCTTCTGAGTAACTTCATACCGTTCAATAGAACCTGTTGGTACCCATTTAGTTCTTTTTACATATTTTTTGTAATATTCACTCCACTCCTGGTATTCATGATAATAACCTACTTCTATTGACCCCAATCTTAAAAATTCATCTTTCTCAATTTGAGCCGCCTGTAATAAGGTGAAATTTTCTGGAGAAATATAAACCCGGAACTCATTATCATTACGCATTTTATATTCAAACAGATTAAAGTCTCTCAAATGCTTCCTGAATTCTTCCTTTTTCCGAGGCCAGGGAACAGAATTGTCTGTTACATACAATTTTTCTGATATGATATAGTTCCCGTTAAGGACGGTTCCTGTTTTATATTTATCAATTTTTTTCTTTTCTTCCTTTGTATAAATAATCTTATCCAAAGTGCTGTAGTCCGGATAATAACTTTCACATAATTCACTCAGGTTTTCACCAAAATAATTCAACAGACTGGTGTTTTGTTTAAGATTGATACTTTGAGACAGAGTAACATAACTGATTCCCCTGACGTCAGATTGTTCCAGCTGGCAGCGTGGACGAATAAACTGATTTTCATAATCGCGGATTTGATATTTTTCTATATTTACATTGCCAGTTTCGCTAGCCCACCATTTCTTGTTGGAAACCTTAATATTCTTTTCACTGAACTTAGTTGCCGAAATAGAAAAAACAAGAAATCTGGTATCATATTTTGAAGGAACCTTAAAAGAATATTCATTCAGATAGACATCTTTTTTGGTTACCGGAATCTTTTTTCTTGTTACCGCAAGTTTTTTTCCTTGATTGTTATGAAGTTCATACTGGATGTATACATAGGCCTTTTCTTTAATCAAGTTTTTTATTCTTTGATCAAGATTCCAGTTAACAGAATCCTCCTGTGCTCTATACAAAAGAAGAATATTATCGCAGATTTCCTTTGCATCATATTTTAAGACAAGGGCCGATTTAAATTTGTATTCAGCTTTTTCTTTTTCATAATCAATTGCCCCCAGTTTTAATTCCGGATTATAGACAATTGTATAAGGAACATTCTTTTCAAAAAAAGCCTCAGTTTCATCGAGCAGTTTAATAAAAGACTTTCTTGCATTAATAAGATTTCTAGATTGTTCTCCCAGACTTCCTGCATTTATTAAATCCGAAGTTATGTTCATAGCGCTGGACAAGTTAAGTAATGTACTGTCCTTCATTTTTGCCCTGATAAAACAGTTCATTGCTTCGACTGTCAGTCCTTTCCTTTGCGCATAAAGACCTTGAGCAAAAAGCTGCTGGGCTTCCACATTCAGTTTAAGATTTGCATTATCTGTTCTTATGAGCTGAGTATAGGAGTCCGAAAATGAGATTCCCAGACCTGTCAATAAAGATACGGCAGTTTCCTTTAATAGTTTTCCTGATTCCAAAGTACCGGGAGAACATTTTGAAATCGTTTTTTCAGCAACTATCTGATTCGAGTTTTTTTCAATTATTTTGAAAGACAAATCGTAAATTGTATTATAAGATCCGGTTACTGTAAGATTGTAAATTGATTTATTCAATAAATCACCAGATTTAGAAACTGATTCAAATGTTTCATCCTCATCAGAATCTTTAGCAGCATCTGTTTCTTCTCCAGACAGGTCTTCGTCCAGGGTATTATCAATAAAAAAAACACTGATTTCTGTATTTTTACTTATATCATCAAATAAAAGATTCTGAATAAAATCGATTATCCATTCTTGTTCTTCCGGCAAGCTTTTAATTTCCGGTTTATAAATATACAAATCAGTATTTTTTTCTGAAATAGTTTTTGTATCAGACCAGATTCCAGAACTCAGGAATAAAAAAATAAAGAAAAGAACAAAAATCTTTTTAACCGTAAATTTCATACTTATAAAATCGCCCAGCATAAAAAAAACACTGATTAATTATACTATATAAAATTCACGCTCTCAACGATTTTTAATAACAGACTTAAGAGAAATTCGCCTTTCCGCCAAAATGCTCCTTCATCGCATTTTGGCGCGCAGAAAACCGTTCGAATCCTGTCAATTAATTCTTATCAATGTAAAATCGGTTTAAAATAGAAAAAGCTTTCACCTTAGTGAAAGCTTTTACTCGGGATGACAGGATTCGAACCTGCGACATCCTGGTCCCAAACCAGACGCGCTACCAGCTGCGCTACATCCCGTAAGTGAATACAAATATACACTTTTCTAAGTTTTTGTTCAAGTGGTAAACACGTCTTTTTTGAAAGTTTTTTTATTTTGCAATAATCCGCATTATTTCTGCTTTTCCACTGATTTTTACCAATTCACCAGGTTCTACAGAATAAATGTCTTCGGCTTTTATTTCCTCATTGTCATAAACAGCACCTTCTGATGAAATAACATAAAGAAGTTCCACACCTTCAGGTCGTTTTCGGTCAGGACAGCTGTAAGTCCAGTCACCGTCTACATCTATTTTTTCAAGACGGAAATAATCACACTCAAATTCCTTTCCGAAAGGAGCCACAGGAATCATTTCCTCGCTTTTGATTACTTTCAATCCTTTTTCAATATGAACTTCACGTCCCCGGCCCCAGTCATAAAGACGGTATGTCAGGTCACAGCTCTGCTGAACTTCCATAAGACGGAGCCCTGCCCCGATAGCATGAACAGTTCCTGCCGGAATAAAAATAAAGTCCCCTTTCTTTACATTTACAAACTCAAGATAATCTTCAAGCTTTGTTTCTGTAATTGCCTTTGCAAGAACATCACTTGGGTAATCATCCTTCATGCCATAAACAAGCTTTGCATCCGGCGCAGCGTCCAGCACATACCAGCATTCAGTTTTCCCACGGTTTCCTTCACCTTCAAGTTCTACTGCAAGGCGGTCATCAGGATGAACCTGAATGGACAGAGTATCATTTGCCTGGATAACTTTTACCAGAAGCGGATAATCCCCGCCACATGTATCATAAAAATCTTTCTGAAGTCCGTTTGGATGTGTAGAAGCAATCCAAAGTTCATAGCCCCAGATTTTATCTGATTTAATTGCATTTAATTTTCTCATTGTTTTCCTGCCTGTTACAATAATGCCGAGTCATATAATAATTTTCAAGACTATAAGAGAAATCCCCTAGCTGATTAAAACAAAATCCGAAAACTCCTTCAGCAGATTTTCCTGAAGAACAAGCATTTCGCATTCAGGCTCCTTATTCTTTTCGATATGTTCTTCCCAATGATCGAAACCATTCAAATGAAGAAGCCCGTGGAGAAGAAGCCTCTTCATTTCTGTATTTTCATCGGTTTCAAAATATTTCACATTTACAGGAACTGTATCCAGACTAATTACAATATCCCCCATGCTTGTCCAGGTTCCTTCTTCATCAGAATATTCTTCGCCATTTTCAAAAGACAGAACATCAGTTGCAGAATCAATCTGTCTGTACTGTTTGTTTAACTGCTGGATTAAAACATCATCACAAAACAGGATAGAAATCTCTTCTCCGTCATATTCCAGTTTTTCCAGAAGCTTTTCAACATAAGGCTTTACGTTTCCGATCCAGACCGGTTCTTCCTTTCCATCCATTACACTTACAAAAACTCTGTTCATTTTATTCTCCAGAATTAGTATCTATTTCATTAACTGAATCCGGGTGATTCCATTTATGTCCCGGAAAATATTTTTCATGACTTGATTTCAATTGAGTATCATCAACGTGAGTATAAATCTGAGTTGTTGCCAGATCCGAGTGCCCCAATAATTCCTGAACGGAACGAAGGTCCGCTCCACCCTGCAAAAGATGAGTTGCAAAGGAATGACGCAAAGTATGCACCTTGGCACTAATTCCGCTTTGTGCTTCCAGTTCCTGGAATTTTTTCCAGATTCCCTTTCTGGAAATCGGTTCGCCTCTGTAATTAAGGAAAACTTCTTCAGAGATTTTATTACCTGCCAGAACCGGTCTTGCTTCGTCCAGATAAACAACAAGCTTATCATAGGCACGGCCGCCAAAAGGAATTATCCTTTCTTTATCCCCTTTCCCATGGACCAGAAGCAGTTTTTCATTCAAATGGACATTGGCAACTTTCAGAGTCGCCGCTTCACTGATTCGAAGCCCGCAGGAATAAATCAGTTCAAAAAGTGCATCATCTCTTTTTCCAACCGGCGTTGAAGGATCAATTACCGAAAGAAGTTTGTCCACCTGTTCCAGAGTTAATACACGTGGAATTGCGCGGCTGACTTTTGGACGGTCCAGTTCCAGGGCAACATTTTCTTCCCACATATTTTTGCGGACAAGATAATCGCCCAAAGCTCTGAGTCCGGAAATATCTTTGGCGAGAGTAAGTTCGGAAGCACCTTCACTACGGCGCTTGTAAAGGAAATTGACAATATCCTGAACGGCCACATCCTTCAGTTTGATTTCACTGGAAGAAAGCCAGTTCAGGAATAAAGAAGAGGATTCTTTATAAGTGGCTGCAGTTTCATTGCTGTCCCGTTTTACAAGAAGAAGATCTGTATAAAACTGTTCCAGCAAAATGTCAATTGTCATAAAGCTGCAGCCCGTTCAACTATTAGTCGTCAGAAAAGTTGATTGTTTTAGAATAATCACCAGTGTTTCTTCTCCAGCATGCAGGCTGGCTGATGTCATTCTGTCCGGTAAAATCAGCAGGTGCAGTCTGAGAATTTCTGTAAGTTGGTTTTACAGGTTCAAAACTTCCAGCCAGGTCATCACCTAAAGATGAACCTTCTTTCTTTTCTGATGAAGTTTTATCAGAAGCTGTAATGTTTCCGAAAGAACCGAACATGCCGCTGTTTCCACCATTCAGAAGGTCATCAAAAGCTCCGGCAGACATTACATTAGGATCTTCTTTTTTTGTTTCTGTTACAGGTTCAACAGGAATCTGTGGAACCGGTTCTGCAGTTTTAAAACCAGTAGCAATAACAATTACACGGATTTTATCTTCCATTGTCGGATCAATAATCTGTCCCCAAAGATTATGATGATTCTTTGCGGCAGATGCTGTAATTGTATTGTTGATTTCGTTGATTTCACTCATACGAATATTTGCAGGACCAGTAATATTTACCAGGAGCTTTGTTGCTCCGTCAATCTTCATGTGTTCCAGCATTGGGTTAGAAATTGCCATCTGAGCAGCATCAATTGCACGGTTCTCACCGCTTCCTTCACCAACACCAAGAAGAGTATCCCCGGCTTCACGGAGAACAGTTTTCATATCATTAAAGTCGCGGTTTACAACACCTTCTTTAGTGATGATTTCACAGATACCCTTTACACCCTGACACAGAAGATCATCTGCAACTGAGAATGCAAGAGTGAACGGACTGTCATTATCAATAATCTTGAATACGGCTTCGTTAGGAACAACGATAAGACTGTCTACATGTTCACGGAGTTTTTCGATACCAGCCTGAGCGTTTTCCATACGGTGTGGACCTTCGAATGTGAACGGAGTTGTAACAACAGCGATTGTTAAAGCACCTGATTTTCTTGCAATGTCAGCAACGATTGGAATAGAACCTGTTCCTGTTCCACCACCCATTCCGGCAGTAAGGATAATCATATCTGCACCGGCAACAATCTGTTCAATTGCAGCGGTATCTTCAATAGCAGCCTTTTCACCTACTTCAGGATTTCCTCCTGAACCAAGACCGCCAGTTATTTTCTGTCCGATTGGAAGCTTTGTCTGTGCAGGGTTCTTATTAAGAGCCTGAAGGTCTGTGTTCATTACGATAAATTCAACACCCTGTACATTATCATCGATCATCTGACGAACTGCATTGGAACCGCCGCCACCACAACCGATTACTTTAATACGTGTAGGATTCTCAAGATTACGACACTCTTGTGGTGTATCCTGAACGACCTGAAAATCAAAACCCATTTTTTCCTCCCATTAAACCGGCCCCCACCGGTCACCCATTTATTTTAGAAATATCTTTTCAAGAATTTGGATAAACCACTCTCATTCTTTTTTTCTTTTGGAACCTTACGATTCTTTTTCTTTTTTCCGTTTGTACTGCTGTCATTATCCTTGTTTGCCATGACAAGCCCAACAGCAGTTGCAAAATCCGGTCTGCGGTAAGCTTCCGGAACAATTCCGGCATTTTCAGGCATTCCTTTGCGAACCGAAGAAGTATGGAAAACTTCCTGTGCCAGTTCGACAACACCTTCCATCTGTGCACCACCACCGGTAAGAATAATATTTCCAGCCAGCTGTTTAATCTGTGAATTATGTTTGATTGCACTTCTGGCCATTTCAAAGATTTCAGTCATACGAGGCTGGATAATATCACAAATCTCTGATTTGCGGACAGCTTCAGGTGCCCGACCACCAACACCAGGAATGATAACTTCAACATCATTTTCAATTCCCTGACGCCAGCAGCATCCTGATTCGATTTTTATTTTTTCTGCTGTTGCGTTTGAAATGCCTTTTACAATCGAAATGTCATTTGTAACCAGATTTCCTGCAACCTGAAGAGAAGCTGTGCAAACTGGAGAACCTTTTACATAAACGATAATATCAGTAGTTCCGGCTCCAAGGTCGATTACGATTGAGCCAAGATCCAGTTCATCATCATGAACAACTGCCTGTGTGGCTGCAAGAGTCTTAAGCATGATGTTATTACAGGTATAACCAGTTCGTGAAATACATGAAATTACATTTTTCAGAGTACTGCATGCTGCAGTAATAATATGAACATCTACTTCCAGGCGGTCACCCATACGTCCGATTGGCGGCTTGTTTCCTGTAGAAAGGTCATCAACAATAAAATCCTGTGGAACGATATGGAGGAGCTGTTTATCTGGAGGAAATTTTAAAGTCCGTGCACAATCAATTACACGACTAATATCAGATTCATTGATTTCCCGTGTGTTTCCGCGAACCTTTGCAATTCCTACAACACCATGAGAATCTGTACTGCTGATTTGAACACCACCAATTGCAGTGTAAACAGAAGATACAGTAACGCCGGCATTTTGTTCTGCCTGTTCAATTGCTTCTTTTATAACATTTTTTGCGGCTTCAATGTTCAGAATTACACCGTTACGCATGCCGTCAGATTTAACACAGGATGTTCCAACAATTGAAACACTTCCATTTTCATCTACAGCACCGATAACAACACGTGTATTACAGGTACCAATATCCAGACCAACGATCATTTTTCCCACCCAATTTAATATGATACAGATCCGTAACGCATATCAACAGTTTTGGCATCAGGCTTAAGCTGTTTTACTACGTCTAACACTACCATCATATACTTTAATGCCTCTTCATTCAATGCTCGATCAGTAAGTACTTTAATATGTCCTGATGAAGGGATTAAAACCAGTTCATAGTTTCCCGAATCTTTTGGAATAACACAAATCTCTGATACTGCAGAAAAATATTTCTGTGGAAGATTCTGAATTTGTGAAATCTGTTCAATTAAAGTTTTATATTTTGAAGGAATTCTCATTCCCCCTGTCATGTTGTCTACAGGAATTCCCGAAATGATTGGAAGTCCTGACTGGGCAACAACTGCATTCTTTTTATTTGAGAAAAGAACACCGGTTTCATCAATCTGCATAGGAATACATTTTCCATTTGCATTTACATAAGTCAAAGCAACAGGAGTACGTTCGTTGATATTAACGAGGATCTTATCAGGAAAATGTTTTTCAATTTCCACATTTTTTATACAGCTTTCTGAAGACAGAATTCCTGCAGCTACATCAACATCAAAAGTAAACCAGTTTCTGGAATTCATAGGAATCAGTTTCATTGCCACTTCTTCAGGACTCATATTTTTGTTTCCTGAAATAGTAACCTTTGGATTTGACAGGCTTGGTTTTACGTATTTCCAGCCTACAAATTCTGCCATCAAAAGGAAAACAAGAATTGCAAGAGTTGAAATTATAATGATTCTGAAACGACGTTCCGATTTGCTTTCTCCTGAGGAAATATACTCTTCATCCTCCAGAAAACTGTCGTTCTCCAGAAAAAATCCTGCGTCACTCATTTTTAAATGTCTCCTAGCTCTATACTTAAATAATCGTTAATATTCTGACTTTTTTTAATATCTGAATTCAAATAACCGTCGCCGTCATCGCATCTGGAAGCATTCAGTATAAATCCGCACATTGTAAGGGTTACGATGATAGAAGATCCCCCCAATGAAAAGAAAGGAAGCGGAATACCAGTTGACGGCAGCACTCCTGATACCACTGCAATATTAGCAACAGACTGTGCAACAATCGAAGCCACACATCCGAAACTTGCATAGGCAGCAAACCTGTTTGAACATTTTGATGCAATTCTAAAACCGCGCCAGGCAAATACACCCAGAATTACAAAATAACAGATAACTCCTAAAAGCCCGAAAGCTTCTGTCCATCCGGCAAAAATGTAGTCGGCCTGAACTTCCGGAATTGAGTTTAATCTGAAAAGTTCACTTCCTATTCCGTTACCAATCAAACCGCCTGAACAAATAGCCTGTTTGGCTTTAATTGTCTGATAGTTAAAAGAAGAAGTTCCATCAGTTTTATTGAAGAAACCTGCAATGCGCTGCATTCGGTAAGGTTCAAGACAAATGAAAAGTGCTCCGGCTCCCAGAATAAGTGGGGATGCAGGAAGGATCCATCTTATTTTAGCTCCTGTTACGATAAACATAAGGAAACCAAGACAGAAAATGAAAACGCTGGTAGAGAAATCTTTCTGGAAAACAACAATTCCTACAAAGAGAAGAAGTCCCATAACGCTTTTCAAAACAGATTTTTCTTCCGGATTTTCAATAGAAGCCTGGTGATCAAATTCCTTTGCCAGGAAAAGAACAATCACAAATTTTACAAGTTCAGAAGGCTGAAAAGTAAAATTAAGAGGCATCTTAAGCCATCTTCGTGCACCATTTTTTTCTTCCGAGATTCCAGGAATAAAAACAAGAATACACATAATGAATGTTACGACAACAATTACCGGAACAAGTTTTTTCAAAAGTCTCAAATTAAAGAAAGCACAGAACAGCATTCCGGCGAAACCAACACCGGAACAGATTAACTGTCTTTTTACATAATACAGCGAATCATCAAAATACCTTGCACCGGAATTCTGGGAGCAGAAAAACAGAGTAAAGATTCCCAGTCCCCAAAGCAGGATAATTGACATAAGGAAGCCCATATCACTTTTCTTATAGCGCTCAAGAGGAGTATCTGCATTAAAATTGTAAGTACCAAAATCCTGCATTATGCCTCTACTCCGTTACTTTCAGAAATTATTTTTGGAAGCAGATTTCCAAGTTTCATACTGTTGGAACCTTTTAAAAGAATTACCGAACCTTCAGAAACTGAATCAAGAATCTCCTTTTCAATTCCATCACTTTCTACAGAATCGAAATATACGCCGTATGAATTGTCACATACAGCTTCAAAGTCCGATCCCACGAAAATTGTTTTTTCAATTTTTTTACTTTTTACAAGTTCAATTATTTCTTTATGCGCCTGTACAGCTTTTTCTCCAAGCTCTTTCATATCGCCCAGAACAAAAACTTTCTTTCCGTTCTGTCCGGCACAAAGTTCAATTGCTTTTGACATTGAATCCGGGTTTGCATTGTAACAGTCTTTTACAAGAGTAACTTTCATTCCGTTTGTCAGAACTACTTCGGAAACTTCCATGCGGCCGCCGATATTCCTGAAAGACTCCAGTCCTTTCTTAATCTGACTGGTTGTAACTCCCAGAACTTTTGCCAGAGCAACTGCCCCAAGAGCATTCTGAAAATTATACATTCCCGATACAGGCAGATTTATTTCTGTTCCATCCAGATTGAATACTATTCCCAGAAGTCCATTTTCTTTTACTAAAACTGCACCACTTTTTTCTACAGGAACATCCACTCCGAATGTAACAACCTTACCTTTTACATTTTCTGTTGCAAAAGCCTTAAAATCATCATTTTCAGGAATAAAAGCACAACCCTTTTCAGAAATGTAGTCATAAACCTTGCGCTTTTCTTTTGCAATATTTTCCCGGCTTCCCAGGATTCCTATATGTGCTGTCCCGATATTAGTAATAAGGGCATATTCAGGTTTCAGAACTTTTGCGATTTCACCGATTTCATTTTCGCGGTTCATTCCCATTTCAAAAATACCGCATTCATGTTCTTCTCTGATATTGAAAACTGAAAGAGGAAGTCCTGTTTCAGAGTTGAAATTTCCCTGTGTCCAGACACAATTAAATTTTTCTTTCAGTACAGAAACAACCATCTCTTTTGTTGTAGTTTTCCCGCAGGATCCTGTAATTGCAACTTTGATAAGGTTTGGAAATTTTTTAACATAACCTTCAGCAGCATCCTGAAGTCCATGAAGAGTATTTTCAACCAGGATTATTTTTGCACCTTTTTCAGCAAGGTCATCATAAATCTTTCCGTTTTTTTCATATTCTGATTTATTAATTAGCACTACTGAGGCACCGGCTTCTACTGACTGTGGAACATATTTATGTCCGTCCTGAAATTCGCCTACGAGAGGAACAAAGAGAGTCCCACATTTTACATTTCTGGAATCAGTAGCTACAGAGTTAAATGCAAAATCTTCCGGATTCCCAACAAGAGTTCCCCTTGTTGCATCCAGAAGTTCATTAAGAGACATCAAGCTTTTAATACTGCAATTACTGCTGCTCATTTTTATTTCCTTTCATGTCCACTCTCACAATATCTGCACTCTCTGCTTTATGCATTCCCAGTTCTTCAACAGCAATTCTTTCAATCCTTGTTGAACTTGAAAGAACGCTGATATCACTCACCAGTTTTTTATTTTCTTCTATTAATTTTTCCTGTTTCTGCTCAAGTCTTGTTACTTCACGGGATAAATCCATGTATTTTTTAGCCTGAAACCCATAAAGAATCAGAACAACAGGAATTGCAGCTGCAAGAAAAACTCCAAGAATAGTAAGCCATGTGTACTTTGTTTTCTCTTTCATTAATCTTTCTCCAGCCCGATTAACCGTTCATCACTTGCATCGCAGATTTTTCTTACTACGCGCAATTTTGCACTGCGGGATGGAGAATTCAGCTTCACTTCTTCCTCTGTTGGTCCCACAGGTTTCCTTGTCAGAATCTCAGCACACTGCTTGCCACCACAAGTACACATTGCGCGTTCAGGAGGACAAACACACTGCTTGCCCAGATTTCTGAAGTAATTCTTAACAATGCGGTCCTCCAGCGAGTGGAAAGTGATTACTCCCATCTTTCCACCCGCATTCAGACAATTAAAGGCATTGTGCAAAGCCTTTGGTAATCTTGTAAGTTCCCCGTTTACCGCAATGCGCAATGCCTGGAATGTACGTGTTGCCGGATGAATATTACCGTAACGGTAATTTGCCGGAACACAGTTCCAGATAATATCACCCAGTGCTTTGGAAGAAGAAATTTTCCCACCCTGTCTTGCTTCACAAATTGCACGGGCAATTCTGCGACTAAGTTTTTCTTCGCCGTAGAGATAAATCAAATCAGCCAGCTTTTCTTCCGGCAGATTATTTACTAAGTCAGCAGCCGATTCCCCAACGGCTGGATTTATACGCATATCCAGTTCTTCATCATATCTGAAAGAAAATCCCCTCCCGGATTTTTCATAATGAAAAACGGATATTCCCAGATCAAATAAAATGATATCCGGGCATACTTGTCTTTCCTTTGCATCAGCATAAAAATCGCTGAAATTTCCGTTAAAAAAATTCATCCTGTCACCAAAGGTCGCAAGACGCTCTTTGGCACGGGCCTGAATTACTTTATCTGCATCAAGACCAATAACAGACAGAGTTGGAAATTTTGAAAGGAAATTACTGGTATGACCACCCTCACCAAGAGTTGAGTCTACCATCAGGGCATGAGCTTCGAAAGGTTCTCCGACAGGAGAAAGATACGAGAGACATTCATTCAACAAAACCGGAGTATGTACGATTTCCACCCTTTTTTACTTCCCACAATTAGAAACTAATGTTTCTAAGATCATCTGCAACGTCCTGGAACTGATCCTCAGTTGAAGCCAGGTACTCGCGGTACTTTTCTGAATCCCATACTTCCATGAATTTGTCTACTCCAAGGATTGTACAGTCTTTAGAAAGTCCGGCGTATTCACGCAGACTCTGCGGGATTGAAAGGCGACCAGCTTTATCAAACTCTACAGCCTGTGCCGGTGCAATAAATCGTCTTACCACATTCATATTTTCCTTACTGAAAGGAGAAACAGAAGCCATAATCCGTGTTTTAAGTTGTTCCCATTCTTCAGCAGTAAAAAGCTGGAGACAGTGATCCAGATAGCTGCGGGTCACGATGAGTACATTTTCATTTAATTCTGTACGCAACTTGGCAGGAAAAGAGAGTCTTCCCTTTTCATCCAAAGTATTGTTGTACTCACCTGTCAGCAGTTTCATTTCCACTTTCTACCACTTTTTACCACTTTTTCCCACTTATCTACATTTTATATGAAAATTTGCTAATGTCAACCACTTTTTATGCCGATAATCAGTTTTTTGAAAAAAAGGTAAAAAAAAAGCGCACCCTATTTCTAAGGTGCGCCCAGATTTTTTTAATCTGTGATGGATGGAGTTGTTATGAAAAAATTTTATTTAGACTGTTTTGCGTAGATTTCGTTTGTAAGTTTTACGATTTTTTCAACATTCAGGTTCTTACAAGAGCTGATATATTCATTCCAGTCAGCATCAATATCTTTCTGACCTGTTACGAATTTAAGTGTCCATGCGTTGATGTTGTCAACAAGTGGAACTGCCCACAGGTTCAGCTGTTCACGTTCATCTTCTGTTGGTTTTGCTTTTGGATCAACAGTTGCAACTGTCTTGTATTTTGCATAACGTGCATAGAGATCCTGTACCATTGGAGTAAAGTTATCTGTTGAATCAGCTGTTGCATGTCCGTAGAAGTAGTTACCACCTGCATATCCCCATTTGAGGCGGATATCAACATCAGTATCAGAACCGCCAATACCAAGACCACCACATTTGTACCCTGGAAGAAGCTGTTTGATTTTCATTCCATCTACATCAACATAGTGCCATGTTTCCCCTTCAACACCCCACTTACACAGTGTGTAAGCTTCTCTTGAGTAGAACATCCAGTCAACAAAGCGAACCAATTTAATGAAGTTTTCTTCGCCAAGTTCTTCAAGAGCTTTTGTAGAAAGCATAACACCACATTCAAGACGTGATGTTTCTGCCAGGTTCTTGTTTGTTCCTGAAGGATATGCTGTTACGTAGATTTTACCTTCCGGTGTGATTTTTGCCAGACTTGCAATATCGTTAGACATTGTTGAGCGGTTTGTTGATTTGATAACTGTTTTTCCGTTGTAGAATTTGTTGTTTGCAACATCATCAGACTGTGTGAATGATTCAGGATCCAGAAGTCCGTCTTTTACGAAGCTGTTTGCAACTTTCATGAATTTTTTGAAGTCATCACTTACAGAAGAAGAATAGAATTCTTTTTTGTTCTGATCGAATTTGATACCACCGTTAGAACCTTCAATTGCCCATCCGGAAAGAACACCGTATGAAGTTCCCATCAGTTTAAGGAGGTTACCACCAGATCCTTTTCCTGATTCACCACACCACAGGTCAGACCAGATGTAGTCTTTTTCTGAACAAAGGCCATTTGCAACCATGTATTTTTTTACACCAACCAGAACATCGTGAAGAGTTTCCCATGTCCAGTCTTTTTCAATTTCACGGATGTTGTATCCTGCAGCTTCGAAAATGTCTTCACGAACCATAATTGTGTAGTCCTGAAGAGCAGCCTGATGCAGACCAGGAAGACGATAGAATTTTCCGTCGCTCTGGCGAATTGTATCCAGATCCGGTTCCATCTTGTATTTTTCTACGAATGCAGTGAAGTTTGGCATGTACTTAGTGTAATCAGAAACAGCTACAACACCGCCACCTGCAACATACTGATCTTCCGAATAAATTTTTGGAATGATGTATGTAGCAGAACCAGAGTTGATTGCCAGGTTAACTTTCTGCCCATAGTCACCAGAGTCATAAGAAGTGATATCCAGATGAACATTTGTCTTTTCTTCAATTTTCTTGAAAATACCTTCACTTTCCCAGGTATCCTGTTTTGCATACCATGAAGCGTCACTGAAAGAAATTGAATAAGTAACTGGTTCATCAGAATGGAATGTTACTTCTTCCCCATAAGAGTAACCCTTAGCTTCTCCAGAAGCTGCTTTAGTATCAGCCTTCTTATTTCCGCAGGAAATAAAAAGAGAAGACAAACATGTGATTGCAACTAATGTTGTAATTACTTTTTTCATAGTTTTTTTTCCTCCTAAAACTATTTTTTTAATTTATTCTTTAACGCCGCCAAGCATCATACCCTGCACGTAATACTTCTGAACAAACGGGTATACACAGATGATTGGGAAAGCCATTAAAACCATGGAACATGATTTGATATTTGCAGCAATCTGCATTTTTTCGGCACTTGCTTCTCCAGGATCAGCAGAAGTTGAAGCACCTGTTATAATTGTTCTCAAATAATAAGCAACAGGCCACATTTCCTTTTTATCAAGGTAAAGGAAAGAGTTGTACCAGTTATTCCAGTAACCAACCGCATTAAAAAGAATCATTGTGGCGATAATCGGCATAGAGAGAGGAAGAACCACTCTGAAAAGAAGACCGATTGGTGTAAGTCCGTCAATTTCCCCTGCTTCCTCCAGTTCCTTCGGAGTACCTGCAAAGAAAGAACGCATCAGAATAATGTAATAAGTACTGATAAGACTAGGCATAATAAATCCAGCTACAGTATTTATAAGATGAAGACGTCTCATAAGAATATAGTTCGGAATCAAGCCGCCGCCAAAATACATTGTAAAAATGATGAACGGAAACAAAAACCTGTTTGCCTTCAGATGCTTCTTTGAAAGAGGATAAGCCAGACAGCAGCCTAAGAAAACTGAAAGAACAGTTCCCAGTACAGAATAAATCACAGTATTTCCGTAGCTGTGCATGAACTCACCTTTCTTCAAAACGGAAACGTAAGTGGCCACATTAAAATCAACAGGAAGAAGTTTTACCTTTCCCATCATAATTGCTTGCTCTGATGAAAAAGACTGTGCAACCAGATACAGGAACGGATATAAGGTAACAATACAAACCAGAATCATTATGATGGTATTTACCCACTTGAAGACCGTATATCCGGCTGACTCTCTAACTTTGATACCTTTATTTTCTTTTGTCATAATCTGCCTCCTACCAAAGTCCTGCACCGGAAACTTTCTTTGATGTCTGATTTGCAATAGTCAGCAGAATCAAATTCAAAATACTTTCAAAAAGACCAACGGCAGTTGCATAACTGTAGTTTCCGGAACCCAAACCAAGTCTGAATACAAAGGTCGAAATGATATCGGCCTTCTCATAAGTCATTGGATTATAGAGAAGGAAAACCTTTTCAAAGGCACCACCAGAACCAACAAGACCACCAATATCCAGAATAAGAAGAGTTGTAATTGTAGGAAGAATAGATGGAATAGTAACGTGAATTACACGCTGGAAATGATTTGCTCCGTCTACTGCAGCGGCTTCATAAAGAGAAGGATTAATATTTGCCATTGCTGCCAGATAAAGAATTGTTCCCCATCCAAGGCTCTGCCATACCCCTGAAGTAACGAAAATTGTTGTAAACCACTGAGGAAGAGCAATAAAGGAAATTGTTGTTCCGGTCATTGAACTGATCAATGCATTAATCGGACCATTTGTAGAAAGAAGTTCACGAATCATTCCGGTTACAATAACCATGGAAATAAAGTGCGGAAGATAAGAAACAGTCTGCACGAACTTTTTCCAGTGAATATTTTTGATTTCGTTCAAAAGAAGAGCAAAAATCAAAGTCAAAGGGAATCTGAACAGAAGATAGAAAACATTGAGAGTAAGAGTATTTCTGAAGGCACGCCAGAAAGTCTTGTCACCGATAAATTGTTTGAAGTATTTTAGTCCACTCCACTCATCACCAAAAATACTATGTCCGGCACGGTAACGGCGAAAAGCGATTATATTCCCTGCCATTGGAATATATCTGAAAATGATGTAATAAAGAATTGGAATCAGCATCAACAGGTAATACTGCCAGTTTCTTTTCATATGTTTTTTAAACTTGTATACTTCCATACTAGTAGACCTCAACTCTAGTATACATCACATTTTGCTATGGTCAAACAAATTCGTAGTAATTTTTCAAACTGGGGTATTTCCCCCACATTTAACTATACCCCAATCAATTGATTTGACCCTAAACTGTTTAAGTATTAGTATTCTAGTATGATTAATGTTGAAAAACTAAAAAATGAATCTAACCGTGATTACGCATTCCGCGTCATCAAAGAAAATATTATTAACCTTGAAATCAAACCTGGAATTATGATCAGCGAACAGGATATTGCTGAAGAACTGAATATTTCTCGCACTCCTGTACATGAAGCTCTCCAGGAACTTTCCAGAACTAAAATCGTGGAAATTCTTCCTCAAAAAGGCTGCCGGGTTTCACTCATAGATATGAAACTTGTAAATGAAGCAATTTTTATGCGCCTTACCGTTGAATCTGCCGTTACAAGAGAAGCCTGCCGTCTTGCAACAGAAAAAGACATTGAAGCTCTCGATGAAAATGTCATTCTTCAGGATTTCTATAAAAGTTCTGACAACTACGCAAAAATCTTTGACCTGGACAACCGTTTTCACGAAAAATTCTACGAAATTACCGATAAAATGCAGTGCCTCTACATGGTACGCCTTATGAACATTCATTTTGACCGTTTAAGGGAACTTACTCTGGAAACAGGTACAACTGCACGTATCATCGAAGACCACAAAGCTCTTCTGGCAGCCGTTAAAGCAAAAGATGCCGATGCAGCCACCAAAGTTCTTGTTAATCATCTGAATCATCTTTATGTTGATGAAAAAGCAATCAGAAAAACACACCCTGATTACTTTGCCGATTAGAAGGCATGATTAATACTTACAACGAAAGCAGTCTCCATAAAAGTATCAAAACTTTATACGCACAGGATTATAACGGACAAACAGAAGTTGAACGTTTCGGACACATTTATGACATTGTTACCGAAACTTCAGTTATCGAAATTCAAACCGGCAACCTGAGCAAGCTCCTTCCTAAAATACTGGATACCCTTGACCATGGACTGAAAGTCAAAATTGTATGGCCACTTGTTGAATCAAAATGGATTGAATCCCGAAATGAGAATGATGAAATTCTTTCCTGCCGGAAAAGTCCTGTCCGTCAAAGCATCTACAATCTTTTTGATGAAATAACGGGCCTCTACCCTGTTTTACTTCACCCGGACTTCTCTCTTGATGTTATCAGGGTTACAACCATTGAAAAAAGAACCAGATACACAGACCCGGTTCAAACACCGAACAAATCCCGGAGATTCCGAAAAAACTACCTGAAAACCGGAAAGGAATTAAAAGAAATTATTTCTGTTCAAACTTTTTCAAAGGCTGAAGACTATATTAATCTTATACCTTTTTCTCTGGAGGAGGAATTCTGTGCAAAAGATCTGACGGGCAAACTTCGCTCAGACAAAGCACTTCCCTCTTCTGCTAGCAAAAAAGCCCACATAACCATGTGGGTTCTAAGAAAAATGGAACTGCTTGAAGAAACCTCTGTCAAAAACAGAAGCCATTATTATAAAATCAAAACTAACGGTTAATGAAGAAAACTCTGGCCAGCTCAGACCTTATTTATTTGTAAAAAAAAAGGACCTGTAGAACAGGTCCTTTTCATCAAAGCAATCAACTATTACCAGTTGTCGCTCATATCATCTTCATCATGGTTTTCCAGATCGTAAAGGTCAGTAATAGCACGAAGATCATCCAGGTAAAGGTAGTATGATCCGCGAGCCTGCATTGGGTTACAGTCAACTCTGAAACCAAGGATTTTGATTCCAGGTTTGTCACCATAGTATGCACTGCTCTGAACGATTCCATGTTCTCCATCAGGAGAAGAAGGAACTACAGCAGAAAGCTTTTTCCATCCGCTGAAACCAAGATTTCCCATGTACAATTCAAAGTTGTGTCCGAAGTAATCCTGAATCATTACATACATATCATGACTCTGGTTACGTCCACAAACCCACATAGAAATAATTTTTGCTGTTCCTTCAATTGGAAGAGGACGACCTGCTGTGATTGTAAACGAGTTCACACCACGTTTGAAGAAGTCAACTCTTACACCAAGAACCTGTGTATCTTCTGCAGGATCATCTCCCTGAAGAGGATCTTTCATTGCAGGATTTCCTTCAAAGAGACGTCCTGTAATTACACCGTAGTCAGAAGGAATATGTACGTTCCATGAACCTTCACGTTCGAATTTATCAATTGAAATTTCACGAAGTGACTGCATTGCTGAATCACGTCCGATTTCACCGGCTGAAGGATCAGAAAGGCTCTGTGCAAAAACAAATCCTGCAGCAAGTACTACTGCTACTAAAGCTACTAATTTTTTCATTTGTCACTTACCTCCTGAACTTCATCATCAGAATTTCCTCTGCGAGATGAACTTGAAGAGCTTCCTTCATCTTCACCGAAATCTGCATCTTTAAGTTCGTAACCATCGTAAATATATGCCAGAGAATTACATGTGAACTTGATCTGGTCGAAGTATACTACGTAGTTATCAACATATTCTTCTGCATCACTGCGGATTCTGTATCCAACAAATCTAAGATTTTCCGGACCAGAACGAAGTGCTGAATGCTGTACCATCCAACCTGGGATGTTTACGATAAGGTTTTTCCATCCCTGGAAGCGGAGTGAACCAGCTGGAAGAACATGAACTGTTCCGTTAGCATCACGAACCAGAACTTCAAGGTAGTAATTGTAGTTTGCACCCCAAACCCAGAAGTCCATCTGTGTTACTGTTCCAATAAATGGAATTTCATAAGGTTCACCATCTTTTGATGGGTAAACTTCAAACCAGTTATCACCCTTTCTGTTGAAAGCTATTTTTACACCAAAAACTTTTGGATCTGAATCATCATTGCGGCGAAGCAGTTTGAGGGAATTAGGAATTCCGTCAAAATAACCTGTTTTTGGATATCCTTCAGCTACGAAACGGCTCGAATTAACTGCCCATTCCCAGCTTAATTTTTTTCCTTTGTAAGAATAATCCTGTTCTCCGACATTATCAAAATTGTCCAGAACAAATGTCTCAACGCTTTTTGAACTTGGCTGTGCAAAAACTGGCAAACCAATTACAAAAAGACATCCAAGACTGATTAAGACTTTTAGTCCTTTTTTCATGCAAATCTCCTCAAACATTCGTTAGAATGCCATATACATTATCGGATAATTTCTTTAAAACTATAACCTTTTTAATTATATTTTACGGTTTATTCTTTGTCAAACCTTCACAGCCATAAGTGCTGCAAATTTGGATGAGATCGAATATAACACAAAAAACCGCTGCGGAAACAGCGGTTTTTACCGGCGTGATTTTGATTATTTTACAGCAGCGGCAATGCGTTCAAGAACCTTTTTGCGGTCCAATGGTTTAATAATGTAGTTTTTAGCTCCAAGAAGAAGTGATTTTTTAACCAGTTCTTCTTTTCCAAGTGCAGAAACCATTACAACTTTTGCATTTTTATCAAAAGCCATAATCTGTTCCAGAGCTGTAATACCATCCATACGTGGCATAGTAATATCCATTGTAACCAGGTCTACATTCGGACAAAGTTCCTTGTATTTTTCAACACCTTCCATTCCGTCAACGGCTGTAGCAACAACTTCGTAGCCTTCACTTGTCAGAATCTGACCAAGCTGTTTAGCAACGAACATCGAATCGTCTACGATCAGTACTTTTACTTTTGTACCGTCAGCTCTTACACCCTCAGGCGGACGTTCATTAATTGTTGGAAAATCCTGTGCTGTCTTCATATATCATTCTCCTGTTTTTTTATCCAGACTATTATGCTTTTTCGCGAATAGCAACGTTTACTTCAATTTTACCACATTCTGAGATAAGTGGCACGATTAAAGCTTCAACATTTTCAGATCCGCCACCTAAAGCAGCAATTTCCATTTTCTGTCCAACGAACAGAGCTGGTGGAGTAAGGTCAAATTTAAATCCCAGTTCATGAAGTTTTGTAACTGCCTGACCGGTAATAAGGTTAGCAAGTTCACTAATTGTTGCTTTTGCAAGGTCATCAAATGCCGGGAGAGTTTCACCATTCATCTTTGATGCAATATTCAATGCAGTTTCAATTGTCATGTCAAAAAGAACACGTCCTTCTACATCACCTGCAAGACCTACAAGTGCAGCAACTCCCATAACAGGCATTGCTGTGGATTTCAAATACAAGTCTCCACGCTTTACTTCTGCACCACCCAATACTTCCTGAAGAACTCTGAATGATGTTTCTACAAACGGGTTAATATACTCTACTCTCATTTCATTCCCCTTTTTATTCTTTACTATACGCAATCAGCGTACCAACTGAGTTTTCGCCAAATCCCAGAGAAACCGGGAGTTTTTCATTTTCACCGACAAATGCTACAGCATTTCCTTTCATTTTTTCAAGGAAATCAGCAGTAACAAATCCCTGCGATTCTTTATCCAGCAGAGAAAGAACATCACGAGCAAAAATTACATCTACGTTTGGAAGTGCATTTGTATTTTTGCAGTCATGATATTCAAACATAATACTGTCTTTTATTGACTGATTGAAAGTAATATCTCCGCTTGCTTTTCTTGAAAGGAAATCATCATACCAGGTTCCTTCAAGTTCTTCTGGAATACCCATAAGAGCAGCATTTGAAACTTTCAGCAGATCAATATCCTGTGCATAAATGCGGATTTTTGCATCCGGATACCGTTTTGCAAGAACACAGGCAAGTGAATAAGATTCACAGCCTTTTCCACATCCTGGATTCCATACCACAATCTGTTTTGCATTATTATCAGGAAGAAGTTTGAATACAGCATCAGCATATTCTTTACTCCACCATGAATCAGTATGGGTTGACCAGAATCCTTTAAGGAAGCTGTCAGCATCTTCTTCATTCTGAATCAGATTTTTTCCTTCATTCTGCCATTCAGCAAAACGTTTTGTTACCCAATCCTTGTTTATATCCGAAACAGTAAATTTCTTATAATTTCCGAGTCCTTCAGACAAGAAGTGCAGATCCATCTGAACTTTATTTTCAGTTACCTTTGGAGCAACTGGAGCAGCTGCAGGAGCAGTATTTACTGCTGCAACAGGCTGTTTCACCTGTTCTACACGAACTTTCTTTGCCTGAGCTTCTTCAGCAGCGGCTTTAGACCCGAATATACGTGTAATATCAAGAAGAACATACAGATGGCTGTTTGCTTCAACAACACCATAAATATACTTAATATTAATATCACCGAACAAAGGATGCGGTGGCTGAATTGTATTTTTGCGAACACCAACAACTTTGTCGATTTTATCAACAACTACACCAAAGGTCTGGTCGCCGATATTCAGAATAAGCAGATTTTCCAGTTTGTTTTCATCACGTTCAGGAACATCAATATTGAAGAATAAACGCAAATCAAGAATCGGAATAATTTCACCACGAAGATTATATACACCAAGAACAAATGGAAGTGTATTAGGCACATAAGTGAAACGGCCTGCTTTGGCAATTTCTTTTACATGCATAATATCTATAGCGTAATCTTTTCCGGCAAGAGAAAAAGTTACCATTTTATAATCAACGATAGAAGAAGCTTCTTTTCCTACGGCTACAGAAGTTGTATTCTGCTCTTCTGCCGCATGTCCAAACTGTTCGCTTAACTGGTCATTAATGCTTTTAATTTTTACATCTTCATTACTCATAATCAATCAAGCTCCCCGTTATTCAATTGACTGGCCCTGAGCCGAAAGTTCCTGACGAACTCCCAGTTCAAGCAATTGACTTACATCAATAATCAAAGAAACCGAACCATCACCAAGGATAGAAGCACCTGCAATTCCAGGAGAATTGGTAAACTGGTCACGAAGTGGTTTAATAACAACATCTTCTTCGCCGATAAGGGCATCAACCATTACACCAATTTTCTTTTCCTGTGAACCTACAATTACTACGTAGCATTCATCAGATTCAAGAGTTTCTTTTATGCCGAACAGACGTGACAGCCGGAGTACACTGATAACTTCATTACGAACTTCCATTGTTTCATAATTATCAATGCGGCTGATTTCACTCTGATTAATACACTGTGATTCAATAACGTTTGCAATAGGAATAGAGTAAACTTCTTTTCCAACGCGAACCAGAAGTCCCTGAATAATTGCAAGGGTAAGTGGAAGGCGGATAATAAATGAAGTTCCCTTTCCTTTGGCAGAGGTAATAGACATTGTTCCGTTCAACTTTGCAATCATTGTCTTTACAACGTCCAGTCCAACCCCACGGCCAGAAATATTTGAAATATGATCTGCTGTCGAGAATCCAGGTTCCATAATAAGGTTGAAAGCATCCTGTTCTGAAAGAACCTTGTCCGGATGAATCAATCCCTTTTCAATTGCCTTCTGTTTTACCTTTTCTACATCAATTCCGGCACCATCATCACTGATTTCGATAACAATCATGTTACCTTCATTTGATGCTTTAAGAAGAACAGTTCCTGTTTCATCTTTACCTGCGGCCCGACGTACTTCAGGCATTTCAATTCCGTGGTCAACAGAATTGCGTACACAGTGCATTACAGGGTCCAGAAGGTCTTCTACTACTGACTTATCAAGTTCTGTGTCTTCACCTTCAATAACCAGCTGAATCTTTTTATTCAAATCACGCTGAAGGTCGCGGACAACACGAGGGAAACGGCTGAAAATCTGATTGATAGGAACCATTCGGATTTTCATTACGCCTTCCTGAAGTTCAGAAGAAATACGTCCCAGAGTCTGAGTATATGTACGGAGTTTTCCGGACATGGCTTTCTGATCCTGATCGTAAGCATCAAATACAGTTCCAAGGTCGCCGTATTCTTTAAGCATTTCTTTTCTTACGTCAGATACAGTCTGTCCATTCTGTACTTTCTCAAGATAAGAAGGAAGCTGATCCATAAGTCTGCGAACTCTTTCTTTATAAGAGTTCTGCAGAGATGCAAACACAACATTTTCGTTTGCAAGCTGTATAGAAAGCTGGTTGAAAGAAGCTTTTGTAATAACTGTTTCAGAAACAAGGTTCAAAAGGTAATCAATGCGACGTGAATCAACACGGAGAATTGACCCCTGACTTGCAGCTCCCTGTCCCGATGCCGGAACAGCTTTTGGTTTTTCTTCAGCAGGAACTGCAACTGGTTTTGCATCTTTTGCAACTTTAGCAGCTGAAATAACAGGTTCTGCTGGTTTTTCCTCTGGAGGAGCAGCTGTAACAGCTGGTTTTGAAGGAGCTGAAACTGTAGCAACTACAGGAGCCGGCTCCGGAACAACTGGTTTTGAAGCAGATGCTTTTCCACCAAAATTTTCTTCATTAATCTGACTTGCATCTGTAACCAAAGTTACATCACTAAGGAATGAAACATCCTCAAGTTCTGCCCCGGAATTAGATGAACCGATGAAGTAATAAACAAACTCATAGAACTGGTCTTCGTACAGGGCATCAAAATCAGGAACTGTTTTAAGAACATTTCCGGCATTTTTCAGAGATGCAAAAACCTGAATACCACCCACAGAGTTCATAGGATTGTTTTCATCAAATTTTACAGATACACACCAAAGTTTCTGTCCGGCCTCAAGAGAATCAATCATTTCACGATATTCCGATTCTTCCAGAACAGGCACTGTAAATGGAGTCTGTGCAGAAACTTCTGGAGCTGGTGTCGGTTCCGCTTTCAAAGTAAGAGAAGGTCCCATACCTGCAGGTGCTTTTGGTTTTTCAGAAACTGCGGCCTTTTTACCGTTTCCTGGAAGATATGAATGCAGTTTATTAACTACTTCCGTTGTATCTTCTTCATAAACTACTCCGTTTCTTCGTGATTCAAGCATAGCCTTGACTACATCGATAGAAGTAAGCAGAAGGTCAACAACATCTTCATCAACCGCCAGTCTGTCAGAACGAATCTCATCGAGTACGTCTTCAACAGAATGTGTGAATGTGGAAAGTTCCATCATTTCAACTGTAGCTGAACCACCTTTTAAGGTATGTGCAGCGCGGAAAATCTCATCGATAGCCTCATGGTTTGCAGGATCGTTTTCAATAACCAGAACATTACTTTCAAGCTGTTCTACCTGCTGTTCTGCCTCAGCGAAAAAATCTTTGAGAAGTTCTTCATTATTCGGATCAAGATAATCACTCATACTTACCATTATATACCGAAAGCAACAGATTTCAAGTAATTTTAGACAAAAACATCAAAAATATCCAATTTCTCTAATTTTTATACATCATATATCTTCAAGAAAAAACTAAATTCTGCCGATAATCAGATGAGGCAAAATAATGTTTTCAACTAAAAAAATTATAATAACAGGACTCCTCTTTTATATTTCGTTGAATCTTTTCTGCGAAACCTTCTTTTCAGGAATTGCAGGCGGAATAATAAAAGTCAAAGCAGAACAAAATGCTGAAAATAACATAAAACCTGCAGTTTTACTGGACGCATATCTCTCAGGTCAGGCAAATTTTTCACAGAATGTTTGGAGTCGTATCAGTTTTTCCCTTCAAACTGATAACCTTATGGAAAACGCTCCTTTTGGAAAAACCACGTCCCTTTTCCAGGTGGATGAAGTATCCTTCACAATCCGGCAGAAAATCGATTCTTTTAACAACTATTTCAGTCTGTATATGGGAAATTACGAACCTATCGGAAGCGATTTATTTTTAACCCGTCAGTTCGGTATCGCCCCGATTTCATCCCGAATCACTGAAACATGGCAGAATGTATCCGGAAATCTCCTTTTTAATCAGTCAGGTTTCGGATTATGTGACATTATGCGCTTCAAAGGACCGGTAGCACTGGGTATTTACGCATACATGAACAATACTTCTGAAAATACACATTCGGTAAATACCGATTTCCGTTTAGGCGGAACCCAAAGATTCCTTACTTTTGACATTAATCTTGGCTTAGGGGCACCTGTTGCAAAGGGAAAATATGATGATGTTCTTTTTGCAGTAGAAAAAATAAACTGGCATACTGGAGCCACTTTCTTAATAGGAAACTACTATACCTCATCACTTTTCGTCCAGGGTGGAATCCTGAAAGGTCTGTTTACAACAGGCCAGGGTATAAACAAAATCGATAAAGACGATATTTATTTTCTTATAGAACCACGTTTTACCGGAAAAACTGTAAAAACTCACCTCAGTTTCTTCTTCCTGCCACCTGAAACAGTTTCATCTCTTTTCTTTGTAAATGGCCAGCTGGGAGCAAACCTGAATATTTTCACAGACAAACTCAGAAGCCGCAATACTGGTTTTGATATGGGACTCAACACAGGACTTACCTTTAACAATCTGACTTTGAACAACCTGGAAACCTGGATGACGTCAGTGAAATCCATGGATTTCCAGCTTTATGTTACTCCATATATTTCTGCAAAAATTGCTGAAGGCGAAATCAACTCCATGGTATCTCTTAACGTTATGGGACTGATTTCATCAAAGATTCAGGACTCTGTTACGGTAAATATCGGATACAAATCATCTTTCTGATTTTATATATAGTAACAACTCTCCTATTTCTTTATAATAACCTCTGTAAAGTTATAACTTTCAGAGGTTTTTTTTATGGCAAAAATACAGATGAAAAACGCCATTGCCGAACTTGACGGTGATGAAATGACACGCGTTCTTTGGCAGCTTATTAAAGACAAGCTGATTCTTCCTTTCGTTGATCTTAAAACAGAATACTACGACCTTGGTTTGAAAAACCGCGACAATACAGATGACAAAGTTACTTATGAAAGTGCTGCAGCCATCAAACGTCTTGGTGTTGGTGTAAAATGTGCAACAATTACATCGAATCAGGCACGTGTAGAAGAATACAATCTTAAACAGCTTACTCCTTCTCCAAACGGAATCATCCGTGCAGAACTGGACGGAACAGTTTTCCGTGAGCCGATCTTTGTAAAAAATGTTCACGGAACAGTTTCATGCTGGGAAAAACCAATTGTTCTTGGCCGCCATGCTTACGGTGACATTTACAAGAATACAGAAATTAAAACTCCCTCCGCCGGAAAAGCAGAACTGGTATTTACAGGCGAAGACGGAACAGTAATCCGCAAGCTTATTAAAGACATGCCGGGACCTGGAATCATTCAGGGAATCCACAACCTGGACAAATCAATCGAAAGCTTTGCTCGCTGCTGTCTCACATACGCCCTGGACCGCAAAATCTCTGTTTGGTTTGGTGCAAAAGACACAATCTCAAAAACTTATGACGGAAACTTCAAGGCAATTTTCCAGAAAATCTATGATGAAGAATTCAAGGCAAAATTTGAAGCAGCCGGAATTGAATACTTCTACACTCTCATTGACGATGCTGTAGCACGCGTAATGCGTTCTGAAGGCGGATTCATGTGGGCAACAAAAAACTACGACGGCGACGTTATGTCAGACATGATTGCTTCTGCCTGTGGAAGCCTGGCCATGATGACATCTGTTCTGGTAAGCCCTGACGGAAACTTCGAATACGAAGCTTCACACGGAACTGTTCAGAAGCACTACTACCGCTACCTGAAAGGCGAAAAAACTTCTACAAACCCTGTAGCTACAATTTTTGCCTGGACAGGTGCCCTTGCAAAACGCGGTGAACTGGACGGAACTCCGGAACTTGTAGAATTTGCAAAGAAACTTGAAGCTGCAACACTTGGAACTATCGAAGACGGATACATGACAGGTGACATTGCACGCATCGCAAACCCACCTGCAAAGAAGGTTCTGAACTCTTGGGAATACATTGATGCAATTGCTGAAAGACTGAGCAACATGTAGGCTGGAAGCGCAGCTTCCAGGAAGCAGGCGAAGCCTGCGTCGAATATATTGACGCAATTGCTGAAAAACTTGCTGATTCATAATTCACAATTGACAATCAGATAAAAACCGAAGCCGGCTGTGTGACAGAATGAAAAATTCTGTAGCGGCCGGCATTTTTGTTTTAACGGACATTGGCTCTGCCAGCGGAAAATTCAGTTTGTCGAGATATCTGCATAACATCCCCGGACAAACTTTCTAAACCGGCTGCACTACCTTCAGTTTCACGCTGGCACTTTTCAAAAAATTCTGGACTGTAAGTTCTGTCAGGTCTTTTGTGGGACCTTTGATCTTGTTTTCTGAAATAAGACGTTTTGCACAGTTCAGAATAACTTTACCGCAGGTTTCGGCATCGGCCAGGGCATTGTGGGCGTCATATTCAATGCCAAAATAATCACCAAGAAAAGTAAGCTTATGACTTTCTATTTCAGGATAAATTTTCCGGCTTAAATGAACTGAATCAAAATACTTATACTGTGGAACCGGAATTTCATAATGCTGGAGAGTCGCTTTCAAAACGCCCATATCAAAACCAGCATTATGGGCTGCAAAGGGAAGATTTCCTGCAAAAGACTGAATGGCCGGAAAAATCTGATCAAAGGTTGGAGCATCAATAACATCATCCAAAGTAAGATGATGAATCGAAGTATTAAAAGGATCGATATACAAAACAGGAGGTCTTATGAGAGTGTAATAAGTATCAGTTTTTTCACTCCCCTCGAATTTTACAAGACCTACAGAAATGGCACTGTTTTTATGCTGAGTTCCCGTCTCAAAATCTATTGCAACAAAATCCATAAATAAATTATACCCAAAGTTTTTCTAACGAGCGTAAATCTCCTGCACTTCTTTTGTATAACCGCCGGATTTTTCATATACAATTAACGGAGACTCTACTGTAATTCGGCTTTTTGCACATTTTACCCCTTCAATCAAAACCATAGTCGGTTCTTTATCGACATAAGGATAACAGAGCCTCATTCGTTTTGGTTCCAGTTTATACTTCATCATTACAGACATAATTTCTGCCAGGCGGAAAGGTTTATGAATCATGTAAAAACGGCCCTGACTTTTTAAAAGCTCTGAAGCAGAACGGACAACGTCTTCCAGAGTACAAAGCACTTCATGACGTGCAATTGTTTTTTCATCATTTCCGTTCCCTTCCCCGTGTTCTGCAATCATATACGGTGGATTCGACGTAACTACATCATAAGAATTCTTTTCGAATATTTCAGAAGCTATTTTTATATCCCCTTCCACAACATTGATTCTGTTTTCAAGGGCGTTGAGTTTTACAGAGCGTTGAGCCATGTCTGCAGATTCTGTCTGTATTTCAAGAGCATCAATATGAAGGGAAGAATTTTTTGCTGACAGCAGCAAAGGAATAATTCCGGTTCCTGTTCCAAAATCGCAGCATTTTTCTTTTTTACGAGTCCGCGCAAAATCAGCAAGCAGAACCGCATCAATACCAAAACAGAACCGCTTTTCTTCCTGGATAACCTTAAAGCCCGACGTCTTCAAAGTATCAATCCTTTCTTCCGGTTTTATTTCAACAGATATGTCTGTGCTGCCCTCAAAAGTTCCGCTCATTCTGAAACTCCTGCGGTTTTATTTTTAAACTCTTTGTGGTAGATGATTACAAAACAGATTACAAGAACACTCCAGGTTACAGACCAGGAAACAGGATAAGTTGCAAGAAGAGACTTCATGTTATGAAACTTTTCTACTAACCGGAAACCTGTAAAAATCCAGAGAAGACGGAGTCCGCAGGCGCCGAAAATTGTAACAACCATCGGAAGAAGACTGTGCCCTATTCCTCTCAAAAGATTTGCCATACAGTCCATCATTCCGCAAAGACAATACAAAGTACAAACCATACGGATTCGGATTACACCTTCTGCAATAACATCCGGATTCTGAGTATACAGAGAAAGGAGAACCGGTGAAAAAAGCACAACAAGATTTCCAAGGACAAGTCCTTCAACAATAACCATCAGCTGACTGATTAAAGGGAGTTTTCTGATTCTTTCAGTTTTTCCGGCTCCAAGATTCTGACCGGCAAAAGTCATAACTCCCTGACTCAAACCATTCATAGAAGTCCAGACAAAACCTTCAATATTTGAACCTGCAGAGTTTCCGGCCACAACTATTGCACCGAAGGAGTTTACAGAGCTCTGAATAATTACGTTTGAAAAACTGAACAGTATCCCCTGAACCCCGGCCGGAACTCCGATACGTACAATCCGGGATAAAATTGTCCCGTTTATTTTAAGTTCAGCTATGTTCAAATGAAAATCATCCTGTTCGTGAAGCAGAATAATTACAACAACGGCAGCAGCAAAGCACTGAGAAATAACAGTAGCCAGTGCAACTCCTGCAACATCCATTTTGAGAGAAATGACAAAAATCAGATTGAGAATTACATTTATAACACCGGCAACCAGAAGAATGATCAAAGGACGCTGAGTATCCCCTTTAGCACGAAGAAGAGCACTGCCAAAGTTGTAGATCATGCTGGCAGTAATTCCTGCAAAATAAACTTTAAGATAAAGCTGGGCCAACGGCAGAACTTCTTCAGGCGAGCCCATTAAGAGAAGAATTCTTTTGGCACCAAAAATACCGACTACTGTAAGAATTACACCACTCCATAAACTGACAACCATCGATGTATGAACCGTATCATGAAGTTTTTCTTTGTCGCGAGCACCAAAATAATTTGCAGCAACAACTGTTGTTCCAGTTGCAAGACCTGTAAATAAATTTACCAGCATATGAATCAAACTGGCGGTAGAACCAACCGCTGCAAGAGAATTGTCTCCCGCAAAACGTCCTACCACCACAACATCAGCGGCATTAAAGAGAAGTTGTAATATACTTGAAATTATGAGAGGGACCGAAAACGCAATAAGTTTTGCGACAATCGATCCCTCAGTCATGTCAATCTGATTTTTTTTCACTTAGTTCAGTTTAAGATTCTTAAGACGGTTACAGGCTTCAACAATATTTTCCCTGTGACCGAATGAACTGAAACGGATGAAGCTTTCACCACTTGGTCCGAATCCAGCGCCTGGTGTACAAACTACATTGCACTGTGAAAGAATCTGGTCAAATACATCCCAGCTTTTCTTTCCGTTGAATTTTGCCCAGACATATGGAGCATTACCAGTAAAGTAGATTTCAACGTTTGCAGCCTTGAAGTTGTCTCCTGAAAGAGCTTCCTTAATAAGGCGGCCGTTTTCAAGGTAATAATTGATTGTTTCTTCCATTTCTTTAAGGCCAGTTTCATCGAGAGCGGCGTAACCACCAGCCTGTGCAATGTTTGAAGCACCATTGAACTGTGTATTGATTTCACGTTCCCATGCTGTGTGAACTGCACTTCCGTCTTCAAACTTGAGTTTTTCAGGAACTACACACCATCCAAGACGTACACCTGTAAAGCCTGCTGGTTTAGAGAAAGACTGCATTTCAATTGCAACTTCATCAGCACCTTCAATTTCGTAAATTGTTTTCGGAATGCTTGGGTCACGGATAAATGCTGAATAGGCTCCGTCATAAAGGACAATACAGTCATTTGCTTTTGCAAAAGCAACCAGATCTTCAAGATTTTTTCTTGAAGCACAGGCACCTGTAGGATTATTTGGTGAACAGATATAAATAAGGCTGTCCTTTTTTACAACTGAAAGATCAGGGAAGAAATTGTTTTCAGGAAGACATGGCATGTAAACGATATCTTTGAAACCAGTTTCTGTTACAGGTTCTTTTCCGCCGGCTCCTGCCATAACTGTTCCGTCAACATAAACAGGATATGACGGATCCTGAACTGCAACATTTACACCTTTCCCGAACATTGTCTGAATACGTCCCAGGTCACATTTTGCACCGTCTGAAACGTAAACTTCAGAAGCCTTGATTTTTCCGTTGTACATTACATTTGCAATGCGTTCACGGAGTTTTGGCATACCTGCACTGTCGTCCTGGTATCCTTCGTAACCTTCTTTTGTTCCCATTGCTGTAACAAAATCTTTCATTGCTTCAACAATGTGAGGTGTTAATGGTTCTGTTGTATTTCCAATACCAAGACTGATAATTTTTGCATCCGGATTAGCAGCCTGAAATTCGCGGCGGCGCTTTGCAATTTCCGGGAAAAGATACCCCTTGGCAAGATTTGTATAATTTTCATTACGTTTGATCATTTGTAACTCCTGTTTTAATAGAAGAAGAATACCATTTATTAAAACCACTTTCAACGAGGTTAATTAAAGTATCAATTTACTGATAATAACCAGAAGAATACCCTTTTCCACGATAACCTGAACTGAATCCGATTTCCATGAATTACTCTGCCCCAGCGGAAAGGTATTCAGAAGTTCAACATCCGAAACTTCATATTCAGCACCTGAAATTGAAACACCTTCTGATTTATCCGTAAATGATAAAACCGAAAGCGAACAATCTTTCCGTTTCGGGAAAAGTCCTGATTCATTTTTTAAGATGAAAACTTCATTTCTGTCATCCACAAGCCTGATTTCAACTGGACCAGATGACTTCTCTTTTGCATAAACCAATGCCTGGATATTTGACAGGAAGTGATCATAACGTCCGCCGCCTGCACAGGCAACAGTGATTTTACTAAATTGCATTAGTAAAGCATGTTTTATACCATGAATCAAATCAGTATCATCCTTATGAGAAGGAAGAACATCAACACCATCAGGAACGTCTGATGACGATGGTATTTCAAGTGAACAGGAATCAAAATCTCCGCAAACAAAATCAACAGGAATCCCCTGCTTCGAAGCGTATTCATATCCTTTATCGCAGGCAATAACATAAACCGAATTAAATCCTGAAGGATAAAAAGAAGCCAATGAATTTTCTTCGCCGCCAGCAATAATCAAACATTCATTTTTCATGAAGATATAATAACAATGCTGGTTCTTTTTTTCAAATTTATGAACAAATCACAAAGAAATAATTTGACAAATTGGAGATTTTAGATAAAATTAAATTAATAAAACTTGGAGGTTTTAATTATGGCTAAAAAAAAGGGTGGATACCTTAAACTGGGTTGGCTTGTAAGCGTTATTCTGTGTCTGTTCCTCGGACCAATTATGGGAATTATTCAGAGAGCTGTAGACGGAAAATGGCTCGCAGTTATCCTGCGTCTGTTCTTTGGATGGAACCTTGTATGGCTCATCGACTTCATCCTTCTTCTGGTAAAAGGCGACATTCTTAAACTGTTCTAATCCAGATTTATTTCATAAAAGCCGGCTCAATTTGGGCCGGTTTTTTTATTTTAAAAATGTGAGAAAGATGATTTCAATACCCCCACATACCTCTTTTTAAACAAAAAAAAGCGGACCTTCATAAGAAGGTCCGCCTTCAATTTAACTAACTTTTGCCGTTAGGCTAAGATTAGAAGTTTACTGTTGCTACGAATGGAACATCGAGTGAGAATTTTCCACCGTTGATGTTCATGTCGAGAGCTGCTTCCCATCCCATAGATCCTACTGAACCTGTGAGTCCTGGTTTTACTTCAACTGCGAGTGTTTCTGCGAGCCAGTCGTTAGAAGCGATGTAGAGGTAAGCACCCATGCTTGCTACAGGCATTGTGATTTTTGCTGTTGTACCAAGGATAACCTGTCCGTCTTTGTTTCCAGCGTATCCGATAGATCCTTTGTGCCAGTTGTTTCCACATACAGACCAAGCGTTAGCTCCTTTCATTACGTATGTGAATGGGAGGAATACGTTGATTCCAACTGATTCTACAGCTGTTGAAACGTATGCTTCAGCACGGATTGAAGAAAGACCATCGTTCATGTAAACCAAAGCGTTTACGAAGTAAGATGTTGAGTCAACTGCTCCTGAGTATCCAAGACCGAATGCCATTTTTTTGAAGTTAGCTTCGAAATCAGCCATTACACCGATTGAACCGAAGTCTGCTGAGTATCCAACGTTAAGAGCTGTCTGAGCAGCTTCTTTGTTAGCGAAGTAGAAGTTTCCTTCACCTGGGTAGAGCATTACAGATGCTGAAAGTGCATCTACATTTACATCAGCTTTGAAACCGTATCCAGCAACGTTTGTATCAGAGTTACACCAGTCAATGTGTTCCTGATTGATAGCTTTATCACTGTTTCCGAGTGTGATTTTAAGAGCATCTGCTGGAGCGAACCAGATTGTGTAGTCACCTCTTGTGAGAGTTGGCTTGTTTGTGTATTTTACAGAAGCACCAGCTTTGTCTCCGTTTGCAGAGAGTGCAATTGCTGCTTTGTATGATTCTGTTGCATCATCAGCAACTTTGAGAGCAGATACATTTGAATCTGCATCCAGGTTGAAGAGTGATCCAGCCATTTTTACTGTTGCGGCTACGTCAGCTGCGAACATTGTTGTTGCCATAGCGATAGCTGCTACAGCTGTTATGATTTTTTTCATTTGAAAAAATCCTCCTTTTTTTTTAAAGACCGTAGTTGGCAACGCCTCCCACATCTTGGTCCCTTTTTTCTTTATCTTAACACGGCAAATTTTTCCCGTCAAGAAAAAAAATTAATTTTTTGTTTTTTAAGTAAATCTAAGTAAATGGAGATATTGTCAAAAAACCGCATAAAATTCTAAAAAATTCAATTAAATGTAATTAAAAATACTGTTTTTTTTATATTTTTCTTTTTGACAAAAAAATAAAAAATGTCATTTATTTTCTGTTTTTTTCACTTTTTTCCTGAATTTGGATTTTTTTTTGTTTTTTTTCTACAAAAACCTTCCAATTCCCTCTTTTTTACCAGTTAAGAAATGATTATTTTGACATATTCAATCACTGTAAGGTGCAAAAAAAAATCCTGCCCCTAAAGGCAGGATTCTCAAACGAAGTTAGTAATAAAATAACAGGGAAATCCTATTCATCAAGAGTAATACGGTTTCCTGTATACAAATGGTAATATCTGCCCTGCTTTGCAAGAAGTTCTTCATGTGTTCCGCGCTCAATGATATTTCCGTGTTCCAGAACGATAATTTCATCAGCATTGCGGACAGTAGACAAACGGTGAGCAATTACGAAACTTGTACGGCCTGACATAAGACCATCCATTCCGTTTTCAATCAGTTTTTCTGTACGAGTATCAATAGAACTTGTAGCTTCATCAAGAATCAATACCGGAGGATTTGCAACAGCTGCACGGGCAATGGCCAAAAGCTGACGCTGTCCCTGAGACAAACTTCCTCCGTCACCGGTAATTACTGTATCGTAACCTTCTGGAAGGTGTCTGATAAAGGAATCTGCATTAGCAAGCTTTGCAGCTTCATAAACCTGAGCATCTGATGCATTCAGATTACCGTAACGGATATTTTCACGAATTGTTCCGGTAAAAAGGTGTGTATTCTGCTGAACCATTCCAAGTGACCGGCGGAGAGCATCCTTTGAAATCTGATTAAGAGGAATTCCATCAAAGAGAATCCGTCCGTTTTCTTCTGCAACATCATAAAAACGTGTAAGAAGATTAATTGTCGTAGTTTTTCCGGATCCGGTTGATCCGACAAGTGCAATTTTCATTCCCGGTTTTGCATGAATGTCTATATTATGAAGAACAGTTTTTTCGTCTGTATAACCGAAAGTAACATTGTCAAACACAACCTCCCCTTTCATCTGTGAAAGCTCTCCAGAATCAGGATTCTTCCATGCCCATTCGCCTGTATATGCAAAGGATTGAACGAGTTTTGAGTTCCCGTCATTATCTTTTGCTTCATAGGCATTTACCAGGCTGTAGCGGCCTTCATCAATTTCAGGGATTTCATCGATAACTCCGAAAATACGTTCAGCACCAGCCAGAGCATTCAATACTGCATTTGCCTGCTGACTTGCCATTCCGATTGGCTGACCGAAACTTCTTGTACACTGAAGGAAAGCTACAACTGTTCCCAGGTCTGTAGCAAGAATTGCAGGCATTGAGGCACCCTTCTCTTTTGTAAGAATTGCCAGAGCGGCACCGGCAATAGCAATAATTGCATACTGAATATGAGAAAGATTGTTATTGATTGGTCCAAGAATTGCTGCAAAAGTATTTGCATTTGTACCGGCTTTTCTAAGTGCTTCGCTTAAACCTGCAAACTGATCTTTTGCCTTTGTTTCATGATTGAAAACCTTGATTACCTTCTGACCTTCTACCATTTCTTCTATAAATCCGTTTACCTTACCGACATTTTCCTGCTGGGCACGGAAAAACTTAGCACTGTTTTTTGCAATAACAGCAGTAAGGTACATAACCAGGAACAGTGTCAGAACAAGAAGAACTGTAAGAGGCAGGTTCATAATAAGCATCATTACAAAAAGAGAAACTACTGTAATAACAGAAGAAACCAGCTGGGGAACAGTCTGTCCCATCATTTCCCTTAAGGTATCCGTATCATTTGTGAAACGGCTCATAAGCTCGCCGTGAGTATGCTGGTCATAATATTTAACCGGAAGAAGTTCCAGTTTTCTGAAAAGCTCTACACGGATATCATAAAGAACCCCGGTAGAAATCTTTACAATCAAACGTGAATTAAGCCACTGCGAGAAAGCTCCCACGGCATAAATCAGCATTACTACAGAAAGGAATGTAAGGAATCCTGAAAAATCCGGATTATCCTGACCGATTAAAGGCATAATGTAATTGTTGATTGCCGGTTTAATCATGTAGTTTCCGAGCACTCCGGCCCCTGCATTCAGAAGAACACAAATGAATACAATAAGCCAGAGTCCTTTATATTTACCCATATATTTGATAAGGCGTCCGATAGTTTTTTTTGCGTTTTTTGGTTTACCAAATCCTTTTGCTGGTGGCATAATCTTCCTCCTTAATCAATATCTGCGTCACCCGAGCCCTGAGACTGGGAATCATTTACTTCACGGTAAATTGCATTGTTTGCAAGAAGCTCATCATGAGTTCCAACACCATTAATTTTTCCGTCATCCAGAACAATAATCATATCTGCATCTTTAACAGAAGAAATACGCTGGGCAATAATAATCTTTGTTGTTTCCGGAGCCAGTTCTTTCAGGGATCCGCGAATACGGCTTTCTGTTGCTGTATCAACAGCACTGGTTGAATCATCCAGAATAAGAATTTTCGGTTTTTTCAGAAGAGCTCTGGCGATACAAAGTCTCTGTTTCTGACCACCCGAAACATTCGATCCGCCCTGTTCAATATGATAATCATATTTTTCAGGGAAATTCTGAATGAAAGAATCTGCATCAGCTGCCTTACAGGCTTCAAGCATTTCTTCGTCAGTTGCATTTTCATTACCCCAGCGCAGATTGTCTTTAATCGATCCGCTGAAAAGGACGTTCTTCTGGAGAACCATAGAAACAGTATCACGAAGAACTGTCAGGTCATATTCACGGACATCAATTCCGCCAACTTTTACAGAACCTTTTGTAACATCGTAAAGACGGGGAATCAAAGAAACCAGAGAAGATTTTGAAGAACCTGTTCCTCCGATTATTCCGACTACTGCGCCGGATTTTATATTCAGATTGATTCCGGATAAAGCCAGATTGTCTTCTTTTTTTACATAAGAGAAATCAACATTTTCGAAGGAAATGCTTCCGTCTTTTACTTCCATTACAGGATTTTCAGGATTATCGATATCCAGTTTTTCATCCAGAACTTCAACGATACGTTTCATTGAAGCGGCAGAAAGAACAATGCCTGTAAAGATGAAACCGACCATCATAAGGGAAGAAAGAACCTGGGTTACATAAGTGATAAAACTGGTAAGTTCTCCAACTTTCATATCACCGACAACGACCTGTTTTCCACCAAGCCATAAAACTGTGATAACAGTGGAATAAATAACAAGCTGCATAATCGGGAACAGAAAAATAATTCTTTTTTCTGCCTTTACCTGAGCCTGACGAACTTCATCTGCAGCCTTTTCAAACTTTTCATTTTCAAAATCCCTGCGGACATAAGCCTTGACAACACGGATTCCAATGAGATTTTCCTGGATACGGGCATTGAGACCGTCATACTTCTTAAGCATTTTCTCAAACAAAGGATGAGCTGCTTTTCCAATTGCAACAATACTTACTGCAAGAATCGGGATTGAAACGGCAAATACAACACTAAGTCTTGCATTTAATTTCAGAGCCATAAAGCTTCCGGCAACGAGCATAAAAGGAGCGCGGAAACACATCTGGATAATCATACGGTAAATATTCTGAATGTTTGTAACATCAGTTGTCAGCCGGGTTACAAGACTTGCCGTGCTGAATTTATCGATATTTGCAAAGGAGAAATTCTGGACTTTATTAAAAAGTCTTTTTCGAAGATTGTGGCTGAATCCTTGAGATGCGCGGGCAGAAAAAATCGATCCGCAGCATCCGCACACAAGGGAAACTACAGCCAGACAGGCCATTAAAAGTCCCTGATGCAGAACTACAGAAAAGTTTCCGCCCTGAATACCTTCATCAATCATTTTTGCCATAATAAGCGGAATGATTGATTCCATCAAAACTTCACCTATCATTGAAACCGGTGAAAGAGCGGTATAGGCGATGTATTTACCTTCCATACCGTGCATTATTTTTCTGATATTAGACATACATAGAAATTTACTAAAATTAACAGGTTCGGACAATATCCAATAAAAAAAAAGGAGCCATTTTGGGCTCCTTTCAAATAATCTATCAAAATTTTATTTATAAAACCTTTTGTTTTAATAAATCATTGTACCAATACCATAACGAAACTTCGTTTCGTTTTCGAGTTTTCAAAGAAAACTCGACGGTTTTAATAAATCATTGTACCAATACCGCGGTCACTGAACATTTCTATCAGAAGTGAATGTGGAACACGGCCGTCAATAATATGAGTACGTGGAACTCCCCCATTCAAGGCTTCAAGACAGCAGTCAATTTTTGGAAGCATTCCACCGGTAAGAACTCCGGTTGCTTTCATTGAAGGAATTGCCTGACGGTCAATGCGTTTTACCAGAGACTTAGGATCTTCCATTTTCAGAAGAACACCAGGAACATTTGTAAGCTGAACGAATTTTTCGGCTTTAAGTGCTACTGCAATTTTTGCAGCGGCAGTATCAGCATTAATGTTGTAACGGTTATTGTCTCCGTCTTCACCCTGGGCAACTGTAGAAATAACAGGAATAAATCCGTTATCGATAAGTGACTGAACGATTTCAGGATTTACATCTGTAACATCACCAACATAACCAAGATCTTTTTCTGTTTTCTTTGCACGGAGAAGGCCTGAATCAACTCCCGAAAGTCCTACTGCTTTTCCGCCTTTTTCAAGAAGAATTCCTACAATTTCTTTATTCAGTTTTCCGGTAAGAACCATCTGAACAATTTCCATTGTTTCTTCATCTGTATAACGGAGTCCGTCTACAAATTTTGATTCCTTACCAACACGTTCAAGCATTTTGTTGATTTCAGGTCCGCCGCCATGAACAAGAACGACTTTGATTCCGATTGTATTAAGAAGAACAATATCTTCCATTACGGCAGCTTTGAGTTCCTCATTCAACATGGCATTTCCACCGTATTTTACAACAACAACCTTTCCTACCCACTGCTTGAAATATGGCAGTGCCTGAGAAAGAACTTCAGACCACTGGTCATTTGAAAGTAAAGAATTTTCGTCGTTCATTATGTTCTATAATCTCCGTTAATTTTTACGTAATCGTATGTAAGGTCACATCCCCAGGCGGTTGCTTCTGCGTCTCCGTCTCCAAGAACTACAAGAATCTGAACAGCTTCTTCCTTAAGAATTTTTTCGGCTTTTTCTTCGTCAAAAGCAAGACCTACACCATCATGAATTACTTCGATTTTATCTCCGCATTTATCACAGCCGAATACTGCATCGGCATCATCAAAGAAGCGGGATTTTCCTGCAATACTTTTGAAATAAACGCTTGTTTTTTCAGGACTGAATTCTGCGCCGCTGTACCCCATTGCACAGAGAATACGACCGCAGTTTGCATCCTGTCCGTACATGGCAGCCTTTACAAGATTTGAACCTATTACTTCTTTTGCAAGAACGCGTGCCGATTCAAGATCCTTTGCGCCCCGAACTTTACATTCAACAAGACGACTTGCGCCTTCTCCATCTGCTGCAATTTTCATTGCCATAACACGGTTAATCTTATTCAAAGCTTCCAGGAAAACATCAAAATCAGGTCCTTCAGAAGTGATTTCTTCGTTACCGGCGAGCCCGTTTGACAAAACACAGAGTGTATCGTTGGTAGACATATCACCGTCTATAGTAACCATATTATAAGTTCCTGCTACAGATGCACGCAAAGCTTTCTGAAGCATTTCGCTGGAAACTGCACAGTCTGTTGTAATAAACGAAAGCATTGTTCCCATATTGATATGAATCATTCCGGAACCTTTACACATAGTTCCCATGCGGCAGAGTTTTCCGCCAACAGTAAATTCAACCGCACACTCTTTTGGCTGAGTATCAGTTGTCATAATTGCAATACGGGCTTCTTTGTTTCCTTCTTTTGAAAGACCTGCTTTCAAAGTATCAATATTATTTTCGATTTTTGTTACATCGAAGGGAGCACCAATAACTCCTGTTGTATAAACCAGAACGTCTTCTGCCTTAATTCCACAGGCTTTTGCAGTGCATTCTGCCATGCGTACTGCAGCATCATAACCTGCCTGCCCCGTACAACAGTTTGCATTTCCTGAGCATTCAATAATTGCCTGAGCTTTTCCGTCGGCAATTGTTTTCATTGTATATTTTACACTTTCTGCTTTTACGCGGTTTGTTGTGAAAACCCCTGCAGCATTACATAATCTTTCTGAATAAACCAGAGCTGTATCATTTTTTGTTCTTGAAGCTTTGATTTTGCAAAGCATTCCGTTTGCAGTGAATCCCTGTGGAGCACATACACCGCCTTCTACAAACTTAATTTCACTCATATAAAACCACCCTAAATTACTGTTTCTTACTGAAAATGCGATAGTTCATCCAAGGAAACAATGGATGCTCTGCTTCCAGATTTGTAAGCCATTCTGTGCTTACTGTATTTGAACCCAGCGAATCGAATACCATAGTAAAAGCATTGATACTTTCAGTAAAAGCTGTCTTCACATATTCCGGAGAAATATCATCATCCAGCATTTTTGCCCAACCGGAACTTTGCGCAATCATAAGTTCTTTTGCTGCAAGATCAAGAAGACGGGCTTTCAATCCTGTATCAGTTGGGAAACGTTCTGCAAGATCAACCATACGTTCACTTGCTTTACGAACATAACGCATCATCCAGCAGTTCTTGTTTGAAAGAAGATTTTCTCCATACCCTGCTCCAAGATTTGAAGCATAGTAAGGATAGATTTTCTGCATGCTGTACTGGTTTTCCAAAAGTTCATTACAGGTTGCATATTCAAAATCTGCTTTATCAGCGTTTCTGAAAAGTGCTTCAATCCAGTTGATTCCTTCACTCCAGTTTTTGCGCATATCATCAAGATTTATAACAACAGTTTCTGAAACAAAATCTGTATTTGATGCAAGCTCAGATGCATGATTCAATTCTGCATTAAATACAGAAATAAAGTTTTCTGCATCTTTCTGAACCTGTTCCAAAGCTGTTTCCGGATTATAGAGTTCAGTTTCATCTTCCGGAATTACAGAGCTAAGGTCTGAATCAAAACTTTTGTTGAAATATTTACAGCCTGAGGCATAACGTGCGGTTCCGTTTTCAATAAATGGTGCCAGTTCTTTTGCAGGAAGTTCAAATGCAATATCTCTGTTTTCATTTCTGTAAACTTCATTTTCTGCAAAACCATCATCTTCATTATATAGAAGTCTTCCGTCAACTTTTGTTGCAGTAAAACATGCAAGGGAGTTATAGAATCTGCATGGATAGAAAATTCCGTCTTTTGGAAGTTCCTTTGCAAGAAGAGTACTTCTTGGATCCAGAACTGTATAATTGAATCCATATGCGCGAATTATGCTTTCAACCCCTTCTGCATAACCAAGGTCAGGAAGCCAGAATCCGTCCGGGATTTCACCAAAGAAAGTTTTATAAGCAAGAAGACCTGTTTCAACCTGAGCCGAAAGAACTTCTTTCAGATCCTTATAGAAAGGCATGAAAATATCTGTTCCGGTTGTTGCCATAATTTCAAGGTTGCCTGCTTTCTGATGAAGGGCAAACTGAGGAATCAGACGCATACCATAACGTTCTGTAAAATCAGAATGGCATTTTTTCAAAACATCAAGGCGATTCTGTGCGAGAAGCTGAACAGTCTTGTTTTTAGAAACTCTTTTTACTTCTTTTGCGCAAAGAACTTCTGCTCTTGAAAGCCAGTCAACATACTGAGCCTGGATTACTGTATCTTCAAGAAGTGTACACAGAACCGGTGGAAGAACCATCTGAATCTTATAAGCCACTCCTTCAGCTTCAAGTTTTTCAAACATCCATAAAAGAGGAATATAAGTATCGGTAATCGATTCAAAAAGGCGATTGATTTCAGGAGCAAATTTTTTAATATCTTCTTCCTGAAGATGGCGCACATACTGCTGATTTGTATTCAATAAAAGAACAAGTTTTTTCTGAAGCATTCGTATATCCTGATTTTATGCGAAAGATTGTCTGTGGTTTTCATACTGTTCAGTGAGAATATCATTTATTCCTGACAGTCTGACTATTTCACTTACATCCGGTTCCTGTCCCGGGTGAACATTATTCAAATATTCAGCACCTTCAGGAATTTCTACAACTGGTGTACATGCAAGGACACTTCCTGTTGAAGCGTTTTCGTAAACCAGCTCAATTGTTACATAACGACATTCTGTATTTAAAAGAACATGCTGCTCCTGACTAGAACTCAAGTTCTGGATTTCATAGGCAGAAACAGGTTTTTCCCCGTTTTCAACCTGACTTCTTGTTTCATAAGAGCAGATACGGAGACTCAGAGAACAAAGTCTTTTTTTAAGCATCAACCGGTCTGCATCACTTAAATTCCAGAATACGAAAACCCATGCCGGATTTTCCAGTACAGCGGAAATCTGTGTCTCATTGTAATTTTTTGGAAGTTTTATTTCGCTTTCAGCTGCAGGAACAGAAACCATCATGTCTTCAGCTCCGTTCCCTGCTTCCTGCAGAACATCGATAATTTCTGCAATCAAAAACTGCCGGTCCAGATCATCAGGAACATCAATTCCGTATTCATCTGCCAGAGTAACTAAATCAGAAAAGGAAAGTGATTCAATATGACCACGATCCACAATCATTTTTTCCATAATTCTTAAATAATAGTGATTTTTAACTTCTATATCAATTCAACTGCCCGACTAATGGTTAACTTGAATAAACTCTTCTATATATTAATAATTATTTGAAATAAACAGGAGAATTTATGATTATCCCTTTTGCAAGATTATTTATTAAAGACTGGAAAAACTTTTCGGATCCTGTCGTACGCAGATCTTATGGTATATTATGTTCAGTAGCAGGTATTATTTTGAACCTGATACTGTTTGCCGGAAAACTGATTGCAGGCCTTCTGGCCCGTTCCGTAGCCATGGAAGCAGATGCTTTCAATAACCTTTCAGATGCATCTTCTTCCTTAATTTCCCTTTTAGGTTTCAAACTGGCAGGAAAAAAACCGGATGCAGACCACCCCTTCGGTCACGGAAGAATGGAATACATTTCCGGACTGGCTATATCCTTCCTGATTCTCATGATGGGATTTGAGCTTTTCAAATCTTCAATTTCTGCCATTATCAACCCGGTAAAAATTGAAAGCGGAATAATTCAGATTGTTGTTCTCGCTGGAGCAATTCTCATCAAACTTTTTATGTATCTTTACAATCACGGAACCGGTAAAAAAATAAATTCACCAACAATGGAAGCAGTTGCAAAGGATTCCCTTTCCGACATGATTTCCACCGGAATCGTAATTCTTGCAATGATTCTTTCCCGCTTTACTTCACTTCCTGTGGATGGAATCGGAGGAATCATTGTTGCCGTTTTCATTCTTAAAACAGGAATCGAATGTGCAAAAGAAACAATCAATCCTCTTCTGGGGCTTCCTCCTACGAAAGAATTTGTAAATGAAATTGAAGAAGAAATCATGAAACATAAACCTATATGCGGAATTCACGATCTTATCGTTCATGACTATGGACCATCCAGAATGATCATGTCTCTCCATGCAGAAGTTCCGGGAAACCTGAATATTTTCGATCTTCACGAGGTTATTGACCAGACTGAGGTTGCCCTTCAAGAGAAATTCAACTGTATGGCCACTATTCATATGGACCCTGTAGACATCGATAATAAAAGACTGAAGCTTCTCAAAGAACTTGCAGTAAAAACTGCAAAAGAAATAAATGAAAAAATTTCTATTCATGACGTTCGTATGGTTCCGGGTGAAAAAAACACAAACCTTATTTTTGATGCAGTTCGCCCTCATGATTGCACTTTTTCAAAGGAAGAACTGAAAAAAGAACTGGCAGACCGCATACACAAAGCCGAAAATGATGTAAACTGTGTTATCACCATTGATGATCCTTACGTTAATCAGGAATAACTATGCTTTGTAATTTGAATTATGGAATTGTCGGTCTTGGAATTATGGGTGGATCTTTCGCCCGTGCAATCCAGGAAAATATTCTTGAAGTAAAAGAAGCTACAGGAAAAATCTTCGCCTGCGACAGAAATGAATATTCACTGAAGGAAGCCCTGAAGCTTTCTGTTATTGATGAAGCTTTCTCGCCTGAAAATGTTGATGAAATGCTTTCAAAATGCGACGTAGTAATAATCTGTATTTACCCTGCTGTAATTGTAGATTTTCTGAAAGAACACAAAAACGCCTTCAAAAAAGGTTCTATTGTAACTGATATTTCAGGTGTAAAAGCAATTTACAAAAACCAGTTTGAAAATTTTGAAACCGGTGAATATGACTTTATTTTAGGCCACCCGATGGCTGGCGGAGAAAAAGAAGGTTTTGTTGCTGCAAAAGGCGAATACTTCAAAAACCACAACTACCTGCTTTTACCACGTGCAAACAATAAACAGGAAAATCTGAATCTTCTGCGGGAATTCATTTACACCATTGGATTTTCAAAAATCACAGATACAGACATTGATACACATGACTACAACATCGGCTTTACTTCACAGCTTTGTCACGTTGTGGCCAGTGCTATGGTTCTTTCAGCACCAAATGATGAAATCACGGCTTTCGGCGGCGGTTCTTTCGAAGACCTGACCCGTATTGCCATGATTAACGCTCCCCTTTGGACAGAACTTTTCCTTGAAAACAAAGACAAACTTCTTCCTCACATCAAAAGCCTTGGGGATCAGCTGAAACTTTTTGAAACAATGATTGACAATGATGAACGTGAAAAAATGGAAGACATTCTGAGAAACGTCCGCCTTCACCGCCAGGCAATGCAGAACAAATAAGATTCTGGTCGCATCGCGTTGCGGGGCCCCATTTCTGAAGTACTTATAGGAGATACATTTATGGCAACTATTATTGATGGAAAACAGATTGCTGCTGATACAAGAGCTGAAGTAGCAGAAAGAACAGCAAAACTTAAAGAAAAAGGAATTACTCCTTGTCTGGCAGTTATTCTGGTTGGAGAAAATCCGGCTTCGGTTTCTTATGTTACAGGCAAAAGAAAGGCCCTTGCAGAATGCGGAATGGAAGACAGAAGCCTTGATTTACCTGCTGAAACAACAGAAACTGAACTTCTGGAACTGATTGCAAAACTCAATGCTGATGACACAGTTCACGGAATCCTTGTACAGCTTCCTCTTCCAAAACATATTGATGAAGAAAAAGTCCTTCTTGCCATTGATCCTGAAAAAGACGTAGACGGCTTCCATCCTGTAAATGTGGGAAACATGGTTATCGGAAAGAAAGCATTCCTGCCTTGTACTCCACACGGAATTATCGTTCTCCTCCAGAAAATGGGAATTGAAACAAGCGGAAAACATGCCGTTGTAATCGGCCGTTCAAATATTGTTGGAAAACCTGTAAGCCTTCTCCTGGCCCGCCGCGACACAAACTGTACAGTAACAATGTGCCACACAGGAACAAAAAATATGGCCGAAATCGTAAAACAGGCTGACATTATCGTTGCTGCAAGCGGTCATCCAAACACAGTAACCGCTGACATGGTAAAAGACGGAGCTGTTGTAATCGATGTTGGTGTAAACCGCATTCCGGATGCAACAAAAAAATCAGGATTCCGCCTTGTGGGTGACGTAGACTTTGAAGCCATCAAAGAAAAAGCCAGCTTTATAACACCTGTTCCCGGTGGAGTTGGTCCGATGACTATTGCAATGCTTATGGTAAACACACTGGAAAGCGCTGAAGGAAGATTACATGACTAATATTGGTTTTATTGGATTTGGAAATATGGCTCAGGCCCTGGCAGGCGGCTTCTTGAACAGCGGACTTGTAGCAAAAGACAAAATGTTTGCCTTTGCACCAAACCAGGCAAAACTTGAAAAGAATGCAGCTAACCTTGGAATCACAGCATGCAAATCTCTTAAAGAAGTAGTTACTGCCTGTGACACTCTGATTATGGCATGTAAACCTTACCAGATTGAAAACGTTCTTAAAGAAATTCGTGATTCCCTTATGGGTAAAACTCTGGTTTCGGTTGCTGCAGGCTGGGACTTCGCAAAATATGCTTCAGTTCTTTCTATTGAACCAAGTCCTGTAACAGGCGAATATTGTCGTTTCCAGTTTGTTATGCCGAATACACCTGCCCTTGTTGGAGAAGGAGTTCTTCTTTTTGAAGAAAAAAATTCCCTTGAAGCTTCAGAAAAAGATGAAATCGTAAAGCTTTTTGAAGCTACAGGAACCGTTGCCTTCCTCCCAAGTAACCTTATGGGAATTGGCGGAGCTGTTACAGGATGCGGACCTGCATTCGTAGACCTTTTTATGGAAGCCTATGCAGATGCTGCAGTAAAATACGGAATTCCTCGTCCAACAGCTTACAAACTCATCAGTCAGATGGTACTGGGAAGTGCAAAACTTCAGAAAGAAACAGGTGAACATCCTGGAGTTCTTAAGGACAATGTATGCTCACCAAACGGAACAACAATCCGTGGAGTTACATCACTTGAAGAAAATGGATTCCGTAATGCCTGCATCAAAAGCATTGATACAATAATGGACTTCAAACGTCAGTAAAAAAAATGATTGATATTCAGAACGAATGTGACAACAGACAGATTCCTCTTCAAAAGGTTGGAGTAAAAGACCTGGAATACCCGGTTCAGGTTCTGGACAAGCAGAATAAAATCCAGCATACAACTGCAAAAGTTGATCTTTTTGTAAACCTGCCTCACCACTTTAAAGGCACTCATATGAGCCGCTTTATTGAAGTATTCCACAAATATCACACAGATATTTCAATAAAACATTTCAAGGCAATGCTTGAAGAAATCCGCACAAAACTTGAGGCAGAAAAATCATTCGGTTCAATCAGTTTTCCTTACTTTATAGAAAAAGAAGCCCCTGTAACAAAAAGTCCTGGTTTCATGAGTTATCAGTGCCGTTACGAAGCTGAAGTTTCTGAAAAGGATTCCAAGTTTTTCATCTGTATTGAAGTTCCAGTTACAACTTTGTGTCCATGCTCAAAGGCAATCAGTGAATACGGTGCTCATAACCAGCGAGGAACAGTCCGCGTAAAACTTCTGTATTCAAGTTTTTTCTGGATGGAAGATATAATCAAAGCCATTGAAGAATCTGCTTCCGGCCCCCTTTATTCCGTATTAAAACGTCAGGATGAAAAGTACGTAACCGAACACGCATATGATAATCCCCGTTTTGTAGAAGATGTTGTCCGTGAAGTTTATCTGGCTCTAAGAAACTTTCCTCTTGAAAAACCCTTTGAATGGTTCAGCGTGGAAGCAGAAAACGAAGAAAGCATTCACAACCACAACGCATACGCATACACAGAATATGACGGTCAGGACTAAGATCCAATGAAAAGAATCCGAATTGCAGATTTTATAACTCCTGAAGATGATTTTTTTATACTGCCTTTTTTGGGGACTGGTGATTCCCTGGAGTCAGATCTGAACATGCATTCTTATAGCGCCTCGCAGGGACTAAGTCCACAAGGGCGGTCTGGCGGCGCCTTTTGGGGAATGACCCTCTGCAAAGCCGGTTCCTTGCGTTTCCGCTGGAATGAATCAAATCCAAACAGGCAGAATAACTTTTCAAAAATTCTTCCGGATTCAGAACATATTGTAGTTCCGGTTCAGCTTGATCATACAAAAATCATTTACGACATTAAATCCGCAGAAGATACAAATAGAAAAATTGGAGACGGTATCATTACAAGAAACCCTCTCCTTGTTCCTTCAATTACAATTGCGGACTGCATGCCGATTTTCCTTTATGACCCTATAACCGAAGTTTTTGGAATCGTACATTCCGGGTGGAAAGGAACAGGAATTCTTGCAGAAGCCATTAATCTGGCAGAAAAAAACTACGGTTCAAAACCAGAAGATTTCCAGATTGTCCTCGGACCACACATACATGACTGCTGTTATATAGTAGATAAAGAACGTTCAGAATATTTTGTAAAGGAGTTCACTCCCGCTTGTGTAGAACCACTGGACTTGAACAAAACTTCCGGGAAAGACGCAAAAAAACTCCCTTCCTTTGTATGGAATAACGGAAACGGTCCCCTTTTCAGGCTTTCTCTGGAAAAAGCAAATCTTGCAGTTCTGGAAAAATGCAAAATAAAAGATGAAAACATTACAATCTGTGAAGACTGCACCGCCTGTACACAGGGCGACATATTCGGGTCAAACAGACGTGAAACCGCCGCCAAAGGAAAAGATAATTTCACTGTTATGGCAGGATTTGTTTTAAAATAAAAAAGCAGACATCCACCTTGTGGAACTGTCTGCCATCTCAGTTGGATCAGAAAGAGGACTGAATTAACAATGTCAGTCTTTCCTGCCATAAGTACTCTACGTACCTGTTGATTTTATTATATTTCACATTTTCAAATAGTCAAATTTTATTTCTCCAAAAAGTCTATTTTTTTTATCAATTAATTTCCTCTACAAGAAGAACCCCTTTCCACAAAAAAAGAAAATTTATATTAAGAAAGAGTTTTTTTGATTTTTTACAAAATTTTCCTAAGAAAAATTCCTTAAATATTATGATTTTTTGTATTTTTATAACATTTTGTTTTCACTTTTTGCAAAAACTGACCAATACTATTGGTAAGGAGAGGTCATCAATGTCTATTATTTAAAAGTATAGGAGTTGTCCAATGAACGAATCAACACAAGAAAAAAGTAGTTTCTGGATAAACTACATCGTATTCCAGGAATCAGTTTTGCTTAAAGAATTAAGTAAACTCACCCCAAGAAAAAAGTTTTTATACCTTCCAAAAGGATTCTTCATAAAGGGAGAAAATGAAGTTCCGGAAGCTGAAAAAAAAGAAGAAAAAATCGAAGAAAACAAATTAGATTAAATTCTTTTCGAACATTATATTCATTTACTCTGAAAAAATTCGGGCGTCCCCGCTCGGTT
>DCHR01000026.1 GCA_002315375.1 Treponema sp. UBA1747 | reverse complement strand
GCTTTTTTTATTTAACCGCGCTTTTTCTGCTGCGGTTTTTTTATTTAACTTTACTTCTCTCCTTGCGGCCTCTCCGTAATAGGGAATTATGGTATAATTAGTTATTCATACAAACAGGAATTTCCGTTGATAACGGGATTGGTGATATAATTGTTTATTCGAATCAACAGTTTTATTCTAACTATGATTATTAAAAGTTTATTGAGTTTTGTTTTAATATTATTATCGTTTTTCTCATTTTGGAAATTTTATAAAGCATATAAAAGTTTTGACTCTGCTAAAGATAGACTTTTTAATTTTTTAAAATCTGTAAATGATATTGATGCAATGAAAGAATTGGGCTTTATAAATCCTTTTGGAGAATACGAAAAATGGCCTGTTCGAAATTGGAAAATGAGAGAATATATCGAATCTAGAAACGATCTGGTTAAAAATGATAAAATCGTTGACTTTATAAATGATATGGATATTTATGATAAATTATATATAAGATATTGTGGTACCGGGTGTTTGTGTGTTTTTCTTCTTTTGGGTGTGATTTTATAAAAATCAGTTTATACATTTAAATTGAAAGAAAAGATGTGGTAATGGAAAAAGCCTGGGAAATGTTAATGAGAATGTAATTTTATGGAGAGTCATATTCAGAAACTGGTGAAGCGGAAAAAATAAAAGGGAGATTTTCAACGATGTTAGCATTAAGACCATATAAATCACAGGATGCAGAAAAAATAGTTACCTGGATAAAAGATGAGGTTTCTTTTTACAAATGGAGCGGAAGTCTTCTTGGAGATTTTCCGCTTAAAGCTGATTACATGAATGACGTTTATTTCAATAAAAACGGGCTGTGTCAGGAGGCTGATAATTTTTATCCATGGATTGCCTTTGACGGGGATGAAATAATCGGTCATTTTATTATGCGTTATACAGATGGAGATAAAAAGCACCTTCGTTTTGGCTGGGTTATTGTTGATGACAGCAAACGTGGGAAAGGTTATGGCATAGAAATGCTAAGGCTTGGTCTCAAATATGCTTTTGAAATAATGAAGGTAGAGCAGGTTACTATTGGAGTTTATGACAATAATCCGTCTGCCATAAAGTGCTATCGTTCTCTTGGTTTTGCTGATAACCCGGAAAGAGAAGCGCATATGGTAAAAGTGCTGGATTCTGAATGGAAATGTCTGGAACTGGTGATTGAAAATAAAAATCTGGAGGGATTTTTGGGTTTATAAAATACCTTTTGAAAGCAAAAAAAAAAGACTTGAAACAAGTTCAAGTCTTTAATGAGCGACCGGAGGATCGAACTCCGGACCCACAGATTAAGAGTCTGTTGCTCTACCAGCTGAGCTAGTCGCCCGTGTAGAAATAACTTTATAGGATAATTAAAAAAGTGTCAATGGTAAAATTGAAAATTTGATGTATTTGTACCTAGACACTATATAAAATCCTTACTATAATAATATAATTACAACGTTTTGAGAGGTCGTGACGATGATTTTCCCTTTGGAAGAACTTGTTAAATTTGATGGTAATGTTTATGAAATCACAGCTGCAGCAAGTCGCCGTGCATTTCAGATGGCTAAAGTAAATGATCCTGAAATCGAAATTAATGACGGAAAAGATGTTTGTGTTGCAGCCAAACAGCTTTTTGGTGAAAAGGTAACATACAGAGTAGAAGATTCTGATAACTAGTTTTATTCTAAGATATGAATAAGATTCCTGTTATCGTTATTTTCGCTCCAACAGCATCAGGAAAGACTGCTTTAATGCGAGATTTGTTTTCGCAGAAGGGCAGTCCTTTTTGTTTAACTCCTTTTATTCTTCAGGGAAAAGCGGAAGTAATCAGTGCTGATTCAATGGCTGTTTATAAAGAACTGGATATAGGTACGGCCAAACCTGATTCGGATTTCTGCAGGGAAATTCCACATCACCTGATAAATATGACAAGCTATAAAAATCAGTTTTCTGTTGCTGATTTTGTAAATGAAGCAGATAAAGCCTGTCTAGACATCTGGAACCGGGGAAAAATTCCTGTTGTAGCCGGTGGAACTGGTTTTTATATAAGGTCATTTTTGCTTGGACTTCCAGAAACGCCTGAAAGTAATGAAGAATTAAGAAATTCTCTGAAAAAACGTTGTGCTTCTGAAGGAAAAGAAGCTTTATATAAAGAACTTATTGAAAAAGATCCTGTCAGCGCCGGGAAAATCCATCCAAATGATGAATACAGAATTCTCCGTGCCCTGGAAGTTTTTTATCTCACTGGAAAACCCAGATCAAGTTTTGATCTTTCAACCTCCTTCCGTTCTGATTTTGATTTTTGCCCGGTTATGCTTGAACCACCAAGGGAAATTCTGTTTAAACGAATTGAAGAAAGGGTGGAACTGATGTTCCAGATGGGACTTGAAAAAGAAGTGAAGGAATTGATTGAAAGGGGCGCCAAATCTGAAGATCCTGGAATGCAGGCTATCGGATACAGGGAGTTTTTTACATATTCTGATGTCGAAGAAATAAAGAAGAATATAATCCGTAATTCCTGCAAATATGCCAAAAAACAATATACTTACATAAGGGATCTGCCGGTTAGTAATACAATTCCTTATATGGGCAGTGAAGAGGACAAGGAAAAAGTCCGTAAACTAATATCTGATTTTATTTTATCAAAAGATGTGTTATAATCTTTTAACTGTTAATTTGTAGTTAATGGAGTTGTAAATGAATACAAAAGTTGCTGCTTTTCTTTCAAAGCATAATTTTATTAATCATGTTGATGTAAAAATGACAGCAGAAGGTCTTCTTTCTGATATGCGTGCAGGTCTGAAAGGGGAAAAAGCTGATGAAGATATGATTCGTACTTTCTGTCTTCCCCCTGAAAAAAAGGCCTGTAATGAAAGTGTTATTGTTATTGATGCCGGTGGAACTAATTTCCGTTCATGTCTGGTAACTTTTGATTCTGATGGAAATGCATCTATTTCTGATATGGAAAAAACAAAGATGCCTGGAATTGAAAGAGAGCTTTCAAAAACAGAGTTTTTTAATCAGATTGCTTCGAATCTTGAACATTTGAAAAATAAAGCAAATCGAATCGGGTTCTGTTTTTCTTATCCAATGACTATTACAGAAGATGGAGATGGTGTTCTTCTGGGATTTTCAAAAGAAGTTAAAGCTCCCGAAGTTGTAGGATCAAAAGTTGGTGAATGCCTTGTAAAGGCTCTTGAAGAAAAAGGCTGGAATAAAATAGAAAGAATTACTCTTTGTAATGATACAGTTGCCGCTCTCCTGGCAGGTGCTTCTGTTATGCCTTCATCTGAAGTTTCATCTTATATCGGAATGATTCTTGGAACCGGTTTGAATGCTGCATATATTCAGGAAGCCTGTGAAAAATGTGGTATTAAACGTCAGATTATTGTCTGTGAATCAGGAAAATTCACTTCTGTGAACCGTTCTGATTTTGATTTTATGGTAGATGCAAAGACAGTGAAACCTGGTTCATTCCTTCTGGAAAAATCCTGCTCGGGAGCATATCTTGGTCCTATCGGTTTTTATGCAATTAATACAGCTGCAAAAGAAGGACTTTTCAGTGCATCAATGAATCAGGCTTTGCTTGGAGTTTCTGAACTTAATCTGATTGAAATCAGCAATTTCCTGGAACATCCATACAGTACAAATACTATTCTTGGAAAATTATGTGCAGAAAATGCAGATGAAGAAGATCTGGACATGATTCTTCAGATTATCGATGCTGTTTTTGAGCGTTCGGCCCGTTATGGTGCTGCAATTCTTATTGCCTGTGCAATTCAGACAGGAATGGGAAAAAGTGCTGCAAAACCTGTTTGTATTTTATGTAATGGATCAACCTTCTTCAAAACTCCGATGATTCGTGAAAGAGTTTATGCCCAGCTGGATGAAATTCTTACACGTCAGTCGGGTATTTACTGGAAGATTGTTTCATGCGAAAATGATATTACACTTGGTGCCGCAATCAGCGGACTTATTTAATTAAAAGTTTCAGGGGAAAAAAATGGCAAAGGGTGTTGGAAAATCGATAGTTTTACTTATCATTATTGTTATTCTGATTCTGGGGGGACTTTTATGGTTCAATTTCCTGGGATTGATTCATGTAAACTCACTTTTTTCTCCTGTATATAAGTTGTTTGGAAAAGAACCACAAACCTCCGTTACAACAACACAGAGTAAACCTGTTACCGGAGATCTTGATGCTGACAGACTGGCAAAACAGCGGGAAGCACTGGATATCTTTAAGGAAGAACTGGATAAACGGGAAACTGATATTTCTGAAATCGAAAAACAGAATGAAAAGGTTGCTGTAGAACTTCAGGAACGCGAAAAGAACCAGGAAGAACGCGAAAAAACTTTTGATCAGACTGTAAACAAATATAACGAAAAAAACGTAAATATTACTCAGATTGCTGAAAACCTTAATGGTATGCGTCCTGAAAATGCCGTGGAAATTCTTAAAGCTCTTGATGATCAGACTTGTATCGATGTTCTGAGAAGAGTTGAAGAACTGGCTGAACAGAATGGAACAATGTCTATGGGTGCCTACTGGCTTTCTCTCATGCCGGCTGATCGTGCTGCGGAAATCCAGAGGAAAATGCTCAGTAAACCTGAAAATCTTGAATAGAAACCTGAACAGATAAGTAATTGAGCCGGTTAGCCGGCTCTTTTTTTTTGCCTGTTTTTAATTAAAACATCTCAATCAGAAAATATATTTTCCTAAACAATAATTTTTTTTTACCGATGATTTCAGTATGGAACTTACTGAAATTCTGGTTGCTGTTAAACAACCTGATTTACAGAAAAATATCGCATTCTCAGAATCTGTTCATGAAAGTCCCCGCAACGGGAAGTCTTTTAGTGAACTTCTGGCCGGTATTTCTTCTGAAAATCAGAGTTCTGAAGTTGAAAAGTACAGCAGAGAATCAGAAAAAACAAAAATTCAAAAAGATGAAAATGTTTCTTCAGTAAAGGATTCTGAAAAAGAAAATTCCACAGATAAAATCCGTAATTCAGATCAGGATAAAGTGAATGAATACGGGAAAACTGAAAAAAAGGATTCTGTTCATGAGAGCGAAGAAAAGGAAAATGCTCCTAAGCCAGAAAATCTTGTTTATTCAGTTCTGAATCTTGTGAAAGAAGAAAATCAGAATGCTACAAATCCTGACCAGAAAAGCGAGAAAGTATCTTCAATAGGGGATATTTCAAATAATCTCCTGGATAAAATCGCCAGTCAGGATGATGAAGAAAGAATCAGTTTATTGTCTCAGGGTAAAAAAACTGTTTCAGTGGAAGATTTCGATTTTGAAATCGTATCTGACGAAGCTTTAGCGCTGGAATCTGCTCAGAATAAGTCTGTTGAAAATCCTGAAGATTTTCTCTTTGAACTTTCAAAGGGACAGAACAGTGAATTATCTGCCGGTAAAGAGAAAACTGACAGTAATCTGAAGCTCAAGGAAAAAATCAGCGTTACAGATTTAAGAATAGAAAAACCTCAGTCTGAAAATACTGTAAAAGACAATGCCGAGCCTAAAATGAAAGTCACAATGACTGGAAATGACAGTGCAACTATTGAAATGAATCTTCAGTCAGCACAGAGTCAGACAAACTCAAATGTTCTTTCAGCAAATGCCCAGGTTTCTGCAAGTGACGGTTCAACATTCCAGGCAATGCTCAATAACCAGATTCAGGCAAATGCTTCTGAAATTGTACAGACAGGAAATATTGTACTTAAAGACAACAATAAGGGAACAATAAATCTTGTTCTTCATCCGGATGATATTGGCAGCGTAAAAATGACTTTATCTCTGGACGGAGACAAAATTACCGGACATATCGTTGTAAATACAAAAGAAGCTCTTGAAGTGTTCAAAAATAATGCTGAAAGTCTTCGTGAAGCTTTTGTAAAGAACGGATATGAAAATGCATCATTTGAAGTTTCTTACAATAATTCCGGAAACAGTTCAGGGCAGCAGTTTGCGGAACAGAATCAGCATGAACAGAATATGTTTTTTGCAAGAAGAGAATATGGATCTTTGAGCCAGGAAACTTCGGATTTTGATTATTCGAATTATTCTGAAGAATATTCAGAAATTTCGAAAAATGGAATAAACATTGTGGCTTAAATGCCGACAAATAAAAAGTGAGCTGCATGGATGGGAGCAGCCGGAAAAGGGGTGTGTATGGATATTAATACAACAATGAATGTAGGTGAAAAATTTGCTGTTGAAAATGCAGTAAATACCTATAACAAACAGAACCAGCAGAATGGACGTGTAAAAACAAGCGAACTTGGAAAAGATGATTTTCTTAAGCTTCTGATTACACAGCTCCAGAATCAGGATCCTACAAGCCCGATGGAAGACACACAGTTCATTTCACAGATGGCTCAGTTCAGCTCTCTGGAACAGATGACAAATATGTCTACATCATTTACAAGACTTGCTTCAATGATGAACAGTCAGGAAGCATTCTCAACACTGGGTAAAACAGTTGAGCTTAATGTTGGGGATACAACCACAACAGGAATTGTAGAAGCTGCAACCCGTGGAGAAAATCCACAGATTATGGTAAACGGCATGTACTACAATATGGACCAGATTGCCGCAATCTACGGCAACTAATTAAAGAGTTAATAATAATCGAGAGGTAAAGACATATGATGAGATCACTTTATTCAGGCGTTTCAGGACTTCAGAATCACCAGACACGCATGGATGTAATTGGAAACAACATTTCAAACGTAAACACTGTAGGTTTCAAACGCGGACGCGTAAACTTCCAGGATATGATCAGCCAGCAGATGAGTGGTGCTGCACGTCCAACAGATGAAGTTGGTGGTGTAAATCCTAAAGAAGTTGGACTTGGTATGACTGTTGCTTCAATTGACAATGTATTCACACAGGGAAACCTTCAGTCAACAGGTATTACAACTGACCTGGCTATTCAGGGAAACGGTTTCTTCATTCTGAAAAATGGTGAAGAATCTTTCTACACACGTAATGGTGCTTTCTCTCTCGATATGAACGGAACTCTGGTAAACCCATCAAACGGTCTTAGAGTTCAGGGTTGGATGGCCCGTGAAATGGACGGAGAAATGGTTGTACAGACAGCTGCTACTCCAACAGACCTTACAATCCCTGTTGGATCAAAAGATCCTGCAAAGGAAACATCAAATGTAAAATATGCATGTAACCTTAATAAAAATACACCTGAAATTCTTGAAGGTGCAAATGAAGCTGATATTGCTAAGGGAACATGGAATACAGAACAGAAGATTTATGACAGCTTTGGTAATGAACATCTTCTTTCAATTTCTTTCCGCCGCGTTGTAGGAAATCCTAACCAGTGGCAGGCTACAGTAAATGTTGATGAAAACAATGCTGATTTCACACAGACAAGAATCGGTCTTGGAACAACTGACGGAATGGAAAATACTTTCCTGGTAAACTTTGACAATTACGGTCTCCTTGAAAGTATTACAGATACAGCAGGTAACGTAACAAATCCTGAAGGACAGGCTATTCTTCAGGCTTCTTACACAGTTCCTAATTCAAATGCAGATGAAAACGGAAATCCTTACCGTCAGACAATTAATATTAATATGGGAACAATTGGATCTGCAGTTGATACAATTACTCAGTCTTCTTCTAAATCAACAACCAAAGGTTTCTACCAGGACGGATATACACTTGGATATCTTGATACATTCAAAATTGATTCAAGTGGTGTAATTACTGGTGTTTATTCAAACGGAACAAACCGCACAATCGGACAGATTGCTCTTGCAACCTTTACAAACAACCAGGGCCTTGAAAAAGCCGGTGACAATACTTACATGGAATCAATCAACTCTGGTATGGCACGTATCGGTGAATCAGGAACAGCAGGACGCGGTTCACTTCTGGCAGGCGCATTGGAAATGTCAAACGTTGACCTTTCTGAACAGATGACAGACATGATCGTAACACAGCGCGGATTCCAGTCTAACGCCAAGACAATCCAGACAGCAGATACACTTCTGGAAACAGTTCTGAGCTTGAAACGCTAATAACGGACGGCTGAACTAGCCGTTAAAATAGAAAGCCTCCGGTTTATGCCGGAGGTTTTTTTATTCCTGAATAAATAGGATTTTTTTTCGGATAAAAATTGTTGAGTTTGGTGAAACGCCCTTAATAAATTTTGAGTTTATTCGGGTGCTACGACCTTTCCGTCGATTATTTCTTTCGGATAAACGCAGATGCCAAGCTTCTTTTCAAGGAGTGCGAATTTGTGCATTTCGTATTCATCACCAATCAAAACGTTAATTCCGGTTTTTCCGGCACGGGCTGTACGTCCTGAGCGGTGAACAAAGAAGTCTTCGTCATGGGGCAGGTCCATCTGGATTACGTGTGTTACATTTGCGATGTCTAAGCCGCGGGCACTTAAATCACTTGTAATAAGGATGCGGCATTTACCACTGCGGAATTTATCGATGGCGGCCTTGCGGAGCTGTTTGTCGGCTTTTGCGTGAAGTGCCATGCAGTCAACTTTCTTGAACCTCAGCTTCTGATAAATGTTTTCTACCTGGTCTGCGCGGCTTGTGAACACAAGGGCTTTTCCAGGTTTCTCTGCGGCAAGGAACTTTCTCAAGGTATCGATTTTGTCTCTGTATTCTGCGTAGATTGCCCAGTGTGTGATTCGCTTTTTAAGAACATCTTCCTGTGGCATTACAATACTTTCAGTTTCGGTGAAGAAGTTTGAAACCTGGGGATTGATGGTTGCTGAACAGGCAATTATCTGGATGTTTTCAGGCATGCAGTTACGGAGTTCAGAAGTTGCTTCAATAAGTTCTTTTTTTACCATGCGGTCTGTTTCATCAAAAACAATTGCCTGAGCATTTGAAACCTTAAGTTTTTTAAGGTTAATAAGTTCCACAAGGCGGGCAGGAGTTCCGATTACAATCTGAGGTTTGTCTTTCAAAACTTCAATCTGCCTTTTTAGTGGAGCGCCACCAATGAAAAGTGCTGTCTTGCGGTCTGTTACTGATTTTGCTGCCAGGTTGATCTGTGAAGCCAGTTCGAAAGTCGGGGCTGTAATCACAATTTTTACTGAAGTCTTGTCTGTATCTCTTTCAAGATGTTCAATCAGTGGGAGAAGATATGCAAAGGTCTTTCCTGTTCCGGTTTCGCTTTGAAAAAGAACATTCTTCCTGTCAAAAATCATGGGAATCAGTTTGTTCTGTACGGCGGTTGGGGTAGTGATATTCTGAACTTTCAGTTTTTCTTTTACAGGTTCTGAAAGAATATTAAATGCGTTTTCAATTGCTTCCATATTGATTTATTTTTTACCTTTTTTCGAGGAAGATTTTTTATCAGATTTCTTTGTTTCTTTTTTATCAGACTTCTTTTCGGATTTTTTGATGTCTTTCTTGTCTGACTTCTTCTTTGTTTTTTTTGAAGACTTTTCTTCCTTCTTACCTGAGTCTTTCTTCTTTGATTTTTTTGCTTTTTCAGAAGATTTATTTTTCTTTTCGTCTTTATCTGTTTTCTTTTCTGACTTTTTGCGGCTTTTGCGTAAAAGAATTACTTTTTCAGGGAAAACATATTCCACTGCTTCAAAAGTAAGCATCTCCCATGCGAGTATAAAGAAAATGAAAAGGTTCAGAATAAACGGAACCCAGTTTCCGAATCTGGCGTACACAGTTTCCTTTCTTTTATATACCGGAATATCAAAAACACCTTTTGTAGACTGGAACATAGGGAGTTCATAAAGAACTTTACCTGCAGGATCAATTACACAGGATAAACCGCCGTTTGTAGTACGTACAAGGGGTGTTCTGTATTCAATTGTCCTGTATGAAGCTACAACAAAGTGCTGGATTTCAGCTGATTCTCTCAAAGACCAGGAATCATCTGTCAGATTCAGGAAAACCTCGGTTCCGTTCTTCCACAAAGGTCCCATAATATCGGGAAAAGCATCATCATAGCAGATTGGGGCACTGATTTTTACTGTAGGAGGAAGATTATCTTCCTTCTTCTGTTCGCTGTAATTCTGGTTCAGATTGTATTCTTTTACGGTTTCTGTAACAGGTTCTCCATACCACTGGCAGGGAATGTCAAAGAAAGTATACTGGTCTCCGGGAGTCCAGCCCGATGAAATTCCAATGACTTTTTCCATAAAAGAGCGGATTGGCGGAAATTCATCAAATGGAATGACTTCTGCAAAGGGAACCAGATGATTTTTCGGGTAATATCCCCGGTAATTTCCTTCTTTATCGAAAACAACCGCTGCATTATAGAATTTTTTTGTCCCGTCTTTTCTGGTGCGTATATAAGAACCGCCTGTTAAAAGCGGGATTTTATGTTCTTTTACAAATTTAACAACAGATTTTTCTCTCGGGTAATCCTGATAGTGTTTTTCGCCTTTAGGAAAACCAGTTCTTAAAATTCCTTCGCTCCAGATTATCAGGTCTGCTGTTTTATTTTCTTCCTTCAGCTCTTTTAAGCCTTCTTCAGAAAGTTCTTCGCATAGAAGAATTGTATTTCTGTCTGATTTGGATTCCCATGGATTTTCGTTTGCCTGGACAAAAACCGAAGTCAGTTTTTTTACAGGGGTTCGTTTAATATTGTATTGAACGGCACCGTAACAGAGAGAAAGTGCAAATAAACAAATCCAGAATCGTGTACAATTCAGAAAAGAAGAAAAAAGTCTTTTTTTTGCTGGTAAATCAGGGACTGAATAAATAAGGAAGATACCTTCGCCGATCAAAGCGGCAAAAAAAGCTGTGAGGAAAGATATTCCATATGTTCCTGTAATAGCAGCCAGCTGCATAAAAATGCGGGCCCTGAACATACAGGCTGAAAGAGTTCCCCATGGATAACCCAGGAAGCCTGAACTTTTACACCATTCATAGGCGGTATAAACGGCGGCAAACCAGAAAATCCGGAAAGCTATGGTCCTGTTTTGGGACATGGAAAGAAGATTCAGATTGTTTTTTCGTTTCTGTGTGTAATACGGAACATAAAGCAAGGCACCGAATAAGGATGCAATAAGTCCTGTTCCTAAAGCGGAGGCACCTAAGGTCAGAAGTGCAAAATCCTTGAAGAAAGCAAGCCAGAAAGAGGATAAAATGTGGGTAACAAAGGCCTGCAGGAAACCAAGCAATGCTGCAAACCAGAAATTCGGCGATTTTTTGACAGCCAGATAAAATGGAATCAGGGCGGCAAAAGCTATAAAAGGAGACCCAAATTTAAGGATTTCGTTTGGGGTTGCCAGAGAAAGTAGGACACTGGAAAAAAGGGTATAAAAAACTTGTAAAATCAGAGTCATTATATTATTATTAACAAAATATCTACTTATTAGTAACGTAATATTTTTAAAAGAATTATATCAATAAGAATTCAAAAAAGCAAATAAGAGGGGAATGCTGGTTTGAAAGTACTGAACGACGAACATTTCGCAGAATATCAGGAGTATCCTGAAGTTACTGCCAAGGCTCCTTGCCGTTTCCATATGATAGGAGAACATTCCTGGTTCTTCAAAGATAAAACCCTGTCTTTTGCCGCAGATATTCCGGTTTATGTTTCTGTTTCAAAAAGAACCGATTCTGTAATGAAATTTTATTTCGTGCAGACCGGAGAACGTAAAAAGGCAAATGTTACTTCCGTAAAATTCAAAAAAGAAGATAAATGGGTTAATGCTGTAAAGGCTGTTTTTTATGGTTTCGTATCCGGCGGATACGATGTAGAAGGATTTAACCTTACTGTTTATTCAACAGTTCTTCCTTCAGCTGGTTTTGGTATAACCACTGCCATAAAAGTAGCTACTGCAATAGCCCTCAGAAAACTGTATAATCTTCATTGTTCTGATTCTCAGCTTCTTCAGGTTCTGGAACGGGGCAACAAGCGTTTCCTTCAGATCAATAACTTTATTGCAGACAACTATTCATGTCTTTTTGCAAAAAAAGGAAATCTTTTGATAACAGACCATAACAAGAATTCCTGGGATTATATTCCTTTTAATTTCCTGAAGGAAGGCAAGAAAATCATTATTGTTGATACTCATGTGCCTCGTTTTACAGTCTGGGATGAGGAAGTATTGTTTGAACCTGCCAATGCGCTTCTTCTGGGTGACCTGAAGGAAAATAAAGCAAATGTTTATGGCGGATGGCGTTATATAACTGACGTAACTGATATAAATGAAGGCCTTTCAACAGTATCTGAACTGACAAAACACAGACTCCTTTCAGTTATGCGTGAACATAATGATATTCAGGATGCCTTGACCGGAATAGAAAAAGGCGATTTCTTTAAGTTTGCCAGAGCCGTAAACCATAGTCATGAATCTATGCGTGATTATTATGAGGCTTCATGTCCTGAAATTGACTGGCTTTTGAAACGGGTTTCGGAACTTGAACCAAATCTGAATACCTTGAGAAACCCTGTTTCCTGCGGTCGTATTACAGGAAAAGGCTTTGGTCGTTGTCTGTATGCGGTTATCCGTGAACAGGATGTGGAGAAATTCAAAGAGAAACTCCGTGAATTTGAAAAAATCTTCTCATTTAAGTGTGATATGTACGAAGTTTTACCATCGGATGGAGCAAGTCTTGTAAAAGACTGATTTCGTGAGAGAAATATTATGAATATTCTTATTACAAATGATGACGGATACCAGTCCAGGGGCCTGAGAACTCTTGTTGAAGTTCTTTCCCGTAAACACAAGGTTTATGTGATGGCTCCGTCTTCAAATCGTTCTGCTGCTTCTCACTGTATTAAGATGGATGTTCCTCTTGAGCTGGTTCGTATCGAAGATAACTTTTATACCTGTTCCGGTTTTCCTGCAGACTGTGTAATAAACGGAATAATGTCCGGCATATTTCCGAAAATTGATGTTGTAATCTCCGGAATTAATTACGGTGCAAATATAGGAACTGATATTATCTATTCCGGCACCTGTGGTGCCGCACGTCAGGGAAGTCTCTACGGTATTCCGTCTCTGGCAATGAGTCTTGAACATCCCAAAGCATGGGAAGCTAAGGAACATGAATATAACTTCAAGTCCTTTTCAGAGTTTGTTCTGGATCATTTTGAGGAAATTGTCTCTCTGGCAAGGACAGAACTTCCTTATACTTTCGTGAACATAAACGGGGTTTCCTGTGACGAATATAAGGGCATGAAAATCGTAAAAGAGATTGCCGTACGAGATTACGGGGACCAGGTAAAACTGGAGAAGACCGAAAATGGATACCAGTCCCGGTTTATTATGGGACGTTCCAAGACTTTGGGCGGTGAAGAATGTGATTTTCAAATAGCCCAGGATGGATATGTAGCTGTCGCTGTAATGGTAACTGCACCGGTGTGCATGTAAACGGGGGTAATTATGGGTGGAAATAACAGCGAATTGAAAAGGGGAATAGATCTTTACAACGGAAAGGCTTATGCCGATTCACTTGCTTTTTTTCTTTCGTTACCTCAATCAACAGAAACAGATAAGATGGAAATAGCATATTATCTGGGGTTGTGTTATGCAAAACTGCATAAATATGATGAAGCTCTTGTATACCTGGAATCAGTAGTTACGAGCGGAGGAAAACTGGAAAGAGTTCTTCAGTGTCGTTTTTTACTGGCTGTTATTTATGCTTCTTCAGGACGAAAAAGACTGGCCGATTTTGAATTGAATAAGCTTCTTGAAACAGGATATATGACTGCTTCAGTGTATGCGGTAATAGCTTACGTTGCCTGGGAACAGGAAGATACAGAAAAATGTATCGCATATTACGAAAAATCTCTGGAAAACGATAATAACAATGTAACATCGCTTAACGGAATGGGATATGTTCTTGCCTGTGAGGATAAGGAACTTACTAAAGCTTTGTCATTATGCAAGAAGGCAGTAGAAAAAGCTCCTGATTCAGCAGCCTGTCTGGATTCTTTGGGATGGGTATATTATAAGCTGGGATTATATAATGATGCTTTGAAATATCTTGAGCAGGCCGAAAATCTTGATACAGAAAATGAAATAATAGCCGAGCATATCCGTATGGCAAAGCTTGGAGCAATAAAATGAAAAAGTTTTTAATAAAAAATAAGTCTATTCTGGCTTTAGGAATCGCCTTTTTTGCATCATGCTTTTCTCTTTTTGCACAGGGAAATACGGCTGGTCTTGTAGTACCTGAAGACCGTATCAGAACCGCTGATGAAGGTCTGGCCGGGCAGGAATTCCGTCGGGGTGTACAGGCTTATTACAGATGCGCTTATAACGAAGCAATCATGCAGTTTGAAAAAGCCCTTTCATATCTTCCACAGGATAACCTGATTCTTGACTGGCTTGGGAAGGCTTACTACAAGTCGGGACTTGAAGGAAGTGCCCTTAATTACTGGGAAACCGCATCAGAAAACGGATATGGCGGACTGCTTCTTAAGAATAAAATGGAAATAGTCAGGGAACGCCGTATTACAGGATTCAATAAAGACAATGAAAACCGCGGAAACCTGAGAATATCGGAATCGGGCAGTTTTGACGGAAATTATGAAGGAAATCTGGTTTTTTCGGGGCCACTTTCTGTTCTGCCGAATAATGATGGTACTTTCTGGGTAACAACATACAACGAAAACCTGATAATTCTTATGAATCAGAATGGCCAGGTAATTGACCGAAAAACAGGTCCTTTGAACGGCTTCGACCGTCCGGTTGATATAATCAGATTAAAGGACGGAAATATTCTCGTATCTGAGTCCGCAGGAGACAGATTATCTCTTTTGAACAGTAAAGGTAACTTTATCAAATATATAGGAGAAAAAGGCCGCGGACTGGGACAGATGGTTGGACCTCAGTATCTGGCACAGGATAGCAACGGTAATATTTATGTTTCTGATTATGGAAACCGCCGTATTGATGTTTTTGATGTTGATGGAAATCCGTTGTTCTTTTTCGGGGGTAAACAGGGAGATTTCAAAGGTCTTAAAGGACCTACCGGTATTTTTGTAAACGAAACAAGTGTTTTCATCGCAGATGACCATAAAGGCTGTATATATGAGTTTGATCACAGCGGTAACTATATCCGGGTTCTTTGTGAAGAAAATACTTTTACAAAGCCTGAAGCTATCCGTTTCTGGAACAACCAGCTTTTAGTTTGTGACATAAACCGGGTTCTTGGTGTTAATACAGAAAGCGGTTCTCTTTTTGAATACGGAAAGACAGGAAATAATCCGGGGCGCCTGAATTGTGCAGTTCCTGATGTAAACTCGAATCTTGTAGTTACAGACTTCAAAGCTAACGAGATTTATATGATGAGCGAGATTCAGGAACTGGTTGGCGGTATGTTCGTTCAGATTGAAAATGTAAATGCAGATAAATTCCCGAATGTTACAGTTGAAATCAAGGTAGAGAACCGTCACAGACAGCCGGTAATCGGACTTAATGAGAACAGTTTTTATCTTTCTGAAAATAAACGAAATGTAAATTCTGTAAAACTTTTAGGTGCTGCTTACAACAATACGGCCTGCGATGTAACCTTTATTATCGACCGCAGTATTCAGAGTTCATATTTTACTGAACAGATTGATTCTTCTTTGCGTGAAATGTGCAGTGCCCTCAATAATCGCGGAACTGTAAAAATTATCAGCGCAGGAAAGATTCCTGTTACTGAATATACAGGAACTGCCGACGGATGCAGGGATTTCAGTTCTACGGGGCTCAAAACATCTGTTTCTTCCGAAGTTTCTCTTGATCTTGCTTTAAGACTTGCATCAAATGATCTTGTAAACGGCGAAAAGAAACGGTCAATTATTCTGCTTACAGCAGGAAATGTAACAAATGACAGTTTCAAAAATTATAATCTTGCAGAGTTAACTGCATTTATGAACAACAATTCAATTAATCTGGCTGTTGTTCAGATGACTCAGGGTGCTCTCTCGGCAGAAATCAGTTATCTTGTCGATAATACACGGGGAGAGCAGTATTATGTATTCAGACCGGAAGGTTTGAAACCTGTTATTCAGGACCTGTTTGAAATACCGGAAGGTGTATACCAGCTTTCTTATGTTTCTGCTTTGCCGACAAATTTCGGAGAGAATTATCTTCCTCTTGAAGTAGAGGTTTATATGCTGAATCGAAGCGGAAGAGATGAAAGCGGTTATTTTGCACCTTTAGAGTAATTTTTCTGGCGGATTTAAGACATATTGGGGCTTGAATCCGGTATAATGAATAGGATTATTTATGCTTAAAAAATTATTCTGTTTTCTATTTTCGTTATCATTAATTTTTGCTCTTTTTGCTGCTGATACAGTTCTTTCTGAAGAAAAACTGGAAAAAGCTGCCGACGATCTTGTAAATGTTGTAGAAGAAGCTCCTGACAAGGCACCGGAAGAAACTGCCGGTGAGGTTGTTGAAATAATCGAAGAACTTTTCAGAAAAGACCAGGAAAATCAGAAAAATCCAAAAGCTGAAAAAAAGCGTCCGAGGGAAGCTGACCCGGAAAAAGTCAGGGAAGCCGAAAAGAGGGATGAATCAGAAAAAACTGCCGAATCTTACAGAAAAACTTTGAAGTACGGTATTGCAACGGAAATTACAGACCTTCTTGATAAACTGATTGAAAATGAAGACCCTCGTTTTACAGAAGAGATTTATGATCTTTTTTATATGACCCGGAGTATAGAAGTAAAAGAAAAAATCCTTTCATATTTTGGAAAACTTGAAGATCCTTGTCTGGAAGATTATGCGGTTACGGTTATAGAGGATCCTTTTGATGAAAAAAAATCCACGGTAAAAGCCTGTTTTTCATATATTCAGAAATGCAAATGTAAAAGTGCAGTACCTGGAGTTCTTCGTTTGATTGAAAATGAAAATGAAGATTATTTTAATGATGCCCTTACAACCATTGGTGACATTGGTGGTCCCGATGAAGCAGTTACTCTTTCGGAATTTCTTGATAAAGAGGAACTGACGGATGCCCAGAAACAGGCATTGATGAGAACCCTTGGAAAGATTCATGCTGTAGAAACCTGGGACAAACTTGTGGAAGTTGCAGAAAATGACAGTGAAAATCTTTTTGTCCGAATGTATGCTGCAGAAGCAATCGGTGCCATGGAAAAAAAGGAATCTGTTCCAGTTCTTGTAAGTCTCTTTGAAGAAAATGACCCGAACCTCCGCCAGTATGTGTTGAAAGGTCTTGAATACTATCCTGATGTACTGGAAGCTAAGAATGTAGTTGTACAGGCAGTTCGTGATGATCACTATAAGGTTCGTCTGGAAGCAATTGATGCAGTCAAAACTCAAAAGCTGACAGAAGCCGTTCCTTTCCTTGTTTATCGTGCCCAGAATGACCCTGAAGAAAAGGTGAAGATGAAAAGCTATGAAGTAATCGCTTTTCTGAATACAAAAGAGGGAAATGATTTCCTTATCGAAAGAGTTTCCGAAAAAAAAGCCAATGATTCGCAGAAAGCAAAGGCTGTAGAAGTTCTGCTGAAAGAAAACCATACAGGTGAAAAAGAAATAAAAGAACTGGCACTTACTGTTGCCGGTGATGACAAAAGAAAATCTCTCAGGGCTGCAATCGGAAAACATATTGCAAAGTATCCAAGGGACAGTTTTGATGAGGTCTGCATTAAATATCTTGAAAGCAAGGATGCAACAACACAAAGTCAGGGAATGGATATGTACCAGAGCGGCAAATATGAAAGTGCCAGACCATATCTTCAGAAAATAGTGGATGATAAAAAGGCAAATTCCGGTAACAAGCGTCGTGCCAGAAGGCTTCTAGGGCTGGACGAGGAATAGTTTTTTATTATGTCTGATTCAATTGTTCTTCTGGCAAAACAGCCCGGACTGACTTCTTTTTCTTCTCTCCGTAATGTAAAAAAAGCAATGAACACAACGAAGGTTGGACATACTGGCACTTTGGATTCCTTTGCTGAAGGCCTTCTTGTTGTTTGTACAGGTCATTATACAAAGCTTTGCGGTCAGATAACGGCTTTTGACAAATCCTACGAAGCGGTAATTCATTTTGGATCAGAAACTGATACTCTTGAATATACAGGGTCTGTGATAAAAAATGCACCTTTCCCGTCGGAAGAAGATTTAAAAAAAGCTGTCGAAAAATGGACCGGGCCTGTCATGCAGAAACCGCCTGCTTTTTCAGCCATTCATGTTGACGGGAAAAGAGCTTCAGATTTAGTCAGGGAAGGTAAATCAGTTGATATTGAAGAACGCCCTGTTACAATTTTTTCCAGTGAAATAACCGAAATAAAATATGCAGAAGCCTCTGATGAAAAACTTGTTGAATATGCAAAAATCAGATTTTCTGTTTCCAAAGGAACTTATATCAGAAGTCTTGCCCGTGACATTGCAGAAAGTTGTGGTACTGCAGGTTATCTGACCGGTCTTTTCAGAACCCGTGTCGGAAATTTCCGGGTTGAAGATGCAGCGGGATACAGCTTTCTTGAAAACTTCAATATTGAAAACGCCTGTAAAAAGGAAGCGGAATATAAAGCTTCTCTTAAGGATTTGCCCGTTACTAAAAGTAAGAAAGCAGACAAGCCTCAGGAATTACAGCTTCAGAAGGAAATCTGGGATTTACGTCAGGACGTAACTTTTGACCTGGCAAAGACCTGCGGTTTTGAAACTGTAAACCTTGCAAATAAAATTGCCGCTGATTCTTTCAAGAACGGAAAACCTATTCGTTCTTCCATGTTTGATAAGAGTCTCTGGGATTTTCCGAATGAATGTACCGTTGCGGTTTTTGAAAGAGATGAGTTTATGGATGACGAAGATTTTGTCGGTCTTATAAATAAAAATGCCGAAGGAAAAGTTTCCTACGGCTTTGTAATAAATTGAAAAAAAGGAGGCCAGAGCCTCCTTTTTTATTTTGTGAATAAGGGTGATTGGATTTGGCGAAATCATCCTTATTTGTAAAGTTCGTTCAGTTCTCTGAGGGCTTTGTTTATTACTTCTTTTTCTTCTTCTGTCCATGAAATTCCGTTTTCTTCGATAAGGGTTTCAAGGGATGAAAGGCTTTCATTCAGAGCTGTGCTGAAACCTCTTGTTGATTTCAACCAGTAGTTTCCGTTTCCATCTGTAAAAAGCGTAATAAACCCGTATTCTTTATTCTTCTGTTTTGCAAGGGCAACTCTGAGAATTATGCTTACAGAAGTAAGAATCTGACGCTTGGAATTTTCTTCTCCATCATAAAGGTTGATGTTAATTTTTCTGTTCCAGCTGTCTTCCCGGATAGGATTCAGGTTAAGATTCTTTACAAGTTTCAGGACCAGTGAAAGTTTTTCTCCATCCAGAAGAGAGCCTCCGTCTCTTAAAATCACTTTTGAAGTCATTGCTCCTGCAATTTTAAGTTTCTTTTCATCAGTTTCTGTCTGGGCAGCACGTAAAAGCTTTTCAATTTCAAGAAGGGCTGTTTTCTTTCCTTTAATTTTCTTTGTAGCAAAAATTTCGTTTCCAAGGAAAAGAGCATCTTCCTTATCAATGTTATTGTCCTTCAGTTTTTTTGCCTGTGATTTTTCAAGCTTTTTAAGTTGTTTTTCAGTAGGTTCCGTTTTAGGAGGTTCTTCACGGTGTTTTTTTACAGCATCCAGTTCATTGATGAGATTTGGATTTATTTTGTCAAGGAGAGTTTTTGTCAGGGGAGAAACAGCGAAAGCAAAGGTACGTGAAGTTTTTGTAATTTCACCGGCAACGATAAAAAGCGGATCCTGCTTGAACATAACTGACCCCGGATGGATACAAATGTTTCCCTGTGTGAGGCTTTTGTAATTTTCACGGCCGCTTCTGATACATACGAACTGAATCATACCGGCTGCAACACAGCAGAGGTAATCGCTTAAAGATCCGTTCATTGTAACAGGAATTTCCATGCGGCTCACAATTTCTGTCAGCTGGTCGTTAATATTGTCGATTTCAGCCATTACTCTTTCATCAAGATAATAGTTTTTGCAGAAACGTTCCTTTGCATCAGCAATCTCTTTCCAGGTTTCAAAATTTTCCTGTTTCTTGTAAAGCTTAAAAAGATTGATGTAAGAAACAAAATCTCCCTGAATGTCTCTGAAGTGGTGGTGGGCTTTACGGGCTTCCATTTCTTCTCCTTCGGGTAAAAGGAAAGGGCTTGAAGCAGAAAGAAAACTTGCACCGATTAATGCATGTCCGATGTTGTCCGGGTAACGCATGATGGCTTCTACGATAATTCGGGAAATTCTAGGTTCAAGAGGGAACCTGCACATCATCTGTCCGATAGTTGAAAGAGTATTATCGTCTTCCAGAGCTCCCAGAAGTTTTAAGGTTTCTATGGCCCCTACAATTCCATCGTGGTCAGGTCTGCTTATAAAATCAAAACCGAAGAAGTCTGTAATTCCAAGCTCTGCCATGCGGAGAACAACTTCACTTAAATCTGTTCTGTAGATTTCTTCTGTTGTATACATGGGACGGGTTTCGAAATCTTTCCGGGTGTAAAGGCGGTAACAGGTTCCTTCATGAGTACGACCCGCACGACCACGTCTCTGGTTTGAACTGGCTTTTGAAATGGTAGTTTCAATAAGACTTGAGGTATAGGTATGTGGATTATAAAAATTGAGTTTTGCCAGTCCTGAATCAATTACAGTTGAAATATCGCTGATTGTAACTGAAGTTTCTGCAATGTTCGTAGAAATGACTACCTTCTTTTTCCCTGCCGGCGGATCAATGAAAACTCTTTCTTGTTCTTCTTTTGCAAGCCGGCCGTAGAGAGGAAGAATAAATAATCGGCGTCCGAAAGGTGCATGGCTTAATTTATGAACACAATCCTTGATTATCTTTTCACCCGGAAGGAAAATAAGAATTCCTCCGTCATCTTTATTGTCCAGGACTCTTTCAACTGTATCCGAGATTTTCTGAAGAAGCAGGTCACATCCGCTGTCCGTAAGGGTTGTTACTGCAGGTCCTTTGGGCGGATCATAAATCATTGTAACCGGGTAAGTAATTGTTTCAATTGTTACAATAGGGCAGTCATCAAAATAACGTGAGAAAGCTTCTGCGTTCATTGTGGCAGAGCTGACGATAACCCTGAAATCACTTCTGCTTTGTAAAACACGTTTAAGAAGTCCCAGAACGAAATCAATATTGAGGCTTCTTTCATGGGCCTCGTCAACCATAATTACTGAGTATTTACTGAGCCATGGATCCAGCTTCATTTCCTGAAGAAGGATACCATCGGTCATTATTTTGATTTTTGTAGTCTGGTCTGTTTTGTCTTCAAAACGCATTTTGTATCCAACCAGACCTGGATAAGTAGTTCCAAGCTGTTTTGAAATAAATTCACTTACGCTCAATGCTGCAATACGGCGTGGTTGAGTTACGGCAATCATGCCTTTCTGGTCATAACCGGCTTCATGGAGGATAACAGGGATTTGTGTGGTTTTTCCGGAACCGGTAGGAGACTGTACAACAATCACCTGGTTTGTTTTTAATGATTCCAGTATTCTTTCTTTCTGCTGGTAAACAGGTAAATCTTGATAATTCATATAGAGTATATTAATCCTCGATTGACTCACATATTTCTTTGCGTTTCTTTATATATTCAAGCCAGGAAGGTCTGTTTTCATTCAGATATTCAAGAAAATCGTCATCAAGCTTTTTCAGAATATATTCGTCAGCAGTATTTTTATATGTGGTTATAAAAAATCTTTCAGTTTTAAAAATAAAGGCCTGTGAAGAATCAGGAGTTTTCCTAAGGACTGCTTTATATAACAAACCGTCTCCTGTATCATCTCTTTCTGTAAACTTCAGGTTCAGGTTCGGTTCTCGGCGTTGTCCGCTTATTGTATTCCCGTTGGCACACATAAGCAGCTTTGATGGATAACGACTGTTTCTTTCGGTCATAAATATTTCCTGGCGTTTTATTAGATGTGCATGATTAGCCCATAAAATATCCACACCGGAATCCATAAGTTCAGTATACCAGTTTCTCTGTTTTTTTGTTACTTCACGGATGTATTCCTCTTCATTTGTGTGAAGAGAAAGGATGAAGAAATCGCAGGGATTTTCTTCCTTTGTTTTCTTTATCCACTTTACGAAAGCTGCTTTGGAATCTTTTTTTGAGGGGACATAGTTTACGTAATCGGAATCATTAGGGCGGTTTAGCAGCTGGGTTATTGCAACAAAAAGTATTTTCCATCCCTTTACTTCAATCAGGTTGTAAGAGAAGCCTGCTTCTTTTCCATGTTTTAGGCCGGAAAAATATACAGGTCGTTCAGAGTCTTTTGTTTTTTCCTGGATCTGTTCGCTCAAAGTCATTGTGGCAGTCATTCCTTTTTTATATTTGTCATTGGAATGATTGTTTGCAAGAGAGAAAACATTGAAACCTGCATCGATGGCAGCCTGAAGGTAATCCTCATGCATGTTGAAGGACGGATATGAGGACCATGCATCATCGTTGTTTACCGGAGCTTCAATGTTTCCGAAGGTCAGGTCCGAGTCAGTAGTTATATCCCGTATTCCATTCCAGATTTTGGAATAATCCTTCATTTTGTAATTCTGTTCGTGTGCCATAATATCACCGGCAAATACCAGTGTGAGTTCTTCATTTTCTGGCTGGTAAACCCGGGGTGCCTTGAAAATTTCCCGGGGAGGTTCGGGAATAACCTCCGGAATAATTTCTTCTGTCTGGATTTCAGGTTCCGGAAATTCCTCTGGTTCAACAAGGGATGTTGATTTACAGGAAATCAGAATCAGATTGAGGATACAAAAACAAATTATAGAGTAACAGGGAAATGATTTCTTCACTTCCTTTTTAATCCTCCACCTTAATTTCAAATGCTTTGTGTGGATTTGTTCCTGCAAAATCCTGGGAAATTGTTTTTTGTGTAATGTCAGTGGCTTTGACCTTAAGTCCCGAAGCTGTTGTTGACGGAAGAAGGGCAGAATCAAATTTCAGGCGCCTGCTGTTTGTAGAAAAATACAGAGTGCCTTTGGGTTTTAGCAGGTTCAGACACAAAGTACAAAGGTCCGGCCAGTCCCGGTTGATATCCATTGTATCTGCCATTTTACTGTTACTGAAAGTTGGCGGATCAAGGATAATAAGGTCGTAACGGTCTTCAGGTTTTATGGAATCCTGTTTGTCTTTTAGAAACTGAACGCAGTCAGCCTTTGTGAAAAAATACCTGTTCCTGTCCGTATATTCATTGAGTTCGAAATTTTCCTTTGCCCAGGTTAAATACGTATTGGAAAGATCCACAGACTCAACCCGTTTTGCCAGACCTCCGGCTGCATAGACCGAAATACTTCCTGTGTAACAGAAAAGATTCAATACTGATTTTCCTGAACTCTGATTCCTTATAATTGAACGTAAAGGTCTGTGGTCAAAGAAAAGTCCTGTATCAATATAAGAAGTTAAATCCACGCGGAATATCTGTCCCTGTTCCTGGACCAGTCCCTGGATTTTCTGAGCATAAAGAGAATCATTTTCTGATTCGTTTTTTTCGTACTGATTCAGTCCTTTCTGCTTTTTTCTCTGCTTTGTAATAACCCTGTCAGAAGAGATATGAAAAACTTCTGCAATCTGTTTTCCTATAAGGTTGAGCCAGATATCTTCATCACTCTGGTCTTTTTCATAAGGCCTTTCATAAAGATATAAAACTGCATAACGTCGTGAAGCTATTTCTGATTCAACGGAAGGATCGTTGTCTGACTGCCTTTGATTCTGGGTTGAGATAAATCCTGCACATTCCAGAGGAGAGGTAATGTCTTCGGGAAGAAATTCGTAAATGTCAACGCAAAGGGGGATTTCCGGAATATCTCTGTCATAGATTCTGAAACAGGTAATACGGTTTTTTCGTGCCCATTTTTTTAGTTCACGATATTTCTTTGTTATACGATTTTTGAATATTTCGGCCTGGTAATTGTCTTTTTCTGTTTGAGTCATTTTACTTTCTTAATAAATATTTGAAATGGAAGTTTTATTCCATCGGGTTTTCGGCATTCTTGTCAAAAAGGAAAATATCCTTGATTTTCAGGGAATATGTCGATTCAAGGGAAGTTTTTCTTGAAGGTTCTGAAATCAATGGTAATTCTACTGCATATGTAGAAGGATTAAAGTTCTTTGCGGAGATTTCAAAAGTCAATTTGAACACTTTTGTTCCTTCGTCCTTATCACAAACAATGGCAGCCGGCCAGAAGGTGTAAGTTCCACGGGTTGATTTATAGGTTTTTGCCGGATTTGACCAGGTAGAATCTGCCATAAGGGCAGGCTTGTCGTTCAGTTTAAGTGAAATAGAAACGTTTTCCATTGGTTCAAAGTTTTCACCGTTATATACTGCTCCCATAATAAGCGGGAAGTTATAATACATCTTTCCGTCAGAAGCTTCAGGTTCATTCTTAAGAAGAGCAGAGTGATAAGATCTGTGGGATCCATTGATGATTCTGATTCCGTCCATTGCAAGGGCAGTGATGTCTGTTTTCAGCTGTGAATCATCCATATCCAGGGCATTATGAAGCATACCCCGTTCAGAAACATAATATTTGGGCTGGGTTCTGTTCAGAACATAGCAGATTGTATCCAGGCGGCAGTTTTCACAGTCGCAGGTCAGCCATGTGATATGACTGTTTTTAAGTGAATCATAAAGCGCATTAACTTCCCGTGTGACAGCATCTTCCATGGAATTGTGAATGTTCATAAATTAAACCTCCAAAATATCAATATATTATAACATAGAAAAAACCATAAGAAAAGTTAAAAGACAAAAGGCCCTTATTATGGTAAAATTAAAGAATGAGGCGGGTTTGCTTATTTACAGTTTTGTTTCTCATTTTGATTTCTTCCTGTTCTAAAGCAGAAGATTCCCAGAGTTATGAAGGAAATGAAACTTTAAAAAATGTTCTTAAAACAAAAGGAGAATCTGCAGTCTGGTCACGGGAACTTGAAAGTGAACTTTTGAAAGAAAGACTTTCAGTACACCATAATATTTCAGATAAAATCAAGCTTTCTCCCGAGATTCTCGTAGTTTCCAATGTGCCTGAAACCGAGCTTACAGGAAATACTGCAGAGAAAATATACCCGCATCTTCTTGATTTCGGCTCACTGGATACAGAAAACCTTTCCAAAACAGCAGGAGATGTTGTTTCGGATTTCTGCCAGGCCTTAATTCAGAATATTTACTCAGCCGAAACTATAATGGATTCCGGGTCCATATTTTCATTCGTATTTTTCGTAAATGATCTTGAAAAACAGTTTTTTCAGTCAGAGATTTCTGTATCTGAAGACGGTTCAACTTCAAATCCGGCTTTTACAGATTTTTTGATTGGAACCAGTTTTCTTTCAGGGGAAGAGGTTCAGGTTCCGGTCCGTTTGTTTTCTGAAAACAAAATCTGTGATATCAGTTTGTTTGTAAATGAAAAAAATAAGAAAATTAAACAGATAAAAATCGACAGCATAAAGAAATAAAACAGGGGATAAAAATGAAATCTGGTTTGGAAAAGAAACAATTGTCCGGAATCGAAAGAGAACTTGTTCTGCAGTATCTTATCGATGGTAATGTTCCCGTAACACTTACTCCGGAAAACGAGAAAAAAAGCTCTGCTGCTGTACAGTCTCTTGAATCTGCTGTTTTCCCTGTTGCCCTGAAAGGCGAAAAAGTCCGGGCACAAAAATCCGGAATTATTACTCTGGAAAATCCACCTCAGTCGGTTTTAGCCTTTGCAGGAAAGAAAGTAAAAGTCGAATTTTATTTTAACCGAGTCGGGTTATATTTTTATTCTGATGTATCGGAAGCTGAAAGCGGATTGCAGCTTTGCCTTCCAGAAAGTATAAATTATATCGAAGACTCTTCTGATCCGCAGAAATATGAACTTGTCTGTTATCTTTTTTATGAATGCAGAACACAGTCTGACCTGAATGTAGTTTGTGTTCCATGGAAAAATACCAGTCTCTTTACAAGACCTGCCTGGAAAGAGATTCCCCTGGCAAACCAGAAAAAGGCAAAAAAATATCTGGAAATATTCGTTGAACAGGCAAAGATTGAAAAAAATGCAGGAAACGGTATCCAGCTGATTCCGGTCTGCAATTATCTTACTTCACAGGAAGAACACCAGAAAATGGAAGCTCTTCAGGACAGAGTAAAACCTGTTTCAATTCTTTATATAGACCATGAGCGCATCGTTTTAGGAAACGAAACCAAGGGCTTGAATCTGATAGCAGGTGCTGAATATGCAATAAAAATGTCCTTTACCCTGACGGAAGGACCAATCGGTTCCAGAGACCTTTTTGTTACCTGTAAGGTAAACAAATTATATTCGGATGTTCAAAGTTCGAAGTTCTGTGCTGATTGTGTTTATACTTCGATTCAGGAAGAAGACCTGCGTTTCCTTTATGAAAAAGCAACCAGCCGGTTATTCAACTGATTCTGATTTTTCTGTTTTACTGACCGTTCCTTTTTTCTGGAACGGTTTTTTTCTTTTAACAGTACGTGCAGTTCCGTTTCCTATAATTGCAGCAACTGGTTTCAGATATTCGATTTTTTCGCAGATGATTTTAATCATAACAGTCATTGGAACTGCAAGAAGCATTCCCAGGAACCCCCAGATGTAACCCCAGATTGAAAGTGAAATAAGGATTACAAAAGGTGAAATACCAAGTCCTTCACCTTCAATTTTTGGTTCAAGTATATTTCCAATAAACATGTTTACGGAAAGCATCAGGATGGCAACAAGAATTACCTGCCATATACTCGGGTAAAACTGTACAAGTGCAAAAACAATCGTAGCGATGCAGGAAATGATGGAACCGAAAATCGGAATAAAATTCATACAGAAAGCAAGAAATCCCCAGACAACAGGGAAATCCATTCCGATTAAAAATGTTGAACAGAAAACTATTACACCGGTTCCGAGGCTTGCCAGGAATTTAATCGAAAGGAAGTGTGAAACTTCGCGTTTTACGTGTTCAGAAATAATTATGACCTGTTTGCTTTTGTCTGTAAAAGCAAGCTTGATTTTTTTCTTTGAAAGCTTCATTTCAAGAAGGAAAAAAGCCATTAAAAGAAATACTGTTAAAATTGATTTCCCTGAGTTTACAAGTCCTGAAGAAAGGGCGATTGCAACTTTCTGGACTACAGCACGGATTTTTTGAAATCCCCAGATGTTTTCAAAAAAAGATTTTCCTTCATCAAAACCGAAATCAAAAATGGAATCAAAGGCTGCAAAAATTGTCTGGAGTCTGGTTTCATAACGGCTGTAATTTGAAAGAATTGAAGAAAGGCCTGTGACCAGAAGTGAGGACATAAGAACCATAATTATTACTGCAAGAAGTGTAACCAGAACGGATCCTAAAACCCAGGGGCAGTGAAGCTTCTTCTGCATTTTTTCCACAACAGGGAGAAATGCAAAGCCTAAAATTACGGCAAAAATTACAGGAAGAATAATATGTGAGAGTGTTTTCATTACAAACACTCCCACAACTATTCCGATAAAAAGGAGGATAAAGAAACTCTGCTTTGTAAAATCGTTTTTTTCTGACATTATTCTTTATCTTTTTTTTTAATTATTTTTTTGGAAGAATCTTGTCAAATCCACAGTATGGAACCAGAACTTCAGGAATTGTTACTGATCCGTCAGCATTCTGATAGTTTTCGAGGATTGCAAGCATTGCGCGTCCTACGGCAATAGCAGTTCCGTTAAGTGTGTGAACGTACTTGTTCTTTCCGTCGTCATCCTTGTACTTGATGTTCAGGCGGCGTGCCTGGTAGTCAGTACAGTTTGAAGTTGAAGTTACTTCACCGTATTCTCCGCCGTTGCGTCCAGGCATCCATGCTTCAAGATCCCATTTGCGGTAAGCAGGAGCACCAAGGTCACCTGTACATGTATCAACTACATGGAATGGAAGACCGAGACCTGTGAAGATTTCTTCTTCGATTGCACGGAGCTGTTCGTGGATTTCATCACTCTGTTCTGGAGTAGAGTAGGCGAACATTTCGACTTTATCGAACTGGTGAACGCGGTAAAGTCCTTTTGAGAACTGTCCTGCAGCACCGGCTTCGCGGCGGAAACAGTGTGAAAGTCCGCCGTACATAAGTGGAAGTTTGTCTTTTGGAAGAATTTCATCCTGGTGGTATCCGCCAAGTGTGATTTCAGCTGTAGCAACCAGACAGGTTCCTTCTTCTTCGATTGAGTATACATTTGATTCGTTTCCGCGTGGGTTGAATCCGATTCCTTTAAGGATATCTTCTTTTGCAACGTCCGGAGTAATGAACATATTGAAGTTGTGCTTGCGGAGTGTATTCAGGGCATACATGATGAGAGCCTGTTCCAGGAATACAGCTTCGTTTTTAAGGTAGTAGAACTTAGGACCAGAAACTTTTGTTCCGCGGTCGAAGTCCAGAATATCAAGTGATTCACCGAGAGCAACGTGGTCTTTTGGTTCGAAGTCGAATTTACGTGGAGTACCAACAACTTTTACTTCCAGGTTTTCTGTGTCCAGTTTTCCAACAGGAGCTTTTGGGTGGTACATGTTAGGAATCTGGCGTGCAGCTTCTTCCAAAGCTTCTTCAGTTTCTTTCTGGTCTTTTTCAACTTTTGCGATTTCTTCTTTGAGAGCTTTTCCTGCTTCAATAAGCTTTGCACGCTGGTCATTGTCCAGCTTCTGTTTCATAGCCTGGGCATTTTCATTGCGTTTCTGCTGGAGAGCCTGAAGTTCAGTAACCAGGGCAGTGCGTTTGTCATAAAGTTCAACAACTTTGTCTGCATCTGCGCGGGCAGGATCCATATTGCGGTCCAGAACATTCTGTTTTACGGCTGCAAGATTGTCTTTGATGTATTTGTAGTCTAACATTTCGTTTCCTCTAAAAAATTAGTTTCGATATATATTACTGCTATGCAGTTTTTATTCCAACAGTTTTTAAAAATTAGTCCATGAGTGAATAAGTGATTGTAACATTGGACTGAACAGAAACATTTACAGCTTGAACAAAATCTGAGAAATCATTTCTGTTTGCAGGAAGAATTGATTTTGAACTGACTGTTTTGTAAACAGTTTCATTTTCAACAATTTCCAGAACCTTATCAACTTTGCAGCCTGAAGCACCTGCCAGGAAGTTTGCTGTGTCCTGGGCATTCTGAACGGCAATGTTTCTGGCCTGGCGAAGTTCAGTTCCGTTTCCTGAAGCCTTGTAATCAATTGAAAGAATTGCTGTATTTTTTTCAGCAGCCTTCAAAAGAACATCACACACATCTTTAGTTCTTGAAATATCTTTCAAAGTCACTTTGATCTGGTTTGAACAGATAGTGTAATCATCTTTTGAAACCCAGACACCTTCGCTGTTTTTTATCCACACAGTCTGTCCTTTTTCTGAAGAAATCTGATTGCCTGTCTCACTGATGTCATTGCTGTCCAGTTTCATAATTCCTGCAGCGTTCAGAATCTTTTCAGATACTTCAGTTACGAGAGAAACTGCATTATCTTTTTCAAAATCTCTGGCGCGTACTTCCAGTGTGATTACGGACTGGTCAACCAGAACGCTTCCGGTTCCATTTACAGTTATTTTTCTTGTTGTTTCCTGAGGTTTGTTGATTGTACATGATGTCATTCCGGTAAGCCCAATCAATCCTAAAGCAAGATACATTCTGATTCGTTTCATTTTTTTATTCCTTTTTTAATTCTTATCTGATATTTATGTAGAATCGCTTCAAGTAAACAACTCTTTTGTTTGCGTCTTCCCAGTAAACGCTTAAAGGGTAATTTTCTGTAAGCTCTTCATAAGTTTCAACTGATTTTTTTATATTTCTGTATTCAGAATTTCCTTCATAAAGCTGTCCCAGAAGAAAGAGTGCTTCATCTCTGTTCGTTTCAGAAACAGTCAGAAAATTCTGAAGGTTATTATACATTTCTGTGTAGTTTTGTTCATCCCGGGCCTTTTTTGCATTGGCCATGTATTGTTCGCCGGAAAGAACAGTAATGGAATCTGCTGCTTTTACAGCCGGAACAGTTTCTTTTACAGGAGCCTTAGCAGGTTCTTTTTTTGCTTCTGATTCCGTTTTCTTTGTTTCAGAAACTGTTTTAGCATTTGGAGAAACAGTCACTTCTTCTGCAGCTTTTATACCGGATTCTTTATCTTCACTTTCTGAATCTGTTGTTTCCTTTGTCCCGGTAGATTCGATATTATGAACCTCTGGTTTTGGAGGAACAGCTTCGGAATAAAGAGGAGCCGAAACATGAACTGAAGATTTGGATTTAATTTCAGAAACAGTTACTTCCAGGTAATCGTCAATATATTTGTCTGCAAGAATATCTTCCTTATAAAAGTGAAGAATAACAGTTCCCGGGACTCTGGCGATTAATGTAAAACTTGTTGAATCCGGTTTTGTCTTTCTTCCCGAGCTGGAAAGATTTTTTGAACCGTCTGTACAGCCAAGGAAAATCCAGCCTTTTCCGGGATATTCCACATCAAGACTCTGTCCGTTTTTCATTGAAACACTTCTTGAAGGAATAATTTCTGGAATTGATTTTTCTTCTTCGGCTGCAGCTTCGGTTGTTTCTTCAGAAATAATATCTTCAACTTCGTCTTCAACAGTAGTATTTTCTTCGATTACTATATCTTCAACTTCGTCTGCAGAAATTTCGCCTGCATCATCTCTGCTGGTTTCCGAAGAATCCACTGGCGGGATTACTTCGTCAGCTGAATCGGAGGCATTTTCTTGGTCAGAATCATCTTTTTTTTCTTCTTCGGGTAGTTCCGGCAATTCTGATATTTCGTCTTCCCCGACAGGTTCTGATTCAACTGCAGGTTTAATTTCTTCAATTTCTTCTGTTTTTTCCGGAAGAGGAGGAAGCTCTGCGTCAAAAACTTCCGGTTCGATGATATCTTCAAGAATTTCTTCTCTTACATCTGAATAATTGCTTTCTTCAGTTTCTGATTTATCGCTGTTTTCGTCAGTGTTTTCAGGAACTTCCTCTGTCTCCTGGTCTGAAGTTTCTGTAAGCGGGATTTCCTCAGCCGGATTTTCAGTTTCAGGTTCCTCATCAATAACTACAGCGGGAGTTTCTTCTGTTTTCTGAAGCTCCGGAGTTTCAACAGAAGGTTCTTCCTGTTTGGGTGTTGAACCACAGCCAATGAAAGAGAAAGATGCAAATAAAACAAATGAAACCGCTGTTATGCGGAGTATTTTTTTCATGGAGCTGCTCCTGTAATTTCATTGATTATTCTGTCGTTGGCCCGGGATAAATCTTCCAGCTCTTTTTCTCCCGGCTTTGTAAACCAGATATCGGCTTCTTCGTTTGACCAGTTTTCTTTTGTTATGCGGCTTGGATTATATCCGTCAGGAACTGCCGGAGAAGGAGGAACCATCATTTCTTCTGAGGTTGTAAGCGTTCTTTCGTAGGTTTTAGCTTCCGGTTTTTTTATAACTGAACTGAAAAGAATGATAAAAATAATAATAAGGATAACAAGGCTTCCGATGCACGCAGAAATCTTTTTGTTTTCGCGCACATAATCTGCAACCTTTTCATAAAGAGGAGAAATCTTTTCTTTAATTGTCTGCCAGGTTGATCCCAGTTTTTCTTTTATATCCATTCTTTATTTTTCGTTTTCTGAATCCGGATTTTCCAGTCCGGAAATTTCAGCTTCTTTTTCTTTTAAATCGGCTTCCTTTTGTGCTTCAGCTTCTTTTGCTGCTTTTTCAGCGGCCTTTGCCTTTTTCTCAGCTTCCTTCTGTTCTTTTTTTACCCGTTCGATTTCAGGATCTGTAATTGAACCGTCAGGATTATGAATTCGCTTTTCAGGACGAGGAGGAATTACGGCTCCTTCTTCAACATCGATTTCTTCATCAACGAATTTTGTTTCGTCTCTGTATTTCTTTCCTGTTTTCAGGTCTTCATCAAGACGGAGAGCGATAATCTTTGAAACGCCGGATTCTTCCATTGTGATACCAAGCATTGTAGAAGCACCCATAACGGTTTTCTTGTTATGGGTAATTACAATGTATTGAGAAACATTTGCAAAACTTTCCAGGGCTGTAACGAAGCTTGTTACATTTTTGTCGTCAAGGGCCGCATCAATTTCGTCCAGGAGACAGAATGGACTTGGACGAACCTGATAGGTTGCAAAGAGAAGAGCAACTGCAGTCATGGTTTTTTCACCACCGGAAAGGAGAGCGATGTTTTCAAGTTTCTTTCCAGGCGGCTGGGCATAAATATCAATACCTGACTGAAGAATATTCTGCGGATCTGCAAGTTTAAGTTCTGCACGTCCACCGTTGAAAAGGCGGCGGAACATATTATGGAAATTCTTTTTAATCTGGTTGTAAGTTTCCAGGAACATTTCAGAAGATTTTGATTTGATTTCTTCAGAAACACGGATAAGGTTATCCAGAGACTTCTGTGTATCTTCGTAGTTTGTTTTCTGGCGTTCATAGCGGTCTTTTACTTCAGCAAATTCTTCAACAGCCATAAGGTTTACAGAACCCAGATTTTTAAGTTTGTCTTTTGCTTCTGTAAGTTTATCTCTGAGAACCGGAGCAGTAGTGGTAATTTTATACATCCGTTCTTCGAATTCCATAAGGTCACGGGAATACTGCTCGATATAATTCTGCTTGATGTTTTTGATGTCGCTTTCGGAAGAATTGACCTGAAGTGTCAGGCGTTCATACTGCATCTGATATTTATTCTGGTCTTCCTGTTTTTTCTGAAGAGTATCACTTTTACCGGAAACACTTTTGTTGCATTTGGAAATTTCTCCATCCAGAACAGAAAGCTCTTTTGCAAGCTGCTGGCCGCGGTATTCAATTTCTGAAAGTTCGCTCTGAATGTCTTCTATTTGTTCGTTCAGTTCTTCGCCGCGTTTCTGTTCAGCAAAAAGTTCTTCTTCTGTCTCGCGGAGAGAATTCTGTTCTGAAGTAAGGCTTCGTTTAATGAAAGTAATCTGCTGTTCGCTGGCAGAAATCTGTTCCTGCATTTTAATCTGATTTCCGTGCAGGCGGTGAAGTGTATCTTTGTACTCATCAATCTTTTTTGTAAGATTTGAGTTTTCTGTATTCAATTCTGAAATCTGGCCGTTGATAGAATCTATCTGTTCCAGGTTTTCTGCAATTTTTGAATCGATTCCTCGTTTTTTTGTCATTACACCTTCAGGAGAAAGGAATTCTGTAATAAAGGCAGGGGAGGCATTGTAATAATTTTCCAGGGCAGATGAAAGGTCATTAAGATTTTTGACTGTTTCGCCAAAAGCATCTGCGGCTTCTTTTACAGTTTCAATCTTTGCACTTGTTTTCTTTGCTGCATCACTGAAAATGTCAAAGCGGCCTTTTGCGAAAACCTTAAGTTTGCCGAGAATCACATCCAGATTTTCACGGGCCTGGCGCATTGCTCCTTCAGAAAATCCTGCGCTCTTAAGCTTTTCATCCAGCATTCCAACAATGTCTTCTGTAATAGCGGCCAGATCCTTCTGAAGCTGAATACGGTTTTCATCAAGCTCTTTGATTCGGGTCTGATATTCAGAAGCACGACGGTCATTTTCTGTAATCTGAAGAGAAGAAATATTGATGTTCTGTTCAAAAGATTCGATGTTTTTCTGAATGTCTGACAGCTGTTTTGTTTTTTCATGAAGACTTGCTTCGGCTTCGTCGATTTCTTCATGAATGCTGTCAATCCGTTCTTCAATGGCAGCTTTTTTTCCTTCAAGACTGTTGATTTTTTCTTTGATTTCGGAAGAACGGGCATTGAACTGCTTTACCAGTTCCAGCTTTCCGTTTTTTTCTTTCCCGATTGCAACCAGGTCCATCTGTTTGGCGTAAAGCTCTTCCTGAAGGGCTTTTACTTTGTCCATGTTTTCAGAAATTGTATTGTTGATTTCTTCAATTTCGGCACGGACTTTGTCGCGTTTTTCGAGGATTGTCTGAAGTTCTTTTTCCTGACGGGCTTTTTCTGTTACGAAGTTTTTAAGGCGGAGAAGTGTAAGGTCCAGGTCGAGGGCACTTACTTCGTCTTTGAGTTTTCTGTATTTTTCAGTTTTTTCAGACTGGATTTTCAGAGAGTCGTAGCTGCGTTTGATTTCAGCCATGGCTATTTCAATCTGAACCATGTTCTGTCTTGTTCTTTCCAGTTCTCTTTCTGCTTCCTGAACTTCGGCTTTGGATCTGGAAATACCTGCTGCTTCTTCAAAAAGATAACGGCGGTCTTCAGGTTTTGATGAAAGAATCTGGTCGATTTTTCCCTGTTCCATAACAGAGTAGGCTGCTTTACCAACACCTGTATCCATAAACAGTTTTCGGATTTCTGTTGGTCCCACCTGACGGTTGTTGATGAAATATTCCTGGTCTCCTGAACGGTACAGGCGTCTTTTGATTGCAATTTCAGAGTCTTCGAGAGGAAGAAGTCCGTTTTCGTTACAGAGAGTAAGTGTAACTTCTGCAGTATTCAGGGCCGCTCTGCTTTCGGTTCCGTTAAAAATAACGTCTTCCATTTTTTCGGCGCGGAGATTTTTGGCACGGTTTTCTGCAATAACCCATTTAATTGCATCGACTACATTTGATTTTCCACATCCGTTTGGCCCCAGAAGAGCTGTAATTCCTTCTGCGAAATCAATATGAGTTCTGTCTGCAAAAGATTTGAAACCGTATATATCAAGACTTTTTAAGAACACTGTTTTCCCTCAAGAGACAATTAGTTAATAGTAAAATTATACTGAAAGAAGTGCTTGTTAGCAATTATGAAGGAATTTTGTGGAACGGAAACAAAATTTTTGATATTTCTTCCTTTTTGAACAAAACTGCATAGTCATAAGCGCTCATACCCATTGCATCTTTAATGTCAGGATCAGCTCCTGCATGTGCAAGAAGTTTTACTATTTCTGTTTTTCCTGCTCCAACTGCAATTACCAGATTTGACTGACCTTCCTTACAGATTGTGTTTACATCAGCATTATGTTCGATTAAGAATTTTGTTATTTCTTTGTTTCCACGCCAGACGGCATCCATAAGAGGAGAGTAACCGCGGTCTTCGGACATAACATTGATTTCGGCGCCGTTATCTACCATCCAGGAAACAATTTCTTCATTGTCGGTCCGGACTGCAATATTCAGCATAGGTGTTCCAAGAGAATCGCGGCTGTTGATGTCCATGCCCGCAGTAATAAACAGGCGGCAGATTTCGAATTTGCCTTTTGCAATGTAATCCGCAAAACATTCAACGGTAAATGGAATTCCCTTATTGATAAGGTATTTTGCTGCATCCTGCTGTTTTGCATTTTTAAGAATATAGACATAATTTGAGCTGATTTCTGAATCCAGCTGTTTAAGGTTTTTGAATACTTTAACTGTTTCTCCGCCGGCCACAGTATGTTTTCCTAAATCTGTGAAGGTTGTGAAAACCGGAACGTTTCCTCTGGCGCAGTAACCCGTCAGTGAATACAAAAGTCCAAGTAATTCTGGTTTCTGAATTTCGGATTTATCTCCCATAAGGATTACATCTGTAATATCGTAAAGATTTGTAATCCATTTACTGTAATCACTTTGAGAAAGGGAAAAGGATTCAATGGAGCATACAGTATCTCTCAGACGGATGGTTTTTTCCAGAGCTGCCCGATCCTGTTTGTTGTTGGAAAGAATAAGCCATTTCATTTTGAACCCCTCGAAAGAAAATTAGACATTTTTGATATTATAAGTCTCAGATTTGAAATTCGCAAATTTATATTTTTTTCACTTTTTTTAGTTTTTTTTTTCTCGGGTTGTTGACACAAAATGTCGTTTCAGATAATATAACAATCACTT
>DCHR01000030.1 GCA_002315375.1 Treponema sp. UBA1747 | reverse complement strand
CAGGTCCAGTTCAGGGAATTCTTTTGTTGCAACTTCTGAAGCAGAATAAACGGAAGCCCCGGATTCATCAACAACAGTGTACATAACGTTTGAATCTTTATAGTTTTCTGTAATTACTTTTGAAACAACAGCCTGAACTTCCTGGCTTCCAGTTCCGTTACCGACTGCAACAACCTGAATGTCATATTTATCGATGGCATCGTTCAGCTGCTTGTAGGCATCATCAGGATTCTGAACCTGGAAGATTTTGAAATAACCAAGATATTTTCCGGTTTCATCAAGGGCAGCACATTTAGTACCTGTACGGATACCAGGGTCGATTCCCAGAACGCGGCTTCCCTTAATTGGCTGAGTCATAAGAAGATTTTTCAGGTTTTCACTGAAAAGCTCGATGCCGTGATCATCAGCTGCATCAGTTTCATCACTACGGATTTCACGGACAACTGCAGGCGAAAGAAGGCGAACAACACCGTCTTCAATGGCTTCTTCGTGATATTTATTGTGCATGTCAGCCTTGCGCTGCAGGACTTTTACTGCTTCATCAATATCAACATCAATTGTAACGTCCAGGGCACCTTCACGCTCTGCACGGTTGATTGCAAGAATACGATGAGGTTTTACCTGATTAAGTGGTTCTTCATAATCCCAGTACATTTTGTAAGTGGATGTATTTTCAGCAACAGCAGGGTCTGTCCCCTCCGGAACAATACCTTTTGTTTTAATGAGACCTGTACGCATGTAAAGGTCATGAATCACTTCACGGTTCTTTGTTTCCTGGCTTACACGTTCTGCAATAACATCTTTTGCACCGGCAAGGGCATCTTCCACAGAAGGAACATTAAGAGTTTCATCTTCTGCATCTGTTTTGATGTATTTTTCTGCTTCTTTTTCACAAGCTGCATCATTGTTTGCACCCAGCATGAAATCTGCCAGTGGCTCAAGTCCACGTTCAATTGCAACCATTCCGCGGGTTTTCTTCTTTTTCTTGAAAGGAGCGTAAAGATCTTCCAGGGCTGTAAGAGTCGTGGCACTGGCAAGTGCGGCTGCCAGAGTATCTGTCAGTTTTCCCTGTGCGAAAATTTTCTTTATATAATCAATACGGGTTTCTTCAAGATTTTTATATGATTTGAAAAGGTGATCACAGTCACGTACCTGAACTTCATTCAGATTGTCATGTCGTTCCTTGCGGTAACGGGAAATAAAAGGAATTGTACAGCCTTCGTTTACAAGACTGATAACGGCGCTGACCTGTGACATGCGTATCTGCAGTTCATCAGCGATTTTTTTCATGATTTCAACTTCATTAACTGTTAAGGCATCTACTGCCTCTGGTGTATATTCCATAAGTACTCCAATTTATGATGTATAGAATATTATACTGAATTTGTGTTAATAAAAGCAAAAAAAAGCCCGAACCAGCCATTCTAATCTGATTCGGGTCTTATATAACATCACAACATGTTGTGAATTATTTAGTCTGCCATGTTTTTGTATTCGTCGAATTTGGCAGCAACTTCTTCATTCTGTTTTGTACACAGAGAAACAATTACTGTTACTACCAGACATACGATGAATGCAGGAACGATTTCGTAAAGTCCGAAAATTGGACTTACAGAAGCCGGGATATAATGCCAGATAACATCTACTACACCACCACAGATAAGACCTGCAATAGCACCAGGAGCAGTTGTGCGTTTCCAGTAGAGAGCGAGGAGTACTAATGGACCAAAAGTTCCACCGAATCCTGACCATGCAAAAGAAACCAGACTGAAGATAGAAGATTTAGGGTTCAAAGAAAGCAGCAATGCAATGAGAGAAATAAGGAATACTGTGAAGCGGCTTACTGTCAGAACATCTTTTTCTTCTGCATCTTTTTTAATCAGACCTTTGAAAATATCCTGGCTTACGGCAGAAGAAGCAGCCAGAAGCTGTGAGTCTGCTGTAGACATGGAAGCAGCAAGAATTGCACACAGGAAGATACCAGCGATGAATGCAGGATACATATTCTGCATTGTTGCAGAGAATACTGTTTCTGCACTAACTGAATCCAGTGTGATTCCGAATTTCTTAAGATAAACAGTTCCGAGAGTACCGATAAGAATTGCACCGATGTAAGAGATTACCATCCAGATAATTCCGATACGGCGGGCTTTTCCGATTTCTGTATTTGAACGGATTCCCATGAAGCGAACGATAATATGAGGCATACCGAAGTATCCGAGTCCCCATGCCAGAGCGGAAACAATTCCCATGCCGTTGAAAGCCTGAAGTTCTGTTCCGGCAACTTCCTGGAAGTTCTGGAAAACGTTTACTGTTTCACCAAATCCGCCGATAGCAAATACTGCAATTACAGTTGAAACTACGAAAGCAACGAAAATCAGTGACCCCTGGATAAAGTCTGTTGTACAAACAGCTGTGTAACCACCGGTTACTGTATAACAGAGGATTACAACAATACCGATTGCAAGACCTGCATGGTAGTTAATTCCGAAAACTGAATTGAAAAGTTTTGCACAGGCTACGAAACCTGAAGCTGTATAAATAGTAAAGAACAGTACGATAAAGAAAACAGATACAATTGAAAGGAGGTGTGTCTTGTCTGCAAAACGGTTTGAAAGGAATTCAGGAATTGTGATTGAGTCTCCGAATGTAATAGAACATTTGCGAAGTGGTTTTGCAACGAAAAGCCAGCTCAAATATGTACCGGCAATAAGACCAACGGCTGTCCAGATTGATTCTGAAACACCACCAAGGTAGCAGAGACCAGGAAGTCCCATAAGAAGCCACGCTGAAGAGTCAGAAGCTTCTGCAGAAAGAGCTGTTACCCAAGGACCAACTTTACGTCCGCCCAGGAAGAAGTCAGCTGAACTGTTGTTTTTGCTGGCATTTCTCAATCCAACAAAAATCATTACACCAAGATAAAGCACGAAAGCAATTATCTTTGCAACAAACTGTGAAGTCATAATTGTTCTCCAATTATTAAGTTTTACTAATAAACTTTAGTATAATTAAATTGATAGTTTTAATCAAACGTACATATAAATCAAACATTATTAATCCAAGTAAAAAAAACTATGTGAATGTAAATCAAATAACACGCGAGCAAAAACAATGGAGTACCGTGGGCAAGGAGCGAGCGAAGCGAACGACGGGGACCCGCGGGAGGCCTCCATTGTTTATTGCGGGAGTGTTATTTGTTTTGTGATACCTTTTTTTACTTAGTAATAAAAGTGTTTGATTTATATGTACATTTATTTAAAGTGACGTATAAACGATGTTTTTCATTTTGCGTGTTACGCAGGTGGTGCCGGCATCCACTTTCTGGGTCATGTAACAGATGGCCAGATTGTTGATGATGTCTACGCTCATGTAGGTGCCGAGCCAGCCGTCCCAGCCGAATTCGCCTTTTACAGTAATAGCACGGGCAGTCCCCGGATCAATACAAACCCGGTTCAGATTGGCATAAGTGTAGCCTGACCAGTGTTCCATTTTCCAGTCAAAGCACTGCTGCAGGTTAGGACGCAGTTTTGCCTGGCTCATATATTTTACAGTTTCTTCCTTCAGAATACGTTTTCCATCCAGAATTCCCTTATTGCAGAGCATCTGAACAAAGCGCATGTAATCATCAATAGTAGAAACCATTCCGGCCCCGCCGCTTTCAAAGGCAGGTTCTTTGTCCATATAAGCCTGAATTCCAAGGTTGCAGTTTTCAAACAGTGTCATCTGACCGCCTTTACTGTTTCCGCCCCAGGCACCTACAGCCTGTCCCTGGCTGGATTTATAAACCTTTGAAAGTCTGTTCTGCTTTTCTTCCGGAACCCAGAAAGCAGTATCTTTCATTCCGAGAGGTTCCCAGATTGTTTTTTTAAGGTATTCACTGAATTTCATACCGGTTACGACTTCAATAACTGCACCCAGAACATCAGCACTCATACCGTATTCATAATCTGTCCCCGGTTCAAAGCTTAATGGACCTTCTGCAATGCGGTCAGCCACCTGTCTGGTTGTAATATTATTTGCTCCGGCAGCACTCTGGTTCAAACCGCCGTCGCAGTAAATCAGACGGGAAATATGCTGATGAGCTTCGTCATTGTCTCCGCCGTAAGAAATACCTGAGGTCATATTCAAAAGATCCTGAACAAGCAGAGGGCGCCAGGCTTTTTCTACCTTGCCGTTTTTCATACAGGTCATATCTTTGAAAGCCGGAAGATAAGTTGAAACTTCATCAAAAAGATCAATCTTTCCTTTTTCCAGAAGAGTCATTGCTGCAACACCTGTAATAGGCTTGCTCATAGAATAACAGCGGACGATTGTATCCCGCGAAAAAGGAACATTTCCTTCAACATCACGAAGTCCGCTTTCCCAGTAGCCCTGCTCCTGACCGTCTTTCCATACAAGACAGTTTACTCCGGCCTGAATTCCTTCAGCAACCGAAACATCCAGAACACTCTGAATATTTGAAAGATGAGATTTATCCATATTGTTTTCCTTTGGAATTAAAATGACTTATTTGATTTTACTGTAAACGACAACCTTGTTACGGCCGTGCTGCTTTGCATAGTAAAGGGCCTCATCAGCCTTTTCAACGGAAGATTCATAATTCATTCCGTCATACACAGAAATACCAATACTGACAGTTACAGGACTTACAAGATCCCGGCAATCTGCAATAGTTTTTCTTATTTTTTCTGCAATAACAAAAAGACGTTCTTCGTCTGTACAACCCAGACAGAAAATGACAAATTCTTCTCCACCCCACCGGATAATCATATCACTTTCACGGATACAGCTCTTTGCCAGCTGTGTAATCTTTCTGAGATATTCATCACCAACAGTATGACCGTAAGTATCATTAACATTCTTGAAGAAGTCGATATCCAGCATCATAATGCCCACATTATCTGCCACAAGAGCTTTGGTTCCGTCAGTACACAGATCCTTAAACTTGTTTCTATTGAATACCCCGGTAAGACCATCAATAAGGCTTTGTGAATAAAGCTTATTCTTGGTCCGTGTCATTTCCATTGCATTCTGAACATTTCTGAACCAGTTACGGTGCATTGCCGTTGGAACCAGAAGCCGTTCTGCATCAAACTGAAGAACTGCATAACCAAAAGTATTATTTGAAAAATGAAGCGGAATAAAATAATAAGTCTGTGGTTTCTTCCAGGGCTTACTCATTGCAGGAAGGACTTTTTTCGTCTTGAAAGAATAACTTTTATCGAGAGTATACTTATTTACCCCAGGCACATAGTTTGGATGTGTTTTTGCAACTTTATCAATTGCCCGAATCATTTCCGGAGGATAGCCTTCAGACTGAACAACAGTAGGATCCAGCCAGTCAGGACAAAGGTTCATATAAAATGCTGAATACGGCTCCAGAAGATAAGCATCACAGAAAATTCTGTAAAGACATTCAAGGGGAGTATTTTTTTCTGTAAGTTCTTCGAACATGTAGCTTTCCATAAGGCGACCAATATCAAAGAACTCGCGTGCATTCCACTCATCTTCATTACGATTTACCTTGTAAATCCAGTCCCTGACTGCCCGTTTATAAACTTTTACGTCTGCCATAAGGGAATCAGTACTTCCGGCAGGAATAAGACCTTCTTCTCCCTTTGGTTTTGGAGCGATAGTTTTTACCGCAGGATTAATCTCTTTCATAAGCCGATTAACCGCTTCCATAGCCATTCGTTCTTCGCGAGGAACGTAAGAAGTAATAGTTATATCATTAAGGAAAGCATCCTGTGTTGCCTCATAACCTGTAATATACAAATCATCAGGACATTTTATTCCGGCACGACGGAGATGATCTTCCAGCCCCAGAGCCATATAGTCATTTTCACAGATAACGGCATCCGGAAGTTCCAGTTCTTTTGAAATGAACTTATCTGCCAGCTTCTTTCCGCCTGTATACCAGTAATCACCGTTTGCAAGCTTTATATTTTCTTTTGAAATACCAGCTTTTTTTCCTCTGGCAAGAACAACCTTGTAAATTTCATTTATCTTTTCGTCTTCTGAAACGCCTGAAAGATAAATAACTGATTTACATTTTTTTTCAACAAAAAGAAAGTCCGCAATTTCCTTGAAAACTGATTTTTTATCTGTTTGGGTAACAGGATAATTTGAATTACTGAATCCTATATCCAGACATACCACAGGCTTTTTACATTTCTTTTTAAGAAGATTTTCCAGTTTATCTAAAGGTTTTAGATCACTGTTTACAAGAAAGGTTCTGGGACAGACAAGAACTCCGTCCAGAATATCAAAATTAATGAGGTTCAGGATATTCAAATCCTGTTCTACATAATCTTTGAAAGGTGTCCCCAGAGAAACAAGAGGTGTAAAGACCTGCAGGTCGCAATCGTATTTAGCGACTTGAGCCTGTATTCCCTTTAACAATCTCTGCTGATAGGCTGCTTCCGGATTTACGATAATACAACCTATAGATTTCCTAGCACACATATTTTACAAGTTTACCGCACTATCACAAAATTGTAAAATAATTTAACAAATTTCCCCATTTTCCAACATTTTTTCACTATCCGGACATTTTTGTCTGAAATCAAAGCGGGTTTCTGCAAGAACCACTGCAAGGAAAATCAGCACACACCCTATTCCCATTTTTAAAGATACTGCTTCATGAAGGAAAATAACGCTGAACAGGATTCCGAATACGCTTTCGAAACTCATGAACAGAGAAGCAAGACTTCCTGGCAGAATTTTAAGACTGATATTCTGAAGAAGAAATGCAATCAAAGAACTTAAAACACCCAGGTAAAGCATAGAACCAATCACCTTTGTATTCATTAAGCCTTCAAGAGGGAAAACTCCGTCTATAAAAGGTGCTGTAAGCCATGCAAATAAAGAAGCAAAAATAAACTGCTGTGCTGTAAGGAAAATAGTATCAGCTCCTTCCTTATTGCATTTTTCTGTCCACAAAATATGAAGTGCATAAAAAAGGCCGCATATTAAAGTAAAAACATCCCCAATATTTATGCCTGCATCACCGTTTCCAAGACTCAAAAGACCTATTCCTGTAAGGCTCATGGCAGCCGCAACAAAAACATACCAGCCAGGACGTTTTTTATACAAAGGCCAGCTCAAAATAGGAACAAGCATTACGTAAACAGTAGTAAGGAATGCATTTTTCCCCGCAGTAGTGTAATTACACCCGATAGTCTGGGTAACATAGGCAGCATAAAGAAAGAAACCCGTTACAAGACCGTTCCACCAGTCATGGCGGGTTTTATTTCTGAAACGTTTGATAATGAACAAACTAAGTCCTATAGCCGCAATAGTAAATCTGAAAGCTACCATCCAGACAGGACCAATTGAATCCAGGGAATCTTTTACAACGACAAAAGCGAATCCCCAGATAATAGTAACAAATATTAAAGCAGCACTGGCCAGAAAAGAAGCCATTTTTTTACTCATGGGGGAATTATAGCAGAAAGGATATTTTTGTGGCAGATGGGCACCCGGCTGACAGGCAGCCGCCGGCCCTTCCGGGGCTTGCTGACGCGCGGTACTTCACCCGTCCTTCAGACGGGCTCGTACTGCTTCGCACCCCTTCACGGCCTGGTGCTTTTGAACTTAAGAATTGGTTTTACGTTCTGCCAGTTCTTTCTGGATTTCTTCCATGCGTTCATCTGTAAGATTATATTTTCTAACGAACAGGAAAATGGCAACCAGCATAAAGGCCATTGGAATAAGTGTCATACAGAAACGAAGTCCTGTGCGGCTTGCATCAGCTGCAATCTGGATTTCTGCAAGTTTTGAAAGCTCAGAAATTTTTGTGAACTGAAGAATAAGCGAGGCAAACAGAGCAGCAAGTCCTGATGCAAGTTTTACTACAAAAGTCTGCATACTGAAAATTACTGACTCATCACGACGGCCATTCTTAAGTTCACCGTAATCACAGGTATTTGCCAGGAAAATTGTAAGTACAACGTTCATCATACCCAGAGCACTCATAATCAGGAATGCCGGAATAAGAAGCAGGTAAACATTTGAAGTTCCCGAAAGAGAAATAATCAGAAGGGAAATATACCCTGCAAAAGCCATTCCAAAACTTGTGAACATAATTTTAAGAGAGTTCATGAATTTACGGAGAACAGGGAAAAGAATCATCATTGCAAGAATCTGGAATCCGCCGGAGGCAGTATTGAACAGAGTATACTGACCTTCCCATGCATTTGCTCCACCAAAATCATATTTGAAGAAGTAAATTGTCAGGTTGGAAGTTGTATACAGAGCAGTGTTAATCAGAACAATTGCGCAAACCATTATTACAGCCTGATCATTTTTAATAAGGGCTTTGAACATTTCTCCAACACTCGGAGTTTCCATATCAACTGTTGATTTTTCCTTGATTGTAACGCACATGATTACAGTAAAGACGATGAACAGAACCGCAATTACAAGAGAGAACCATTTGTAACCGGACATTTCAATCATTTTCTGGGAGGCCCCTTCACCGGCGACCATTGTTCCAAGTGCTCTGACTGCAAGAACAGTTACAATTGTAACCAGAGCCGAACCAACGCCTGCACAGGAACGTCCCAGAGCTGACATGCCTTCACGTTCTTTTCCTGCCTTTGTGAAAGCCGGAATCATTGACCAGAAAGGAATATCCATCATTGTGTAAGTTACACCCCAAAGGATATATGTAACTGCTGCATAAGCTACGAGACCTGCACCATTCAAAGCTGGAGGAGCCGCAAACATAAGGAACAGAATAACAGCATTTGTCACTGTTCCGATAAAAAGCCATGGACGGAATTTTCCCCAGCGGGTCTTTGTCTTGGCAACAATAACACCCATAATCGGGTCATTGAAAGCGTCAAAAACACGGGCAGCCAGAAGAATAATTCCCATAGCTACTGCACTGACACCCATTATGTCCTGGTAATAATAAAGGATGTAGCTTGCTGAAAGCATGTAAACCATGTCTTTCCCAACTGCTCCAATTCCAAAAGCGAATTTTTCTTTTCCACTTAAACTTCTTTCGCTCATTTCAGGTCCCCCTTAATAAATTTATGCTGCAAGATATGCCAGAGTAATTTCCAGCAACTTATTTATTTCTTTTTCTGCATTTGAAAAATCATCTCCGGGAAGAATTGGTCCCCGGATAAACTTCTGACAGATTGTAATCAGTGTATGTGACAAGGCCGAATAAAGAATTTCAAGGTCTTCTATTTTCCGGACAGTTCCATCATTAACTCCTCTCTCGTAAGCTTTTACAACCAGCTCATAAATGTTCATGATAGATTTCTCATATACTTCCAGTCTGGACGGATCAACCTTTTCCTGAAGTATCAGCCTGTCAAAATCATCAAGGAAGCTGATGAAATCTTTATTCTTTTCAAAAATCTCTTTGAAAAAACCGAAAGTATATTCAAGCTGTTCAAACCCGCTTTTAGAAGTATCCTTCTGAATATATGCTTCGTAATTTTTGTTCAATCGTTCCCATAAAATTACTCCGGCTCTTATAACAATTTCAGTTTTTGTTTCAAAATGCCTGTACAATGATGCCACACCAATTCCGCAGTTATCTGCAATATCAGTCATCTTTACTCCATCAATTCTTTTCTGGAGAAAAAGATCGGCGGCAACTCCAACCGCATACTGATAACGCTCTTCCCGTAAAGCACTGGTGTTTTTCAAAAGTTCTTTTGGATTCACTTGACAACCTCAAAATCAAAGTTATACTGTAGTTATAAAATGATAGTCTAACTATCACTTACATCTTCAGATTATCATGACCAACGATAGTTGTCAAATTCTATTTTGAGATTTATTTATTGAGAGGTACATATGGACAAATCAAGTGTAATTTTCGGCAATCAGATGCCTGCATCGGTTGTAAAAAAGGGACTCAAAAACCAGAAAAAATTCATCAGAAAATTTGGGGATGATCGCGAAACTTCATATCACCTGAAAGCAGAACCTGTTCCTGTTTTGAAACACCTTGGAGTAAAAAACCTGGTAATTGATGAAGCTGCAACTGAAGCTTATAAATTTTACGATCAGGGGGGACAGACCCCTTCGGATTCCGGAGAAAAACCTCTTATCGTAGGAAATATCCGCATGGGCTTCGGTCATTACCGCATTTCCATTGCCCTGGCTTCAGCTGCACGCTCAATGGGATACACTCCATACTGGTTTGACCTTCACTCTTTCCAGAGTGCCACAGCAGGAAAAATTATCAAAAGTCAGAATGAACTTTATTCTCTTGGTTCACGCTGGTCACAAAAATACAAACTCTTCAACCGCCTGGTTTGGGAACCGATGAACTCTGAAGGTTTCCGGCAGCTTTCATACAACAGCTCTGACCAGCGTGTTGCCGAACTTTTCACTCCGGTTTACGCAGACCTTCCAAAAGACATTCCTTTTGTTGGCGCTCACGTTTACCCTGTTCAAGGAGCAATACATGCTGGACTTAAAAATGTAGTAAATGCCATTCCTGACAACTGGCCTATGGCTCTTCACCTGGCAGAAGGCTCCCTTCACACTGTTCAGACTGAAAGCTCATATCTGGGATACAAAGCACTCCGCGGCATGGACAAGGACAATATTCTGAAGCCAATGCCTGACGGCTCACTTAAATGTGTCGGCCACTATATCGATCACGAACTGGTTTCAAACATAGAAGCAGACTGCCAGCTTCGTATGGAACGCCGTGAAAAAGGAGATGCTGTCCGTTACCTTCTGACAATTGGCGGCGCCGGCGCACAGAAAGAAATTTATGCTGATATTATCCGCTATCTGCTTCCTGAAATAAAAGCAGGAAAAGCAATGCTTATGCTGAATACTGGTGACCATGCTGCAGTCTGGGACGGTATTCTGAAAGCTGTTCCTGAAATTGCTGATGCAGTTACTCACTTTGATGATTATGAAGGTGCTGTTTCATTCGCTGAATCACTCCTGCTTCCTGCCGGTGATGAAAAGGCTCCGAAAGGAATTCATGTTTTCTACAACAAGGATATTTTTGCTGCTGTTTACGTAACAAACCTTCTGATGCGCGGAAGTGATGTTCTGGTAACAAAACCAAGTGAACTGGCCTTCTACCCTGTTCCAAAACTTTTCATTCGCCGCGTTGGCGGACACGAAGCCTGGGGCGCAATCCACAGTGCAGAAATCGGTGACGGAACCTATGAATGCGAAACAAAGAACTCTGTCAGAGAAATGATAGACCAGTTCCAGAAAGATCCGGAAATCCTGAACCGCATGTGCAGAAATATTATCAATAACAAGGCTGCCGGAATATACAACGGAGCCTACGAAGTAATTAAAGCTGCAACAAAGAATTAACAAGAATGTGGATAAGGGTGGTTTCGAAAAGTCCAACCACCGCACATTTCACTAATGCAAAAAGGGCGTCTCGAAAGAGACGCCCTTTTTGTTACATCGGCAGGTAATATTTTACACCAACGGAAAGTTTAGGAATATTGAATATAGTTGCAATGGCAGCTCCGAATCCCGCAGCAAATCCTGTGGCAATTGCCTCTCCTGCAGATCCGTCAGTTTCCGGGGTTTTTACAGCCACACTGGAAACCCAGCCTTCAAATCCAAAATCAATTCCGATCTTTCCATTTCCACAATCCCATATTGGTATATCTGCACCAAGCCTTACATAAGGACTTTTCCAGAATTCTTTTGTATCTTCGGAAATGGAAAGTCCACCTTCCATAGTAAAATTCTTTATCCTTAACATCAGATAAGGCATTGAATACAGAAAAGCTTCTGACGATGAAACCTTTCCTTCAGAATCCCGGTAAACAGTTCTTGTCAGATTCTGATTCATCTTTACACCGGCACCAAGTGCAATTCCATTGGAAAACTCATAATCGAGATTCACATCTTCATAAGCATAAGGTTTCAAAATGAAAGAGGAAGATAAACCAGCCCCTGCGCTCAAATTGATTCCTTCTTCACAGAAAACCGCTCCCGCAAAAACGAAGAGAGTACAAACAACAGCAATAAGTTTTTTTGAAAGTTTTTTCATAAGTAGCCTCCTGAAAAATGATTCACATTAGAAAGTCTTTTACTATTGGTCAGGATACAAAAAAACGTCTGTAAAATCTGAAGTGTACAAATTTTATTGAACCCTTCACTCCCACAGACGTTTTTTAAATTTTTAAGCCGCTTTTAAGCAGAAATTAGAATTTGAATTCGTATCCTAAGCCAACACCAACTTTATAGGTTTTTGTAGCAAGAGCTGTTTTTGATTCTTCACCAGCTTTTGCTACTGTTTTAAGTTCCTGTGTTGTCATTGGAGCACTTACACGGGCATCAGCCAGAAGATATCCAGGTCCGAGTTTGAATCCACCCTGAACGTATCCTGCAATACCCCATGACAGACTGTCAAAACCTGGTTCCGGCTTCTGAATTTCCTGATCTCCAAGTTTCTCGTCAGTTCCAGAGAATGCCAGTGGCATAACAGCGTAAGGACCAACACCTGCACTAACTCTGAGGCTTCCCAGGTTTACACATGCATCCAGGAAAAGTGGAACTGTCAAAGTTGTCTGATTCAAAGTGTAGCTGTTTCCTTTGGCTTCATCTTTTACTGCAAAACCTTTTCCTACTGCTACTTCTGCTTCTGGTCTGAGACCAACAGAAACGAGTCCAAGATTAATCAGCGGGAGGTCAACCCAAGCTGAAACAGAACCTGATGAAATTGGATTGCTTTTATCCAATGCAGGTTTTAATGTTGTAGCACCATTTTCATCTTCAACCGATTCAAGTTTTCCAAATCCAAAATCTACATCACCTCTCAATCCCAAAGAAAGAGCTGATACAGAAAGCATACAAGCAGCAGCAACTACTGCCATAAAAATTTTTTTCATATTTTCCTCCTACGAAAAATTTCTGAAAATACACTTTAATAAGGTCTGTCAGTATAAATAGTTACACGGACAAGAAAATTATCCCGTTTTAACGATTACATGTCAAATTAAATTTTAGACATTTTGGAGATTTTACAACATTTTCCTTTACAGATTATGGGCACACAAATCTGAAATAATACAGCTGTCACATTTAGGATTCTTTGCCGTACAAACATAACGTCCGTGCAGCAGAAGCCAGTGGTGAGCATTGATTCCGAATTCTTCAGAAGTAATCTTCAAAAGCTCCTCCTCCACTTTGTTCGGAGTTGCCCCATCCGACAAACCTATGCGATGACTTACACGGAATATATGGGTATCTACAGGCATGGTAGGCATTTTGAAAATCACATTCTGAACAACATTTGCGGTTTTCTGTCCCACTCCCGGAAGAGACATTAGGTCTTCACGTGAAGAGGGAACTTCTGAATTGAAATCTGCAATGAGTTTCTCGGATAAAGCAATTACGTGCTTTGCCTTGTTTTTATAAAGTCCAATTGATTTGATATAGGAAATTAAATTTTCTTCACCCAGAGCAACCATCTGTTCAGGCGTAGTAACAATTTTGAACAAAGGTTCTGTAGCGATATTCACTGATTTATCTGTTGCCTGGGCGCTGAGAACAACTGCAACCAGAAGAGTATAAGCATTTACATAGTCCAGCTCAGAAGCCGGATTTGGATTCTGAGACTGAAGACGTTTGTAAATTTCACTGATGTTTGTATTTTTCATAAAAAATATGGGGAACTTTAAGCTCCCCGATTATTATAACTTACAATGCTGCTTTAAGGGCGTCAACTTTGTCTGTTTTTTCCCAAGGGAATTCTGGACGTCCGAAATGTCCGTAAGAAGCTGTTTTGCTGTAAATCGGCTGTTTCAGATTCAGTGTTGAAACAATTCCTGCAGGGCGGCAGTCGAATACTTTGTTTACTGCATCAACGATTTTTGAAACTTCAACTTTTTCTGTTCCGAAAGTTTCAACCATAATTGAAACAGGTTTTGCAACACCGATAGCATATGCAAGTTCAACTTCTGCTCTGTCTGAAAGACCGGCAGCAACAATATTCTTTGCAATATAACGGGCCATATAAGCAGCAGAACGGTCAACCTTTGAAGGATCTTTTCCTGAGAAAGCACCGCCACCGTGACGTCCCATTCCACCGTATGTATCAACAATGATTTTACGTCCAGTAAGGCCTGAGTCCCCGTCAGGACCACCTGTAATAAAGCTTCCTGTCGGATTAATATGGTATTTTGTATTTTCGTCCAGAAGTCCTGTTGGTTCGAGAACAGGTTTGATTACTTCTTCAATGAGTGTTTTTTCAATAATTGCATGAACTTTGGCTTCATTTTCTTTTGAAGCACGGGCATCGATACCATCAATAATCTGATCATGCTGGTGAGAAATAACTACGGCATCAATACGAACAGGCTTATGTCCGTCATATTCAATTGTTACCTGGCTTTTCGCATCAGGTCTGAGCCATTCGATTTTTCCGTCATGACGAAGTTCATGTGCCTTAAGAAGCAGCTGATGTGAATAATATACTGTAGCAGGCATAAGTTCAGGTGTTTCATTACATGCAAAACCGAACATCATTCCCTGGTCTCCGGCTCCCTGTTCACCTTTGTTTTCAACACCTTCACCAACAACTCCCTGATTAATATCAGCAGACTGAGCGTGAAGTTTGTTCAGAAATTCGCAGCGGTAACCGTTGAGCCCTACATCATCAGAAACATAACCGATGCGGATTGCAACATTACGGGCAATTGTTTCGGCTTCGGACATGATTTTGTCTACATTTGCTTCCTGTTCTTCTTTTGTTCCTGTCTGGAAACCGATTTCGCCTCCAACAAGAATGAAGTTTGTTGTTGCAAAAGTTTCACAGGCAACATGAGCAGCAGGGTCAAGCTGCAGACAGCGGTCAAGAATTGCGTCAGAAATCTGGTCGCAGACTTTGTCAGGATGGCCTTCGCCAACTGATTCAGAAGTAAAAAGTGTGTGATTTTTGATAGAGATAGAATCCATTTTATGGACCTCCTGTTTAGCTCTTAAGCTCCCATACGGGTGCTTTTTACCGCCGGCAATTTGGATAAATCAGCGGATAAGTGATGTTGTTATTAATATACTGATTAAAATGATTCGTGGCAATAATTTTTAACTTCACGAAAACGTTTTCAGAAACTATATTTTTCATTTTGTCAACAGAAAAAATTCCCTATTTATTTACAATTTTGTTATATCTTTATATAATATCTCCATTATCTATAACTTTTGGTGGGAACGAATTTAGGAGACCAAAATGGCATTAAGTAAAGTTTTAACAGCAGACGGTAAAGTTGAAGTTACATTTACTGTTTCTGCAGAAGCTGCTCAGGGCGCAAAAACTATCAACATTGCTGGCGATTTCAACAGCTGGAGCAGCACAGACAATTCTTTGAAAATGGGCAAAGACGGATCATTCTCTATTACTCTTACACTGGACCCAAACAAAGAATACCAGTTCCGCTATCTGCTGGATGGAACAAAATGGGAAAATGACTGGAAAGCAGACAAATATATTCCTGCACCTTATTCAAATGCAGACAACTCTGTTGTTGTAACCTGTACAGAAGGTCTTAAAAAGAAGACAGTCAGAAAAACAGCTGCTAAAAAAGCTGATGACGAAAAAGCAGAAAAACCAGCAAAAAAAACCACTGCTAAAAAAACAACAAAAAAAGCTGACAAATAATCAGTTTTACAAAATCCTGTGAAGCCAGACTAAACTGTCATAAAAAAGCTTCATTATTTCAGGTAAACCCAACAAAAAAGGCGTCCGTACGGACGCCTTTTTTGTATTATTTTTTGTAATTTCGTTTAACCTTCAGAGTAGTCGTCTGAGCCAAAGGTGTTTCAAGAATTGTTGTTCTGGTAATACGGGCATAAGGCTGCTGAAGCTTATTTACAGCATCAACTGCTTCTTTTATTACATCTGCCACTTCTTTGCTGTTCCAGGCCTCTTCCCTCTTCAAACCAAGAGTTTCGAAAACCGAATCAGATGGATAAATCAAGGCTTCAATTTCTTCTCCATTTCCGGAATCGTACCCCTGAACCATTATCTGCTGAACATTTGTATACATCTGGAATGCATCTTCTATTTCTTCCGGATAAACATTCTTACCGCCACTGGTTACAATCAGATTCTTTGCACGGCCACAAAGCATTACATAATGTTCATCATCCATCCAGCCCAGGTCTCCGGTTTTGAAGAAGCCGTCGTCTGTAAACATTTTTGCAGTTTCTTCAGGCATATTGTAGTACCCCTGCATTACCATCGGTCCTTTGACTACAATTTCTCCGATTGGTCTTTCTCCCGGTGTTGAATATTTTTCAATATCAATGATTTTTATTTCCTCATAAGGAGAAAAATCACGGCCAACGCTTTCAATCTTAAAATGTTCAACCGGATTAAGAGTAATAATTGGAGAAGTTTCTGTAAGACCATATCCCTGAATAAAATCTATACCCATTTCATTATACTTTTTGAAAACATCGGGACTTAATGGACCACCGCCACAAATTGCAACCCTGAGAGTATAAATATTTGCCTGTTTGAGAACAGCCTTGAACAGAGTTTTTCCTGGATTAAAATTAAATGCTTTTTTACAGAAATAAGAAATTCCTCCAAGCCCGTTCATTAAGCCTGCAACAACTTTTCCTTTGCTGTTAATTCCCTTTGTGATTCCTGCAATCAGTTTGTTATACAAAAGAGGAACCCCAAGCATAATCGTAATTTTTCCTTCCCGTAATTCTTTCATCAGGCGGGTTACGGCCATACTTTTTCCGAATACAATCTCAGCACCAACTGAAAGCGGATTAATGAATGCTGCCTGCATAGTATATCCGTGGTGAATCGGAAGAAGAGCATAGAAAACATCGGTACAGAAAATCTCGAGATTTGTCTGCGCAATGAAACAGTCAGAAATAAGATTCTTATGACTGAGCATTACACCTTTAGGAACACCGGTTGTTCCCGAAGTGAAAAGAATCGCTGCGGTATCATTTTCCTGGACCGGCTCGTTTGGTTCAATTTCACGATCAGTTTTCAGATTGTAAACATAAGTTTCTTCTTCTTTGGGCTGCAGGGAATAAACCGGAATGTGAGAAAAATTCTGACGGAAATAACCTTTCTTTTCATCATCAGTAAAAATAAGCTTTGGCTCTGCAGTTTTTATCAGATTTCCGGCTTCATTTTCATGGAGCCCGTTATCAATAGGAATTACAATACCGCTGGCAAAAAAAGTTGCCAGATAAACCAGAGCCCACTGAGGACTGTTTTTTCCGGTCACAGCAATTTTATCACCTTTTTTTATTCCCTGAGCAACCATCCATTTTGAAAGCTGCTGAACTTTTGCATAAACTTCAGAATAAGTAAGGGTGTTTTTTGACTCCCCTGGTCCTTCAAAATCAGTGAAACATGGTCTTTCCGGGAAACGCTCAGCAGAAATAGTAATCATTTCGGCAAAGGTTGGCCATTCACCCTTAAAAACTTTACCTTTCCATGGCTCAAGACAAGCCCATGGGATACGAACTTTTTTACTCATAAAAATCTCCAAAATGTAGCCTGACTTCCTCTTTCCTATTATTATTGTAACACTACATTAAATAAAAGGAAAAAATATTCGATAATCTAAATATGAGTAACGAAAAACTATCATTCTTTCTTAAACACAAACGTAAATTAGCCTCTGCTGTTGCAGTTTTCCTTTGTCTGACCGCTTTACCGCTTTACGCAGAAGAAATGACTGCAGAGAATGCAGCAGAATACAGAGCAAACCTTGTTGCAGAAGCTAAAAAACATATTGGCGCTCCTTATGTTTATGGTGCCACTGGTCCTGATTCCTTTGACTGTTCAGGACTCATATATTTTGTTGCCCGGGAATCAAACAAAACCCAGCTTCCACGCACTGCAAAAGCCCTGTTTTCAAAAGCAAAACAAATACCAGACAATGAAAAAGAACCCGGGGACCTTCTGTTTTTTGCAACCACTTCTACAGGAACTGTTTCACATGTTGGAATTTATATCGGAAATGACCAGTTCATTTCAGCTTTAAGTGATGGTCCCAATACCGGAGTTGTTCTATCTTCACTGAAAGAAAGTTACTGGAAAGACAAATACCTGGGTGCCGGACAGATTTACAATTCTGCAAAAACAAAGAAACCTGTTGTTGCAGAAAAACCACAGGAAAAAAAGGAAGAACCTGAAAAAACAGCCGCTGCAAGCAGCAAGAATTCAACTACAAATGAAATCAGCGTTGAATCTTTAGTATTTGATACCTCTGCTTATTTTGACTGGGCACTTTTTAATCCGAACAGTTTTATTCCAACCTTCAGAGGTCTGGATTTTTCCGCAAATGCACGCTTTTCGGATGTTTATCTTCAGCCTGGTTTAAGCCTTGGATTCAGATGGAATTACTGGATGGATTTGATTCAGCTCCCAGTAAACCTTACCTTCACCATTAATGACTACATGAGATTCTATGTTGGACCTGTTTTTGCTTTTTCAAACGGAGTAATGAAAGAATCTAAAAAAGAAGTCAGCCCTTCAATCTTCCCTGGAACTCTGGGACTGTCACTTACAGCACCATCCTTTACTTCGGGAGATGTAAAAGTCCAGCTGGCACAGGACATTTCTTACACTGTTTATAATAACCCTGACAACTCTGCCATGAACTTTTTTGATTCTCTGTGCGGCGGCCTGGTTTTATATACCGGAATCAGAGTTACATTTCCTATGAAAATGTTTATGAGCGGAAAATAATAGCTGAAAAAAAAATTAAAATGTAAATGTTTTAACAGATAAAGTAATAGTTAAAAATAAATAAAAAAGGGACTGTCCCAAAGCATTAATTACGGTGAACCTTGAAATTATCAAAGTATCCGCCGTAATTATTACTTTTCGGTCAGTCCCTTTTTTTATCAGGAACCACCCAGGTTCCTGATAATTTGCTGTTTCTATTAGAATACGTTTACACGAATACCAATTGAGAACTGAGGAACAAATCGGGCCGGACCATCTGATCCTGAACCAGCCTGAACGTCAGTAGGAATGAACCATCCTGCAAATTCAGTGTATCCGGAGAATGTACTGAACATCTTTCTGTTTGGTAACTGAACACGTGGGAATTCCAGCTGTCCAAGAACAGCTGAAAGTGTCTGTCCCTGTCCTGAGTTTGTTTCACTAAAGTATGAGAAGTTTGCACCAAGAGCAAAACTTGCACTAAGCCAGTCCCAGTCATGACCGAAGAAATAGGCAAATGGAATTGTTGAAACGTTGGCAAGCAGCTTGAATCCGAATATATTACCACCATAACGGGCTTCTGTCTGAGCCAAACCAAGGACTCCGGAAACCCAGTTACGCTGTTCCTGTGTAAACTGACCGAACTGTCCCTGAAGCTTAACGTTGTCATCAAAGAAGGTAAGACCTGCACCAATGCTGTACAGTGAAGCACCCCAGAAGTTTGCATCGATGTAAAGTCCCTGAATGAAGGCAGGAACTTCGTACTGAGATTTATCTCCAGGACGTAAGGTTACTGTTACACTTTCAAGTCCAACATCGTCGCTCGAAAGTCCAGAGAATACCAGATTCTGGTTATATGACTTACCGATTTCAGGAGAAATCAGGTGGATTGATGGACGTGTATTGTCAATCTGAACAATTGTACGTTCGATTGCAACTTCACCATTCTTCATTGTTGCGCGAAGAAGGAGGAAGTGATAGCCTTCAGTCCAGTCCATATTTTCGATACGATATTCCCATTTTCCTGTTTCAGAAAGAGGAATAAATGAACGGCCATTGTCCATTGACAGTTCAACTTTTTCTACTGCTTTGCCGGCAATCTCTTCTTTAAGGATAGCAGGAGCTTCTCTCGATTTTGCATAAAGAACTACTTCTTCATCCATTGCATATCCGGCACGACCTGTAATCATTGGACGGTTCATAGCAAATGATCCGTATACAAAGTTATCGATTGTTACCCATGGACCATAAGCACTGTAAGTAATCTTCTGAACCGGAGAAGAAACCTTCACACCAGTATCCAGAAGAGCTTCGATACGGTAAGTATGAACACCGTCACTCATCTGTTCATGGTTGATTGGGAAGCGGTAGAAACCTGAATCTGTAAGTTCAGTTTCAGCTACAAACTTGTCATCAATGAACAGGTTCAGGAGAGAAATTTTCTTTTCTGATGAAGCCTGTCCATAAATATTGAACTCACCTGTTTTATGTTCACCGTTCAACGGATAAAGAATATCAACAACTGCGTCAGGCTGATTTTTATCCAGGTGAATATTACGGCTTACACTTGTTGAGTTACCGGCAGCGTCAGTTGCTGTAAGTTCAACGTTATAGAATCCGTCATCCAGAGAAGTAATGTCGATGTATTTACCGATAACACGTTCAATCTGCATTTTCTGAACAAATGGAGTTCCGCTTCTATCCAGATTTCTGATTGTAACATGCATGTCTGTAATATCTACGTTATCGTAAGAGAATCCAGAGAAGAACAAGTGACCTGTTGTTGTAGATTCATCTTTTGGAAGTTCGAGAGTCAGCACTGGAGCATTGTTATCAACATAAATCAAACTTGAATACAATCCCTGAATACCATATTTATCGAAGATCTTAAGGAATACAACCTGTGAACCACCAGGGATAGCACGGGAATCTACTGTGTATTCCCAGTCAGCATCTGAACCTTCAGCGAAAGTCAGTTCGGCATCATTGTATGAGTTACCGTTGTCCAGAGATACCAGAACCTTTTCGATTCCGTTTTCGTCATTTGCCCAACCGGAAAGTGTTACAACGCCACGAACCGAAGTATCCATATCAGGGCTTACAAGAACGGCTTTTGGTTCTGCAAGAGAAACGCGGAAGTTTCTTACAACTTCAGCACCTTTAACTCCGTTAAGGTCAACTGCGTATACAGTTACAGAGTGTTCGTTATCGACCATTGCCGAAAGCGGAACATTAATAGAGAAGCCTGTTCCTCTTTCAGGGTATTTGATATATTCCCCGTCATCGATTTTATAGTAGATTTCTGTATCGCCATCATCATCTGTAACGATACCGGAAATTGTAAAGTCGCGGGTAATTACCTGATTTTCTTCCGGAACATGGATTTCTGAAACAGGAAGGTCAGATTCATTATCGATAAGGAATTTCCAAGAAGCGATATGAGTTTTGTTTCCTGCATCATCATAGAAGTCAAATCCCATTGAATCTTCAATAGGACAGTCAGTTGTTCCAATCAAAGTTGCAATCAGAGGACGAGCCGGAATTTCTGTATTCTTTGCAGCATCTCCTCTTTCGGCAGCAACATTTGGTGGAAGAATATATTCTGTTTTATTGTATCTGAAGTTATCTTTTACACTGAATACAATAAGAGTTTCACCGTTTACAATATCTTCTTCAGAAGGAACAATTACGTTTACTTCCGGTGGAGTTGTATCTTTGAAAATTGAAATACGCTGACAAGAAACATTTCCGAACTTATCTGTTGCGCGAACATCAACCTGAACAAGACCATCTTCAATAGCTGCAATGCTTACTTCTTTTGAGAAGGTAACGCCAAGATTGTTCTCATCACCAGGAGTGAAGTCGAGGGACTGCCATTTTTCACCGTTATCAAGAGAGTATTCAACTGTTTTGATTCCCAGTGAATCAGCTGCTGTTCCGGAAATTGTAATCAGATCGTGTACCCAGTCATGCATTGCCGGAGTAGCAATTACTACATCAGGAGCTGTTCCGTCAACACTGAAATTCAGAGGTTTTGATTCATGAACATCCTGCAGGACATCTGTAACTTTAATGGTTACATTTTTGTAGATGCCGTCTTTTACAGGCTGAAGAGTAATGAGGTTGCCTTCATTTTTAATTGAAAGGCCATCATCTGCACCAACCAGTTCAACACTCAGTGGAGCCGGATAGTTAGCATAATAGTAGTATTTAGAATCTGTTGTCATCAGATAACGGTCTTCTCTTGAATCATATTCAACATCAGCTGAATTGATTGTATAGATATTTTCGTCATCGTCTGCCTGTGTTTCTTCTTTTGGACGAACGATTTCTACTGAACCTTCGATAGACTGTGTCATTCCACCGGCTTTAATATTAAGCTTGATTTTTGTAACACGGGCAGGAAGGTTTTTCAGTGGGATTTCTGCAGTCCATCTTGTTTCTCCGGCAAGAGGTTTAATCAGTTTTGCATTACCAGACTGTTTTACATCACCACCGTAAATTTCGTCACCATAGATTTCATAAGCTGCTGAATTAACTACAGCACCAGTATCAATATAAGCGGTTACTGTTCCAGCAACTACTGTTTTGTCATTTCCGTACTGCAATGAAACCGGCATACCACTCATATAAGTTTCGCCGTTTACAAGAGCAAAGTTTGCAGAAAGTGTAGGACTCTTCACAGCAGTATATTTTCCTGAAACCGGCTTTCCTGTTTCAGATGGAGTTGTGCTCCATGCAAGAGCATTATTTCCTTCTGCCATATCTGCACGAGGGAATGTATGGAAAGTTTCTTCCAGAGTTCCCTGGTATACACCGGCTGCATAAACATCATTTCCGTTGAACCATACAATTGCTGGTGCTTTTGGAGCAGGAAGCTTTCCTTTTGCGTCTTCAACAATGTCAGGCATTACAGTAAAGCATACTGTTTTTGTTGTTATATTACCTGCAGAGCTGACAGCAACTACTTCAACCAGATTTACGCCTGGCACCATTGCTGCCGAAGGAATATTGATTGTAAAGGTTCCGTCGTCTGCATTGTAAGAAGCATCAGTAAATTCTTCCGGAACAACCGGACCATTTACTGTCTTAATGATTTTCTTTGCAGGATCCATTGCTACAGATGCCTGGAGAATACGGTATTTTACTTTATTCATTCCAGTTTCACAGGTTGCCTTACCTGTGATTGTGGCGTCTTTATTCAGGATTGTTCCGTCTTCTGAATATTCTGTGAAAAGATTTACTGGATCTGAAGCAGAGTAATTATTGATTGAAAGAGCAGGAACTGCAGTGTCATTTGAGAATACCAGAGGAATAGAATCGTAAGTATCTTCCTTTGCTGTTGTTACACGAACAACAACAGGTTCTGAAGATCCTTTTGCATTTCCAGGAATAAGCTGAATCTGATTTCCCTTAAGAACAGCTTTGGCAAATGGTGTTTCCGGAACCAGTTCAACTTTTTTTGCAGTTCCACCAAGGAGATATCCGGAAGCAGGGAATTCAGAGTTATTAACAATAAGTCCCTTTCCATCTTCTACAACTACCCTTGAATCATCGAATACAACAGCAGGAGTTGCCTGTTTGATTGTAGTTGTATTTGTAATATACATAAGAGCATAGTAATCAGCTGTTCTGTCGTAAATATCTGTTGCAGTTACTTTTACTTTTACAATTCCTTTTGAGGTATCTTTTGTTACAGGAATAACTGCTTTATAGCCTGTTACATTTTTCAGAGTAACATCTGTAACAACAGGTTCGCTTTTTCCGCTTGTAAGTTCTGTGTGAACTGCTTTAATTCCGGCTGTAGATGAAATATCAAGAGCAAAAGAAGAGCCGCTTTCTGGATGGATTTCAATTCCATTGATAAATGGAAGAGTTTCTTTTCCAATATTGATTACTGGTTCACCGTACTGAGGAACTTTTCCCATTGTAGAGAAATCAACAGTAACAGGATTTCCCACTACCCCGTTTACATCAACAGCTGTAACAGTTACTTTATGTTTTCCGGTTCCAAGTTCAGCAGCAGAACCAAGACTAAGGTAGAAATCACCTTTTGTTTCCTGATAAATTGCTTCCCCACCGTCCAGTGAAACATTTACACCTTCTACTGCATCATCATCAACTGCAATACCACGAACATAAAGTTCATCTGCATCACCATAGAGGCTTCCGGCAACCGGCTGAGAAATAGTAACAACAGGTTTATCCAGTTCCTGGTTAATTACGATATTCTGTGAAACAGTAACAACGTTTGAAGCAGCGTCAACTGCTGTAATAGAAAATTTCTGTGATTTTATTTTCTGACCTGTAGTATCGAAGTCCAGACTCCAGTAAGGGTTACCAGGGATAAGTTCAACTTCGCCAGATTCTGTTCCAAAAGTCCAATTAAGAGAGGTGATTCCAATTGCATCTTTTGCATGACCGGCTACCGAGAATTTTCCGTTTACTTCTTCATCTTTTACAGGTGAAATAATTTTTACGTCTGGTTTTGTATTATCAATAAAGTAAAGGAATGAATAAATACCTGTAGAACCAGAGTTATCTACAGCTTTGAACCAGATAACAGCTGGTCCATCATTAAATTCCTTTGTATTTACTATTACTTCGAATTCAGCATTCTTTTTCTTTTCGTTTGTCTTAATCTTTATCTGGCGGAAAGTTTCTCCGTTATCCAGAGAGTAAGCCAGAGATCTGATTCCGTTTCCGTCTTCTACGAGACCGGCAAATTTAACATTTCCGGAAACCAGCTGTCCCATAGCTTTATCTGTAACCATGTCTTTTTCTTTTACAGAAGTTACAGGCTGACGGCGGTCAAGCTGCCATACGAGTTTTGTATGTTTTCCTTCAAGGTCGTTAATATCATATCCAACGACTTCTATAGAATGAGAACCTTCTTCCAGGTCTGAAGTATCAAGGTAATATGACCAGAATTCACCACCAACGGCAGTTACAGTTTTTTCCCCGTCCAGAATGAGTTCAACCTTTTTTACGCCATCGTCATCAATACAGGTACCAACGATGTTCAGGTTTCCGACAACTCGCATATTTGGAATTGGGTTTGTAATACCAGGAACACACAGGTCAGAATCAGGATCAACAAGAATATTATGCGGACCTTCAACATAAGTGTTTCCACCAAGGTCTGTCGCTGTAATCATGATGTTATACTTACCTTTTTTCTTCTCTGTAAGATCGAATTGTTCCTGCCAGCTGTTCAGGTTTTCAACTTCTTTTTCTTCAATATCCTTCTTTCCGCGGGCTACCGCCGAAGTCATGATAATCGAAAAGAAGAGTAACAATGATACACTACGCTTGAAATTCATATAAAATCACCTCTTTAAAACAATTATAGAAATTTCCTTTTTGTTTATCGGCAAAAAAACCTTTAAACTTTACCAAATCCCTCTAACAAAATTTTATCTGTTTTCTATAAGGCTGTTTGAATGCCAAATGAAAACTGATAATCCATTTTTCCTTCTTTCGGATCCCTGATGAATAATTCCATTGATCCGAAAACCTCTGTATAAAGAATACTTGAAAGGTTCGGTGTGAACCCTAAAGTACCCTTAACATATACCTTATCGCTGTAAGGAATGTTTCCTTTTTCAGCAAAAACGACATTATATCCTGCATTCAGATAAATCCGGTTTACAAACAGACAGGTAAAAACCGGAAGTCCTTTCTGAATATCTGCTCCAAAAAGACAGACATCTGCATTTCCTTCCAGCTCCATGTCACCAATAACCTGACAAGACCCGCTCAAAACAACAGGCATGTTGTAAGTAAGCATATTTCTGCAGGCTAAAGGAACCAGTTTTGGAAGATAAATATTAATAAACGGAGATAAATCCGAGATTCCCAGCTGCGGATTCAAAGAAGCTCCTGAAATATTCATTATGAAACATGTTCCTTCTGCATTTACACCCATAGAGAAGCCGGCATTTTCGAAATAACCTGGTCCTGTTTTATGAACATTCGAATACCATAAGGAAGCCTTATCATCAATAAGAGAAAAATCCGGTCTGGCAGAAACAGTTTCAACCTTTGTATTTACAAGAGCTCCCAAAAGCTGGTTTGAAAGTCCAATATAAGCTGTTTTTCCAGCAGGGAAACGGAAGGTAAAATCAAGATTTCCGAAAACCTGGGCAAAATTCAGTTTCTGGAATTCAGTCTGGGCGCCAATATTCCAGGCGAAGAAACTGGTATCTGTTCCTCCGGTAACCTTAAGATTTGCAGTTGTTCTTTCGGCAAAAGGTGAATAACCGGCAGCAATAATCAGATTATTGGAACCCCATGGATTCGAACTTAAATAAGTGGCTCCCAGGAAACAAAAATTTGTTGATCCGAATGAATCATCCTCTTTCAGAGCATTCAGTTCCACTGATTCGGCAACTGAAACCGGAAGAAGTACACCCTTATATCCGTTAAAGCCTGAATATTTTTTTGATTTCTCCAGGAATTTTTCATAAGTTCTGGAATCTTTAGGAACAACAAAGAAAACCTCTTCTGTATCTACAGGAGATTTGTATTCCGTTCTCATAGCCGATTCATCAAGAACCAGAAGCCGGTTCTGACGGTAGAAATGACCTTCGTAAACAATTGAATCGCCGTTGTTTACAGGATTAAAAATACCTCCGGAAAGATCATCTTCATAAAGAGTCATTTCAGAAGTAACTGTATTCAGTTTTCCGAGACGAGGCATTGAACCTGGTTTTGTCCATGAGAACAAAAGTGTTTTCCCATCTGAACAGGAAAGTCCGCGAACCACCATCCGGTCATAAGGCAGAGAATACTCTTTTATTTTTCCTTCTGCTTCAGAAGCAAGGCAGATTGAGTATTTCATCCCTGCCTTTTTTACAAATGCATATGAAAATTTATTTGATTTAATGCCGGTAAAGTAAAGAGGCATTGTATCTTCAGGAACTGATACGGTTTTTACTGTTTCAATTCCTTTAATAATACCGTCAGCTCTTAAAACCAGCTTTTTAATTTCTATCCATTTTTTCTGGCTTTCAAAACCCATTAATGCCACAAAGTACTGTCCGTCAGAACAGAATACTGCAGCATCGCTGGAACCCGAGTCTTTAAGTGAAACCCAGGATTTTTCATCCAGATCATAAATTTTTACTTTTTTAGTATAAGTTGTATCCAGGACATCGGTATAAGAAACAGCCATAAAACGGCCGTCCTGGGACATACTGATTTTTTCTACTCCGCGAAGAGTAAAAATCTTGTTGTTATTCAGCCATACCGAACTGCTCTTGCTTTCAATCCAGGCATAACCTCTTTCTGAAATGCACAGACTGTTATAAAGAGCCCCGGACAAGTTCTTTGCTGAATAATACTCTCCGAATGGAGAGTAGAAATCTGTTACGATGGAAGAAAACAGAGGATTACCCGGAATGTCCGGAACTTCAAAACTGTCACGGAACTGAGTCCATGCTTTTTTCAGAGAAATTCCATAAATCCGGCGGAAAATACCTTCAACTGCGAAAGTATAAAAATTATCGCAGCGGTACCAGAACTCTGCATATTTATCCATGCCGTATTTGTCCTGAAGCCACTGGTTAAAGGCTCCGTTGAACATATAGAAACTTCCGGCAGGATATGTATCTGTTGCTCCCTTTTCATCCTGATATGAAGGGAACTTGTTTTCCAGTTTTGCCTGTTTTACTACATGAAGTGAATATTCATCATTCAAACGCCCTTCCCCGTTTGCAGATTCCGATGTTACAGCCGCACCTTCAGCCCAGCCCAGTGACGTCACTGAAGCAGGACTGATGCATTCTCCGAATAATTCTCCCATAAAGGACCAGAATCCATTTTTCAGATTGAAGGTTAATGCATGTGTAAGTTCATGTCGGAAAGTCGAAAGAAGATCATTTGAAAAAACAGTCAGGGAAGGAGCAACTGCTGTATCATACAGAACAATTCTGCAGTAAGGCGCACTTGAATAGTAAGCGTTATACTGCTCTGTCTTCGGACTGAGAACTACAGGAAACCGAACCTGTGGTTTTCGTCCGTACAAAGCTGCCACTTCCACATAAATACTGTCTGCATTCTGAACCAGCAGAGCAGCACTCTGTTCTGAGTCCGGCGGATAAATAATATCAAACCAGACCGTTTTTACAACACGGATACCTTTTTCACCCCACATAACGCCGTCTGCGGCATTAAGCGAAGCAAAAGAAAAGAGAAGAATAAAAAAAGAAAGAATCTTTTTCATCTTTGTCATAAGGTACCCGTAATTGAACTTAATTATCCGAGAAGTGTATCAAGAAGGGCTTCAGCAACAACCTGTTTCAGACTGAAATCTTCATTTAATGTTCCGATTTTCAGCCAGTTTCCGCCTTTCAGAGCAGCAGGAGTTCCCACATTGCGGGAATCTTTATTAAAGCAGGCAATATAAGCAGCTGCCCATTTTGAACTTGTCAGTTCCTGAGACATAATCAGCTTCTTCTTTTCTGCATCGATTGCATCAGTTTCTGCAAGATCTGCTCCTTCAAGATCCTCAATTTTTTTGTTTTCACCGATATTGAAAATGTAGTAATACTGGCCGCTTGTTACTTCAGTACCAAGAATACTTACGGCTTTTCCTTCGGCCTGAACCAGAACATTCAGACCTTTTACAATACCTTTGTCAGAATCTTCTTCTGTTGCCCAGATAAAGTAAACATCCAGAGTTTTTGCATCTTCCTCTTCAGTTGCTTTAGTGTAAGTAACAGTTTTCTGACACCACTTGTCTGTGGTTAATTCTTCTACCTGTTTGAACAATTCACAACCTGTAATTGCAAATACAGAAAGGAACAGTGCTGAGATTACAGCAAATTTTAAGTGTTTCATTTTTTTCTCCTTATAGTGCACTGCCAACAATCAGGGCATAGTACATCCTTAATATAATACACCATAAATATAGTAAATGTCAAAAATCTCCAATAAAAAACCGGTAGTTTCAGCCCTTCAACCCTTCGTCAAGATCAGGGCCTGCAGTCAACCACCGGTTCTTTTCAAATGAAAAATGACAATTTCAGAATGCTGAAAAATGTCTGCTTTTAATTAAAACAGTTTGATATCAAAATCTCCGCGGGTAAATACCGGAATTTTACCAAGAGGAGCGGCGGCTTTTACCATCTGTCCCCCCTTATATTTTTTTCCGGTAACCGCTTCGAGCCACTTTTCCCCTTTCTGAAGTTCAGGAAGATAAACGGAACGGCTGTCTGCGCCTTCCTCTGTTACAGGAGCAACAAGAAGCTTTGGACCGAACATATACTGGTCTTCTACCATCCAGGCACATTCATCTTCGGCGAAGTCAAAGAAAAGCGGACGCATTACAGGTTCCCCTTCTTCATGGGCAGCCTTCATAATTTCTGTAATGTAGGGCTTAAGACGGGCACGAAGCTGAAGGAGAGGTGCCATCATCTGGTAAACTTCATCTCCAAAGCTCCAGATTTCATTGTCCTGACCGCTTTCCATCTGCTTGATCTGATGGCCCCGGATTTCGTGATATGGTTTTTCCAGAGTTTTGAAAGGAGGTCGTTCCCCGTGAAGGCGCATAACAGGACAGAAAACACCCCAGGCAAACCAGCGGACAATAAGTTCGCGGAAACTTTCGTTGTGAATATCACCTCCAAGGAAACCGCCGATATCAGTTGTCCACCACGGGATTCCGGCTGTAGCCATGGAAAGTCCGGCCTGCAGGTTGTCTCTTAAAGATTTGAAATCAGAATGAATGTCTCCTGACCAGCAGACAGTGCCGTAGCGCTGGCTTCCGGCCCAGGCACAGCGAATTAAACTGATAGGGTTTTCTACTCCGCTTTCTTTAAGTCCGTCATACCATCCCTGGGCGTAATATTTCGGATAGATATTTGAACAGGTCATGGCAGGTCCCATCTGATAGCCGAACTTAGTAAAGTCGTAGTTGCCGTACTCAGGTTCAGCTTCATCAAGCCAGAAAAGGTCGATGCCTTTTTTGAAATAATTTTCCTTACATTTTTCCCAGACAAATTTGCGGGTTTCAGGATTTGTTGTATCAAAGAAAACAGTGTTCCCCATCCAGTCCATATTGAAGCCTTTGCCTTCTGTGAAGCTGATGAGAAGTCCGTGTTCTTTCATGTAATCATAGTTTTCTGAACGTTCATCGATGGTTGGCCAGACAGAAACCATAAGCTTTACATTCATGGCAGAAAGTTCCTTTACCATGGCTTCAGGATCAGGCCAGTCTTCAGGATCAAATTTGAAGTCTCCCTGACAGGTCCAGTGGAAAAAGTCGATTACAATTACGTCTAATGGAAGATTTCTTCTTTTATACTCGCGGGCAACGGAAAGAACTTCATCCTGGGTTCTGTAACGCAGCTTGCACTGCCAGAAGCCCATGGCAAAATCAGGCATCATTGGAGTAAAGCCGGTAACTGACGCATAATTCTTTTCACATTCAAGAGGAGTTCCGCAGGTTACCCAGTAATCAATTTTGTCTGCCTGGGGACAGGTCCATACAGTTCCGTTGGTTCCGAAAGCAGCAGTACCAATGGCAGGGTTATTCCATAAAAAACCGTAGCCGCGGTTTGAAACTACAAATGGAACAGAAGCCTGGCTGTTTCTTTGTGCCAGCTCCCAGACTCCGCCTTTTTTATCCAGATGGGAATCCTGATACTGTCCCATACCAAAAAGTTTTTCGTTATCATATGCTTCAAAACGGGCATTAATCAGGTTGTCATCAGAAGTTTTGTTTTTGAAAACCTCACGTCCCATTGTATTCAGAGGTACACAGTAACGGTCAATTCTCCAGCGGTTACGCCACTGTTCTTCCAGAAGAAGTTTTTCTTCTCCGTCATCATTAATCTGCCAGAAAGAAATCCAGCCTTCAAAATTTACACGAACCTGCATGGAACCGTTTGTAAGGCTTGCTTCCTGGAACTTCTGTATATGACTTTCCGGATTTTCATAATGAACATGCCACGGTTCTGAAATTTCTACATCTTCGATTAATATAGAAGAATCTGTTGTTTCCGGGATTGTATCCAGAGCCCAGTCGTGGAGGGGGCTGTCCCCTTCTTTCATAACGCGGACACGGACAGAATCCTTTCCCCAGGCTTCAATCCAGGTTTCAAGACCGCAGTGATTTATTACCAGTTTGTTACCGTCGTTTTTAAACATAAAAAAACCTTCCTAACTTTTATAAACCGCAGTTTGTTTCAACAAACGAGGATTTATAAAACGTCCGCTGTAGCGGACACGTAAATAAGAGAGTTTCTGAAAGAAACTCCAATTTTTTTTAGCGACTTTATTTAAGTCGCTAAAAAAAAACCTTCCCAAAATTTCTGTTTTATTAATTTATCACAGAATCAGGAAGGTTTGAACTTTTCTTTTTTGTAAAGAAAAATTGAATTTTTTTAGTAGCGTTTTACGATCATTGGTTCTTCACCAAAACAACGGATGCGGATTTCAGGAAGTTTTGGAAGAACTGTGTAATCGTTTGTCATCCAGTCACCGTTTGTTGTGTCAGGATCTCCGCTTTCAGGATGATTCATACCATCCTTTGGAGGACAATAAATATGAAGCTTCATATCCGCCTTGTCTTCCAGAGGATTTTCAAAGAAATAACTCATCATGTCTACGCATTCAACACCAGGCTTTTTATAGAACCAGTAACCGCCCAGTTCCAGAACCATATTCATGTCTTTCAGTTCATCCTTGAAGTAAACTTCGCAGAAACATGGATTTGCCTTGAAATGGAGAGGAAGTTCTACACCTTCAGCATCTTCAGCTCCACCCCAGCGGAGTTTAGCAGGAAGTTCAATTTCGCCGTCGGCAACTGCTTTTGTACAGAAGTAATCTTTGTGTGCTTCCTTGCGGTAAGCACCCAGAAGTGGCTGTTCAATTCCAACTTCAGGGTTATTTGGATCTGTTACTTCACAGCCAAGACGTCCGTCATCACGGAACTGGTACATTGTGAAAGCAGAAAGCCATTTTTCATCATCCTGTTCCAGTCGTTCCATAAAGTGACGCATCATGTTTGCCTGTTCCCAGGCACCTGTAACATCTCCGTCACCGTTCAATTCCGAAAGAACGAAAGGCTTGTCCTGACCTGTGATTTCACGCAGGCGGTAAAGAGTTCCCTTTGCTTTTTCGTAAACTTCATCAACATCATAGCAGGTATGTGTAATGCCGATATTATCTTTTTCTGCAACATCGTTTGGCCATCCCCAGTGAAGGGAAAGATACTGATCTCCTGACCAGATATCTGCCACTTTATGTGCTTCCAGGAAAATGTCTTCCATTTCTACTTTGCCGGTTTCTTTCTGGAACATACCTGCGCAGAGAATAATCTGTACGTTAGGAGCATATTCATGAATAATGTTTGCAAAGCGAACAAAGAAATCTGCGATTTCCTGATATGTTGCGCGTTTATTGAAACAGAACCAGGTTCCTGTACATTCGTGGTTCACGCGGAGAAGAAGGCGGCCGTAAGAACGAAGGTCTTTTGCAACTTCAACCAGATATTCATCTTCCAGATGTGGATCAATTGTCATTGTAAGAACAACATCCATTCCGTGCTGGCGGATATCTTTCATATAGCAGAAAGGTTCTGCTTTTCTGTTTCCGTTTTTACCGCCCTGATAAGGGAAATAATCTTCATAAGGGAAGTTCCAGGCACCGCCTGCTTTATTTTCAGGCAAAGCAACACTTACGCGCTGCGGCCATTCTTTATCATGTGGATAATAACAGTACATAAGGCTGATTCCGCGGTGAATCTTACGCATTTTCTGCAGAAGGTAATCCTGGTTTACATAAAGACCGCGTTCCGAGCCGTCACCCATATCCAGCGCACAAGAGGCTGGTGTCAATTTTACTTTAGTTGCTTTCATAAGTAATAATAATAAACTATTAAACTAAAAAGGAAATATCAAAATTTTCTAAAAAAAACCCAAATTTTTGGAATTTTCTAAATTTACAGTTCATATAATATTATATATAAAATAATATATAACAGCGATATAACTCTTTTTTATATTCTTTTCCATTTTATCGGTTTGACTTATTCGAGATTTTTAACGATACTAGAAGTATTATGAGTACTTCAAATAAATTTACGATTGTTCGTGTTATTTCTGCACCAATCGTTTTTCTTCTATATTTTATTCCAATCTGGACAGGTAAATTTGCAGCAGCATCAATGATTATTCTTCTGCCATATCTCGTCTTTGCAGAGATTACTGATGGCCTGGACGGTCACTATGCCAGAAAACACAATGAAGTAAGTGATTTTGGAAAAGTATTTGATCCGTTTGCTGATGTAATTCTTCATATGTCTTCCTTCTGCTGTCTTATGTTCAGCATGAGTTCTGAAATGCCAATGGGCGGATATATGCCTGCCTTTGTTTTTGTTCTGCTTTTTTACCGCGAACTTACAATGACCTTCCTGCGCATGGTTGCAGCTATGAAAGGAACAGCCATTGCTGCAAGAAAAGGTGGAAAACTTAAAACAGTAATGTACATTGTTTCCGCTTTTTATGCATTTATTCTTGAACTTCACGTAAGATGCGGTTTCGCAGTTCCTTACAATTCAATGCGTACTATGTGGGGAGTCGGAATCGGACTCTTTATCATTTGTCTGTGTCTGAGTTACATCTCTTTCATCGATTACCTTATTGCTTTCAAACCTGTTTTCAAAAACTTCGATAAATAATTTAGAGAAAACTGAACAATGAATATCTCAAAAGAACAACTTTTATGGAAAGGACGCTGCCTTGATTCGGATGGCGTCCGATTTTTTAACTGGACTGCTTCAAGTTTTGAATTTGCCTTTACAGGAAAAAAAGCAGTTGCAAAAATTATCAGTGACCCTGAAAACTGGGGAAAAGATAACCTGGGATGGATTGGCATTTTCATTTCTGATTTGAACGAAGATTACTCTCTTCAGGCTAATCAGCGTTTTGAACTTTCTGAAAAGGAAAACAATATCCTGCTTTTTGAAAGTGCTGTTGAAAAAACTGTAAAAATCCGCGTAATGAAAATCAGTGAAAATGCTTTTGGTATGGCAGGATTTGCCGGACTTGAAATTGACGGCAAACTGGAAAAACTTCCGGAACATAAATATGACATGAAGCTGGAATACATCGGGGATTCCATTACATGCGGCTACGGAATTGACGGAGTCTGGGAAAAAGATACTTTCCGCACAGAAATTGAACGGGCCGACAAGGGCTACGCTTACCTTACTGCCAGAAAGCTTAATGCCGACTACAATATGATTTCCTGGAGCGGTATCGGACTTACTTCAACCTATATTGATCCGGCAGTAAATCTTCCTGACAACAAATGGACCATGCCTCGTACCTGGCCTTACACAGATAAAAGCGCAGCATTAAGACTGAAAAAAGATCCTGAAACCTGGAATGCTGCTGAATATGTTCCTGACTACGTGATAATCAACCTGGGAACAAATGACCAGAGTTTTACACGCGATATAGAAGAAAGAAATCTTGGCTTCATTAATGTTTACCGCGCTCTGATTGAAGAAGTTCATCGCCGCTCTCCTGAAGCAAAAATTATCTGCTGTCTGGGTGTTATGGGACAGATGCTCTGTCCTGCAGTAGAAAAAGCAGTTGAAATGTTCAGGAAAGAATTTCCTTCGGCACAAATCAAAGCACTGACCTTTCCCGTTCAGCTGGAAAGCGACGGAATTGCAGCCGACTGGCATCCGAGTGCTGTGACCCATGAAAAAATGGCTGTACAGCTTTCTGAATTCATCAGAAACTTCTAATGTGAAAAATCCCGGGAGACCGGGATTTTTTTTTGCAGGTTTAATAGTAAGAAACAGTTTTTTGCGCCAGTTTCTTTATTTCCTTTTTCAATTCTTCAGGTGCAAGGACTTCAATGTCCGGACTCCACTGCATAATAAAGCGGGAAAGCTCCTGAGGATTTGTTGTTGAAAAATCTATCTGGACTTCTCCTGTTTCCCTCCAGTTCAATTCCTGATCATGGAACCATTGGCGTTCCGCCATGAATCTGGCAATATTCGCATGGACAAGAATACTTACCTTTTTCTTTTCTGTGGACCATAAGATACCTGTCTTTGAATCAAAATAATCGTCAAGGCGAAAATCATCCCTGAACTCAAACACTTCATTCAGAACAGTGACGTTCTTAAATCGTGAAAATGAAAACCACCTGAAATCCTCAGTTTTGTGGTTATAACACAAAAGATACCAGCTGCCTTTCTGGCAAACTATATGATAAGGATCTGCACGGCGTTTTCCCCCGTAACTACTGGAAGCAGAGGCATACTGAAAGGTAATGGATTTATGTTCACGGCAGGCATTGAGAAGCTTGTTAAAAACAGATGAGGAAATTTCAGGAAGAGGATCAGTAATGATTGAAACCGGTTCCTGAGAAAAACTTCCGTTTTCCAGAATAATACCTTCGCTTTCCTGAAGCTTGTGCCACATGGATTTGAAGGATTTCTGGAATGGAGTATTTTCATATTCCTTCAGAAGCAGGGCCACAATAGAAATGGCGACTCTATCCTGACCTGTAAGGTTCGTTACCTCCTCTGCATTCAGAAGCTTGTATCCCTGTCCCCTTCCCATAAGTTCGAAACGGCAGCCTTTCAGATCTTTAAGGCGCCTGACAGATTCACTTAAAACCGAGCGGGAAAAGAAAAATCTGGAAGTAACAGGAGAAGACAGAATCATTGTTGAATTGGGATAAATACCGTCTTTGTTTTTTTCTATTATGTAATTAAGGAGAATCAAATCCTTTTCCTTTATTGCTTCATTTATATGGTCATCCTGCATGTTCTGAGGAAGCTCCATCTGACTTCTAAGGATTCTCTGGCATGAACGGATATGACGGATAATACTGGAACGCTTTCTGTTGGTTTTCTCCTTGATTTCAGTAACTGACTTCCTTTTCCCATCGGCAAGACCGCTGAACTCAAGAAAAATATCTATTTTGCCTTCCAGTTCCTTGGAAGTAACACCCTTTGTATTTTCTCTGATAAGACGGGTAACCAGCTCTTTCTGCTTTTCGCGTTCTTCTTCGTAAACTACGGATTCAACGATCTCGTCAACAAAAGGTCCTGATTCTTCAATCTTACTTAATTCTGCAAAATCCTTCTGTTTCTTCTGCCCTTTCTTGATACGGTCAACTTCGCGAAGCATCTCCTGACGTACTATACGTGTGGCCCAGGTTGAAAACTTAACCTGTTTCCCGGAATCAAAAGTTGAAGCAGCATTAGAAAGCCCCACGCTTCCCATAATAACCAGATCCTCTTCTTCATCCGAATCAAAATGATTATGCACTGCCAGCTTATGGGCCAGTTCCATGACAATCCCCATATTTGCTTCGATAACTCTATTCAGGAAATAGCCTTCTGCTTTTTCACCTTCTTCAAGACGCTTATTGATTTCAAGGAAGTTTTTTGCCATATCTGATAATCCTCTTTCACTTTTCTTTTTAACCTGAAATTCGAATTCTTTCAAGGTGTATTACCATTCCACACACCTCAATTACTACAATATTTATGCCTCTCCAGGAGGTTGTTCTTTGAAATTATTAGGGAAGGATTTGGGTAAAAAAAATAATTTGGAAAAAAATTAAATTATTTCTTTAAAAGTCATCCAATTTAAAATTTCTTCAGTATATTTACTGAATCACTTTTTATCTTTTTTTAAGGGGGTCCTATGACAATCAACGAAATCTACTCTTACAAAGTAGCCAGGGATGTAGCCGAAAAGAAACCGGTTGCAGAAATCATTGCCGTCACAAAAAGACTCATCCAGATTCACTTCTGTTCCCGTCACAACCAGAATCAGATTTCCGAATCGGGTCTGAACAGAGCCTGTGCAAACCTGGACGCATGGGCAAAACTCCCGCCAGAAAAGGCCCTGTCTAAAATACAGGTCCAGATCGAAACTTCCAGAAAAGCAGTAAAGCGCATCCAGGAAAACGCAAAGAAACGCTGCAAGGAAGAAGCAAAACTTCAGATGCTTGAAGCCACTAACGGCAAATACGCAGGATAACAACTGCTTGCCCGACTTCCGGCATATAACCTTCGCCAACCACTTATTGTTGCACAGAAAACCTGTGCGCCTGCTTCGGCAGGTTCCACCCACAGCCAATCACATCTAATGGAGTAAAAAAAATGAACACATTCAACCCTTTTGTTAAAAACACATCTGACACATTCCTCTCTATCTCCGAAGAAAAAGCACTCCTTATCGCTGCACAGAAAGGCGACCGTAAAGCAACTGAAAAACTGGTAAACAGCCATATGCGCTATGTAATTTCCATAGCCAGAAACTATTATGCCAAAAGCATGACTCAGGAAGACCAGATTATCTGCGGATGCATCGGCCTGGTAAAAGCTATCCAGAAGTTCGACCTCAAAAGTTCAAATAAACTCATTACTTACGCACGCAGCTGGATTGAAAAAGAAATCGGTGATGAAATCAAAAACCTTGATTCAATGATTCACCTTCCACAGAACGTTCAGTCTGAAAAAAGCAGATACACAAAATACATGGATTCACTTCCAGACACAATGACTGAATCAGAAAAAACTGCCATTACAGCTAAGGAATGCGGCCTCAATTCAAAACGCATCAATAATTTCCAGTCAGCAGCAATCTGCAATGAAAGCCTGGATTCTTTCCTTGGGGAAGATTCGGATTCTGAAACACGCCTCTCAACCATTAAAGACTCAGTAGCTGTTTCTTCCGAAGAAGAATATCTCAGAAAAGAACTGAATGAAAGACTCAGTGCATTTCTGAAAACCCTGACACCACGTGAATCAACCGTAATCAAAGCCCGCGCCGGCTTCGGTTACGAAACCCCAATGTCTCTGGGCGAAATTGGTGATATGCTTGGTATTTCAAAAAGTGCAGTCCGCGACATTGAAAAGAAAGTTCAGGCCAAAGCAAGACTCTCGGAAAACCGTAAATACTTCGAAGGCTGGACAGCCGCTTAAAACCTTCACTACCCAAATCCTGCAGAACTGCTTAAGGCAGTCTGCTATCCCTGGAGAACACTGAAACGAATCTTTCGTGGTGTCGGAATATTTTCAAACTTAATCAGAAAGGCACCGTCTTCTTCACAAATTTCCAGAATCTGACCTTTGCCTAAAATAGCATGGGTTATTTCATCGCCCACTTTCATACTGGCTGTCCGGGCACGGCCTTCAAGAACTCTGTCAAAGGATTCTATAAAACTCTTGGCATTTTTTGTAAATTGATCAGAAAGCTCTGTTGTATATTCAAGACAATTCCGGTCAATATCAAAAATAAAACGGCTTGGATAACGGACACTTCCGTCCAGATTCTTGCCTTCTGAATCAGATATATAAAGTGAACGTTCGGCACGAGTCACTGCAACAAAACAAAGACGGCGTTCTTCTTCCATGCTTGCCGGATCTTTGACTTTTCGTGACGGGAAAATGCCTTCGTTCATGCCGCAAAGGAACACATGAGGAAACTCAAGTCCTTTTGCGGTATGTACAGTCATCAGTTTAACAGCGTCATTACTTCCGCCAACATCAAGTCCGGTCAAAAGAGCTGCATGGGCCAGAAAATATTCTGCCGGACATTCTTCGCCGCAGGAAGTTTCAAATTCATAGACAGCCTGTTTTAATTCTGCCAGATTATCAAGGCGGGTCTGACTTCCCTCCGTCCGGAGCATTTTTTCATAACCGCTTTCGTTGATAATATGAGCCAGTACTTCGCTTGCAGGAATTTCACGACTTTCTGAATAGAATTTGTTCACCAGATCAATAAACTGTTTTGCCTGAGTTCCGTTCAGAATATCTTCCTTTGCATCCGCCATATCGCAGAGAGCCTGATACAAAGTGCATTGATTTTCTTCCGCCTTTTTTTCGATTGCTTCCATGCGGCTTTTTCCAATGTTGCGGCGGGGTTTATTTACAATACGGCGAAAACTCAAATCATCTTTAAAAATACACATTCTCAGATAACTGAGCGCATCCTTAATTTCTTCTCTGTCAAAAAACTGAATTCCGCTGAACATAGTAAAAGGTATTTCATTCCTGGCAAGAGCGTCTTCAAGATTCCGGGAAACATAATGAGCACGATAAAGAATTGCACAATCAGAATAACGGATTCCCTGAGCATGAAGTTCTTTCAACCGGTCACAGATATCCTGAGCTTCTTCATCCTGCTTTTTTGAATGGGTATAAACCGGCATCATGCACTTTCCCTTGTTTACAGCCCGCAGGTTTTTGTCCATACGGTTTTTGTTTTTACTGATCAGGGAATTGGCAACATCAATAATTTTTGGGGTAGAACGATAGTTATCATTCATCATTATTGTTTTTGTTCCCGGAAATTTCTGATCGAAATCAAGAAGGTAACGGATATTTGCACCGCGCCAGGTATAAATAGTCTGGTCAGGATCACCAACAACAAACAGGTTTTTGTGATAAGCTACCAGGGCTTCCATGAGACGATACTGAATATCATCAATATCCTGAAATTCGTCTATCATGACATATTCCAGACGCTCCTGCCATTTCTGGCGGACTTCATCATTCGTATCAAAAACATGCAGAACAAAAACAATAAGGTCATTATAATCCAAAGCAAATGTTTTCTTTTCCTGATAAAGGTAACCGTAAAACAGGACATCATCTACCTTCGTGGCCTTATCATATTTTTCTTTTATGGCCTCAAGAGGAAGAGTTACCATATCTTTGTAATAATCTTTTTCTTTCTGAGTTTTGCGGATTTCAAACATGTCGCGGGCATCAGAAAAAGTTTTGTCGCGGAGAGTCAGACCCCGTTCATCGTAAATAATCTGAAGCATCTGATCGATATCCCCGTTATCAAGTACAACAAAACTTTTTGGATAACCTACTGCCCAGGAATCTTCCTGAAGTACATTTACACAAAAGCTGTGAAAAGTTGAAATATAACCTGTGTCATTTCCACCGGTAATTTTTCGGATTCGCATGCGCATTTCTGCGGCAGCTTTGTTTGTAAACGTTACGCAAAGAATATGACCCGGGAGGATTCCAATGCCGTTTACGAGGTACGCAAATCTATGGGAAAGAGCCTTGGTTTTTCCGGACCCGGCACCAGCAACTACACGAACATAACCTTCTGTTGAAGTAACGGCTTCCCGCTGAGCTTCGTTCAAACCATCCAGAATATCAATCATTCTTCGTTTTCCTCCAATCCAAAGTCGTCCGACTTACCGCCATAACCAAGGTGCCCTTCCTTTTCTGAATACCTTGCAAAAGCCCAGCGGACAATCTGGAGGACAAAGCGCATCTGCGTATCGCGGACAAAAAAGTAATGCTGTTTTTCTCCGGCAGTAAGCAACAAAGCCGTATTACTCAAGGATGAAATGGCAGAAAGCTCATGAAGGGGAAACTCCAGGTTTCCCTTTTTCCCCAGAAAAACAAAACGTTTGTCGGTTACGATTATATCTCCCGGGTTATCTTTCTGTTCTGCCGATGTCGCAAAAAGAATTTTTTCTTCCTCATAAAGAGGCAGCTTCGTGTAGTGAACCTGCGGGAAAACAAAATTTTCTGGAACTGGTATCTTGTACAAGGACGTATTTACATAAGGGTTATCAGAGGTCTTCTTCGCATCCCCTTTCATATTTCTGACAATAATACAAACAATTATTATGGCAATAAAAAAGATAATATATGGAACCCGTGATTTTCTGAAGCTTTCGCTTAGTGAAGGAGCCAGAGTTCTGGAAGAATTTCCACTTGTCACCTCATGATTTTTATTTCCCTTTGAAGGCCGGGGTTTGTAAGCGTCACTTTTTTTGCCGCTTTCACCACTTCCGCCATATTCCTGTTCCAGACCAAAATGGGCAGAACCGCTTCCATTTCCGCCTTCGCTTTTTATACTAAGGGCGACCAGAAGTGAAACAAGAACCAGAAAAAGAATTCCAAAAACAAGGGATAAAATCAGTTTGCTTTTTTTCGCCCATTTTGATTTCCACCACATAAGGATTACTCCCAGCGGAGCAAAAACAAGAGAAATGAAACAGGCAATAATAATGATTTCCAGAAAAGAGAGAGGTTCTTTTGTTACTTCGTTTTTTTCACCCAAAATTCCCATACATTGATTATACCGTTAATATCAAATAAAATCAGAAATATGAAACTTTACGGTGAAATTCTTATTCTTGTACTTATGCTTTTGAGCAACGGTCGTGTTCTTACAATCAGAAAGCCACATCTTGATCCGCTTGTAGTACTGGCACCTTTAAGTTTCCTTCTATCTTCCCTGAATCTTTCTGCCTTCGGCATTGATTCTTTTTCTATCGCCATTTTTGTAATTTCATTTCTGGTTTTAGTGTCAAACTTCCACGCCCTTATCAGATATGGTTCCAGACTCGTTATCGACCGCTACAGTCCCCTCATGAAAACCTGGGCCTGGCTTACAACAATCCTTACCCTGACTGTATTGATTACACTTTTGTTATTCAAACCTGTAGATTTCCGCCCACGAAAATCAGGCGTTACAAATACAGTTATTAACTATACCGGAAACTTTACAAGAGGATTTGAACCTGCAGAAAAGTTTACAATCTGCACAGGCTTCCTTCACGAATATTCTACAAATCCGGAAAGAACCTACAAACCGGATGTTGTTCTATTTATGCCTGACAAGCGTGGCGACACCGTAAACTATGAACCCTTTTTGTACCAGCTTTCAAAAGCCGGCTACACAATTCTGGCTGGCGATTTTTACACAAAAGACTGCAAGTGGCTTCATACAGTTGAAGATTCCCGCATTATGAGAAGACTGGGATTGTGTATCCGTGGTGTTTCAAATCCGTCGAAATTTCTTTCACAAAAAGAATTCTACACTTTCAATTTCTATCGCGAATACAAAGTTATGGTTGAACTCGGAAAAGAAAAATATGGCGATGACTGCAAATTCTTTATTGTCACCGACAACATGGGACTCACTGCAGCACTTGATATCCAGAAAGATTTACCTGATCAGATAAAAGGAGTGTATGACATTTCTTCAAATCCTGATTACCTTACTCCTGGATTTGGTTTCATTCAGGTAACCAATCCCCTTCTGGCCCGCAAACTTGGATTTCCCAAGGACAGTGATTTAAGTTCTGTCAGTTCCTGTGTGGAATCCACTTCAGAAGCAATCCGCTCTGTCTGGCTGAAAAAATAATCAAACGAATTCATATAAGGAAGGCATAAATGAATATTCATGAACTGGAAAAATATTTTGATGATTTCCTGAAACCAGAAGATTTCGGAAACGATCCAAGCATGAACGGTCTTCAGATTCAAAACAAAGAGCCTGATTCAAAACAGATAAAAAAAATTGCATTTGCAGTAGACGCCTGTGAAGAAACAGCACGCCGTGCAGCAGAACTGGGCTGCGATGTTTTATTTGTGCACCACGGATTATTCTGGGGACACAGTGAAAAAATTACAGGCTCAGTTTACAAGCGGATTTCAACCTTTATTAATAATGACCTGGCACTTTTTGCTTATCACCTTCCACTGGACGCAAACAATCCTTATGGAAATAACTACGGTCTGGCAGAAAGACTGGGACTCGAAAATCTGGAACCTTTCGGCTTCTGGAGAGGAATGTGTCTGGGAGTGAAAGGACGCCTTCCCGCTCCGCAGACTGTAAATGAAATCTCAGAGAAAGTTCTCCGCAACGGAAAAACTCCTAATACTATTCTTTCCTTCGGAAAAAAAGAAAATCTTACTGTAGGAATTATTTCTGGCGGCGGTTCCGAGGATATTGAAACCGCAGTTACCGAAGGACTGGACTGCTTCATTACAGGTGAGTTTGCCCACGAACAGTTTCATTACGCAAAAGAAAATGAAATCAATGTAATCGGCGGAGGGCACTACGAAACCGAAACTGTTGGGGTTTCACTTGTAATGAAAAAAGTTTCTGCTGAACTGGGAATTGAAACAGTATTTATCGAAAGCGAAACAGGTCTTTAATTCCCAGCCCTTGCGCGTTTTTTCTATTTCAATTTCTGCTCAGACATCCATTCCATAATGGTAAGGTCACCTTCTTTACACTGATTTGTTAATGTGTAAATCCATGACCAGTGGCCGTTATACTGAACAGGTTTTTCTTTTTCATCCTTGAAATTTCCGCTGGTATCATGAACGTCATCAAAGAAAGAAAAATGTACATTCTTTGCACCGGCTTGTTTCAGGCGGTCATAAGTTGCAACTGTGAAATCCGGCGGATTAACTGTCGTATCATTCTTTGCATGAGTAAACCAGATGTTCTGACCAGAAAGTTTTGAAAGCTTTTCTTCATCAATTTTATTATCAGGGTAAGCTTCGCAAACAGGATAAGCGGCAGCAAAATAATCCGGATATTCAATAATCATGTTCATGGTCATATATCCGCCGTTTGAACAACCACCAATATAAATACGGTTTTTATCAACATTTGGATTTCCCTGAACATAAGAATCAATTAAATCGTAAAGTGCTTCTGTGTAATATGAAACCGAAGGAGTTCCGGGATTTGAAGCCCAGCTTTTCATATCTGCTTTGTTCTTTTTAGTCTGAAGCCAGAAGCCGGGGGTCTGCGGAACAAGAACTGCAGCGCCTGTTGGACCAAAACAATTCTGAACTTCTTCTGTAATAAGATTTACAACTCTGTTTCCCAAAAGTGCAATGTAAGGGTCTGTTCCCCCTTCGCCCATTCCGTGAAGCCAGATAATTAAAGGTGTTTTTCCTTTTTCAGCTTTTGAAGGATTCCAGGCTCCATAACTCAAAGTAATTTCGCCTGATTTAAAAGTTTTTGTTTCAAACTGATCTGCTAAAGGACAGATTCTTGCAGCCTGTTTCTTTATTTCAAGACCAAGCTTTTTGTTTACGATTTTGTAATCACATGGATCAGTCCATTTGTTTACCATTTCACGGGAATAAAAAAACGGGCTTGTGAAAGTATCTGCCGGATGAACACTCATTTCAAGGGCAATATACCGGCTTTTCTTCACCTTTGCCCCGTTCTCATCTACCGGATAAGCAGCAGTCACGTTACGCTTTCCGTCCATAAGTGCCAGAGAAAAAGTTTTCCAGTTCATTCCAAGCATTTCGATTGAAACATCAAAATCTGAGACTTTTATTTTTGATTCGGAAAAATCTTTTCCGGCATTCAGAATGATTTTGTCTGAGGCCGGCCCCCAGTCATATCCATTAACGTAAAGATTGAATTCCCCAACTTCAGGGGCTTTTGCAGAAGCAGTAAAAGCCACAATGCCTCCCAAAACAAGCATAAGAAATAATTTTTTCATAACATTTATGATTATAAAATACACTACCTGGAAAAGCAAAAAAAAGGTACGTTTGAATTAAACAATCTTTTTAATTAAAA
>DCHR01000035.1 GCA_002315375.1 Treponema sp. UBA1747 | reverse complement strand
CTGCCATTCCGCTGAAAGGAATAATCACCAGTTCATCACAAAGCTTTTCAACTTCCCGGCTTATACCGTGTTCTTCATTTCCCAGGACAACAAGAACAGGTCTGTCCCCTGCTGCCTTTCTGATTTCTCCAACACTCTTTTTTGCCTTAAGGGATGTGCCCACTTTGCACATTTTCCCCTTGAGGGCTCCAAGAAGTTTTTCAGGATTGGCAACAGTATAAATATTCACATATTCCATGCCGCCTTCTGCAACACGATATGAACTTGTAGTAATGAAGGACTGTCCCTCGTCCATCGGGATAATGATATTTTTAATTCCGAAGAAAACTGCAGACCGGACAATTGCACCAAAATTATTTGCATTTCCGATATGATCCAGAAGAACAGCATCTTCTTTATTTTCTACCCAGGACTGGATAATATCAGAATCAATCTGTGTAAGTTCAGGGAAATCAATCATTGCAACAACACCCTGATGATGAACAGTCCCCGCCAGTTTTTCCAGTTCCTTTTCATCCTTTACCATGTTGTAAGGTCTTTTGTTCTTTGCCAGAGTTTTGCACAAACCTCCAAAAAGAGGAGCATTTTTTTCTGTGAAGTACAAACGCTGGATTCTGTCACTGTGTTTCTTTTCAAGTTTCTTTACCGCAGCCATTCCACAAACTGCCAGTTCATTTCTCTGTTTATTTTTCATTTTTTCTCCAGAAGGCTTTTCAGGTTGTCTGACCCTCAAATAGTAATATATCAGATTATGGAGTTAAAAAAAATGACTTAACTTTTATATGCTTTGTGTTTATCCTATAACTATTACACTTTGTTAGGAGTACAATATGAATATCCTTATTCTTTCCTGCAATACCGGTGGTGGTCACAATACCGCTGCAAAAGCACTGGCTGAAGAACTTTCCCGCCGCGGGCACACATCAGAAATTGTCGATGCACTTGCCTTTGGCAGCCAGCTTTACTCAGACTTAATCTGCAAAAGCTATATTGAAATGATAAAAGTAGCCCCGAAGTTTTTCGGGAAAGTATATAATACAAAAAGCAAGCAGGGTGAAGTTACCAGTGAAATCGAAGAAAAGCTTGGAATTGACCTTAAAACTCCAGTTTACGCCATCAACTCTCTTTATGAAAAAGAACTTCTTGATTTTATTGAAGAAAAACATTTTGATGCTGTCATTGCCTGTCATATTTATCCGTCACAGACCCTGACTCATCTTTACCGTCATGACAAGCTTCATATTCCTGCCTTTTTTATCAATACAGATTACGACCCTACTCCAATGGTAGAGGACATAGAAAATATTACCGTAATCGCAGCCCACAAGGATGTTATTCCCGGATTTATTTCCAGAGGTGTTCCTGAAAACATGATTTTCCCTGCAGGTATTCCAGTTTCTGCCAGATTCAACAATCCTCTTTCCAAAGAAACTGCCCGTGCAAAAATCGACGGAATCAATGATGATGACAAAGTGATTCTCTTAATGAGCGGAAGCATGGGGTTCGGAAACTCTGTTGAAATCGCACAGAAGATCCTGGAATCTTCTGATGAGAAAACAAAGATAATTGCAATCACAGGAAGCAACACAAAACTCAAAGAAGAAATGGAAGAAAAACTTGGAAGCACAGGACGAATAATTGTTCTGGGCTTTACAGACCAGGTTCCTCTTTATCTTGCTGCCTGCGATATTATCATGACAAAACCTGGCGGATTGACAACGACAGAAGCTGCAGTTATGAATGTTCCATTAATTCATACAAGTCCTATTCCAGGCTGTGAAACTGCAAATGCCGAATTCTTCCAGAAACGTCACATGGCAATCAAAACAACTACAACAGAAGAAACCGTTCAGGAAGCAGTCAGACTTGTAAATGATCCATTCCTTTGTGAACAGATAAAAGAAGCCCAGAAGCATTACATCAATCCTTTTGCTGCCCGGGATATTATTGATTTTGTTCTGAGCAAAACAAACTGACTTATTTCTTCAGAATAAAAAGATACTCTGTAACGTGGATGTCGCGGGCCGAAAGGTTCCGGCTTCCACGGAAAGTATTGTAAGGAATTCCTACAGTGCGAACCTCGCCGTATTTCTTCAGCATATTTTCCATATCATCAAAGGAAATAAAACCTTCCGAGTTATAGGAAATAACCGTATACTTTGCATCCAGACTGCTGATGATTTTTTCCATAGAATCAAGAGCTTCCTGTTTTTTATTGAAAACACTCCGGTTCCAGTTAGAAGGGATTCCGGAAACTTTTGAAACCTTCACATCTTCCGGCAGTTTATTTTCCAGAATCAGGTTCAGCATGAAATAATTTGATCCGTAAGGATGCTGGTTGTACGGAGGATCAAGATATGCAACATCCAGATTCTTCAGTTCCCCTGCCAGTTCAACTGCATCCTTCTGGAACAAAGTCACTTCAGAATCGAAATTACTGAAAACAGGTTTCTTCAATTCAATTGTTCCGCAGATTCTCGAAAGAGCATTTTTTCCAGCTCCACCGAAGCAGCCGGTTTTAGTGGCAGGATCTTTATAAAAACCCTTGAACACTCCGCTTGTATTTACATGAATCGAAGCTTCCGTCAAAAGCGGTGCCAGAAAAAACTTCTTCATTTCCGACGGAACAATTTCTTCTATATAAAAACGATAGGAATCTATTCTTACGGCATTTTCATGTGTATAAAAGGCACGCTCCCCTCTTCTGATTTCTTTTGTTACTGCAGGTGCATAATTTTCTGTAATGATTCCATGAACAGGGTTTTCTTCCGATTTTTTCAGAATTTCTTTATGCAATCTGTCATACAGCTTTTCATCAAAATCTTTTTTATTGGACAGGTAACAGTCATTGAGAACACGGGAATAGTTTTCCAGATCATTTGTAAATAAACAGTCAGAATGTCTTTTCAGCATGCGGGCAACAATTCCGGACCCGGAAAACAAATCGGCACAAACCAGACGTTCTTTTCCCAGTTCCTTTTCAATATTGAAAATTTCATTTTCTATATTTGTGATGAGAATTCGCTTATTGCCGATATAGGTTATTATCTGAGATGTAAGGAAATCCTGATTCTCCCGCATATTTTTATGATAAAGAAAAAATAAATTTTACGGAATATCACGGATGAAATAAACTTCTATCCTTCTTCTCGTGCCATTATACTGAAACTATGAAAAATAAAATAATACTTTCAGTTCTTTTCACTTTTGTAATATCCCTTTCTGCTTTTGCCGAAAGACGTTCTTTTCCTGACAACAGATTCCAGTCAATTCCTGACTCATGCTATACGATCAGTCCCGAAGAAGGCACTGTATTCCGTTATGTTTATGAAGTAACAAACAGAGCCTCTTCCATCGATTCAAAAATTTACAGAAAGACCGCACTGGTTTATCTTCCTTACGGCTTCGATGAAAACGATACAGAAACTGAATATAACGTTATGTATCTCATGCACGGGCATGAACAGTCTCCGGAATTCTTTTTTGACGGAGTAAACTGTAATTCCCTTCTGAAAAAAATAATCGACACTCTGATTTACGAAAAGCAGATATCAAAAACAATTTTCTGCGCAGTTACTTTCTGGGAACCTTATTCCAATGATGTTTTCACCAATGCCCAGTTCTTTAATAAAGAATTGAGAGAAGATCTTATGCCGGGCTTCGAAGAAAAATACCATATCAGACAGAACAGAAATGCCCGTGCATTTGGCGGTTTCTCCATGGGAAGCATGACAACCTGGACAATCTTTGAAAACTGCATGGATCTTATTTCACATTACGCACCTGTAAGTGGTGATGCCAGACGAATGGGCGGCAGTTCCGCAAATGACAGAGGCAAAGACATCGGAGACATTCTTGCAGACAAAGTTATTTCACAAGGGTTCACAAAAGATGATTTCATGATTTACTGTGGCTGTGGAGCCAGCGAAATGGCAACCCCATTTCTTGTTCCTCAGATTGATAAAATGAAAAAGCGTGACGACGTTTTTGTTTTTGCAGACAATTTCAAGGACGGAAACTCTTATTTTGAACTGTGTCCAAACAGCGGACATGACATCATGACTGTTCTTTCGGTTCTCTATAATGCGCTTCCAAAGTTTTTCCCCTGTACTGAATAATAACTTGTTATGAAAAGTAAATAACATTAAAATAAATTACTATGGAAAAGAAAGCGCCCCATATTAAACTTTATACAAACCTGCTTTTTCTCATAATGGGGACAAACCTGGTAACCTGTATTGCATCCGCATTTTTTATCAAAGATTTATTTCTTGTAATCCAGAACCTGATATCCTTTTCCTATTATCTGGTTCTTCAGATCGTATGGTTAAAAAAGAAAACATGGAACCGTTTCTTTTCCATTACATTCCTTATTGTAATTGAGCTTCTGGTGCAAGTCACGGTTTCCGCATTTTACCTTGGCTGGGATGCAGGGTTTCAGAATTTCTGCTTCATAACCTTCACAGTTTCTTTTCTGAACATTTATGAACAGGATCTTAAAACAAATAAACTGCACTATAAACTGATTCATTTTTTCTCGATTTTCTTTTATATTCTCATTTCTCTACGGGTTCATTTTGAAGAACCAATAAAAATTTTGCCTGCTGAACAACTGGAAATAATCAGACAGGTTAATGGACTAATTATATTTTTCATAGCAATCTACCTTTCAACAATTTTCTCAACAAGCTACAAACAGTCAGTAAGAAAACTCAAAAGAGATGCAAACATTGATGAACTGACACAACTTTTCAACCGTCATGCCATAAGAGACAAATTTGATGATGCAAAAAGGAATCTTCTGGAACAGAAAGTTAATTTTGGTATCTGTATTCTTGATATCGACGATTTCAAAATCATCAATGATTCATACGGACACAACATCGGAGACGAAGTTCTTATTCGCATTGCCCAGGTTTTGAAAACAATCGAAAGTGATTCTATTTCTGTCTGTCGCTGGGGTGGCGAAGAATTCCTCATCATCGACCAGTACGGAAAATATAAAGAAAACTTTGTTTCCCGAATCAATATTCTCCGAACTTCAATACAGGAACTTGTTTTTTCCTATCCTGAAAGAAACATCGAATTTTCCATTACTGTTACTGCAGGCTGCTCATTTTCCGAAAGCAACCTTGCCATCCATGAGCTTATTGATCAGGCAGACAATCGCCTTTACTGGGGCAAACGCAACGGAAAGAATAAAACCATTTTTTCTGACAATTAATCTGAAACCTGCTTTTCCCGCTCTATTTTCATTTTTCACATAAACAATTAAAATAAATCTATGAGCAAAAATACTTTCGGAACTAACTTCACTGTTACTACTTTCGGCGAAAGCCATGGTAACGCACTTGGCTGTATTGTTGACGGCTGTCCTTCAAAACTGAACATTGATATCGAAAAAATCCAGGCAGCACTGGACAGACGACGTCCGGGAAATCACAACCAGGGAGAAAAAGGGAATGCCTGTGTTACAGAACGCAAAGAAGCTGACCAGGTTGAAATTCTTTCCGGAGTAAAAGACGGACTTTCTCTTGGCACACCGATTGCCATGATGATCCGAAACACCTCACAGCATTCAAAGGATTACGGAAACCTGGAATTTACTTACCGTCCGGGCCATGCAGATTATACCTTCGACCAGAAATTCGATTTCCGCGATTTCCGTGGTGGCGGACGTTCCTCAGGACGCGAAACAGCAGCCCGTGTTGCTGCAGGTGCAATTGCCCAGGTTATTACAGAAAATGCCGGAATCAAAATAACTGCTTACACAATCAAGGCTGCCGGCATTTCAGCCACAAAACGCAACCTGGATGAAATCGAACAGAATCCTCTCCGTGCGCCTGACAATGAAGCTGCAAAAGCCATGCAGGAACGCATTGAAGAAATTAGAAAGCAGGGAGACTCAGCCGGCGCCATTATTGAATGTGTTGTAAGCGGAGTTCCTGCCGGACTCGGAGATCCTGTTTTTGACAAACTGGATGCCATGCTGGCTCACGCAATGCTTTCAATCGGCGCTGTAAAAGGAATTGAATTCGGAAGCGGATTTGATGCAGCAGACATGACAGGAAGCATGAACAATGACCCGATGCGTGCCAGCGACAACGGATACGGAGTTGAATTCGTTACAAATAATGCGGGCGGTATTCTCGGGGGAATCTCCAACGGGAACGACATAATTTTCCGGCTTGCAGTAAAACCTGTCCCAAGCATTTACCAGAAACAGGAAACAGTAATGAAAACAGATAAAGGTTATGAAAATGTAGACCTGGAAATAAAAGGCCGCCATGACGTTTGTCTTGCTCCGCGTATTGTTCCTGTTGTTGAAGCAATGGCAGCTATTGTTCTGGCAGATGCCATTTTAAGTTAATTCAGGACAAACATTTCAGAATCTTCAATTATATGAAACGTAATATAAAAATCACGCTGATATGTGTACCGGCACTTATCATTTTGAGTTCAGGATTTTTCTTTCTGGCAAGAGCTCTTCAGATTTCAAAATGCGACGAAGCTGTTCCTCTTTCTGAAGTTCAGAAATCTGAACTCAACGATTTTCTCGAAGCCCGTTATTCAGCACGCAATCAGATTCTGAAACCGCTTCCATATTCTCTGACAAAGACAAATCTTGAACTGGGTTCTGAAAGCGCTATTCTTGTGGATACTTCAAACGGAAATATTCTCTACGAAAAAAATGCCGATGAAATTATTCCTCCCGCATCAATGACAAAACTTTTTTCCATGTACGTGGTTGATGACGCAATTTCTCAAGGGAGCCTCAGTTATGACACCGTAATTATTCCGCCTGAAGAATCATGGGCCTGTAATATGCCGCCACATTCTTCCCTCATGTTTCTCGGAAAAAACCAGCAGCTGACAGTTTCTGAATTACTGGCAGGACTTTCTGTAGCTTCAGGAAATGATGCTGCCTACGCACTGGCCTACACACTTTTTGGAAACATGGAAGATTTTGTTTCTGCAATGAACAGAATTCCTGAAACCTACGGATTACAGAACACACATTTTGTTGAAAGCTCGGGATATTCCGAATTGAATCAGACCACCGCCCGTGAAATGGCTGCTTTTTCTACGGTTTATATAAACCAGCATCCGGAAAGCCTTGAAAAATTTCATGGTCTCCAGAACTTTTCATATCCGAAACAGGAAAACCTGACAAACGGATATTCAGTCCGCCCTCAGGATTTTTCACAGGGCTTACCTGAAACCATTACAATGACAATCACCCAGAGAAATACAAATCCTCTTCTTGGATTAATGGATGGCTGCGACGGTTTGAAAACCGGCTACATTGATGAAAGCGGTTATAACCTGGCACTTACTGCACGCCGCAACGGAACCCGCTTCCTTTCAGTCACCATGAAAGGTCCAGGCGCAAATCCCAGGGAAGGAAATGAATGGCGCAAACGGGACGGCACTACCCTCATGGAATGGGCTTTCAGATCTTTTTCAGATTACAAAGACATGTCCCGGGTCAAACCTTATTTCTTAAGGTCAAAAGGTGGAAAAGAAATCGGAGTAAATCTCGTTCCGGCCTTTAATCCGAAATCAGTTACAGTGCCTTTTATTTTTGGAACCTCTGCCGAAGAATCTGCCCGGCAGGTAAAAGTAATCACCACTATACCGGATTATCTTCCAGGCGAAATAATTGCCGGTACCGAATTCGGAAAAATAGAATTTATTCTGGAAGATTATGTTCTGGATACAGTACCTCTGGTAGCTGACCGGAATGTTCAGAAAGCGGGTATTCTGACAAGACTTGCCGATTCAATTATTTTTCGCTTGAAATAGGAAGAACCATGTGAACCGTTGTTTTAGTTCCGTGGTTTTCTGCGGCAGTTGAACTCCAGACGTCGATAGTTCCACCCATTTTTTCAACCAGGTTTTTTACAATTGCTAGCCCGAGTCCGCTTCCCTGATTCATATTGGTCATGCTGTTTCTTTCCTGACTGAATGCCTCAAACATTTTTTTCTGGAATTCTTCAGTCATTCCGCATCCGTAATCACGAACAATAAAATCTGCTTCAAAGCACTGGTTTTCGACTTTCTGGTTTTCAACGCTGACATCAATCACACCGCCAACTTCAGTAAACTTAACTGAATTGGAAAGCAGATTAAAGAAAATCTGATTGAATTTCTGTTTGTCAGTAATAAACGACTGGTTCTCTGTAATATTCACATTAAGCCGGATATCTTTGTTTTTGCACAGCGGAACAATAATTGAATCCAGACTGGACTTAAATTCCGAAAGGCTGTAAACATCGCTTTCCAGGTTGATTACGCCCTGTTCGATTCTGCTCATATCCAGAATATCGTTCAGCAATCCCAGAAGGAAATGACTGGAGGTATCAATTTTTTCCAGATATTCATGAATCAAATCCACGTCTGTTTCATCCATTGCCAGCTGGGTCATTCCCATGATTCCATTCAACGGAGTTCGAATGTCATGACTCATACGGGCCAGGAAGTCGGTCTTGGCATGAGATGCGATATTTGCCTGTTCAAGGGCTTCCTTCAAAACCTTTTCCCGTTCCCGTTCATCAGCCAGAGCCGATGTAATATCAGACATACAAAGAAGAATTGAAGACTGTTCTGAATCAAGATAACGGAAAGTCGTTCGGAAAACAACAGTTTCCTTCCGCGGATTTTTATGATGCTTTACGATTATTTCATAACTTGAATTAACTGACAGTTCCTTTACCAGAGCTGCGATTTTTACCTTGTCATGCAAAGTAACATAATCTTCTTCAGAATCAAGATACTCTCTCATACGGTCAGCGTACTGTTCAAAATATGAATCATAATCGCCGCAGTCCCAGTTAGGAACGCGGGACATAATATCATTGTCGTGAAGAATAAATGCGCCGCCGCCAATTACATCAATAATTCCGACCAGGTCAAAGTCCGCTGTTCCAATAAGTTCCAGCGCTTCCTGACTCAACTTTTTCCGGTTGATATCGTAAGTATAAATAAAGCAGATAATTTCTCCGGTCTTTGGATCCTGATACATATTTACTTTTGAAGAAACCCACTGCAGGTTTGAATTCTGAATCTGCCGGCGGTGAACAAAAGAAAATGTTTTGTTTCCCTGAGAGAATGAAGTCAAAAGATTTTCAGGATTCAGTTTTCTCCATACAAGTCTCGCTGTATCCTCATTCACACAGAAAGACATCATCTGCTTCAAAAACTCTGTGTAATTGGTCGAATAAGATTTATTGAAATCTGATTTTGTGAAGTAAGACTTTACTTCATCTGTTGTAGCATTGATACAGCATTTTTCGGCAAGAGTATCCCCCTGCATTTCATACAGAGTCTTTGCTTCATATTCATAGCTTAACTCAGCTACTTTCTGTTCATTAATATCACTGGCACTTCCCACAGCGTATTGAGGATTTCCGTTTTTATCATTAACTACAGTGTAGCGGAGTTTATACCAGTTGAAATTTCCTCCCGTAATATTTCGGCCGCGGAATTCACACTCCACAGACATTGCACCATCCGAAAGTTTCCGGTGAAGATTTCGCAACGCTTCAATATCATCCCTGTGAATTGCACCAGACGCAATTACACTTTCAGGAATACTGGAAAGATGTTCATCAGAAAAACCGAAAAGTCTTTTCAGGCGCCCTGTGTCGGAAACTGATTTTGTTTCCAGGTTATAATCCCAGGTGGTGAATCCGCACATTTCAAGAACATCATGAAATCTGGCTTCCTGGTCTTTATAAAAACTGATGTCTTCGGAATAACCCAGAGCACGAACAGGATTTCCTTTATCATCAAAAATTGTGTTCAGACTGATGCTTCGCCAGACATAAGAACCGTCACTCAGATTATGAACGCGAACATCTAATTCTTCAAAAACAGAACCTTTTTTGATTTCCTGGATTCCGTTCTTAAAACGATTTTCGTCTTCAGGATGAATTAAACCTTTTTTGAAAAACGGTTCTGGGAAATTATGAATTACCGGCTCCACATTATAGTACTTCCGCATTTCCATACCCAGATGGGCGGTACCGGTCAGCAGATCTATATCAAATGAGTGAACTTTTTTTCTGGGATTATCTTCTGCATTCAAGTCAGACAACCCGGCAACCTGAGGTTTTGTCAAAGCAGTTATTGTTACGTAGTAAATGTAAGATAATCCGTATTTTTTTACAGTCGCATTAAGGTGAACCAGCTGATAATAACCCGGAGCCTTACCTACTCGGAAATCCCCCTGGAATTCACTTCCGTCCCTTGCATTATCCAGGAAAAGTTTTTCCGCAATAATCCGGTCTTCCGGATAATAACCTGCAAAAACATCATGCTTAAGATTTTTAAAAGCTTTCAGAAGAGAGATATTAAAAATCTTTGCTACATTTTCATTTATATTTTTTATGGCAAACTGTTTTCTTGCATCCAGGGTAATAACAATAAGAGCTTCCCGGTCATTTGCTTTGATTTCGGTATCAGATAATTGTGTTTCTCCTGTTTCAAGAATACGGGAACATACAATTAGTTCAGAAGGGTTTTCCGGATAACGGAAAATTTTGATATAACTCAATCCAACAGAGAAAGGAAATTCCAGTTCTATTTCGTTATTCTTCTTAAGCTCTTTCTGAAGCTTTCGGGCAGAAAAATATTTTTTGAAAATTCTGTGCTCTTTTGAATCAACATAAGTTTCTTTAATCAGTTTGAGATATTCAAGAGCATTTCCGCTTTCCGGCAAATCAAGAGGACTGGAATTCTCATTGGTATGCATTTCATAGTGGAATGTTTTCAGGTCTGCAACCCAAACATAGTTGTAATTTTCTTTTACGAGTAAATCCAGAATGTACGCTGTTCGTTTTTCGTTTGGTTCTATCATCTTTATCTTTTTTACTTGTGTTAATTATATTTCAGAAATATAAAATTGTTAAGTAAAAAAGTGGAGTTTTTAGAGATTTATTTTTCAGTCGAAATATAATCCGTTCCTAAAAGCAGGTCATCAATCAGCTGATTTTCTGTCTTATGAATTGATTCATATTGAACCACAGTAAGAGCTATACGGCTTCCAACGCTCGAAGGATTCGAAATAACATAATCCCCTTTCCTTTTGAAAATATGTGTCACCCCCGGGAAAAGCGGATAATCATCATTTTTTATGTATCCGGAAACAACCGGAAGATAATGGAGCTGGATCAGATTTCCCTGATCCGGTTTTTCATTCTCTTCCTTCAGAAAAACCTTTTCACCTGCCACAGCAGAAGCATAAACATTTTCTCCGCTCTGAATCAGAAGATCAGCTATTCCGCCTCCTACCCGGCTTGCAAAATCCACAGGGACAACTCTTCCGTTTTCAGAAGCAATAAAATCAAACTGGGCAAAGGAAATATCTTCCCGGTCAAAAAGCATTCCGGTCCATTTTTCAAGGAAATCAGAATATTTTACGTATTCCTCATCTGTTTCTTTCAGAAGTATATATGCTGCGGCACAAGGCTTGTCGTTTATTACGGTAATGATTTTCCGGGCAATACGGACTATTGAAATTCTCCCTTTATTGAAAAAACAGTCTGCACTATATTCAGTCCCTTCCACTGCTTCCGTAATCATAACTCCCTTGTTTTCAATTTCCATAAGGCGAAGGGTTCGATTTTTTATATTTCCTGCCTGCTCAATATATTTTGCAAGGAAGCTGCGACGGTCTGACCCAAGAACTTCAATTCCATAGCCGGAATGCAATCCTTCCGGTTTTACAATAATCCGGTTGCCATCGTCCAGAGCTTTCTCTGCAGCCTGGAAGGTTTCATAAATCTCCGGATAATCAAAGTTTTTTTCTTTCATCAGATCATAAAGAAACCTTTTGGACCGTGAAGCTTCCAGAGCTCTCCTAGAAATCAAACCGCATTTATTTTTTATACAATAAGAAATCCAGAATTCAGTCAAAGGAACAGTTATACAGTTTTCGGGAAGCCGTGCCGTATAAACAATTTCTTCTGTTTCAGGGAAATCATGGATTTTTATATCCGCCATAAAAGGTGCATCCACAAAAGAAACTTCATAACCCGATTTTTCAAAAGCTTTTTTCAAACCTGTCAGGTCATACACACTGCAGGCCCCTGCAACAATCAACTTTTCCATACACTACTGATTTTAACAGAAAGACAAAGGTTAAAAAACAAGACCCCCGAAAGATAACATCAGTCAGGGGTCTTGCCGTCCAGTCAAGCTGGACATCGGAGAGAGTTTATCAGCTTATTTACAAGCTTACATATAAAATACCATTACAAATTAAGGATGTCAACAAAATAACTAGAGATATTTGAGATTTATAAATTAAAATTATAATTATTACATTTTTTTATTTAGAACTATCTGATTTTATGTATAAATTAAAGGTGGACTTCTTTTTATCCGTTAATATAGATACACCTGAAAAGGAAGAGTATTTTATGGTTTTTGCACTGATTTTAATTATCCTGATAATCGTTTTTGTCGCATTTTTTATCGGCAAAAACATTGATTACACCTGCACTCTATGGCTTTTCCAGACCTTTGAAAACAAGCCTGTGTCGGTAATGATTCTCATTGCTTTTGCAGCAGGAATCCTTTTTGCATTAATCAGCATTCTTCTGGTTAAACTTAATAAATCTATCAACTCCAGACCTGAACCTCCTGTTGCGCAGGAGAAACCGGTCAAAATAAAAAAGCCGCGGAAATCTCTTCTTAAAAAAGCTGAGAAAATCCAGGTACAGACTCCAGAACAGGAACTTGAAAATAAATGAAAAAAATAATTTCCTTTGCATTGCTTTTAGCTTGTTCTATTTCCCTTTTCGCAGAAAAGAAAGCCTTTGAACTTGTTGATGAAGCCGCCCGTAAATCCAGTGCTGATGAAAGTGCTGAATATCTCGCAGCAGAACTTCCAAAGCTTACTGTTGCTGCAGAAAAACGCGCAGGTTATGCTTTCCTCGGGAACCTCCAGGAGATGCTGGGACTTTACGATCTTGCCGAAAAAACCTATGTCACTGCTGCCGGAATCGCCGCAGGAAATGCAGAAAAAATGCCTGTCCGCTCAAATGAAGAACTGGTTCTGGATGCTGTAAGATGTGCCCTGAGCGGAGGAAACTCAAGCCGGGCCGACAGTTACCTGAACTCAGCAGTCCGCTCCAGTAAAAACGAAAAAGTCCAGGCTTATGTAAAGCTCTATTCAGTCTGGAGTTCCCTTTGCCGTGCTGAAACAAAAGAAGACCTTGAAGAACCGGTTGCTCTTCTGAAAGCTTATGCAAATGTAAGTTCCATGAAAACCCTTCACCCGGCAGTTCTACTGACCTTGTGGTACATTACAGGCGACGGTTCTTATTCATCTGAAATCAAAGAACGTTTCCCTGCTTCTCTTGAATGTTCTATTGTAAAGGGTGATTCTCAGCTGCTGCCGTCTCCTTTCTGGTATTTTGTTCCAAAAGCCGGAGAAGCCAAACCTGAAACAGGAACTGTCAAAGATGCGCCAAAAGCCGATACCAGTGCAGCTACCGCTGCTGCAAAAGAAAACAAGCCTTCTGAAACTGAAACTCCGAAAAAAACTTTGGGCAAGCTTCAGCTTGGACTGTTCAGCGCAGAAGGCAACGCAAATCACCTTATCAATGAACTGAAAGAAAAAGGATTTGATGCATACTGCGAAAAGCAGACCAAAGCCAGCGGTAATGTTTATTACTCTGTTCTTGTAAACGAAAAAGATGAAAACACTGCCGATGCACTCCGTTCAAACGGATATGAGTGTTACATCGTAAACTAATCAACCTGAATTAAAACACTGTCCCTTTCCATCCCGCACTGCACTTCAATGAAATGCTTTCCGCGGGAAAGAGGCAGTCTGAAATCAAAAGGTCTTTCTGTTTTTCCGGAAAAAATTCCATCCACATAAATTTCTGCAGATGCTTCTGAACCACCCGCCGCCTCTATGGTCAGCTTCTGGAAAGATTCCATTCCGCCTGAATCATCAAAAAAGAACCGGCTCCCATTTCTTGGTGAGATAATCTGCAATTCTGATTTCCCGTATTCAACAGTTCCCTGTCTCTTTTTAAGTTTGAACCAGGCCGAATATTCTTCAGGGTATTTAATTTCTCCGCCAGTATGCCAGCTGCAGTTTTCCAGATTTTTTTTCTCGGTTTTTTCTACATACTCAAATACAGTAGTTCCGCAATCAGCTCCAGGTGCCATACCTGAAAGAGAACAAACCCTTACCTTTTCAAATCCTTCAGATTCTGAAAAACTTTCTCTAGTCCCTCCGTCATTTTCAAGCATAACAAGAATCTCACGGACTATCTGAGCCGGAATTGAACTTCCGGTTTTTCCTACGATTGTCTCTCCGGAAAAATTTCCCATCCAGACGCCCACAGCATAACGGGAACTTGCTCCTAAAGCAGTAATATTCTGAAACTGATTGGCAGTTCCTGTCTTGAACATGGAATCAAATTCAGTTGAAAAAACTTTTGAATAACCAAATCCCAGAGCCCGTGCTTCAGGATCCGATAAAATATTGCAGATTAATCTTGCAGTGTCCGTTTCATAAACACGATTCCCTTCAAAGGTTATTCCATCCCGGGGAAAAACTGAAAATGCCTTTACCAGCTCCAGAAGAGTTACTTCGCCTCCTCCAAGAGCAAGGCTTAATCCGGTATCCTGATTTTCAAGCGATTTGAATCCAAGACTTGAAAGACGTTTTCTATATTCATCAAGACCGATTTCATTCAAAAGATAAACAGCAGGAATATTCAGACTGGAGGCCAGGGCCACACGGAATCTTACAGGTCCGTTATAGCGGTTATTGAAATTCTGCGGAACATACAGAGCATCAAAGCCGAATTCCATTGGTGTATCAGGCAGCACAGAATTCATTTTGAAACCGCGTTCCAAGGCAAGTCCATAAAGAAAAGGTTTCATACTTGAACCGGGCTGGTTTGGAACCAGAACCCCGTCAATCTGTCCTGAATGAATTTCATCATCAAAGGAAGCACTTCCGGCCCAGACAATTACTTCTCCGGTTTTTGTATCCATTGCAAGGACAGCGCCATTGGAAAGACGGTTTTCTTCGTACTGACCTGTCTTTGAAGCAAGAAGGTCTTCTGCCCTTTTTTGTATATCAAGGGCAACAGGAAGGTGAAGCTCCGGGATTTCATAAAGCTTCATTTCGGGAACTGTTTTCAGATAGTTTATGTAATGAGGAAACTCGAAAGGATATTCATAGTTTCCTGCAAGACCAGCCCAGTTCACAGGCCGGCGCGGAATCTTTGAAAGGATTTCTATCTGGTCATCGTAAAGTTCGTTCAGTGTCCGCCCGAAGAAATAACGGGCACCGCTTGTAACTCCTTCAGTATTGAAACCGAAAGGAACATTATTCAGATACAGTTCCAGAATTTCATCTTTTGAAAGACGGCTTTCAAGTCTCAGGGCATTCCACGCTTCCTTGATTTTTTCTTTAAGAGAGCGTTCAGTTCGCGGAGAAATAATCCGTGCCAGCTGCATTGTTATTGTTGATGCACCGCTCACTGTTCTCTTTTCTTCTGCATTGGATTTCAATGCCCTCAGAATTGCAGACAGATCAACGCCATGATGTTTGTAAAACCGCTTGTCTTCTGCCTGAATAAATGCTTCCTTTACTTCAAAAGGAATTTCATCAAGAGAAGTAAACTCCCGCCTTACTCCGTCTTCTAGGGCAAGAACCTGCAGGAGATTTCCATTTACATCATAAATACGAGTTGAGATTTTGCGGAATTTAAAATCCTGTAATTCAGGATAAGCTGAAAAACGGATAAGGCCTCCGAAAACCAGAACAGCAGCTGCAATAATTCCTGCTGCTATTCCGATTCCCGGAATTACCTTTCTGTGTTCATTGAACTTTCTCATCTGGACAAACAGAATCTATTTAATTGTATAAAGAAGACCAGTTGTGCGTCCGAATACTTCAGGTTCGTACATACATTCGCCGGTTACAGGTGGAACCGGGAATACACCGCGGCGCACTGCCCTGAACTTGAAGGTAGCTGTTGTACTTCCCTTTCTGAAGTGATCCCAGAAATACTGGACTTCGTTATCCATAATATTCTGATTGCTCATCCAGTGACCCCAGCTGTAATTTTCTGTATCAGTTCCCGAATAACTGTTATCAGGACTTGTTACGAAAGTTGCATCCAGGATTTCGGCTCCAGAAGGAACAGGTGCACGAACTGCAATAAAGTCTCTATCACGGCTTGTCGAAAGATTAACCTTCACCTGGTAAACCCGGCCGCTTTCCAGTTCCATATGAACAGTTCCCGGAGCAGGTTTTATTTCCTCTCCGGTTACCGCATCAGTAAGAATCATATTCAATGAAAGACCTTCATCACGCATTTCCTGATTTTCATAAGGAATTGCATACTTGAGACTGGTTGTATAATAAAGACTTCCGTTTCCTTCCTTTTCGAAATCAAGCGAAAGAAGTTTGTCTTTAGGAAGGCTCTTAACTCTTGAATCAGCCAGAGGCAAAGTTACAGTTACAGGTTTTGCAGCCGGCCCCACGAAGGTTCCTGAACCCAGTTCAATTCCGTTTATTTTTACAAGAGATTTCTGCTCAAGTTCATCCAGATTTGAAGCTTTAATTACTGTGTAGAAGGCATCCAGAACCTTTGCTGTAGTTACCGTACTCTGCCAGTAGCCGTTTTTCTGGTCCTGAAGCAGAGACCATACAAGTCTTGTTACCATCTGGTCATCTTTATCCATCTGAACCAGGAACTGCAAAGCCAGAGCCATACGGTCACTGCGGTTATTATACCAGCAGTAGTAACCTTCAGCATCCTGAGAAATATCCACACCACGGGTTCCCGGTCTCATAAAGCTTCTTACCGATTCACGGCATCTTTCAGCCAGATCAGATTCCATACTTGGAATTTTTATTGCAGTCAGTCCAACCAGAGCTGTAGTGGAAACATCATTACTTGCTGCAAAGACAGATTCCAGGTCAGCTTTTGAAACAGGCATTTCAAAAAGGGCCCGAACATAATAGTAGTATGCCTTTTCATAAGCCGAATAAATATTTTTAGGATTCCTTATTTCCATTTCCAAATAATTCATCAGCTTACTGATATTAACTGCAATATCGCTGTTGCTGTATCCCCGTTCCTTAGCCAGAGCACAGATGTGAGCAATTCTTAAAGACACATAGAAAGACGGATATGGCACATTCGGCCAGTAAGGGAAACCGCCGGATGAAAGCTGATAACCTTTCCATGAACGGAAGTAACTCTTTACCAGAGCCCTTACGTCTTTGATATTTGAATCTTTTTCAAGTCCGAATACATCGATATAGTCCTCGAAAATAACCAGTGGAAGGATTCTTGAACTCTGCTGCTCAAGACAACCATAAGGATATCTGAAAACATAATTTACCGATTCGCCCAGGGCACCAAGCCTTGTTGCATCCAGTGTAACCGAAAGTGACCCCATATCATCCACAGATTCCGGAATAATCAGACCTTCAGAGCCTGATGTCTCCTCTTCCCTTACAGTTCCCATAGAAGTGAAGGTTTCATAAAGATATGGTTTTTCCACCGTAATCGGACACACCAGCCTTTCATTTATAATATCACTTGTTATTTCAAATACTGCGTTTACGACTCCGGCCTTTACCGCTGATGCATCGAAATAAACAGTAACATTCTGTCCCGGATGAACAGTAACTTTATGTGTATTTTCACCATCCACAAAAGCTTTTCCCGGAACTCCGCCTAAACCGTCTTTTACTTTAATATCTTTCTTATCAGGAGTCTTCATTTCAAGACTTACAGTCATTTCATGAGGGACACCATCAAGGTTTGTAAGAAGCACGCCAAGTTCCGCAGTATCACGTTCACGCATTCTTCTTGGCAGAACCTGCTGAACATTTACCGGATTCTTTACTCCTATTTCATCTTCACGCAGGGCTAGCATATCACCACAAACACCAAAGGCAGTTACACGGTAAGTAGTCAGAGTATCAGGCAGTTTGAACTTGCAGGTAACCTGTCCCTTTTCATCGGTCATGAGAACAGGCATGAATACTGCAGTCGGATTAAAATCACTGCGTTCCTGCATTTTATCATCACCTTCGTCACCGCCCTGAAGATTCTTTACTTCATATGTAACAGGATCCATAAGCAGCTCTCTGTTGTCGCCACCGGAAACTCTCAACGGGAAATGACTCGGATTATAGAAGAAGGAAATCGGGTCCGGTACATGATAATTGATCAGGTCCAGAACACCACGATCTACAGCCATAAGTGTCAGTTCTGCATTGGCCAGAGGTTCTCCTCCCCTTGTTGCAGTAAGAGTGACAGTTGCTTCTTCGCCCGGACGGTAAGCAGTTTTTTCCGATTTCACATCAATGCTGAAAGCCTTAACGTAAGGGTCAACAAAAAGTGTTGTTACACCGTAATAGCCCTTTGGTTTTCCCAGATCTACTTCACCGTATTCATGAACCGGCTCTCCGCTTCTGACTGAGTATGACGAAACTGAAACATAAACAACAGGAACAAAACCCCTTGCAATAGGAATATCCAGAACGGAAACTCCGTTTTCAAAATGCTTAACTTCTTCTGTATAGATTCCTTCCCGTTCAACAGTAATAAGATAATCACCGCCAGGAAGAGTACTTTCCATAAGAATATGGGCCATTTCACCAGGGTTATATTTACTCTTGTCCGGTGTAAGCCGGATTGAAGCAGTATCATCCTGATTCCAGAAATACTGACCTTTGCCTGTTACAAAGAAACTCATTTCAGAAAGAACCGGACGTCCCTTTGCATCAGCACCTTCAACTGTCAGAGTATAGTAGCCAACCTGTTTTGGTGTTACAGAAATTTTTCCTTCTGCAGCAAGATAAACTTTTTTGCTTTCCTCAACTTCAGTAGTTTTCTCATAACGGGTATAAATGCCGCCATAAACGCCGTTCTGTTTTACCAGATTCCATACATCGCGGGAAAGGGTAACGTTCAGAACTTTGTTTTCGCCGGAAAGTGCTTTTACCATTTTCTCAGGATCCGCTGCATTCTTTACGGCCGAACCTTCAAGATCAGCCATTTTGAAAATGAAATCCTGATTCTGTCCGGCTCTGGCCCAGGCAGAATCTCCCGGTGCCTTTGCAAGACCTAAATAATACAAAGCAGGATGTACAACAGAAGCGCCCTGTGCAGTTACACTCATATTTGAAACATCGGTTACAGTAGCAGAAACCCTGTATCTGTAAGGCACACCCTTAAGTTCTCCTGACTCAGCGGTGATGGAAAGTTTGGCTTCACCATCAGCAGAAAGCTGTCCCCCATCATCGCTTAAATAATTTCTTCCGCCATTTGCATCAACAGGACCAAATCTGAATTTCTTGAATTCAGGATCTTCTGTTTCAAAATACCATGGTTCCCGGATCCATGAAGAATAATATGAGGCACCGGAAAGAGCTCCTCCGGCAAGATAAGAAGCTTTCAATGTTCCCTGGAGAGTATCCCCCACAGTAACCGGAACTTTTGGAATAGAAATTGAAGACTGGAATTTCAATCTTTCAAAGAAAGCCACATTAATTGATGTGCTTTTTTCCTCACTGCTGCCTTTTCTTTTGAAAGCAATTTTATAGTCACCGGGTTCCAGATCAGATGGAATATCAAAACTTCCGGAGAAACCACCTGATTCAGATGTAGATCCCGTAAGTGTTGAAACAACCTTAGGCTTGTACCATCGGTCTTCTTTCAGTTCAACTGTATAATCTCCAACCCATGGTGAATATTCACCTAACAGAAGGTCACGGTCAATTCCGCGGAAGGAAACAGTTTCTCCGGGTTTATATAAACCGCGGTCACTGAAGATAAATGTAACTTCTTTTTTCTTTCCTGCAGTCTGATACCTTTCGGTATTGTAAACTCCGTTCCTCCATGGACTGTGACTTGAAGGATAAAAAGTAACAGCATCATCATCAGTTTCAACAAGAATAAACGGACTCGTAAGGGTACCGGCAACACTGGTATCAACGACTGCAAGTCCATTTTCTTCAGTTACACCCTGAGCAATAGCTTCATTTTTCATATTTTCATAAGCCACTTCTCTGCCGTAACCTTCATACCAGTAAACCTTTGCATTCGGAACCGGCTTTCCGTCACTTAAATTTGTAACCAGCACCACCACCTTATTTATTCCGTAACGAACTGTTACACCAAGATCTGTTACCTGAACTGTTGCGTGATTTTCATTTGTATAAATCTCTTTTCTGTGACGGCTCCAGAGATTTACCTTTGCATCAAAACTTACCCAACCCTTTCCATTTTCCAGAAGAGGATCCATTTCGACCACTTCAAAAATTCTTTCATTGAGCGGTGATGTTTTTAATTTTTTTACAATTTCAGTTCCGTCATTCAGTGCAGCATTTTTGTAGCTGAAAGGCTTCTTTGTTTTTGCAAGCTGATACTGAGAATCTGCTTTAACATTCTGATAATCAAATACCATTTTGTGAGGAAATTTTGCTTCAAGGATTTTTGCACCGTAATTCTTGAAGTTCACCTTGCTGGCAGCTTCAGGAACAGTTACACTGAAAACCTTTTCTTCAGAAAGACTTCTGCCGTAAACATCCTGTATTCCGCTTTTAACAGTAATGGTATACTTCGATCCAAAAGTAACAGGAAGATTGAAAACCGCTACGCTTAATCCGGAAACCTTGATGTTCTCTTCAGTAATTTCCATTTCAGGTCTGGTAGAAATATTTCCAAGTACAGTTTTTTCATCTACCTGGTGAGAAAAATAAATATAAACAGGATTTGACTGGAAGTTATTTGTTTCTTCTTCATTGCAGTAATTTGCTCTGAACCGCTGAAGAGTAAAGTAAGAAACGTTCAGAGGAACTCCGGTCGTTCCCGGCTGTTCAATTTTTATATTGATTTCTCCGTCATCCTTTTTTTCATCAGGGAAATCTATTTTATATAAAAGAGTATCTTCTGTTTCCTGTTCAACTGTGAAACCGCATTCTTTTCCGTATACGTAAACTTTTGACAGATTCCGGATTTCTGAAGCTTTTACCTGATAATTAAAACGAACCTGACATTCTTTTGCAGCCTCAAAAGGAACATCATCATTAGGGAACCAGGTATAAGTTTTTTTAGAATACTCTGCTCCCGGTTTGAAATATTTTATTCTTAAAGCTTCAGCTTCTGTTGAAAAGGATTTTTTACCTGTAAGTTTTTTTCCGTAAAGAGAAGTTGTTTTTTCTGAAAGAATTATTTCATAAGACTGAAGTGGGTCTGCGGCTTCTGTTGCATCAAAGCTCAAAAGACTTGAACCATACCATCGGAACACGCCCTTTAATGGAGGTTCAATCCGCATGAATTCGTTTTCTGATGAAGGCTCATCCAGAGCTTTTACAGGAACTACCGGTTCCGAAAAAAGCACATAGAAAGAAGGACAGCGAACATCTGCAGGGATTTTTCCCTGTGGTCCCCAGTCAGTAACAGTAAAAGGTTCCGAAGGAGCTTTGGAAGGATCCAGCTTTTCATCTTCTGCAGGATTTTCTTTCTTAGCTCTGACAAGTTTTTCTCTATAGTAAAGAGTTTTGTAATCTTCCAGTTTACGAAGTCCCGGAATTACAGATTCATTTGGAATATCTCCACCCTGTCCGCTGGAAGTTCCCTCCGACATATCAATTCTGCCGGCCGGTTTCTGAGGTTCAGGAAGAAGCGGTGTATAATCCAGACCGAAAGCACCCTCAGAAATTTTTCCGAGATTTACATATTCAGTTCCCGTTTCTTCCATGGAAGAACTGATTTCCGAACTTTCAATTATTTCCTGCTTTTCAACAGCAGGCTTTGCTTCTTCTACTTGAGTTTCTTTCTTCTCTCCGCAAGATGAAAAAAATACAACCGATAATAAAACTAAAATACATGTAAGGTTTAAAAAACATTTTCTCATAAGAGACAGTTTACTACTTTACATATTTGTTTTCCATAAACTTTTCGGGCGATCCCTGACGCAAAAAAAAACGCCCCGGAAAACCGGAGCGTCTTTTACCGTAGTAAGTTATGCAGCCAAAAGGCTCAAACTACCATCTGAAGTGAGCGAAAGCTTTGTTAGCTTCAGCCATACGGTGTGTATCTTCTCTCTTCTTGTAAGCTGTACCTGTGTTGTTGTAAGCATCCAAAAGTTCAGAAGCGAGTGTGTCAGCCATTCCGTGACCTGAACGGTTACGTGCAGCGTCGATGATCCAGCGCATAGCCAGAGCTTCACGACGTGTTTCACGGATTTCTACTGGAACCTGGTATGTAGCACCACCAACGCGGCGAGATTTAACTTCTACCATTGGTTTTACATTTTCCAGAGCTTTAAGCAGAACTTCCAGTGGATCTTTTTCTGTTTTGGCCTGAAGTTTGTCCATAGCTTCATAGATGATCTTTGTACATGTTTCTTTTTTTCCATCGAGCATCATGCGGCAAACAAACTTTGATACAACTTTTGAGTTGTATTTTACATCCGGCATAAGCGGACGATTAATTGATTTCTTATGTCTTCCCATCTTAATCCTCCTCTTCTATTATGCCTTAGGTCTCTTAGCACCGTACTTAGAACGACCACGTTTGCGATCTTCTACACCAAGTGCGTCTTTTGCACCACGGATGATATGGTAGCGTACACCAGGAAGGTCCTTTACACGTCCACCACGAACCAATACAACTGAGTGTTCCTGGAGGTTATGTCCAATACCAGGAATGTAAGCTGTTACTTCTGTACCATTTGAAAGGCGAACACGAGCAATCTTACGAAGAGCTGAGTTCGGTTTTTTAGGTGTCTGAGTCATTACACGTGTACAAACGCCACGTTTCTGCGGACAGGCTTCAAGTGCGGGAGCTTTTGTTCTGTTAGCTGCAGATTTACGACCCTGACGGATTAACTGATTAATTGTAGGCATCGCCTATTCTCCTATTTTTATTCCGGTCAGCACCCCGGAAAGAATAAACTAGATAGTTTAACAATTTTATAGAATTTCAAAAATGAATTCAAGAGAATTTCTATTTAAATTACAAATCTGCCGCAGGAACAGCAAAAATGGAAATTCCTTCCTCAGGGAACCGGTCTTTTACGGCATTTACGATTTCCTTTATATTTTCTGCCTTTTCTTCCTCTGTATAAGTGAAAATCAGGACATTTTCTTCCGGCCACACATTATTTCCCAGTTTATGGGCAGATTTTCCCTTTCCGTGAACCCCCGGAATAATGGTATATTCAAGGTCAGGAAGATTTTTTTCAATTCCTTCAATAATATCGTCTTCTACAGACTGATTTGCTATTATTTCTACCCTAAGCATTGTTTTCTTCCTCCTTTACTGTCAGTTCTTTCTGTGGTTCAGTTTTCTGTCCTTTTGTACGCATAACAAGACTGTACATAACAGGAATAACCAGCAGAGTTACAAGAGTTGATGAAGTAAGTCCGCCTACAACAGACATACCAATTGGCTGAACAAAGCTTGCCATTCCGTCAGTTCCGAAACACATAGGGAGCATACCAAGAATTGTAGTAAGAGTTGTCATCAATACAGGGCGCAGACGTGAAACACCGGCTTCAATACAGGCTTCCTTAATCGGAACTCCGCGGGCACGAAGCAGATTTGTATAGTCAACCAGAATAATACCGTTATTAACAACTATACCGACCAGCATAACAACCCCGACCATGGAAACAATACTGAGGGAAGTTCCCGTCAGCTTGAACAGGAAAATCACACCGATAATCAGGAACGGAATTGTCAGCAGGTTGATTAACGGTGCCTTGAAAGATTCATAAGTTGCAGCCATAACTCCGAAAACCAGAAGAATTGCCATAATAATGATTCCGGCAAAAAGCTTCATGTTGGACATTGTATTCTGCCATGAACCTTCATAGCTGACTGTTACCCCTTCAGGAATAATAAAGGAACTTGAAATTCCTTCTTTAATCTTTTCTTCAACTACATTGGCATTTAAATCCGAACGGTTAGAAGCTGTAACGTGAATAATTCGTGAACGGTTTTCTCGCTTGATTGAAACAGGTCCCAGACCTTTTTCAATTCTTGCAAAGTTTGCCACACTGACCATACCGCCGTTACCACGGACATAAATGTTTTCCAGGTTTGAAAGAGATTTTCTGTCTTCAGGCTGATAACGCAATACAATGCTGTAATCCTTTCCGCCTTTACGGTAAGTAGAAGCTGTTGCACCATCAATTGCATATTTTATTTCATTGGCAACTGTATTTACATCAACACCGAACTGATAGGCGCGTTCACGATCAATAAAAATTTCTACCTGTGGAAGACCTTTATCCATACTGATACTTGGTTCTGAACATTCAGCCATTCCGCTGATTACATCAGAAATTTTATCGGCCACATCCATGGCTGCATCAAGGTCATCAGAGCGGATTGCAATATCAAAGTCACTTCCGAACATCTGTCCGCCCCAGCCTGCATTAAAGCTCCATGTTGCACCAGGGAATTCCTGGAAATAAGTTCTGAGGGTATTCTGCATTTCTGTTGCAGTCATTGCTTTAGGATTACTTGTATCAATTGTTACTTCAATATTTCCTTTGTTGGTTCCGGAGTCCCTTCCTCCGCTTCCGATTGTTGTAGAAATATTTTTATAACCGACAAGTTCAGACTTACAGATTTCTTCCATTCTCAACATCTGGATTTTTGTTTCTTCCAGAGGAGTACCGATTGGCATTGTCAGATTCAAGGTAATTGAAGAGTCCCCTCCTCTGAAACTTCCCATGCTGATCTGCATTGTCGGAACAAAGGACAGAGAAATAACCAGCAGACATATAGCAGCCATCATAGTTACCAGCCGGTTATTCATGGCCAGTTTCAGAAGTGCTCTGTACACTTTGGTTATAGCCTGAATAATCATTTCAAAGAAACCATAAACTACCTTGAGAACTGGATTTGTAACAGGCTTTTCATTTCTGTTTGAAAGAGGAAGGAATTTACCTGCAAGAACAGGAACCAGGAATACGGCAACTGCCAGAGATGAAACCAGGGCAATTACGATTGTAAAAATAATTCCCTTGAACATCTGGCCCAGCATACCAAGGTCAGCCATATAGAAAAGGAATGGAATGAATACACAGATTGTTGTAAGGTTTCCTGAAAGAACGGAACTTACCATTTCCTGGGAACCAAGAACAGCTGCAATTTTTGCCTTAGTACCGCGCTGCCGGTATGCATAAATATTATCGATCATAACAATCGACGCATCTACAATCATACCGATACCAAGAATAAGTCCTGTAAGAGTCATCATGTTCAGTGTGATTCCGAACATACTCATAGCAAACAGAGTAATAACTACAGAAAGCGGAATGGAAATACCGATGATGATTGTACTCTTGAAGTTCTGAAGGAAAACAAACAGAACGATAATTGCAAGAATCAGACCTTCCACCAGAGACTGAACCAGGATCTTGATTGTATCACGGATCTGGTCTGTATCATCAGAAATAATTTCCAGTGTCATGTCAGACGGAAGAGTCTTCTTTACCTGATCAATTTTTTTGTAAACTGCATTGGCAACATTAACACTGTTTGTACCGCTCTGCTTTGTTACAGAAATATAAACACCAGGTTCTCCGTTAATATAAGCTTCGCGGCTTACATCAGCATAACCCATAGTAGCTGTACCAATATCACGGAGCCTTACCTGGTATCCGTTTACTGTAGAAATGATTACATCATTGATTTCATCAATGGAAGAATATTCACCCATTGTGCGGACAATATAGTTTTTGTTTCCGTCTTCAACCTTACCGCCACCAAGTTCAAGATTCTGTTTTGAAAGAGCTCCCATTACCTGACTTACAGTAAAGCCGTAAGCGCTCAGGCGGTTCTGTTCCAGAGAAACATTTACCTGGGCAGTACGACCACCCATTACACTTGCTTCTCCTACCCCGTCTGCCTGTTCAATAACATCAATGACTGTATCTTCTGCAATCTGGGCCAGGTCATCTACAGAACGGTTGCCGCGAACCAGAATACGCATAATAGGCATGGAATCTGAACTGAAGCGCATGATGGAAGGAGTCCCTGCATTATCAGGAAGCATACGGGTTACACGGTCCAGTTTATCGCGGATATCCTGAACAGCTTCATCAAGATCCGTACCATAGTTGAATTCCAGGGAAACAGTTGAGCTTCCTTCGGAACTTGTAGAAGAAATTGATTTCAGGTTATTCAGAGAAACCAGTGCACTTTCTACAGGCTGAGTAACAGTTTTCTCAACCGATTCAGGACCAGCGTTTGTGTAAGTGGTCATTACCATAAGGTAAGGATTGTCTGTTTCAGGCATAAGGGCCACGGCAACCTTACGGATTGTAAAAATTCCCAGTGCAAAAAGGATTGCAAAAACAATCAGCACCAGAACCGGATGATCAAGAGTTTTTCTGGAAAGGCTCATTATCTGCCTCCGTTTTTAGGTGCAGAAGCATTTCCTCCTGCCTGAGCTCCCTTTCCGGAAGGAACACCGCCAGGGAATCCTTTACCATTTGAAGATCCCTTTCCGGCAGGAGCGTCACCTGGGGCTCCCTCAGGGAAATTGCCTGAAAAACCTTCCGGAAGGTCACCCGGGAAATCTCCAGGGAAACCGTCTTTTCCTCCGAATTCTGTTTTTTCTTCAACAGGAACACCGTTTGTAATGTCGCGAATTCTTGCTCCATCATAAAGCTGCAGCATACCTTCGCTAACAACTTTGTCACCGGCTTTGATTCCGGTCAGAATCTGAACCATTCCGCTTACAGATTTTCCCACAGTTACCATATTTTTTGTTACTGTGTCATCCTCATTAACTGTGAAAATATATTTGTCATCGTTGTTTGTAACAATTGATTTTTCAGGAACAACCAGTTCACCTGAATAATCCTGTGTATAAAGTTTTACACGGGCAAACATACCTGCATTGATTCTTGAATCTTTCTTGTCGAATTTAAGGACAACTGATTTTGTTCGGGTTGCAGCATCAAGAACAGGAGAAACCTCTTTTACAGAAGCATTGAAGACAACATCAGGATAAGCTTCAAGAGTTACTTCTGCTTTAAGCCCAGGTTTAAGGGCAGCAACATAACGTTCAGGGATTTTTGCAGTACACTGCAGGTTTTCGATATCACCTATTGTAGTAATAACTGTATTTGCAGATACCTGATTTCCTACTTTACTTGGAGCACTCAGAATGCTTCCGGAAATTGGTGCAGTGATGGAAGAAAGTGTGTAATAACTTCCGGCTGATGAAGGGTCAACTTTTGCAATAACATCCCCTTTGTAAACTTTTGAACCAAGGGAAACTTTTACTTCAACCACTTTTCCACCGATAGAAGGGAAAACCTGAACAGAGTTTTCACATTCAACTTCTCCATTTGTCATAACAAAATCGTGAAGAACTGATACTTCCGCATCAGTTGTTTTTACGGAATAAGTCTGACCGCCGCCAAATCCTCCGAACCCGCCCGGGAAACCACCCCCAGGGAATCCGCCTTTTTTATTTCCTTTAGACTTCAAAATAAAGAACACGGCTGCTGCTGTAGCTGCAAGCAGAACCAGAATAATCAGAAAAGTCTTCAATGTTTTTTTCATTTTATTTATTCCTCTTTTTTATCGTTTATTTGCTTAATGATCCGAATGGAACGCCAAGAGTGTTTTCAAGTTCCAGAATGGCATTTACCAAAGTATAATTCTGGCTCTGAAGCTGGGTCTTTGCAGAAATCAGACTGTCTTCTGCACTTTTCAGAGAGTTCAAATCGCGGGCCCCCTGATTATATGCATTCTGAGTCAGGTCATAAGTTTTCTGTGCAAGAGTAACTGTAGATTCAAGACTCTTCATCTGGCTCTGGGCCTGACGGATTGTTCTCAGGCTGTTTTCTACAGAAAGCTGTGTTGTACGTTTCTGGTTTTCCAGATTTTCTTTCAAAGTTTCCAGACTGTCTTTCTGGTTTTCAATGCTTAATGCTCCAGTTGACCATGGAAGATATCCGTCCAATGGAATAGAAACTCCGAGGGAAATAGAATGAGTGGAAAGTCCGAATTTCTCTCCACTCTTTAAAGTCTGTCCTGCCCCGATGCTGTAACCCGCACTCAAAGTTGGCCCCCAGGCAGTAAATTTTGTGGCAAGAAGAGAGTTTTCTGCGGATTCAATCTGTTTTTCCATTTTCTTTATTGCTGAGATTTCAGATAAGTTTACCTGAACGTTTTCTTCATTGAATTTTTCAAAGCCTTCAAGGCTTCCCTTCAGCGTCAGATTATCTTCCCGGTTCAAACCAAGAAGCTGCTTGAAGTTTTCCATGCTGTTTACCAGCTGGTTTTCCTGGCTTTCAACAGAAGGACTTTTGGATTCATAGTTTACCTGGCTTTGAAAAAGATCCAGTTCAGAAAGCTGGCCGCGGTTATATTTGGCCAGGTTTGTTTCATACTGGCGTTTTGCTGTTTCCATGCTTCTTTTCTGTGTTTCCAGATTCTGTTCTGCCAGAAGAAGGCTGTAAAAAATCTTTCTTACATTAAGTTCTACAGAACGAAGGGCTTCATCATAAGTAATCTGTCCCTGCTCCAGCTGAAGCTGTGCAGCCTTTATTGAAGTATAAAGAGACGGTGTCAGACGAACATTGATACTTCCGCCTACAGAAAAAGACGGATCTTTTGAACCTGTCATGGCATTTTCCATAAGTGGAACCTGAAGCTGTGCGTTTGTACTGATTGTTGGACTGGCAGAATTCCAGGAATATTTATTCGACCGTTCCGCTGAAGCAAGAGTTCGTTCAGCCTGGTGAACCTGAATGTTATTCTGCATGGCCAGTTCAACTGCCTGCTCCACCGTAACCGTAAGGTCTTCTGCAAAGGCAAAACCTGCCATCAGAAGGATCATTAAAATTGATAAACATTTTCTCATACATTACCTACTATAAAAGCAAACTCTTTTGTATTCAAAAAAATACAGTTATATACCAAAAAAAATTGTTATAAATGTTAGAATATTCTTATATTTATAAAAAATCCTAATATTCCGCTAAATCAGTATATCCGATATACTTTCCCCATGAAGACAACAGTTTCTATCACTTTAAAACCGGAACAGGAAAAAAGTTCTGACCTTATCAGAAAACTGATTTTCCGCGAACTGAACGCAAAACACATCGATTTTCAGAAAGAAGACGTAAAATACACCCAGGAAAAAAAATCTGTGGATGCCCGCCACGGAGGATTAAAGCTTCACATAAAGTATAACGTCTTTATCGGTGAGGATATATCAGAAAAAAATGAAGACAAACTTCCGGAATGGAAGACAGCTGACGGTCACAAAACTGTTGTCATTGTAGGTTCAGGACCAGCAGGTCTTTTCGGTGCCCTGACACTCCTGGAAAAAGGCATAAAACCTGTAATTATTGAACGGGGTGAACCTGCCACAGAAAGAAAACGGACCATTGCTGCAATTTCTACAAAGCAGACCGTTGATTCAAACTCCAACTACTGCTTCGGCGAAGGCGGAGCCGGAACCTTCTCTGACGGAAAGCTTTACACCAGAAGCAACAAAAGAGGAAACATTACCCGTATTCTGAAGATTTTCGTTCACTTCGGTGCCGATCCAAAAATACTTACAGACGCACACCCTCACATCGGAACCGACGCCCTTCCCCAGATTATCATGAATATGAGGAACAAAATCCTTGAGCTGGGGGGAGAATTCCATTTCAATACAAAAGTGACAGGGCTGGTTACTGAAAACAAAAAGGTTACCGGAGTTTCCGCCGTTGACCTGGATACAAGGGAAACAAAAACCTTCAAAGGGGATGCAGTGGTTCTGGCTACAGGCCACAGTGCCGGCGACATTTACAGAATGATTGCCGAAACAAGTCCTGCCTCTCTTGAAGCCAAAACCTTTGCCGTTGGTGTCCGGGTTGAACATCCCAGAAAAATCATTGATTCCATCCAGTTTCATGGTAAATCAGAAAAAGCCGAAAGCATTGGTGCTGCCGAATACCGCCTTGTTACCCAGGTTCAGGACCGCGGCGTTTACAGTTTCTGCATGTGTCCCGGCGGATTTGTAGTTCCAAGCCAGACAGGACCTGATGAAATCGTCGTAAACGGCATGAGCAACAAGAACCGTAACAGCCTCTGGTCAAATGCCGCAATTGTAGTAGAAACAAGACCCGAAGATATTCCTGCCACCTTTACAGAAAGAGCCCGGAAAGAAGGCTGTCCGGCCCTTGCAGGACTTTACTTCCGTGACCACCTGGAAAAACTTACAAAAAATGCAGGCGAAGACCAGAAAGCCCCTGCCCAGATGATGACAGACTTTATATATGGAAGAAAATCGGAAGAATTTCCAAAAACCAGCTATACACCGGGCATTGTTTCTTCCCGTCTGGACCAGTGGATTCCGGCCCCCATTGCAGACCGCCTGCGCCAGGGCTTCAAAGACTTTGACCGCAACATGAAAGGCTATATCTGCGATGAAGCCCTGATGATTGCCATGGAAACCAGAACCAGTACTCCTGTCAGAATCCTCAGGGATAAAGAAAGCCTTGAATGTCCGGGACTGCCGGGACTTTTCCCCTGTGGAGAAGGAAGCGGATACGCCGGAGGCATCGTCAGTTCTGCCATGGACGGTGAGAACGTATGCCGTAAAATATCCGGCTAAGAAAAAACTATGATATTTTCCAAAAAATCTCCAATTCTCTAGACATATTAGAGATAATTGATATAATAAAACCAATCAACAGAAACTTTTTTGGGTATATATAACTTAATATCCAAAATATAAAATTCATAATAGGAGTAAATTTTATGAAGAAAACATTATTTGCAGTAGTTGCTGCAGCTGCAATGGTACTGTCACTTACAAGTTGTGATGCTCTTTTTGCTGCTCTTGGTGCAGGAAAAGGTGAATCTACAGATTCAAAAGCATGGAAAAGCCAGAAAACAGCAAGTGTAAAAGGTCTTGATGATGGATGTCAGATTATTCTTGAAGATGACGGTGATTTCACATTTGATACATCATGGTTCACAGTTACAGATACAGAAGGTCTTTGTCTTGAAAGCCAGCCAAAAATGGACAGATCTGCAAAGACAATCACTTTCACAAAAGAACAGCTCCAGCAGGTAAACTCAAACAACGCTAACCCTAACATTGAAGCATTCGTTCTTTACATCCATGTTAATGGAACAGACAAAAATGCCGGCGACCTGAAAGACAACGACGTTCGCGGTAAAATCACAATGTACAAAAACAAGACTGTTACAATCAAAGCTTCTAAATATGCTGAAGTATTTGCAAAAGTTGGTCTTGTAACAATCACAAACAACGAACCTGTTGCTACATCTCTTTACCCACACGGAAACTATGTAATCACAGAAATCTGGCCTCTTGATCCTAAAACTGAAAATGACAAAGAAGGAAATGCTATCGACAACAATAAAGTTGGCGGTGAATATGTTGTTGAAGAAACAATGAAATTCACAGGACTGAAAATTGAAGGACAGAAATACGATGCAGATACAGGAAACTACACAGCTGGTGGAAGCGTTACATTCCCTGTAAAAGCTGGAAAACAGATTATCGGTCTTTACCAGCCAGACCGCAACAAAGTTGCTGTAAAAGGACAGGAACTTGGATACGGCGGACCAACAGCTGACATGATCAAAAATGACAAAGTTTATGACCTTGACGGTGATGGTGTTAAAGAAGCTACACGTGCTGACGCTCTGAAAATTGACCTTGAAAAGAACGACACAGGCGAAAAACTTCTTGAAGCTTACAAAAAAGAAAACGACAAACTCGTATTCGGATACGATGTAAACGTAACAGCACATGCAACAAAAACTGTACACTCTTCTGTATTCGGAACATACTGGTTCGAAAAAGACAACCTGAAGATGATCCGCTACAAGACAGTTGCTGATACATACGTTGAAACATACGACGTTGTATACGCTCCAATGGAAAAATAATTTGACCTGTAAAGGTTAATACAACATCCGGGATTTCTGGCCTTTCGACAGGTTCAGACGCCGGTTGTTTCAAAGAGGTTTGCTTATGCAAGCCTCTTTTTTTTTCATAAAAGATAAAAAATTTATTGACAAATGTTTCTATACGTAGTAACGTGTTACTATAAAGAGAAACAAATTATAAATTAATGAGGATATCAATTATGAAAAAAATTATTGCACTCAGCCTTATGGCTGCTCTCCTGACAACAACAGCTTTTGCCAAACCTAAAAAAGCAAAGAAAGTAAAAATCGGTATTGCCAAAATCGTTCAGCACGTTGCCCTTGATGACGTTGAACGCGGTGTTATGGATGCCATCAAAGATGCCGGAATTGACGCTGAATATGACCTTCAGAATGCCAACGGAGACGTAGGAACTGCAGCTCAGATTGCCGCACAGTACAAATCAGAAAAAGTTAATGTTGCTGTTGGTATTGCAACTCCTGTTGCCCTGGCCCTGGCAAACACAATGAAAGACATTCCAATCGTTTTCGGAACTGTAACTGATCCTCTTGGAGCAGGACTTGTTTCAACACTGGAACACGGAGAAAGAAACGTTACAGGTATGTCAGATGCTATTCCTACAGAACAGCACATCGCCCTTTTCAAAGAAATCTGCGGAATCAAAACTCTGGGTTACATCTACACTTCTTCTGAAGACAACTCAGCTTCTGCCCTGGAACTGGTAAAAAAAGGATGTGATCAGGCCGGAATCAAGCTGGTTACACAGAGCATTACAAAATCTGATGAAGTTAAAGCTGCTGCTGAAGCAATTATCGACCGCGTTGACGGAATCTACCTTTCAACAGACAACACAGTATTCTCTGCCCTTCCTTCCCTGGTAAATGTATTCGGAAAAGCAAAGAAACCAATCTTCTCTGGTGACGTAACAGGAGCAAGACTGGGCGGTATTGCACTTGCAAGCGGATTCAACTACTACAAAGCAGGCCGTGCTACAGGTGAAATGGTTGTTCAGATTCTGAACGGAAAGAAACCTTCAGAAATGCCTGTTCGCTTCATGACAGACCCAAGCGATTCAGACTTCCTGGTAAACCTGGACGTTTTCAAAGAAATCGGAATCAAGCTTGATGACAAATACGTAAAACAGGCAAACCTTGTATTCGAAAACGGTGTCCTTACAGAAAAATAATTACTATATATAGAAACATTTCTATGTTATAATATGAGGTGGTCGCAAGACCACCTTTTTTTTAGAGTTTAAATAAAACACTGTTTTTCAAATGTGCATTTAATTCAAACGTGCATTTGAAATTAAACTAAAAAAAACTTATTCCCGGTCACAATCACGGCAGTCAGTAACGCTAGCTAGCGTCGCTGCATGTGCAGCGCGGCAAGGAAACTATCGAGCCGCGCAGCAAATGCCACAGACTGCACGTGTTGTTCCCTCGCATAAGTTTTTTAATTCATTAATCAACCCACGTTTGAATTAAACGCAAGGTTAAATACAAGTTTTATTTAATCTCAAAAAAATCAGGAAAGTATTCTTAAATATAAAAACTTTTCTGGTTCAAGATGAACCAGAAAAAAAATGAATATAACATTTCAAAAACGTGGGGCGCAGCGAATCGCCCCTCTGTTTTGAGAGAAACAATTTTTTATTAGTAAGGAAATATGGGGCTGAGCAAACCGTGAACCGATTGCATTCCGCACGAGGAGCACTATGTGCGACGAGCACAGGACTTGCAATCGGGGCCACGGATTTGCGCAAGCCCGATATTTTATTAGTAAGGATAAAAACATGATTTCATCGATTATTATAGAAGGCCTTATCTACGGCATGATGGTTCTGGGAACCTTTATCACCTTCCGTGTACTGAACTTCTGCGACATGACAGTTGATGGTTCCTTTCCTATGGGAGCCTGTGTGCTTGCTGCCTGCCTTACCCACGGACTGCCTGTATTTACTGCCCTGCTTATTGCTTTTATTGCAGGACTTGTTGCGGGACTCGTAACAACCCTCATTTATACCAAGCTGAAAATCCCGGATCTTCTTTCAGGTATTCTTACAATGACAATGCTTTATTCTGTAAACCTGAGAATCATGTCCAATAAAGCAAATATTTCATTTCTGAAAATCGATACGCTTTTTTCCAGACTGGACAATTTCTTCTATGATACTTTCTCAGCTTCAAGTTCAGCTTTTATTTCCAGCCTTGATTCACAGATCGGCATCGTTCTTTTCATGATTGTATTCATCATCATTCTGAAACTGATTCTGGATACGCTTTTCCATACAGACCTGGGCCTGACAATGGGAGCCCTGGGATCAAACCCCCAGCTTATTGTAAGTCAGGGAGTAAACCCGGATATTATCCGCGGAATCGGAATCTGCTTCAGTAACGGTCTGGCAGCTCTGGCCGGCGCCTTTGCAGCAATGTATAACGGCTTCGCCGACGTTGGAATGGGAACCGGTGTTGTTGTTTCAGGATTAGCTTCCCTTATGCTTGGTGAATTTATTATTCATTCGAATAAAATCGGGCTTCAGACTTTACGCGTTCTTATCGGCTCAATCATTTACCGCGCCCTTATGATGCTGGCCCGCAGTTACGGCTATAAAATCCACATGACACCAAATGACCTGAAACTTATTACAGGTATTCTTATCATCATCTGTCTGATTATTACCCGCACAAACCTGGGCGAAAGATTCCAGGAATGGAAAAAACAACGGCGTAATAAAGCGGTGGGTTCGACAGAAACAGCCAGCGTTAGCAACACAGCTTCAAAGGAGAATAAATAATGCTTACACTTGAAAACATTGATATAATCTTCAACAAAAATACTCCTGATGAAAACCACGCACTGAAAAACATCAACCTAAAAATCAACAAAGGGGATTTTATTACTGTTATCGGTTCCAACGGAGCAGGAAAATCAACTCTCTACAATGTTATTGCAGGAACCTATGCTCCGACCTCGGGAAAAATCCTTCTGGATACTGCTGACGGCGTAAAAAATATTACAAAGGAAAAGGAATACAAACGGGCCGCTTACATCGGACGTATTTTTCAGAATCCCCTTCTGGGAACTGCAGGAAAGATGACTTTGGAAGACAACATGGTCATTGCGTCAAAAAAAGGGTTCAAAGGATTAAAAATCAGTCTGAACAACAAACTCCGTGAAGAATTCCGGGCACAGCTTTCCGTTCTGAATATGGGCCTTGAAAACCGTCTTAAAGACAACGTGGAACAGTTTTCCGGCGGACAGCGCCAGGCACTGACACTCCTTATGGCAGTTATGAGTAAACCAGACCTTCTGCTTCTGGATGAACATACAGCAGCCCTGGATCCTACAAATGCAGCAATCATTATGGAACTGACCAGAAAATTCGCAAAAGACTACAATCTTACAGTAATGATGGTTACCCACAATATGCAGCATGCTCTGGATTACGGAACCCGGCTCCTTATGATGGACGGAGGCGAAATCATTCTTGATATCGGTCAGGAAGAAAAAGAAAAACCTACAATGAATGATATTGTTGAAAAGTTCAGGGCTATCAAAAAAACCTCTCTGAACTCGGACAAAATGCTGTTGCAGTAAACTTTTTGTTATTTCTTTTTCTTAGTAAATACTAACAAAATATTAAGAAACTCTTAATCCATAAAAAGAGTTTTATAATATAGAATATGCTTATGAGAAAAAGAAAATTACTATTTCCGCTTATTTTATTTCCTCTTTCAATCCTGTCTGCAGAAAACCTCCATCTGAATGACTATCTTAAAGGATGGATTGAAAATGACCGGGATTTAAAAAGCGCTGTATTGAGTCTTCAGAAAACAGAACTGTCCAATGAAAAAACACTGATTCAGAATGGTTTTGATATTACCCTTTCTTCAGGGACTATGATTCTGAAAACCGGAAACGATGGCGTTAGTTTTTCGCTTAATCCAACTGTTAATGCTTCTCTGCCCTCAATGAGAAACCTTTCTTTATCAGCAGGGTCAAGCATTAACGTATCAGCAAATTCAGAGGTTACTAACGCTTCACTAAAAGCTGAAATAGATCTGCTTGATACAGAAAAGGAAAAACGCAGCCTTACAGAGAAAAAGGCTTTGCGTTCTGTTCTGGAAGCAAAACGTAATATTGAAGCAAAAGCACAGAGCTCAGAAAAAGACTTTTACTCGGAAATCAAATCTCTTTTAAAATCCAGCGAATCCATTTCGAATTCAGAAACCAGTCTTTATACAGATAAAATCTCTTTTGAAAAAATAAAGACTCAAGGGTTTGCAGAAACATCTTCCAGCTACAGACTGGCCGAAATGAAAGTGAACAATGACCTTCATACCATTGAAACCACTGAACGTTCCCTCAATCATAATTTCGGACTTTTCCTGATAAAATGCGGATTTCAGGAAGATTCGATCACTTATGATGATTTCCTGAAACTTCTGGAAGCAGAACTGACCGAACCGGAATTACTGACGTTTGAAAGTTTCAATAAAGAAAACTACAAAACTCTTGAAAACGCTTTATGGACTCAGGAACTGAACACCCTGACCCGGGAAGCTGATAAAAATTATAACCTTAAGGGAAATGCCGGTTATACTTTTAGAAATTCAACTACCAATGACAGTGACTCCATAGATGTGGGACTTTCTTCTTCCGTTCTCGGCATGACATTAAAAGGCGGAATAAGTCTTCCTGTGAACCCGGCAGCATCTCCTTCCTTTACAGCCGCAATCAGTTTTTCTCCGAACACGCTGAAGCTTCAAAAGCTGGAAGAAAAAGAAAACCAGCTTTCAGTTCAGAGTGAAAGTCTTTCTGTAGAGACAGCCCTGAACGCTTACAATCTGGCCCTGGCAGATAACCGACAGACCCTGAAAGATCTGGAATGGACTAAATCAACAAATGAAGAAAATCTTGCAATGTACACTAAAACAGAAAGTGACATGAAATATTATTTTGACTGCGGAATCATTACGGAAAGCGAATACCTTTCTGCCAAGGCAAATAAAGAAAAATACGAAATAGAAAAAACACTGGGCATCCTGGATGTAATCATCACAAACTGTGAAACTCAGAATCTTTTCTACACTGAATAAAGGAAATAAAAATGGCAAAATCTAAAGCAAAGAAAAAACTTATAATCTTTTTAGTCATCATTTTTCTGGCAGCACTTATTGGAGCCGGTCTGTATTTTGGCCGCAAGCTTTTAAAGCAGTCATCTACAACAGAAACCTTCTATACAGTCCGTGAAGAAACCTACGAAAATATAATTGAAATATCCGGCACAGTTTCAGCAGCACAGTCACAGACCCTGCAGGCCTTAAGTTCAGGAACCGTAACAGGGGTTTTTGTAAAAGCCGGAGATAAAGTTAAAAAAGGTGATGTTCTTATCCAGCTGGATGACACCACAGAAAAATACAATCTGGCAAAGCATGATTACGATATGGACACTACACGAATTTCCGGCAGCCGTCGTCAGCTGGAACTGATGCAGACCCAGAGAAATGCACTTGTGCGAAAAGTCGAAGACAGAAAAGTAACTGCAACCTTTGACGGAATTATTGCAGAGCTTGATGTTGCCGTTGGTGATTCCCTGGAAGCAAAAGACTCTGTCGGAGTGATTGTAAACAAAGATTACCTTACTGCAGAAGTAGAAGTTGCAGAAACTGATGTTTCAAAACTGAAAGTAAACCAGAAAGTTTTGTTCACCTTCCCTGCCATGAAAAATGAAACAATCACCGGTTACGTTGTAAGCTGGCCTGCTGTGGGTGAAATTACAAGCCGCGGTGCAACTGTCGTAAAAGCAAAAGTGCGCATTGATGATTTCCCTGAACAGATTCTTCCGAATTATTCCTTCACCGGAAAAATTGAACTGAGTCCTACAGAAACAAACCTGGTTGTAGAACGCTGGGCCATCGGCTATGACGAAAACAAACAGGCCTATGTTGAACTGGCAAAAACCGGACAGCGAATCAACGTTACTGTAAAAAATTACGGAAACCAGTATGTAAAAATCCTGTCGGGACTTAAAGGAAATGAAGTCCTTAAACAGCTGACCGTTCCAAAGCAGAGCGGATGGAACCGCCAGGGTTCTGGAAACAAAAATGGACAGACCGGCGGCCAGGGTGGAATGCCTGGAGGTGGCCCTGGCGGCATGGGTGGCGGCGGAATGCCACCAAGATAATGCACAATTCACAATGCATAATTCACCAAAACTATTTGTATGAAAAATGCCAGAGAGGAAACAGCACTGTGAGTGAAGTAGTAATTAAAATGACTGATGTAAAGCGTGTATACAAAATGGGTGAAACCGAAGTTCACGCTTTACGGGGAATCAGTTTTGAAATAATGCAGGGTGAAGAAGTTGCCATTATGGGACCATCAGGTTCCGGAAAATCCACCTGTATGAACATGATCGGCTGTCTGGATAGACCCAGCAGCGGCATTGTTGAAGTGGGCGGGAAACCTACTGCCGACATGTCAGAAAAAGAGCTTGCTGAATTAAGAAACATAACAGTCGGCTTTGTTTTCCAGCAGTACCATCTGATAAATTCTCTGAACGTAATTGAAAACGTCATGCTTCCTTTAAGATATCAGAAAATTCCAAAAAACAAACGATTTGACCTTGCTCTGGAAGCTTTGAAAAAAGTGGGAATGGAAGAACGCATTCACCACAGACCTCATGAACTTTCCGGCGGACAGAAGCAGCGTGTGGCCATTGCAAGAGCTCTGGTTACAAAACCCAAAATTATTCTTGCCGATGAACCTACGGGAGCCCTGGACAGTAAAACCGGAAAACAGGTTATGGATATTTTCCGTGAAATCAATGCCCAGGGAACAACAATAGTTATCGTTACCCATGACCCGGGAATCGGTGCCGGCTGCCGTCGCTGCATAAAAATTTTCGACGGCCTCATTCAGGACGACGGACTGGGAACTTCTGCTCGGGAAGTTTCTGAGGAAACCTTAAAACAGGAGGAAAAACTCTAAAACGATGCGGGAATAAAAAGGAATTGGAAACTTGGGGCAAGGAGGCATAGCCGACGGGGGCCCCAAGAGGCTCCGATTCATTTTTATGGCAGCAATCGTTTTTGGAGGTATTTATTTATGTTTGAAGATTTTATCAATGCATTTCAGAATTTTACGCGAAATAAAGTCCGCACATTTCTTTCTCTCCTGGGTGTCATTATTGGTGTTGCCAGCGTCATTGTAATTACCAGTATGGGAGCTTCATCAACAAACAAAATCAAATCCAGTTTCGGAAACGCAGGACTTGATGTTGTTCAGCTGTCCAAAGGATTTATGATGCGCGGTTCCCGTGCCAGTTCCAGTACAATTCAGTTCAATGACACTTTCAGAAATGAAATTTTTGAACAGAACAAAGGGATTAAATCAATCTGGTATAAGAACAGCTTCAACCCTACCCTGGCTTACGAAGACCTTTCGACTACAGCAAGTACAGGAGCCATTGAAACGGGTTACCTTGAAATGTACAACTTTGAACTGGAATCCGGTGAGTTCTTTACGGTTACAGACAATGAAGAAGGCGCACAGAAAATCATCCTGAGTCACGATACAGCCGAAAGTCTTTTTCCAAAAGGAGATGCAGTGGGACAGATGATTACTCTGGTCCAGAGTAATGTGACTTTTGGTTTCAAGGTTGTGGGAGTTTTGAAATCCCAGACCGCCGGAATGGAAAACAGCGCGGCTTATGTTCCAAGAGGATGGTATGCAAAAAAAATCAAGCCGAATCCTGCAGCCGACAGCATTATGGTCCAGGCTCTGAATGAAAGCGGTGCTACTGATCTGTACACCCGTCTGAAAACCTGGTGTACAGACAAAGCAGGAACAGAATATGCCGTAAACGTTTCATCCATGCAGACAATGATTGACCAGATGAGTGAAATTACAAACACACTGAGTTTAATGCTTGCTGCCATTGCGGCCATTTCCCTTCTGGTTGGCGGAATCGGAATCATGAACATTATGATTGTTACAGTTACAGAACGCAAACAGGAAATCGGAATCCGCAAAGCTCTGGGAGCTTCACCTTTTGACATCAAACGTCAGTTTCTGGTTGAAAGTGCAAGCATTACATTAACTGGCGGAATTCTTGGTGTGATTCTGGGAATTGTAATCAGCATAGCTGTTGAATACATAAAATCAGAAGATTTCATCATCAACTGGGGAGCCTGCTTAATTTCCTTCCTGTTCAGTGTTGTTGTAGGCATTTTCTTCGGCTACAACCCTGCATCGAGAGCCGCAAAACTGGATCCTGTAGTAGCACTGAGCGGAGAGTAAGACGTTTATAAAACAGGATGTTTTATAAACTCTGCGAGATTTTGCTTTGGTCGCAAAGACTCCCATTTTTGCTTCGCAAAAAACAGCAAAACTCGCGTCCTGTCTTCTGCCACATCCATGTGGCAGAATTACTTTTCATCAATTTATACTTCAAACAGCTGTAATTCAGGAATGACTTTTGCCAGACTGATGTAATCGGAATCATCGGCTAAAAGCATTATGTCATTTTCTATAGCTATTTGTGCAATCAGTAAATCTACTGTACTTCTTACCGTCAGTCCCTTTTTTCTGCATTTTATGTTCATTAGGGCAGCATTTTCGTAAGACGATTTTCCTTTCAATTCGTAAAAATGAAATTGAGAAAGATACTCTTTTAATAAGTTGAATTCTTTTTCTGATTTTGCACCCTGAAGGATTTCCTGATAAATCAGGTTATTTATTCCAACGGGATAATTATTTTCAATCAGAATATTAAGGGCATTGGTGTATTTATCTTCTTTATTTTTGAGGTAATTAATTAGAACTGATGTATCAATTAAAACCATTATTTTCCGGCCCTCAGAGATTTGTAATCATATTCTTCATCAAACAAATCCATGCCGCGAATATCCTGGATTTTTTTTGTCTGGCGAACTGCAACAAATTCCCTTAGAGCAACATCAATTAAATCTTTTTTTGTTTTAATTACGGGAGCCAAAATGAATGCTTTCGACACAAGTTCATCATCCAATACAACGTTTGTCCTCATATACACCTCTTTATACACATTGTAATACACATAATACGCTAAAACAAGACAAAAAAATGCCGTTCTGCAGAAGCATTACCTCTGACAAAACGGCATCTCATTTTCAAGATTTTACGTAAGCAAAATCGAATGGTTGTGGCTTAAAAATGTGACATTAAGCGCAGCTTAAGTCCGGATTTTACATTTCCCAAAGGTCTGCCAGTTCAAGCAGAAGCTTTTCGGTTTTTTCCCAGCCGAGACATGGGTCAGTAATTGATTTACCGTAAACTCCACCGTCAGGTTTCTGACAGCCGTCTTCGATATAAGATTCAATCATCAGACCTTTTACAATTTTTCTGATGTCTGCATTGTGGCGACAGCTGTGAAGAACTTCTTTTGATATGCGAATCTGCTGTTCAAACTGTTTTCCTGAGTTTGCATGGTTACAGTCTACAATTACACCAGGATTTTTAAGTCCGGCTTTTGCATAAAGATTAACCAGATCCTGAAGATCTTCATAATGATAGTTTGAAATACTTGTTCCGTGACGGCTTGTTGAACCGCGAAGAATTGCATGAGCCAGTGGATTTCCCTTTGTTTCAACTTCCCATCCTGAATACAGGAATGTGTGATTATGCTGGGCTGCAGTAATTGAGTTCATCATAACCGAAAGGTCACCTGAGGTAGGATTCTTCATTCCAACCGGAACATCAATTCCCGAGCTTACCAGGCGGTGCTGCTGGTTTTCTACAGAACGGGCACCAACGGCGATGTAAGAAAGAACATCTGCCAGGTACTGGAAGTTTTCAGGGTAAAGCATTTCATCTGCGCAGGAGAATCCTGATTCAGCAATGGCACGCATGTGCATTTTGCGGATAGCGATTACACCTTTCAAAAGGTCAGGAGCTTTATTTGCATCAGGCTGATGAAGCATTCCTTTATAACCGTCACCGGTTGTACGTGGCTTGTTTGTATAAATACGAGGACAGATAAGAATCTTGTCTTTGATTTTTTCCTGAACAGTGCGCAGGCGTTTACAGTAATCAATTACTGCATCTTCGCGGTCTGCAGAACATGGTCCGATTATCAGAAGAAGACGCTTGTCTTTTCCACTGAAAATATTTTTGATTTCTGTATCATTCTTCTTTTTAATTTCTGCAAGTTCATCGCTCATAGGATACATTTCAGAAATTGTAAGAGGATCCGGAAGACGACGTTTGAAAGTCATGTGCAGCTGGTCTACACCGTTGTTTTCGCGGATAAGAGCAGGAGCAACAGGATTCTGAGGTCTTGTGAAAGCAGCGAATCTTGTTTTGTTTGCTTTCTTTGTATTGATTTCTTTTTCAAGAATTGTAAGTCCGAAAACTTCTGCTGTTTCTGTTGAAGCAATTGCGGCAACTGTAGGATCATTCAGTTCTTTAATGAACTTGGCAGCAAGTGCTGTATTTGAAAAAGGAACTACTTCCAGTTTGTGTGCCTTGATGAATTTATCACACTGACTTAAAGCCTGGGAATGTGAGTAAACCTTTTTGATTGTTTTAAGAGTTGCACCTTCACAAGCCATAAGGTTGTGAACAACATCAATTTCAATAACGTGGTTTACGTAAAGATTACCTGTATAAAGAAGATCTGTTACAGTTCCAACTTCACCGGCATAATTATTTTCAAGAGGAAGAACAACACAATCGTGTTCCCCGTTTTCTACTGCTTTGTATGCTTTTGAAAATTCATCGTAAGCAATAAGCTCGGCGGCAGGATACATTTTTTTTGCAGCGATATGACAGAATGCGCCGTCTGTTCCAACATAAGCTACCTGAATTTGTTTCTTTGATTTAGCCATATTTCGTTTTCCGTGGATAATATAATAGTACTTTTTACCTAGTTTTTCAAATATGCAGGTTTGTTATGTATGTACCTGAAAACCTGATAGTGCTTTGAAGCATTTGTCTAAAGTAATCGAGTCAGTTATACTGAATCGTATGGTTGAACAAACATCTGAAACATCTCAGGAAGAGAAAAAAAACTCATCCAACAAAAGCCTGATTAAATCAGGGATTTCTCTTTCTCTTCTTACTTTTGCATCCCGAATAATGGGACTGATCCGGGAAATGACAAAGGCTTCCTTTTTGGGAACCTCAATGTTCGCTGATGCATTTACCACAGCATTCATGATTCCGAATCTTTTACGCCGTCTTTTTGCAGAAAGCAGCGTTTCTGTAGCTTTTATTCCGACTTTTAAAGAATACATTGCCAGAGGTGATTCAGATGAAAAGAAAAAAGACACTCAGGATTTTCTGAATGCCACATTTACTCTCATCACTTTCTGTACAGTAATTGTCGTTGTGCTGGGAATCTTCTTTTCACCTTTAATTTCCCGCATTTTCTGCACCAAACCGGGAACAGCACCTTTACTTTCCCGCATTCTGGGTATTCAAACTCTTGAGCTTGCTCCTGTTGATTATGAACTGGCCATTGGAGAATGGACTGCAAAAACAAATGAAATCACTCTGCTCACCAGAATCATGTGGCCTTACCTGTGTTTCATTTCCATCGCTGCCCTTTTCCAGGGAATCCTGAACGGATGCAAAGTTTTTGCGCCAAGCGGATTCACCCCGATTCTGCTCAACGGAATAATCATTGCATTCACATATCTTCTTTCGCCACATACCGCAAATCCGGCCCGTGCCATGTCTATTGGTGTTGTTGTCGGTGGTTTTGTTCAGGCTGCATTCCAGCTGCCCTTTGTTTTAAGAACCGGATGGAAAATTTCTTTCTGTTCCCTCAAACGCACTTTCTCAAATCCTGGAACAAAAAAAGTTCTCAGACTTATCGGGCCCACAATTATCGGTATGGCCGCTTACCAGCTCAACGATGTGGTTTCAACTGCTATCGCAAACAATCTGGGGACAGGCGTTACTTCGAGTCTCCAGTATTCCCTCAGACTGCAGGAACTGATTCTTGGTATTTTTGCGGTTTCAATCAGCACAGTTATTCTTCCTGATCTTTCAGGATACGCAAATAAAAAAGACTGGGAAAACTTTAACACGCTTTTTATCCAGGGCTTAAAAATCATTACGATGATTTCAATTCCAGTTACATTCTATTCACTGGTTACTGGCGAAGATTTGATTTCCCTGCTCTACAAAAACAAAAGCTTTGATGATGAATCAGTTGCTTTGACACTGGGAGCTTTCCGCTGGCACATTACAGGACTCCTTTTCATTGCGCTGAACAGAATTATTGCCCCTGCTTTTTACGCACAGCAGAATACAAAGCTTCCAACTACTGCGGGAATCATCAGCTTTGTCATCAACATCATTCTGGCCTTTGTTCTTTCTGTTTTCATGAAGGGTCCTGGAATCGCGCTGGCACTTACACTTGCAAGTGTTGGCAACACAATCTTCCTTTTAATCTTCATGAAGAAAATGGACAGCTTTGATATTAAGGGACTTCTGAAAAACTTAAGCATCTACATCATCAAGATTATCATCTTCTCTGTTATCGCATCTGTTCCTGTTTACTTCCTGAGACCAGTTCTTCTGAATGTTTTTGCAGGACACAACAGAGTAATCAGTTATGGAATTCCTGTTCTCATCACAGCAGTTATTTTTGGAGTTATCGGAGTCGGACTTCTTCTGGTTTCCGGCGACAAATCAACAAAAGCCCTTTTGAAAAAGTTCAAAAGATAATTGAATCATCAAATGGATATCTGGAGTTTAAATGAAAAATTACACACAGGACGAATTAAAACAAATATACAAGAACCGTGTTAATCGTGTGGCCGACTGGCTTACTCAGAATGACATCGGAACTGCTGTTTTTATTGATAACGAAGAACACAGAGAACCTTCCCTCCGTTACCTGACCGGTCATACAAGCGATGCCGTTCTGATTATTTTTTCTGACGGATACGATGTCCTTATTCCATGGGATGAAATTCTTGCAAAGAAAATTTCAGTTTCTTCAAAAATGATTCCTTTCACAAAATACAAGAACTCAGATATTAATACTGTTAAGGCTGTATTAAAAAACAACACACACGCAAAAAATATGAAGGTGGAACTTCCTCCTTACCTTACTTATCCGAAGTTTCTGAAGCTGGTAGACGCATTGAATGAAAATGACTGTCTCTGCCGCGAAAACGGAATCCATCAGTTTATTACTGAATGCCGCATGGTAAAAGATGAATATGAAATCGAGTGCACAAAGGAAGCCTGCCGCATTGGTGACAAAATCATCGACAAAATTGAAAAACAGATTAAGTCTGGAAAGATTAAAACTGAAATGGATGTTTCACTCCTTATCGAAAAGGAACTCCGGCTGAACGGATGTGAACGGGCCGGTTTTGATACTCTGGCCGCAGGTCCTTCACGCAGTTTTGCAATTCATGCATTCCCGGGTTACACCAGCGCTGCATGGCCTGGAGAAGGTCTTTCCATTCTGGATTTTGGAGTTGTTTACAACGGATACACAAGTGACACTACAGTTACTGTTGCCAAGGGAAAACTTTCTGCAGAACAGGAAGAACAGCTGTCACTTGTTGAAAAAGCCTACAACGAATGTCTGAAGCTTTATAAACCGGGAGCTTCCATTAAAGCTGCTGCCGACAAAGCGGATAAAATTTTTGCTGCAGCTAAAAGAAAAATGCCTCACACTCTGGGACACGGAATCGGTCTTGAAATACATGAATATCCGAGAGTCAGTTCCAGAAACGATGAAAAGCTTCTGTTCCAGCCGGGCATGATTCTTACCTGCGAACCGGGGCTTTATGACGAAACCTTAGGCGGATGCAGATGGGAAAACGATGTTCTGATTACAGAAACAGGAAACGAAGTCCTGAGCAATTCGCGGATAATCAGAGTATAAAAAAAAGCTTTGCAGTATTTACTGCAAAGCTTTTTTTATGCCGGATTTATAATTTTCCCAGAACTTCATCAGCACTGTCATTAAGTGCCTTTGCAAGCCCCTGGTCTTCAAGTCCTTCTGTAAGTTTTTCCAGATCCAGAATAACTTTTTTTGCCAGATCATTTCCTGTCAGTTCTGCAGCTTCAGTCTGAATCTGGGAATAACTTGTGTCTGTATCAAGTATTCCTGATTTAAGAAGATTCTCAACCGTTTTTACAAGTCCAGGTTTTCCGCTTAATTTTCCGATTACATAATCCATAAGCATACGGGTTTTGCTTGCCAGAAATTCCTCTTTCTTTTCAGGAGGAAGATAATCACTGAGAGAACGAAGTTTTGAGAACAATCCCAGTTCTTTTTTGTACTGTTCAGGAATATCTTCATCTTCAATAATCTTCACAATATTCGGAAGGAATTTCTTTGCATCATTGAAAGCGTCTTCTGTTCTTCTACTGAACTTTTCTGAGCTGAGCGGAGGCAGGCCGGCATCGACAGTATCAGGTGTAACAGGATTGTCAAAAGGATCCTTCATTTCAAACGGTGCGTCAAATTCCGGTTCATCAAACCCTTCCGGTAAATGTACAGGCGATGATCTGCGGTTTGAAGAAGCACCTCTTCCCCCTGCTCTATTCTGACCGGAACCCATTCCAGGTTCTTCAAAACTGAATTCAGGTTCTCCGCTGACTGACTCAGACGGGAATGAATCGTTGTCTTCACCAAACAAATCAGATTCATCATCAAAACCGTCAAAATCTGTGCCGTTCAGTTTATTTGCTGCTTCCTCGGCCTTTCGCATTGCTTCTTCGGCTTTTTCGGTAGCATCAGAAACTGCTTCTTCAAGCTTTTCTACTGCATCATCAATTTTATCTACAAGTCTCGGATCCATGCGCGGTTCATTTGCATCTTCCCGAAGCATATCCATTGCATCATCAGATGTGTAGTCATACAGGAAATCATCAGGATCAACAGATTCTGTTTTTCCCAAAGGATTTCCCGATCTTGGAGGACGAGGAGGTTCGTCCCATCCAGGGATGAATTCATCAGGATTTATTTCTGTTTCTTCCTGTTCTTTTTTCTTCTGTTTGGAAGACATGATTTCCGAAAGGGCATCCTCTTTGGCTTCCTTTTCATTTTCCATCATGCGGTCTGTATCTTCATCAATTTCATCCAGACTTGAAAAGCCTTCATCCTCTGAAAGCTCTGCAAGCAGAGGAACAGAATCTGACAATGAAGGAACATCAGGTTTTACTGTATCACCCATTGCAGCAAAGTCGAAATTATTTACTTCGTTTTCAATCATCTGCTCTTCAAGTTCAGCAGCAGCCTGTTCTTCAGCAATGATTCTCTTTGCTTCTTCTTCTTTTTCCTTTTCATTCAGCTGTGCAATATACGAAGAAACATCACTCTGAAGGTTTTCATTCCAGGCATGTCCCAGACGCTTTAATTCCTTCTTTGCAAATACATCTTCGTATTTCAAGTTTGCAGCTATTTTGAAAGTTTTTACAGCCTCTTCAAGGCGGTTCATTTTTTCCAGGATACGTCCCTTGATGTTGTAACCTGCCGGATTCAACGGAGCCAGTTCAATGTACTTCTCTGCATATTCCAGAGCTTCCGGATATTTTTTTACCTGACAGTAACGGCGTGATGATTCAAGATAATGATGTCGGTAACGCGGGTTCATTTCTGAAATACGTGCAAACATTTCATTCTTTCCGTTTTCATCACCTTTCATAATGTGGTACTGTGCCCATGCATCCAGAACACCAACATCGCTTGGAGAATCAAGCATCAATTCTCCAAGTATTACTTTTGCTCTTTCCATTTCTTCGGCTGAAAGCATAATATGCACGTATCTTTTTTTCTGACAGTTATCTGCAAATCCCAGAACGCGGGCTTCTTTTGCCCAGTTTGCTGCATCTCCTGGCTGGAACTGTTTTTCAAGACTTTCTGCCATTTTCAGAAGAGTATCCGGATCGTTTGGTTTCAGACGGTCGGCTTTTTCAAAACACGTCTGAGCCAGTTCAAAATCATAACGTTTCAGCTGAACGTTTCCGGCAAGGAAAATCAGTTCAGGGTTTGAAGGATAGAGCTGAACAGATTTCTGGACAATAGCCATTGCACGCTTTGTATTCTGCAATTTCAGAAGGAGCTTAACGCCATCACGAATTGCATCAATCCAGCCCGGCTTTGCTTTAAGTGCCAGTTCATAATTATTTACAGCCTCTGCATAATTTCTTTCTGCTTCATAAGCATGTCCCAGGTTGAAATGCAGAATCGGATGATTCGGATCAGTCTGCAAACCGCGACGGTAGGCCTGAACAGCTTTAGGGTAATTTTTCTTTTCTGCATAAATAAAGCCTAAATGATTGAATGCCAGAACATCAGAAGGATTTTCTGCAACAACATTTTCAAAACAATCAATTGCATCATCCCAGTTCCCCATGTCTTTATAAATAAAGCCCAGAGTGTAGTTTACCATTGCGGTCTTTTTATTTTCTTCCAGGGCCCGTTCAAGAATTTCAACACCCTTTTCGTACTGCTTCAGGCGGCGGTAAATTCCACCAAGACTGTTCATAGCAAAAACATCGTGAGGCGAAAAAGTCAGAATACTCTCATAATATGGAATTGCCTTTTCATCTTCCCCGCTTTTCACGTAAAGACTTCCAAGTGCATTAAGGAGATCAGCATTATCTGGTTCGACTTTCAGCAACGTTTTGTAAAGTCTGGCTGCAAGCCCATAATCTCTGGAAAGCATTGCACTTTGTGCACGCTGTAAAATTAATTTATCCATAACTCTATTCCTTTCTTTTCCAATTTTATCTGAGTGTTTTTTTAGGTCGTGCGAAAACTTCCTTTGATAACTCACCGATTACATTTTCATTAACACGTGACCAGGTGGCGACCGCAAAATAATAAATGGTTCCATTTTCAAGTCCTGTTAATGTGATGCTTGTTGTATTTCCTACATTAATTGGAGAGCTGCCTTCTACAGCAATTCTGCCAAGATATTCACCGGAGCGGTTTCCATAGAAAACATAGTATCCGCCGGCAGTTTCATCTACCGAATAATTCCATTTTAAAGTTACTGATCCATCTCCTGCAACAGCACTTACACTGAATGGAGGAAGCGGAAGAGGAAGTTCTGTGTAGTTCAATTTTATTTCTGTTACATTCGGAGTATGACATCCGTCCCCGTCAGGGAAAAGTTCGGCGGCTACCTGGAAGAAAAGCCCCGAAACACCAGTCAGTTCTTCACCGGGTTCAACACTTTTCCATTCAGGATATGTTTCAGTCCAGTTATAACGATTGTCCCCTGAACGAACATAAAAATTAACGGCTGTCTCCTTCGGTGTGTAATATTCTACATCAATAGAATTCAGAACTGAACCTGCACTTGTCATAAGAGGACGACTTCTGAAATATCCGCCGGTTCTGACATATTTTGCATGCTCAATTGATCCGGCATTTTCTGCACTCTGAAATCCTGAAAGTTCATAAGGAGCCTTTGTAATTCTGAAATCATCGATTTTTCCTGTGTACTTGCCGCAAAGATCAAAACTTGCAGGAACCCCAAGAAGAACCAGAGAAATATCTCCTCCCTCGTGTCCAGTTGATGTAATGTATTTCAAATCTTCTACATAGCCGTTTACCAGGTATTCCAGCAACCCTGTTTCAGCATCATAACTCAGAACATGTTTGCTCCAGGTATTTGGAATAATTGTTGTAACGCCCTTTAAAGACAGATCGCTGTTTCCTGCATAAAAATTGTCAAAGATATTCGAGAACTTCCAGATGAGTTTTCCGCCTTCGAAATCCACCGAAATCATCTGATAAATAATGTGACTGTCGATTGTTCTGGAAGAATGCCACTGGAAAATTTCCTCTCCGTTTTCGGCAAGAGCCGGATTCAACCAGAATTCAATTGTAAAAGAACCATTCAGTCCTTCTGTTCCAAAAAAGGTTCCCGGTTTTCCAGTCAGTGTAATTCCACCATTATCGCGGCTTAATCCCGCACCTTTGCCCAGTTCTGTTGAACTTACGCGCTGAAGTTTATTTTTTTCTATTAAGTAGTTGCCGTAACTGACAGGGTTCTCAGCATTTTCAAAATTCACGATTAAATCTGTTGCAAAATCAGCCTCACAGGCGTTAGTTGAAAGTTCCATACTTTCATAACCGAATCGACCTTCACCATTTGTGACGTTATTGGTCACTTCAAGTTGAGGCCAGCCTTTTTTTCCGCCAAGAATCAGTTCCTTCGAAAAAAGAGTTCCGCCAATCATCCCCATGATTGCGAACATAATTACAGATTTTCTGATATAATTTCTCATAATCCCTATGTCTGACAAAACTATTCGCGAACAGTTACACGAAACAGCTCTGAAAGCCCCCCATTCTGCAGGCGTTTACCTCTGGCGCAATGCCGAAGGAACCGTCATTTATGTCGGCAAGGCAAAAGTGCTGAAAAACCGTTTGTCTTCATATTTTTCAGGTCAGAAAAACATAAAAACCCAGCTGCTTATTGCCAATGCCGTTAGCATTGAATACATTGTTACCGCAAATGAGTACGAAGCACTGATTCTTGAAAATAACTTAATCAAGAAATACAGCCCCCGCTACAACATCTGTCTTAAAGACGGAAAAAGCTATCCTGTAATCCGTATAACCAACGAAGAATTTCCGAAGATTTACCGCACAAGAACCATTCATCATGACGGCTCCCAGTACTACGGACCTTTTCCCGACGTTTACGCGCTGGATACATTTCTTGAAACCATTTTCAAGCTTTACCCTTTGCGCAGGTGCAGAACCTTCAAAAGCAGAACTTCACCATGTTTGTATTACCACATGGGACAGTGCAAGGCACCGTGCTGTAAAAAAATTTCAAAAGAGTCCTACACTGAATATTTCGGCGAAATAATATCCCTACTTGAGGGAAAAGATGATGCTGCAGTAGAACGGCTTAAAACCGAAATGCGGGCCGCCGCAGATGAACTGAACTTTGAAAAAGCAGCCCGTTTGAGGGACGGAATCAATGCCCTGAACGTGCTCCATAATCAGAATATAGTAGAAAGCTTTGATGAAAATGATGCTGATTACCTGGCTTACTGGCGCGAAGGTGAACTTGTAAGCTTTACAGTCCTTAAAATCAGGAGCGGGAAACTTCTGGGCCGCAACAACTTCCGTGAAATCAGCCTTAATGAAGATGATGAACTGATTTCCGAGTTCATGAACGTTTATTACAACAGTCCGGACCAGATTCCGCCTTTTATTTATGTAAGTACAAGCGCAATGCTTCCGGAAACAAACTGCTGGCTTCACGAAACTTATGGCGTTGATTCTCAGATTGTCCTGGTTACAGATGATATTCCTTCTGCCCCGCGGCATAAAGCGGCCATTCAGATGGCAACCCAGAATGCCCATGAAGATATTATCCGCCGCCTGCGGGAACGGGGTGACACACCTGCCATGGAAGAACTGAAAGACCGGCTCCACCTGGACCGGCTCCCGATCCGCATTGAAGGTTTTGATATTGCCCATATCGGCGGTAAATGGCCTGTTGCTTCCCTTATCAGCTTTTACAACGGAAATCCCGACAAAAAAAATTACCGTTACTTCCGCCTTAAAACCACAGACGGTTTAATAGATGACTTTGCTTCCATGCGCGAAGCCGTAACCCGCCGCTACACAAGACTCCTGAACGAAGGCGCCGACATGCCTGACCTGCTTTTGATAGACGGTGGTATCGGTCAGGTAAATGCGGTTGATGCAGTAATAAAAGCTCTGGGACTGGATATTCCTATCGCCGGTCTTGCAAAGCGTGATGAAGAAATCTGGCGGCCTCACACATCTGAACCAATATGTCTTCCAAAGCGCAGTGATGCACTCCGCCTTTTGCAGCGTGTCCGTGACGAAACCCACCGCTTTGCCACAAGCCGTAACCAGAGACTCCGCACAAAAGAAAATGTTGTTTCCATTTTCCTTGAATTACCAGGCGTTGGCGAAAAGCGCGCCCTCACCCTTCAGAAAAAGTACACTACTCTTGAAAATCTGTGCAAACAGAAGCCGGCTGACATTGCTGAAACAATCAAAATCAAGGAAGAAGACGCAGCAGACATTCTGGCATTCGCCTACGAACTTCTGGAAATGAGAAACGAAAAGAAAGAAGAACAGAAGCTTTCTCTTATCAAAGCCGGCACCACGAAGGAACTGGCAGCAGAAGCCGGCCGCCTTGCAGGTCTGGCCGACGAGGCGCTGGGCCTTTAAGTTTCCGGAACAAGTTAATTGCTGTCCAAAAGTTTTAGAATCAGAAGTCCGTTTTTCTTCGAAACAATGCCATCTTTTATTTCATAATCAAAAATAATCCTGTCATTTTCTATTTCACCGTCAAAATAAACAGGTTCATAAGAACCTGAAAGATTCTGAGCTATCAGAAGGTCATGGGTTGCAGCAATCAGTATGGAATCATAAACTGCAAAATCTTCAAGAATTCTGGTTGCCCCCTCAATGCGTTCTTCAGAGTTTGTACCGGAAAGAATTTCATCTACCAGACAAAGACAGGTATGATCCTGCAGAATCTTTTTTGTTTTTATCAGTCTTTCTGCTTCTGCATAATAACGGCTTTTCCCGTTCAGCAGAGAATCATTGATACAGATTGAAGAAAGAACATCTTTTATGGAAGTTGAAAAAGAATCTGCAAAACAAAATCCGAAACTTGTGGCAAGAATCTGATTGATTCCCACAGACTTCATGAAAGTAGTTTTACCGGACATATTCAGCCCGGTAACAATCAGATTCTTGTTTATACACTTTGACTGTCCCTGAGAGTTTTTTACCAGAGGATGACGAAGATTCTTAAAATCAATCTTCATTTCATTTCTGATTTCAGAATAACAACATCCGTATTCTTCCATTATATGAAGATTATTTACAAGACAGTCCAGGTAGCCAATATAAAGATAGATATTTCTTATGTCATTCTGATTTTTCAAAACCGACTTTTCTACCTTTTTGAACGAATAAAGTTCAAAGGCAAAGAAAATACGGAAGTAATCAATGAGCAGAGACAAGAAATCTCCGGAGGACGGACCACCTATTCCTTGTTTAAAGAAAAGTGAATAGAACCTGAGACTTGTGAATTTTTTGTAATCAGGAACAGGAACTGTCAGATTCAGGGAAACTTTTTTTTCTATCTTTCTGAGGGCATTACACAAAGAAAAGAAATAACCGAGAGAAGCTGTCACATGGGAGATATAATTATTGGTAATTACAAAAAGAACAAAGTTAATGACAATAAAACTGAGTATGAAAAACAGAATGTATTTGGGCAGCAGAAATGAAAAACCGGTATTCAAAATCAGGTTCGAAAAATATATAGCATAGAAATTGTCTATTACCATGTGTTGAATGGAAAAACCGTTCCAGAGATCCCTTACAAGACACCCCTCTTTCTGCTTGCCAACATTCTTCTTAAGAATACCCGAAACAATTCCTGTCTTGCCGGATTCAGCAACTGTCTGCATGTCTTTTTGAACCGACTCTACATCCTTTTGATTTTTTACGGAATAAAGCCAGTGAAAAAACAGATCAGAACCGCAGGTTGTATTGCATTGGTCATACCGGTTAATAAAATCTTCCAGCTGCAGATCCGATGCCGTAATCTCATCAACCGAGTAGAGCTGGTCATTTACTGTGTCATGGAGTCGAACCTTACTGTAATTCAGTTTCGACGGCTTAAAAAATAAACTGATAAACTTCATATAAAAAAAATAATAATAAATAAGTCATTTCGGAAATAATATTTGCACGCATTTTTTCAACAGGCTTTGCAAACAATAGAAAACCTTAGAATTTCTTCCCAACTAATTGAATTTCACCCGTTTTTTCTATATTATTAAGTCTCAGTATGGAATACAAAGACGTAGTAAAACATATTGATACCCAAAAAATGTCACTTATGTGTACTACTATTTTTATTTCATTAACCATTAATTTTGTAAATTTCAACTGAATTCGTTTTTACGGGTTCAGTTTTTTTTTATCTTAAGGGGTAACACATATGGCAAAGAGAACAGACATCAACAAAGTTCTGATTATCGGTTCCGGCCCGATCGTTATCGGTCAGGCATGTGAATTTGACTATTCGGGTACACAGGCTTGTAAGGCCCTCCGCGAACAGGGATACAAAATCGTCCTTGTAAACTCAAACCCTGCAACAATCATGACTGACCCAGTTATGGCTGATGCAACTTACATTGAACCACTGAACGTAGAACGTTTGAGCCAGATTATCGAAAAAGAACGTCCTGACGCTCTTCTGCCAAACCTTGGCGGACAGACAGGTCTGAACATGTCTATGGAATTGAACAAGGCCGGTGTCCTGGACAAATACGGTGTAAAAGTTA
>DCHR01000045.1 GCA_002315375.1 Treponema sp. UBA1747 | reverse complement strand
GTCCTGGAATGGGTCGTGAAAACGCAATCCGTTCACTCGGCAATGCTGGATTGAAAGTAAAATCAATTTCTGATGTTACTCCAATTCCACACAATGGATGCCGCCCTCGCAAAACTCGCCGTATGTAGTTGGCAAGGAGACTAGTAGAAAATGGGAAAAAGCACACAACCATTGCTTAAAAGATGTAAAGCTCTCGGAATTAACCCACTCGTTATGGGTTACGGCAAAACATCAAAAAGAAATCAGAAAGAAACTGTAAGACGTAAGAAGTCAGAATACGGAACTCAGCTGAATGAAAAACAGAAGGTTAAGTTCATTTATGGCGTTCTCGAAAGACAGTTCCAGGGTTACTATGAAATGGCAGCAAAAAGAGCTGGTATGACAGGTGAAAACCTTCTTACTATTCTTGAATCTCGCCTTGATAACGTAGTATTCAGACTCGCTTTTGCAAAAACACGTAAAGAAGCCAGACAGCTGGTAAGTCACGGACATATCACTGTAAATGGTAAATCTGTAAACATTCCTTCATACCTCGTAAAAGTAGGTGATGTAATTGCAGTTAAAGAAAACAGCAAAACATCAACAGGAATCAAAACTCTTGTTATGAAAAATGGAGACAGACCAACTCCAGAATGGCTGGAAGCTGATCGCGACAATTTCTCAGGAAAAGTAACAGCATTAGCAACTAAGAAAGATATCGACTACGATGTTAAAGAAAACCTCATAGTTGAATACTACTCTAAATAAGTTTAAGGAGTTCAGATGGCTCGCAAAAATCTGCTCAAAGGTTTCAAAAGACCTAAAGGCATTACATTTGAACATGTCAGTACAAATCCAAACTACGGTAAGTTTACTGCATCTCCTTTTGAAACAGGATTTGGTACAACTGTAGGAAATACTCTTCGCAGAGTGCTTTTGTCGTCAATTCAGGGTTATGCTGTAACATCAATTCGCGTTACTTCTTACGATGCCAATGGTGTTGCACATGTAATTACAAGTGAATTCGAAGCCATCCCGGATGTAGCTGAAGATACACTTGAAATTATCAACACTCTTAAACAGATTCGTCTGCGTTTACCTGGCGAAATTGAACAGGATACAATTTTCTATGAATTTAAAGGTCCTGGTGTTGTGAAGAGTGATGACTTTGCAAAAGAAGGTCAGCTGGAAATCATGTCTAAAGATGTTCTTGTCTTTACAATGATGGAAGGTGCCCATCTGGATATCGAAATCCAGGTAGACCTTGGCAGAGGCTATGTTCCTGCAGAAGTAAATGAACATTACATTGAAGTTGTTGGTACAATTCCAATGGATGCAATTTTTACTCCGGTTCCAAAAGTAAAATACTCGATCGAACCTTTCCGTGTTGGACAGCGTAGTGATTACGAAAAGCTGGTAATGGAGATTTGGACAGACGGTACAATTACTCCTGATGATGCTCTGTCAGAAGCTGCTAAAATTGCAAAAGATCATTTTGCAGTATTTATCAACTTTGATGACAAAGATTCTATCGGAAGTGACGAAGCTGATGAAAATGATGAAGGAGTTCAGAAACTTCTGAACATGCCTGTTGAAGAACTGGAACTTTCAGTTCGTTCATCAAACTGTCTTAAAAATGCAAATATCCGTACAATCGGCGAATTGACAAAAAAGACTGAAGATGACATTGCAAAGACAAGAAACTTTGGAAAGAAGAGTCTTGCTGAAATCAAAGAAAAACTCCAGGAATGGAACCTTTCTTTGGGCATGACAGACTATAGTCATCTGAAGAATGCTGCTAATTTGACAAAGCAGAAGGAAGAAACAGATGAATCATAGAAGTGGTTTTAATGCGCTGTCTCGTACAACAGCTCATCGCCGTGCTATGTCACGTAACATGGTAACTTCTCTTTTCAGATATGAAAGAATTACCACAACAAAATCAAAAGCTCTTGAAGTTCGTAAGGCTGCTGAAAAGCTGATTACAAGAGCTAAAGAAGACACAGTACACAACCGTCGTCAGGCTGCTAAATTCATTGCTGATGAAAAGATTTTGAACAAACTTTTCACAGAAATTGGACCACGCATGAAAGACAGAAACGGTGGTTACACACGTGTTCTTAAAATGGGATACCGCCAGGGTGACGCTGCTGATGTAGTAATCCTTGAACTGGTTGACTACAAACTGGATGACGGTTCTGAAAAAGAAGCTCCAAAAGCCAAAAAGGCTGCTAAAAAGGAGGACAAATAATGTCTAAAAACCATCGCGGTTCAGGAATCAGATCACTCCCAGCTCATGGTAGAGCAACATGTGGTATCTGTAAAAAAGAAAACATCAAATGTCTTTTCGAAAAAGAAATTGATGGAAACAAAGTAAAGATTTGTAAATGGTGCAATGCTGCACTGAAAAATCAGGCAAGACGTGCTGTTGCAGCCGCTCCTGCTGCTGAAGCTCCAGCTGAATCAGCTGAATAATCGAGTTTCATAAATATTTGCCCAAGGCAAATCAAAATCCGCTGGTATACCCGGCGGATTTTCTTTTTTTAACCCTTTAATTATTTTGAGAAAACAGTTTTGATAAGGCTTTTTATATCAGAGACAGTTTGAATGCCAGGTGCCTCTTCTGGTGCAAAAATATTGGAAAAGCCCAGACTGTGTGCGGTTTTAATACGCTGGGAAGTTTTTGAGACCGGACGAATTTCACCGGTAAGAGAAATTTCTCCAAAGAGGGCACTGCCAGGAGGAAGGGGAATATCTGTTCTGGCAGAATAAAGGGATGTTGCAATTGCTGCATCGATTGAACTTTCTGAAAGTTTTACACCGCCGGCAACATTTACGTATAAATCCTGATCTGAAAAACGAATACCACATCTTTTTTCCAGAACCGCAGCAATCCGTGCAACACGACCCGAATCGATTTTTTCCGAATAAATTCTTGAAATATTAGCTTTTGCAGGAATTGTGAGAGCCTGGATTTCTACAAGGAAGACTCGAGAACCTTCAAAAACCGCAGTACATGAAACTCCTGCAGGCTGCTTATCGGTCCGTTTTGTGATAAATAAAGAATTGGGATCAAGAACCGGATGAAGACCTTTTTCAGTCATCGTGAAGATTCCAAGTTCATCTACTGATCCAAAACGGTTCTTTTGACAGTGAAGAAAACGAATGTCTTCATCATTTCTTTCAAAGGAAATAACAGTATCAACCATATGTTCCATGCTTTTAGGGCCGGCTATATTTCCTTCTTTCGTTACATGGGCGGTCATAATAAGGACGGCATCTCTTTCCTTCACCCAGGAAATGAATTCATTGGCACAGTATTTTAATTGATTTACTGAACCGGGAATTAATCCTGCCTCAGCAGAATAAATGGTCTGAATTGAATCAATAATTACGAAAAGAGGGTTTAGGGAATCAAGGGCATCAAGACAATCTTCAAGACGCATTGTGCATAAAAGTTGAATCCCGCTGACATCAAGTCCAAGACGATCTGCTCGTTCTTTAATCTGTCCTGCAGATTCCTCACCTGAAACATAAAGGACTTTTCCGCCAGCACCAAAACCTTTTGCAATACTTGCAGCAGTCTGAAGGAGAAGTGTTGATTTACCGATTCCCGGTTCTCCTCCAAGAAGAATGGCAGAACGTTTTGTGGCACCACCGCCAAGGACACGATCAAATTCAGGGATTCCTGTTTCAAATCGGGTATTGTTTTGAGCATTTACTGAGGCTAAAGAAACGGGCTTGGCTTTTTCCTGAGTAGAGGATCCTCTTCCGGCAGCAGAAATCTTTGAAGAATCAATGATACATTCTTCAAAAGTATTCCATTCATTACATTCAGGACATTTTCCAAGCCATCTGGGCTGAGAATATCCGCAGCTTGAACATTTGTATAACACTGAACCGTTTTTCTTTGCCATTATTGTCTCCAGTAAAAAAAGGGTGAGTAAAGCGGGGCGCAGGGCCCCAGGTACCCTTACAGAAAAAAATCATCTGTACTCCCACCCGAAATATTCATATATATTATTGCTTTTTTATTATAAAAAGTGCAAATAGATTCAAAAAAAGTTAATTTATTTTTATAAAAATGTTATACTGATTTATTATGAAAACAGGATTTGATAACGATAAATATCTGAAAATTCAGTCAGAACACATTAAAGAACGTATTGGAAAATTTGGTGACAAGCTTTATCTGGAATTCGGAGGAAAGCTCTTTGACGATTTACATGCTTCGCGTGTTCTTCCAGGATTCCAGCCAGATTCTAAACTTCAGATGCTCATGCAGCTTTCTGATGTAGCGGAAATTGTAATTGTAATCAGTGCAGTAGACATCGAAAAAAACAAGGTGCGCGGTGACCTGGGAATTACTTACGATATGGATGTTCTTCGTCTTCGTGATGAATTTCAGAAACGCGGACTTTTTGTAGGAAGTGTATGTATTACTCATTATAACGGACAGCCGGCTGCAGATATCTTCAGAAAAAAATTACGAAAAATGAAGATCAAGTCTTATGTACATTACATTATCCCTGGATACCCGGCAAATGTAGATTATATCTGTAGCGATAACGGATTCGGTAAAAATGATTACATTGAAACAAGTCGTCCTCTGGTAGTTATCACAGCACCAGGACCTGGAAGCGGTAAAATGGCAACCTGTCTTTCTCAGCTTTATCAGGAAAACAAACGTGGTATTAAAGCAGGTTATGCTAAATTTGAAACCTTCCCAATCTGGAATATTGCACTTAAACATCCTGTAAACATGGCATACGAAGCAGCAACAGCTGACCTTGCCGACCTGAATATGATTGATCCGTTTCACCTGGAAGCATACGGAAAAACAACGGTAAACTATAACCGTGATATAGAAATCTTCCCTGTTCTTAAGGCAATTTTCGAAGGTATATTTGGTTCTTGTCCTTATAAATCACCTACTGATATGGGTGTAAATATGGCAGGACTGTGTATCGTTGATGACGACGCTTGTTGCGAAGCATCAAAACAGGAAATTATCCGCCGTTATTATAATACCTTGAATCGCTTTGCAGAAAATGACTGCGATGAAAAAGAAGTATTTACAATCGAAATGCTTATGAAACAGGCTGGTATTACAACAGATAACCGAAAAGTAACTCTGGCTTGTAAAGAACGTGCTGAAAAGACAAAGGTTCCTTGTGCAGCAATCGAGCTTGACGACGGAACAATTCTTACAGCCGGTACTTCTGAATTATTTGGAGCCTGTGCTGCCCTTATTTTGAAGGCTCTGAAATACCTGGCAGGAATTGATACAAAAATCCATATTATTCCAACCAGTGCAGTAGAACCTATTCAGGATATGAAAGTACACGGACTTAAAGGCCATAATCCTCGTCTTCATTCAGACGAGCTTCTGGTTGCATTGGCAATTATCAGTCGTGATTCAAACGAATGCAGAAGAGCAATTGACCAGCTGCCTCGTTTGAGAACAGCTCAGGTTCATACTTCTGTTATGCTCAGTGAAGTGGACAGAAAGATTCTGAAGAAACTCGGAATTGATTACACCAGTGAACCTGTTGCCAAAAAAAGTCAGATTTAATCCCGGTTTCTTCGGAAGCCAGATCTTTCAGAAGAAGGAAATATTAATGGAATTAACAAGTAAACAAAGAAAATATCTTGAAAAGCTGGCACACGACCTTAACCCTGTGGTTATTGTTGGCGGTGCCGGAATGACAGAAGGGGTTGAGCAGATGGTTGCATCAACCCTGGCTTCTCATGAACTTATTAAAGTAAAATTCAATGAATATAAAGATGATAAACAGGAACTGACCAAAGAGGTTTGTGAAAAAACCGGGGCTACACTGGTTCGTATCATCGGAAATGTTGCAATTTTATATAAAGAAAAAGATGAGGACCCGGTTATCAAAATCCCGGAATAAATCATTTAAAACAATAACAATTCTTTTATGTTACTCAGCAAATATTTGATTACTTTTATATATATATCCAAGTTATATAGAGTAAAAAAAGTGGAGGAATCTCTATGATTGAAGTTACCCACGTTTCCAGAAATTTCGGAACATTTCGTGCGGTTAATGATGTTAGTTTTTCTATTCCAACAGGGCAGATCGTAGGTCTTCTTGGGCCTAACGGTGCCGGAAAAACAACAACAATGAGAATGATTACAGGTTTTCTGTCACCTTCTGACGGAAAGATTCTTATAGACGGAATAGATATTGCTGAAAATCCCGTAGATGCAAAAAAGAAAATCGGTTACATGCCGGAGTCTGCACCTTTGTACAGTGATATGATTGTTGAAGATTATCTTCGTTATATCGCTGAAATTCATGGTGAAGACCCTGAAGAAAAAATACCGGTTCTTTGTGAAGAATGCGGATTGAAAGAAGTAATGAACAAAAACATCAGTGATCTTTCCCGCGGTAACCGTCAGCGCGTTGCACTGGCACACAGTCTTATGCATGATCCTGAAATCCTTATTCTGGACGAACCTACTTCGGGACTGGACCCAAACCAGGTTGAAGATGTTCGTGCAATTATCCGCGAAATCGGAAAAACCCGTACAGTTATTATTTCAACTCATATTTTGAGCGAAGTTGAAACTCTCTGTTCCCGTGCAATTATCATTTCAGGCGGAAAACTTGTTGCCGACAGTCCTATCGATGAGCTTCGTGCACGTTTCGGAAATGAAATGGCAGTAAAAATGGTTCTTGGTGGAATTGATGCTTCCATGGCAGAAGAAATATTCAAAACTGTATCCGGAGTAGCTGAAGTTAAATGCTCAGAAAGCGAAATACCGGAAACAGTTACTGTTCTGGTATCAGTTAAAGGACAGGAAGAAATCCGTCCGGAACTTTTCAAGAAAGTAGTTGATAAAAACGGCGTTCTTTATGAAATGTCAGTTCAGAAAAACAGTCTTGAAGATGTATTCCATACTCTGACAGCTGCAAAGGTGGAGGCTTAAAATGGCAGAAAATAAAAAAGCAAAAAGTGCAGCAGGAATTGTTTTTAGGCGCGAACTCAAGGCTTATTTTTCCAGTGCTGCTGCTTACATTGTGTCAGGTTTATATCTTCTGGCAACAGGATTGATCTTTTTCAGCACATTTTATATTTATAATCGTGCAGAACTCCGCCAGTTCTTTGGAATGATGCCGATTATTCTTTCATTCGTAATTCCTGCTTTAACAATGCGTGTTTTCAGTGAAGAACGAAGAAGTGGTTCGATTGAAACCCTTATGACTCTTCCAATAAGTGAAGTCAGTGTTGTTACAGGTAAGTTTTTTGCCTCTTTTGTAAGTACACTTATTATGATTGCACCAACTTTGTTTTACCTGATTCCGGTTTGTGTTTTCGGTAAGCCGGATTTTGGTCCAATCGTAGGCGGATATGCAGGTGCGGTTTTCCTGTGCGCCTGTTACACAGCAATCGGTGTATTTGCTTCAAGTGTTACAAAAAATCAGATTATCGCTTTTATCGTATCAGCAGTAATCTGTATTTGTCTTACATTGATAGATTCATTCCTGATTTTCTTCCCGGCTCCTGTTGTTAATTTCTTTGGTTTTATTTCGGCAAATGCCCATTTCAATTCTATTGCACGTGGCATTATTGATACGCGTGACATTCTGTACTTCCTTTCTGTAACATCGCTTTTCTTTGTACTGACAGTAAGAGCTGAACAGAAGGCAAAGGCATAGGGAGGTTTCTGATGAAAAAGTTTATTGAATGGGTAAAAAGTCCAAAAAGTGATTTTGCGCTGTTTATTATCCTCCTTGTCCTTGCAAATTTCGTAGGACACAAAGCATACCTTCGTCTGGATTTGACAGCACCTAAATCATACTCAATTTCTAAATCCAGCAAGCAGATTGTAAATACTCTGGAAGAACCTCTTTCTATTAAGGTTTTCTTTGATGATAATCTTCCGGCTCCCTATAACAATTATTCCCAGTACATAAAAGACCTGCTGGAAGAATATAAAGGGGCTGCAGGAAAGAATTTTTCAGTTTCATACATGGATATGAAAAAAGAAGACAATATGAATCTGGCTTCAGATTTTGGACTTCGTCAGATTCAGATTCAGGAAGTAAAAAATAACGAAGTAGGTTTTAAACAGGTTTACATGGGACTTGTTTTCTCTTATGGAGACGCAGTTGAAAAACTCGATGGCGTTACTACAATCGACGGCCTTGAATATAAAATTACTTCAACCATTTCAAAAATGGTAAGTAAAGTTGATACTCTCAGCGGCCTTGGAAAAGGAAACAAAATCAAGCTGACTCTTTATATGTCTCAGGAATTGAAAGGTTTCCGCATCAACGGAATGGATCAGGTTGAAAGACTGGTAAATGAAGTTTATAAAACCGTAAACCAGCAGAATATGGATAGAATTGATTTTGAAGTGGTAAATCCAACTTCAGAACAGGTTTCCGAGTTCCTGGATAAATATGGCATTCAGTCAATCGTCTATAAAAACGCAGCCAATGAAGATGTAAATGCTTGTTTTGGTCTGGTTGTTTCTATGGGCGATAAATTCCAGGCTGTTCCGCTTGTGGTTCAGAGATCTTTCTTTGGAAATGCTGTTGTGGGTCTGGATGAACTGGAAGATAACCTTACACAGGGAATACAGTCACTGCTTTCAAAAGCAACAAAGATTGGTTTCGTAGTAGGGCATTATGAACATAAACTGGAAGATGAAAATGATTCCGGAAACTTCATTTCGATTATTTCGAATGCAGGCTATGAACCGGTTCAGCTGGATCTGATGTCTGAAGATATTCCTGCCGGAATGAATACAATCATTATTGATGGTCCTCAGCAGGATTACGCAGAAGAAGAACTTTACAAAATTGACCAGTTCCTTATGAAGGGCGGAAATGTTCTTTTCTTCGTTGACCCTCTTTATGCACAGGGTGGCAGCCAGTATCAGATGCCTTCTTATTATCCGCTGAATCTGAATATCGACACACTTCTTAATGCATATGGTGTAAAACGTGAACAGAATTTCGTAATGGACAAGAATTGTCATCACCAGACTACTCAGACAAACGGAAAACTGGCTTATCACTGGGTTCCGGTTATTCAGAAAAAAGACCTGGCAAAACACCCGATTACAAATAATCTGGGTTATGTTTATATGATTTCAAACGGGGTAATTGATTCTTCAGAAGCAAAAGAAAACAAAAATCTAAAAACAACTGTTCTTGTACATTCTTCAAATGAATCATGGACCGAAGATAACAATATAATGCTTCATCCTCAGTTACTGACTCCTCCAAAAGACGGCAAGTTCCAGTCTTATGATCTGGCAGTTCTCCTGGAAGGAAAATTCAAGAGTGCTTTTGATTCTGCTGTTGCTTCAACTGTTTACGATGAAGATGGAAATGAAGTTGATATTTCAAACGACGAACTTAAGGCCGCCAGTTATGCATCAGAAAGCAAGCTTCCGGGAAAAGTATTCGTTGTAGGTTCTTCACAGATTACAACAGCACAGCTTCTGGATGCAAATTCAACAAGTCCGATTGCAATGTTCCTGGTAAATGTCCTGGATTATGTAAACGGCCGCGAAGAACTTTGTACAATGAGAACAAAAGGTCTTTCATTGAATACTCTCGAAATTAAATCGCAGGCAGCTGCCCAGGTTCTTAAGTACTTCTGTATTTATGGACTGGTTGTTCTGGTAATAATTGCAGGTCTTGTTTCTATGAGAATGCGTGCAAGACACAGAAATGCAATTCGTAAACGTTATAATCCGGATGATACCCGTGAGATTGTAAAAGAAAGCAAAATTGAAAAGAAAGAAAACAAGGATGGTGAATAATGAAAGTACGAAAAATTATTCTGGCATCAGCCTGTCTGGTTCTTCTGGTGATTGCAATTATTCAGACTGTTTCAGGTCGTATTGATCCTGTAAAAGTTCTTACACTGAAAGAAAATATTGATGAAGTTCTTGTCGAACGTCCGGAAGGAAACCTGCACCTTGTAAAACAGGGAGAAGACTGGTTTGTCAGCGACAAGAAATATATGGGAAACTTTAACGCCTGTGAAAGCTTTGCTGAAAAATTTGCTGATGTAAAACTTTTGGGAAAAGTAACAAAATCTGATAACGAAGCCGTTCTTGCAAAGTATGATCTGAATGAAGAAAAAGTTTATAAGGTAACTGTTTCTTCAGAAGGGAAAACTTTAAGAACTTTCCGTGTAGGAAAAACAACATCAACAAACTCTCAGGTTTATATGATGGTTGATGGTTCAAATGATATTTACATGGCTGCAGGAACTCTCCAGAGTGACTGTGCAAAACCTGAAAATGATTTCAGAAGCAAAGCAGTTATTCAGATTGACAAAGATTTTATTCAGTCGATTACAGTGGATAAAGCCGAAGAAGCTGATGAAGATGTGGCCAGAGTTTATGGTGAATGGACTCTTATCCGTGGCACTGAAGGAAACGTTTATTCAATTTCAGGCGAAACAGTTCCACCTGATTTTGAACTGGATGATGAAAAGGCTGCAACATGGTTCAGCGGATGTGCTTCTCTGGCAGCAACAGACTGGCTTGGAGATAACGAAGAAATTCCTGGTGAAAAAATGATTAAGGCCAGCATAAAACTGGTAAACAAAACAATTTCTCTGGATTTGTATAACGGAGTCGATGAAGATGGTACAGAGATGTATTGGGGACGATGTTCCGAAACTCCTTATGGATTTAAGGTTGCCAAGTATTCTGTACAAAAATTCCAGAAAAATCCAGGAGATTTTTCAAAGTAATACTTAAGGTGAAAGGGTTGCAGAGATGCGACCCTTTTTTTATAGTTATTTAGAAATTATGATTAAACTGATTGCTTATCTTGGAAATTACGGGGCTGAATACAAACTGACCCGTCATAACGTTGCCTGGTTCTTTGCAGATTCAATGCCATGGGCAGGCAAACTTTACTGGCAGAGTAAATTCAAAGGACAGTTCGCTTCCTGTACTCCTGAAGAACTGGCTCAATGGGCTTGTGAAGCCGGAGTTGCGGCAAAGAAAGACGGAAGTCCTGTTCACGTACCTGAAGAAGCTCCGGATCACATTTATTTTATTAAACCGGAAACCTATATGAATCTTTCCGGTGAAAGTGTCATTGAAGTGGCTAATTTTTATAAAATTAAGCCTGAAGAAATCCTTGTAATTCATGACGAACTGGAACTTGCTCCAGGATTCTACAGCTTTAAATGGAGTGGTGGACTTGGAGGCCATAACGGACTCCGCAGTATGAAGAACTGTTTTGGAACTGCAGATTTTTTCAGAATGAGATTTGGTATTGGTCGTCCGGATCACAATGATATCGCAGGTTATGTTTTGAGCCGCTTTACAGAAGACGAACAGATTCATTTGAGTCAGGTTTTTGTTCTGGCAACACAGAAACTGATAAAAGTCTTATTTTCGAAGAAACCTGAAGATTTTACAGGAAAATGGGAAGTTTAAAAGATTTCCGGGAAAAGAAAATGGACAGCAGTGAAAATACAGTTGAAGCCTACAGAAGATTTCTTGATGTTATAAAAACTCTTCGCGGGACAGGTGGTTGTCCCTGGGATAGAGAACAGACTCCTCTTTCTATGCGAGGAGATTTGATTGAGGAAACCTTTGAAGCAGTTGATGCAATTTCTTCTTCTGACAGTGAACATGCAAAGGAAGAACTGGGTGATGTTCTTCTGAATGACACTATGATTTCATATATGTATGAACAGCAGGGTGCATGGACCATTGCTGACTCAATAAATGAGCTTTCTGAAAAGCTTATACGGAGACATCCTCATGTATTCCAGGAGAGTGACGGGGCTGTTGAGGCACAGGGAAAGGCAGATACTTCGGATAAGGTTCTTTCGCAATGGGAACGCATAAAGCAGAATGTCGAAGGACGAAAAAATGAATCAGTACTGGATTCTGTTCCTGCAGATTTTCCCCCGCTGTTAAAATCATATAAATATGCAAAAAAAGCCATTAAAAAGGGATTTGACTGGCCTGATAATGCAGGTTGCAGAGCGAAAATAGAAGAAGAGTGGCAGGAAGTAATCGAAGCAGAAAGGGAAGTTGAAATTGCAAAAGAAAAATCTTCGGGGACAGTGAATGCTGATGGAAAAACTGCGGCACCAAAACCGCTGGAAGTGGCAAGCACTGATGAAATTGATCAGGCACAGCTGCATCTGGAAGAAGAGATTGGAGATTTAATTTTCTCCATTGCGGCTTACTGTGTCCGGACCGGAGTAAATCCTGAAAATGCGGTTCTTCGTGCAAATAAGAAATTTTATGACCGTTTTTCTTTTGTTGAAAAAAAGATGGAAGAAAATGGTTTTCCAATGGAAAAGACAAGCGAAAGCATAAAACATATGAATGATTTCTGGAAAGAGGCCAAAAAAGATGGAAGATAAAAATCCGGGGAATACAGTTTCAAAAAAATCAACTCCGGTAATAAATATTCCCAAAGGGATTGCATGGGTTGTTTTTTCCTCATTTGGGTTTGCCTGTATGAGTATGTGCGTCAGGGCGGCCGGCGATGTTCCTTTCATGCAGAAAGCTTTGTTCAGAAACATGATTGCCTTTGTAATTGCAGGCACTTCTCTTGTGACCGCCGGCCTTAAGGACAGGTCTGTATATAAAGTACCACGGCCAGCCGTAAAATATCTGGTTTTGCGCTGCACTCTTGGATGTCTTGGAATCTTCGGGAATTTTTATGCCATCGGTTATATGAATATCTCTGATGCGTCCATGCTTAATAAAATGAGCCCTTTTTTCACCATCCTGGCAAGTTTTATTATTCTTGGAGAAAAACCGAACTGGCTCAGCATTCTGTCGCTTGTTACAGCATTTACGGGAAGTCTTTTCATAATCAAACCGACTTTCTTTTTTACAGATCCTTCCCAGTGTTTTCCTGCAATTGTAGGGTTTATAGGCGGATTCGGCGCCGGCTTTGCTTTTGCCTGTATCAGAAAAATGAAAACTTACAATGTAAACAGTAAAATGATTATTACAATTTTCAGTCTGTTTTCATGTCTTTTGTGTATTCCGAATCTGATTCTGCATTATTACCCGATGACCTGGCAGCAGACTGCATGGCTCATTGGCGCCGGAGTTTCTGCCGCCTGCGGACAGTTTGGAATTACAAATGCTTATTTTAATGCACCTTCAAGCAAGATTTCTGTTTATGAATATTCAAATGTAGTTTTTTCTGCATTACTGGGATTCATTGCCTTTGGACAGATTCCTGATTTTTACAGCGTGATAGGATATGTAATGATTATTGGAATTGCAGTTGTAGTTTTTGTGGTAAATTCCAGGGAAGATAGAAAACTACCCCGGATGGGAGGGGCCGCGGAGCGGTCGACCGCAGACGGCAAAGCCGTCGAGGACGATGCGCGTTAGCAAACCCCGGACAGCCGGAACAGGTTCTATTTTTCTAAAGTATCCGGACTTCTTTTAATAAAGTTTTCAAATTCATCCAGTTTTTCAGAGAAGTTCTTTTTGTCAGCCGGATTGTTTTTTCCTGACAGGTTAAGTTTTTCTGCCAGATTCATTTTTCCGGCAATGTTGAATCTTTGTGAAAGGTTCATTTTGTTATAAATACTGAAAAATCTGCTTCCGGAACGAACTTTGAATTTATCAAAATCGATGACAGGTTTTTCATCCAGTTCAATGGCTGTTTTGCGGAGTATTGTTCCCAGATGCATTGAAGTTGCAAAATCAATTATAAATACACCGAATATTGATCCGACTGTGAAAGAAAACAGCTGATGGTTCATAAACCACATAATCATTTTTGTGATTGGCGGATACAGGAAGAAATAGTAAAGGAGACTTAATACGCCCCAGATTACTGTAAAGCGGGGACAGATGACACCCTGAATATTTCCTTTTTCTTTGGAATAATCCCAAAGCTTGATGTGCATTCCCTTTACGAAAATAATTCCGGCAATGTATTCAACGAGGGTCATTGCCAGAGCCATAATTACAAACATTATCAGATAGTGAAGAATTCCGCCGTGATCAAAACGGACAATGAATTTTTCAAGATAACTCAGGGCGTAAAGGACAACAACACCAAAGCCGTAAAGCGGAAGATATGGACCTGTAAGGAAGCCCGGATTCAGCCAGAGACGGTCAGGATTGTTTGGTGAAATAAACCGGCGGAAGAAAAGTTCCAGCACCCAGCCGAGAATAGCACCAAAGAAAAACAAAAAACATACAAGAATAAAAATTTCGTAAATCTTTGCTAACATATAAACCTCTTTGTTTATTATATCCCATTAATTCCCGCTTCGGCGGAGAAGTTCAAAGCAGCAGCGGGCATTGTGATATGCAGTTTTCCAGTTCCCGCCTTTAGGTTCTTTAAGATTAGGGGTTCCGTCTGCATTGATTTCTGCCCACCAGTCACCGCCTTCTTTATCTATCTGATGGTTTAGAACCCAGTTCCAGACTTTTTCTACTGCATCAGAGTATTTTGAGTCACCTGTCATTTCCCATGCGTTGTAGAATCCGTTTACGGCTTCTGCCTGATTCCACCATACACGGGTGCGGTCACGTTTTCCATTATGGAAGAAATTTTCAAAGGCTCCGGATTCCTGGTCCATTCCTTCGGTTAAGGCAACTTCTGCCATATTCAGGGTAACAGGTTTCGTTTCGGCCTTGATTTCTTCATCTTCCAGCTCGCAGGCTGCTTCCCATAAAAGCCATGAAGCTTCAATGTCGTGTCCATAGCTGATTTCTGTGTCCAGACGGCTCCAGTCCATATTGAAGAACATTCCCAGGTGTTCATCGTTCTGGCGGATTTTTGTGTTTGTAGTACGGATAAGATTTTTGAGAGCTGTTCCTACTTCTTCGCGTTTTGCAGAGGCCTCGGGCATTACAACAGAAAGGGTTCTGTAAATATTTGTGTAGGCTTCCATAACATGAAGATTTGTATTCATGCTCTTTGGACAGTTCATGTCTTTGGATGAAAGTCTCATGTCGTCAGTTTTGTTCCAGTCTATTGCACAGGCTTCGATGTAGCCGCCGTCTTTTTTATCCAGGGCATATTTTTCCATAAGGTCAAAAAGTTCCAGGGCTTTATTCATATGAAGAACTGCGCCGGCTTTATCTCCGCGGAGATCTGCAAGGGCTGCAGCATATTCAGAAAGTCCGTAGGAACAGAAGGCCTCACCGTAAATCTGTTTTTTGGAAAGGTCCGGAGTTCCGTCAGGGAAAACTGACCAGTATACTCCGCCGTTTTCCTTATCAAAGTATTTGTTGAGGATTACATCTGCTGCGAAATCTGCCATTTCAAGATAAGATGCATCATTAAAAAAGCGGGCGGCAACAGAATAGGCCCACAAAAAGCGGGAGGTCATAACGATAGAGCGGGAAATCTCAAAATCCTGACTGTTGTCATTGTCAATTTTGCCGAAAAATCCTGTTTTTCCGGCTGTTGTGTCACGGGAATATTTTTCCCAATAGGGCAGAATATTCTCTTTAAGTTCTTTTCTGATGGAATCGTAAAATTTAGCGTCCATGATTTTTTCCTCTCTGAATAAAGTCCATATGGTTTTTCTGTTTTCCGGTTACCCGGCTTGTATTTCCTGATTCACTGCGGATCCGGTTGTCGGAAGTGCTGCGATGGTTTGCAGAAGAAACAGATTTGTGTCCTGAATGAGCGTCTTTTTCAGAATCCGAATGTCTGTTTCCTGAAAAAGCGGGTTTCAGCCATTCTGCAGTTTTTGTACTTCGTTCCGATTCAACAAAATCTTTCCATTCTGCTGGTTCCGGAACTTCAAATTTCATGTGTTCTTCGGTGTATGGATGGTCAAATTCCAGTGTTCTTGCATGAAGACAGAGTCGTACAAAAGGGTCTGATTTTGCGCGGAAGTTTTCATCGCCGGCGAGAGGATATCCTTTGCTTGCCAGATGGGCACGAATCTGGTTTTTTTTGCCTGTGTCCAGACTCAATTCGAAAAGGGTGTAGGCTGGTCCGCGGCATATTACTTTATAGTGGGTTCTGGCAGGAACTGTTTTGAATTCCTGTTTACCGTTTTTTGTGTTCAGATGTTTTTCATAAACAGAATCTTCCCGTTTTCCGGCTGTACGTCCCGGTTTGTCACCGGTTTTGGGTACGAAACCAACATTGTAGGCGTTGAAGGCGAGAGGATCATCTATAAGGCCTGAATCAGGCAAAGTTCTTCCATTTGCAGGATTTTCGGCCATAGCGCGGTAAAGCCGTTCTGTAACCATCTGGTGCCATGAGTCCATAATGATTTTCTGTGCATTTTCGGTAAGGGCGAACATCATGACTCCGCTTGTATCACGGTCCAGTCTGTGGACTACCAGAGGCTTGTGGTGTGAGTTCAATACGCCTTTTTTGCGCATGATTTCTTCAAGTACACCCTGGGCTGTTCTTGAACGGCTTCCCGGGTAAGGACAGCTGAGAATTCCGCTTGGCTTATTGATAATGATAATCCACTGGTCTTCGTAAAGGATTTCGATTTTTTCATGACCAAAATCCTTTTTGTGTTCCATTTTGTATTCGGTTGAATTTTTCATATAAATTAAAAATCTCTATTCTTATATTAGCGATAAAAAAGGAAAATTAACACAACTCATGATATAATAATTTGATATGACACCAAAGCAGATATATGTTGAATATTCAATTGACGATGAAATTCATTTCTTTGAGGGAAGCATTTCTTCGGAAACAGAAGATTTAGGGGACGGAAACTTAAAGGTTCGGTACGTTTTCAGAAATAATCGTTTTACACTTGCCTTATTTCCTGATAAAAAACTTACAGTTACTCAGGTAAAAGTTTCTGGGCAGACGGATACTCCAAAAAAACGAAAGACCCGTTATTTTTTGAACGGATGGCAAAGCTGGACTGACTGCAGAGAGTATACTTCCAAAGAAACAGAAAAAACTGTCGGGCATATGCCTGGCTTTGTGAACAAAAAATTTGCTTTTGAGTCTTATGGTGATTATTCCTTTTACGGCCCAAAACTTTTGAAAGGAAATTATCACGGCTGGACTTATGCATATGCTCGTCTGGGAGATGAATATGATTTTATTGGTTCTCTTTCCGAATTGAATACGAACTGTGAAAATACTGTGCCTGAAGCAAAGAAAAGTTTCGCTTTCGGATTGATAAAAATTTATTCAAAAACCGGAGATTTTGAAGTTTATGCAGATGCGGAAAAACTTGAATATAGAATTTCAGAACCTGTCGTAATGATTGATCTGGCTCTTTTATCAGGAACTGAAGACGGGGTTTTTGACAATTATTTCTCTATGGCAGGAATTGAAAAGCCGAAAGCTGAACTGGTAATGGGCTGGACAAGCTGGTATGATTTTTATCAGGACATAAATGAAAAGTGTCTTATGGAAAATGTTGCCGGACTTCCCGGAGATCCATTTAAGGTTTTCCAGATTGATGACGGTTATGAACCTTTTGTCGGAGACTGGCTGTCTGTTGATGAAAAGAAATTTCCGGCCGGGCTGGAACCTGTAGTTAAAGCAGCTGCTGAAAAAAATCTGAAAACCGGAATATGGTTTGCTCCTTTCAGTGCTGAAAAGAAATCCCGGACTTTCAAAGAACATCCGGACTGGTTCTGCAGAGATAAAAACGGGAAATCTGTTTTATGTGGCTGCAACTGGAGCGGTTTTTACGGAATGGACATTTACAATGAGGAGGTAAGGGATTACATAATCCGGACCTGCCGCCATTTTATAGATGACCTGGGATTCACTCTTTTGAAAATTGACTTTTTGTATTCGGCATGTCTGGTTCCAAGAAAAGACAAGACCCGCGGACAGGTTATGCATGATGCTATGGTTTTCTTCAGGGAAGCTTCGAAAGGAGCTGAATTATTGGGGTGCGGAGTTCCTCTGGGGTCTGCTTTTGGCCTGGTAGATTATTGCCGTATAGGAACTGATGTTTCCTTAAGCTGGAATGACAAATTGTATATGCAGCTCTGCCACAGGGAACGGCCGAGTACAAAAAATACTATTTTGAATTCTTTGTATCGTCGTCAGCTTGATGGCCGTGCTTTCCTGAATGATCCTGATGTTTTCCTTCTGAGAACTTACAATGAAAAACTGGGAACTGAAAGAAAATCTCTGCTGTCTCAGATTAATGCAATTGCGGGAAGCCTTGTTTTTACCAGTGATAATATTTCAACCTATGATGAAAACCAGAAATCTGAACTTGAAAAAGTGAAGAAATTGATAGGAGCAAAAATCATTTCGGTTGATAATAAAGGCAATAAAATAACTGTAAGGTATGACCCTCTGGACGGTGAAGAGGGTGAAAAAACATTGTGCTTTAACCGGAAAAGTGGAAAAATTATTTTATAAAATATAGGGAGATTTCTTTATGGAAGAAACAACAGAATTTCTGGCTCAGGAAACAGAAGCCATTTCATCATTTGTGACATGGGTAAAAACTTTTGTTACCTGGGATAATCTTGTGAAACTGATTTTTTCAGTTATCGTTATTCTGATTCTCTGGATTGTTTACAAAGTAATAATCCGTGCAATCAAAAAGGTACCGGCGGAAAAAGTTTCAACGCATAAAACAATGCTGCTTACAACAATGGTTAAGTATATCTTCTATGTTGTAGTTGCAATGTTTGTTTTGAGCCGTTTTGGTGTAAAACTGAGCGCTATATGGGGCGCTGCTGGAATTGCCGGAGTTGCCATCGGTTTTGCTGCTCAGACTTCTGTCAGCAATATTATCAGCGGTGTTTTTGTTCTTACTGAAGGAACAATTAAAATCGGTGATTTTATTTCTGTAGGCGATGTTTCAGGAATTGTTGATAATGTAAATCTGCTTTCTGTTCGTGTTCATACTCTGGATAACCAGATGGTTCGTATTCCTAACTCAACCGTAATCAACTCGAACCTTACAAACTTCTCGTTCCATCCAAAACGCCGTTTCACTTTCAGCGTTTCAATTGCATATGAGATGGATATGGAAAAAGCACTGGCTGCACTTGAAAAAGCTCCTTCTCTTTGTCCAACTGTCCTTAAGGATCCTGCTCCTGCAGTATGGTATGACGGTTTCGGAGATTCGGGAATTAACCTTACGGCTGCTGTTTGGTTCAAATCTTCTGACCTTGTTGCTACAAAGAACGCAATGTATATTGCAATCAAAAAAGTATTTGATGAAGCAGGAATTGAAATTCCTTACAACAAAATTGTTGTTGATTCAGGAAAACTTGCTGTTGAAACTGTAACAGCAAAACCTGCCAAGGCTCCTTCTGCCAAAGCCACTGCCGCAAAAGTAACCGCTGCAAAAACAGAAAAAGCACCTGCTAAAACTACAAAAGCCAGAGCTACAAAAGCTAAATAATGCAGAATCAGTTCGATGATTTCACATGGGAAAAGATGCTGAATCTTTTTCCCGTGCGGAATTATGACATTTCCGAATATTTTAAAATTCTCTCTCCGGATTTCCCTGATTTTCTCACCAAATATCTTGAACTTCCTGCCATGCAGCGGCTGAAAGGAATAGGTTTGCTTTGTGGAACAGACTGGACGGCACTATATAAAAACCGGTTCTATTATTCCCGTTTTGATCATTCTCTCGGAGTTGCTCTGATTGTCTGGCATTTTACACATGACAAAAAACAGTGTCTGGCAGGTCTTTTCCATGATCTTTCAACTCCTCTTTTCAGTCATGTGGCGGATTTCAGAAAAGGAGATGCTCTGACTCAAAGTGCAACTGAAGAACCTAATAAAGCAATAATTAAAAATGATGCTGAATTGTGCAGATTGCTGAAAACGGATGGTCTGACTCCTGAACAGGTTTGTGATTATCATGTTTATCCGGTTGCAGACAATGAAATTCCACAGCTTAGTGCAGACCGTCTTGAATACATGTTTCCTTCCGGAATGTCTCTTGAAGGAAGCTGGACTATGGATGAAATATCCAGGGTTTACAACAATCTTGCTGTTTTAAAAAATGAACAGGGAATTGATGAACTGGGATTCCTGTCAAAGGAATGTGCAGAACTTTACACCTACCGGTTCTGTATGACAGGACATGTTCTTCAGCTGAATGAAAATAAACTTACTCTTTCTCTTCTTGCAAAAATAACTGCCCTTGCTATTGAAGAAGGACTTCTTACAGAAGAAGACTGTATGAGACTTTCTGAAAAAGAAGCAATGGAGCGTTTTGAAAAGAAGGGTTCTGAAAATCTGAAACGTTATTTCAGAACTTTCATAGGAATGACTTCAATAAGCCACCTTCAGAATGACCCGGGAAGGGATTACTTTTCTGTAAATATTAAGGTGAAACAGCGCTATATTAATCCGTTGCTTCAAGCTTCTGATGGTAGTGTCTGCCGTGTTTATGATGCATCTGAAAAGTGCCGTTCTATCATCGATGACTTTCTTTCTTATTCTGATACTCCCTGGGGCGCTGTCCGCTTAATCTAAAAAAAGATTTTTTTTCATCCTCTTTTGCCTGAAATAGTAAAAAAAACAAATACTATGGCAGGAGGATATATGTTCAATAAAAAAAGTTTCTTGAACGTGCTGGGGTATTATGTCCTGGTAGTTTTTCTGCTTGTTATAACAGGTTGTGAATTTGCTGAAAGTGATGTTCACAGACATCTTTACAGTGAAGAATGGTCATTTTCGGAAAAAACTCACTGGCATAAAAGTCTTTGCTGTGAAGGACTGAAATCGGAAGAGAAAACTCATAATTTAGTTTCAAAAACTGAAAAAGATTTATCCTGCACCGAATCGGGACTTGTGGTTTATTCCTGTTCAATCTGTGGATTTTCCAAAGAAGAAAACAAAACAGCAGCCGGACATGCTTATTCGGAATGGGAGAATATTCCAGCTAATTGTATTTCTGCAGGAAGCAGAAGAAAAGTTTGTACTGTCTGTGGCGATGTTGTTGAGGAAGAAACTGGTGAACCTACAGGCATCCATATGTTCGGGGACTGGA
>DCHR01000003.1:300-4530 GCA_002315375.1 Treponema sp. UBA1747 | reverse complement strand
GCAGGTCCATGATATGCGCCTTTAGCTAAAGGACACATATGTTCTACTTCTGCTGTGTAGATCATTTTATGCTCCTATAAAATTAATTTAAATTTTATTCGGCGACATTTTACCATTATAAGGGGGGATTTTCAATTAGGTGAAAAAGAGGATAAAAAAAGCCTCCTGTTGAAACAGAAGGCTTTTTGTTTATTGGTATTTCTTATTAGAAGTCTGCCAGTTTTGGAGCTCGCGGATATGGGATAACATCACGGATGTTTTCCATACCTGTTACGTAACGGATTAAGCGTTCAAAGCCCATGCCGAAGCCTGAGTGTGGAACTGTACCGAACTTACGCAGGTTCATGTACCAGTCGTAAACGCTTTCGTCCATGCCGCGGGCCTTGATTTCAGCCATAAGCTTGTCGTAATCTGCTTCGCGTTCTGAACCGCCGTTAAGTTCTCCGATTCCAGGAACCAGAACGTCGCAGGCGCGAACTGTTTTTCCGTCAGGATTCTGCTTCATATAGAATGATTTGATTTCCTTTGGATAGTCGTAAACCATAACAGGACATTTGAAAATCTGTTCTGTCAGGAAACGTTCATGTTCTGTAGCAATGTCGCAGCCCCAGTAAGGTTTGAATTCAAACTTGTCAGCATATTTTTCCAGTTCTTTGATAGCATCTGTGTAAGAGATGCGAACGAACTTGGAATTAACAACACTTTCCAGCTGAGCGATAAGACCAGGCTGAATGCGTTTGTCAAAGAATTCCAGGTCAGAACGACATTTTGTAAGTGCCCAGTTCAGAAGATATTTTACGAAGTCTTCCTGAAGGTCCATGTCATCATCCAGATCAAAGAAAGCCATTTCAGGTTCAATCATCCAGAATTCAGCCAGGTGACGAGGTGTGTTTGAGTTTTCGGCACGGAATGTAGGTCCGAATGTGTAAACACGGCTCAGTGCTGTTGCAAGAGTTTCTGCTTCAAGCTGTCCTGAAACTGTCAGGGAAGCTTTCTTTCCGAAGAAGTCTTTGTTGTAATCAACCAGTTTGTAAGCGTCTTCAGGTTTCATGCCTTTTGCACCGGCTTCAACACCTTTCTGAGCGATTTTTTCAAGGCTCAGTGTTGTTACCTGGAACATTTCTCCGGCACCTTCACAGTCTGAACATGTGATTTCAGGAGCGTTGATGTAGCAGAATCCTCTTTCCTGGAAGAATGAGTGAACTGCAAATGCCATCTGGTTACGAACACGGAAAACAGCACCGAAAGTATTTGTGCGTCCGCGAAGGTAAGCGTTTTCACGCAGGTATTCCATAGACATTTTGTTTTTCTGAAGAGGATATTCGTCAGGGTTACATTCACCAAGACAAACAAGGTCTTCGAGAGTAACTTCTACAGCCTGTCCGCTTGCAGGTGAAGGAATAAGAACACCTTCTGCTTTTACAGAAGCTCCTGTGTTCAGTTTTTTAAGTTCTGCTTCAATATTATTTACATTTGCATTATTAGAAGGAGCGTTGCGGTCAAATGTGAGCTGGATATTTGCAAAACAGCTTCCGTCATTTACCTGAATGAAAACAAGACCTTTTGAGTCTCTGACTGTGCGAACCCAACCGCAAACTGTAACTTTGCGTCCATCTGGGTCAGAAGTAAGTAAATCTTTAATTAATACTGGTACCATAGTACCCTCCTTTTAAATATTGAAAATACATTGAAGATTTATTTATGCGGTTTGAACGGGGCCCAGCAACGCGAGTTCATGCCTCAGCTGCCAGGAGTGTTGCTTTTAGGGCGAGGCTTCCGCAGGCCTGAGACGTAATGTCTGAAAGACATTTCAACTGGCCGCTGGTCATGACTCGCTGCGTCCCATTCAAATCGCTTAAGTTACGATTAATGTATTTTCATATTGAAATGTAAATAATGGAAAATATTATATAGAAAAGAGCAGGGATTTGGAATATGTGTTAGGCGTCGCCCTCTTGGGAGAGGGCCGGCACTTTCGGGCGCCCCTACGGTTGGTGCTACGCACCCGCTTCGCGGCCCTTCAGCGCCTGACGCATTTTATGCAAACTGAAGCTGGCAGCACAGATGGTCTTCTGCGTCGTAGATGAATACCACGTGACTGTCCTCGATAAAGGCATAGCGCACTACGGCAGTGTCGCCTTCGCGGAGAGCATTCTTGTATGCGATGCGGAGTTTCTTGAAGTGCATGATTTCAGCTTCTTTTCTTGGAAGAACTTCGCGGGCGTATTCCAGATAGTTCAGATTGTGAACATGGTCGTTTATGTCGATGTCTGAAAAGCGGACAGGAAGTTTTGCTTCTGCAGTCCAGGTTTCCGGAACAGGAATGCGTGAAAGTCTTTTTTCATCAAAAACTGTTCTCGGATCGTTTTCATATCTATCAAGGTGTGCAGGATCAATTTTGGTTGGACGGCCTGTTGCCATGTCGATGAGAATCCAGCGGGTAGCACCTTTGGCACAAACTTCTCCGTTTTTATAAAGAAGGAAGTTGCGGTTTGCAACCAGGGGAGAGGAGAGTCCTTCACTCCAGGTTTCGGCTTTTACTTCATCACCGTATTTCGGATAGTCCTGAACTTCAATCTGCCATTCGGTAAGGAGCCAGGCATTTGAACGGTTGTGCATTTCAAAGATATTGTCGCCGGCCATATCAGAATGACCGCTTCCCGAGTTTTCCAGGATTTTTACAATGGCATTGATTGTAAGTTCTGCGTTCTTGTTAAAATCTTCAAAAACAGGTTTGTAAGGGTATTCGAAAATCATTTTTTAACTCCTGATTTATATCAGCATAAAATTGTATGGGGACAAAATTCAGGCCCAAAGGATTGATATAAATCAATTTTATAAAATATTTTTGTTATTAATCTTAAAAAATTATAATGACTTTTTTCTTGAATGTGAAATAATGTTGTTATGATGAAACAGAATATTATTGTAGTATTTATGGCTTTTGCAGTTACAATCTTTTTGGGAGGTTGTGCTGTGGACAATTCAGCGAAAAAAAGTTCAGCAGACGAAACTCCAGCTCCTGCAGTTGAAATTATTCCTGACAGCTATAATCTTGCTGATTATGAAGAAGTTTTCTTTGATGACTTTGATGGTGAAGATCTGGATGCAACAAAGTGGTTTCGCTGTCCTGACTGGCAGCGCCAGGATCTGGGCGGATACTGGTCTCATGACTGTACTTATGTAAAAGAGGGAAACCTGGTTCTGGAAGCACGTCGTGGGGCAGAGCACCTGGAAAGCGGCGCAATTCGTTCCCGCGGTAAATTTACTCAGGTTGGCGGAGCTTATCAGATTAAGTTCAAGGCAGAAAAGAAAAGCGGACTCTGGTCCGCCTTCTGGCTTATGTACGGCGGAAAACCTGTGATGGATGGAAGCGGAAAAACTGACTGTGAAATCGATATTTTTGAAATCATTTCAAATGATCACGGCATGAAGTATCTGAACAGTGCAACACACTGGGATGGATATGGTCCGGAACACAGAAGCAAGGGGTCTAAATATACTATAACAGATGACTTCTATGACCAGTGGCATACTGTTACTTTTTACTGGGGTAATGAATATTATGTGGCCTTCCTGGATGATGCTGAAAAGCCTTACTGGAAAGGAAAGGTTTCTGAATATGGCGGAATTGCTGAATCACCTCACTATATAAAAATAACTTCAGAGTTCGGAAAGTGGGGTGGGCCGGTAAAAGATGAAGAACTGCCTTCTTATTTCCTTGTTGACTGGGTAAAAGCTTACAAGCGAAAGTAACTGATTTTTTTAGAAAGGGGACAGCCCCCACCGGTTGATATAGTTTAAAAAATGGTATACATTATCTTCAACTGACGGGGAATTAGCTCAGTTGGCTAGAGCACCGGCTTTGCAAGCCGGGTGTCAGGGGTTCAAATCCCCTATTCTCCACTAAAATAAGGAACAGTAGCTCAGTTGGTTAGAGCACCGCTCTGATAAGGCGGGGGTCGATAGTTCAACTCTATCCTGTTCCATAAGAAAAGATGAGAATCTTTTCTAAAGAGTTTTTTGAAATTACAAAGGAAGGAACGGANNTATTCTCCACTTAAACCTGAAACCAGACGGTTTCAGGTTTTTTTTTGCCCTGAGCGCATGTCCGCGTTATAGGGGGCATGTTCGCAGGGAAGATTGCTTCCTTGTGGGAAATCTGAACCTGTCGAAGTGCAGGTGCTTTAATTGTAAAACAAGGGCAAATTCATTATATTAATTGAAGAA
>DCHR01000003.1:0-208 GCA_002315375.1 Treponema sp. UBA1747 | reverse complement strand
AAAAGAGATGAAAGTAGAAGTAATAATATGGTCAAGCGAATATAGGTTTATGGCGGATGCCTAAGGAGCTATAAGACGAAGAAGGACGTGATAAGCTGCGATAAGCCAGGGTCAGGAGCACATATCCATTTACCCCTGGATTTCCGAATGGAGTAATCCAATAGCAGTGATGCTATTATCTGAATATCTGAATAAAATAGGATACAGA
>DCHR01000059.1:23747-33163 GCA_002315375.1 Treponema sp. UBA1747 | reverse complement strand
CCAACTTTAGGGGTGCACTTCACAAGCCGTGCTTTTTTATTTGACTTAATATAGGATATAACCTATATTATAAAATATGGATAGAAATTGGATTGTAGAGTTCTATGAAACAGAATCTGGAGAAAAACCAAGCTTGGATTTCATAAATACGCTCGAAGTCAAGCTTCGAGCTAAAGTATTCCGTGATTTGGAATTATTGGAAAATAAAGGTAATGAATTAAGAAAGCCTTATTCTGAAAATCTTGATGACGGAATATTCGAATTGAGGACAATTCAAGGAAATAATATTGTAAGGAATTTGTATTTCTTCATAATAGGTAAAAAGATAATTATTACACATGGTTTTAGAAAAAAAACTCAAAAAACGCCGCCTGAAGAAATACAACGGGCAAAAAGGTATAGGGAAGATTATTTGAAAAGAAATCCAGTTTCAGGAGGAACAAAATGACATTATCAGAAGCATTAAAAGAACAGATGAAAGATGAGACTTTCAAAAAGGAATATGAAGCTCTTGAACCAGAATATGAAATTATTAGTTCGTTAATTGATGCAAGAAAGTCCTGCAATATTACACAAAAACAACTTTCAGAAAATACAGGTATTGCACAATCTGATATCAGTAAAATCGAAAATGGCTCTGGAAATCCAACCTTAAAGATTTTACAGCGACTGGCAGAAGGTTTGGGAATGAACCTAAAAGTAGAATTTGTTCCTAAAGTGTCAATGTAATCACATAACAACAGTTTCAAAGCGGATGTCGGGTCGAGCCCGCCACCGTTTAAACTAATGTTATGTGGAGGCACCAGTGGTGCGCGGAGGTAAAAAAGTATGAAAATAAGATTCATGATAATTTTTATTATTCTAATTTCAGGTTGTCTGTTAACAGCTCAAGAATCTGTAAAAAAAATAACAATGCCATTTGGAAGTTTTGATATACCTGAAAACTTTGTATTAAAAGAAAGTGTATCAACTGATGAAAAATATTTTTTTGTTCTGGTTGAAGATAGTGAAAAAGATGGTTTTGTAAATAATGTTTCTGTTGAAAAACGCCGTAATCGATATGCAAAAGATAATCATTTTGCATTTAGGGAAGCAATTGTGAGACAATTGTTATATCAGTGTAATGGAAAATATGATATTGATGGAGACGGTTACAAAACAAAAAAAGGTTACATTGTCTATAAATTTATTATTTGTCCAGGAGAAGAACTGTTAAAAGAACGTCCAAACGAACCAAATACAATTCAATATTATATTATCTTTGAAGATAATTCCTTTGTTCTTGTACATGAAACAACAAGAGGTGATGATGCAGTTACAGATGAAGCAGCAGAATGTATAGCTGACAGTTTTGAAGCAAAATAAAAAGTATAAAAAATATGTCAGTCATGCTGACATATTTTTTTTTGAGTAATAAAAGTAGGGTATTTTTGTGATATTAAAACGAATTTATTTTTTTGTAATTATTTTGATTCTCTTTTTGTTCCCTTTCTATGGTTTAAGATTATGTTATGTGGACTGCCGCATTAGGCAGCGTATTTTAGGTATTATCTGAATGAAAAGTTTTGAAGAATTTAAAAAAGAATTCGAAAATGCAATAGGTGAACCGGAATATTGTGTTCTATTTGATTTTACAGAAGAAGAATACATGATTATAAAATATCAATCATATGTATCTTTTCAAAGATGTTCTGGCGGAATAAAAGGTATGTCCGGAGAAATCAAATATGCAGATATTGATGAACTGTATGAATCTGATCTCATTGATGGAATAAACCTGAAACGTGATTGGAATAAAATAAAGGATTTATATTTGAATTAGCTAGAACGCACGGTCAAGCCGTGCTTTTTTATTTGACGTACAGAATAACGTACATTATATTATTCATAGAGGTGTATTATGAATGCAATAAATGTAACTCAGGCGAGAGCGAATCTTTTTCAGTTGATTGCCAGTGTGAATTTTAATTCAGAACCAGTCACACTTACTAACAATAAAGGAAAAAATGCTGTTTTAATTGGTGAAGATGACTGGAATGCAATTCAGGAAACATTGTATTTATGTTCAATTCCAGGAATGAGAGAATCAATTCTTGAAGCAAGTAAAGAACCTCTTGAAGAGAGTGCAAAGGAATTGGACTGGTAATGTGGACTGTAGTTTATTCTAAGCAGGCTGTAAAAGACAGCAAAAAGATCGAACAGTCTAATTTAAAAGAAACTGTAAAGAAACTAATTGAAGTCCTTAAAAATGATCCTTTTCAAAATCCACCGCCTTATGAAAAATTGATTGGTGATTTGGCAGGAAAATATTCAAGAAGAATAAATATTCAGCATAGATTGGTTTATGAAGTTTTTACAGAACAAAATACTGTTCGTGTTTTAAGAATGTGGACTCATTATGAGTAAAGGTTTAATCTAACACGCACTTCAAATCGCCGACACACGCACGGCCTATTAGCATCTCAAGGAGAGAGATAAAATGAAAAAAGTTTTAATCATACTGATGATGTTATTTACAAGCAGTTTTATATTCGCACAAAAGTTTAATGAAAGTGAAAGACTTAAAAATGGAGATATTACTCTTTTTGATGATTATATTTCGGATTTATCATTAGCAAAAATGGATAACGCTGAATTAAGAATACTCAGGAACATGATCTACGCAAAATGTTACAAATAGGGAGTATTGAATACTTTTTGTATGATGATAATCCTGATACGATTGGAGTTTGGAGTCGCAAAGGATAATGAAAAAAAGAATCTGGTTGATGGAACAGTAAATCCATCTGTGGAAGATTTAAGGATTCCACATGAAAACAGGAGTTTACGTAGTAAACTCGAATCCGTGTGGCCTTCATTCATAATTCTGCATTCCTAATTCTTAATTGAATACTTCAACAGCAGATCATCCCCAAATACTTCAACCTCCGGCTTACCGAACATAACAGCTTCATCAGGACAATCTACTCCAAGTCCCCGCACAGGATTAAAAATGTCCCCGCCATTGTTTCCGAAAATTTTTGGAGCAATATAAAGATGAACTTCGTTTACCAGATTTTTTTGAGAAAAGAGAAGTGATGCATTGAGCCGACCGCCGCTTTCAACAAGGACGGAATCAATGCCTCTTTCACCAAGAGTTTTCATTACAAAATCCAGATCAAGTAATTTTTTAGCTGAGCTAATCTGGGTAATCAATGGACAAACAATAACTTCAATGCCGCATCTTTCAAGTTCGCACTTTTTGCCAGAATCAGCATCTTCAGCGCAAAATACAACAACGCGCCCGCATGAGGTTTGCTTCGCTTCGTTCGCAATGACATGAGAGTTTGCACTCTTTACCAGCTGACTCTCCAGAGGAATCCTCAAATCCGAATCCAGCACCACCCGAACAGGCTGCCTCACATTGTCCATTGTCCATTGTCCATTGTCCATTGCTCTCACGTTCAGCAAAGGATCATCTTTAAGCACAGTCCCGATTCCGCACATCACAGCCATAACTTCGGCTCTCGTTTTGTGAACATTTGCCCGTGCTTTTTCGCCTGTAATCCACTGACTTTTGCCTGAGGAAGTTGCAGTCTGGCCGTCCATTGTCATGGCGTATTTTAGAATCACGTAAGGTCTTTTTGTAGTAATGTAATGGAAGAAAACAGGATTAATTGCGTCGCATTCTTCCCGCATAAAGTCTTCTTCAACTTCAATTCCTTTTTCACGAAGGAGGGCAGCACCTTTTCCGCTTACAAGCGGGTTTGGGTCATGGCTTCCGATTACGACGCGTTTGATTCCACTGTCGATGATTGCCTGTGTACATGGAGGCTGTTTTCCCTGATGACAGCAAGGTTCAAGAGTTACGTAAATTGTGGCACCTTTGACGTCGACACCGTTATCTGCAGCATTTTTCAACGCGTCCCGTTCAGCGTGGAGTTCGCCGTATTTGTGGTGATAACCTTCAGCGATGATTTTTCCATCCCGGACAATTACTGCGCCAACAAGAGGATTAGGATTTGTCCATCCTTTGCCTTTAAGCGCGAGAGAAATTGCTCTGTTCATGAAGTCGTTTGGTGTCATAGATTAGTTTACCGTTTTTCCGAATTCATAGATTGTGTCACTTGGAAGATCAATATATTCATTCCATGTGATGCATGTTCTGCTTTCATCAAGCTGACATGTCTTCCAGAATCCAGGGATTGTTTCCAGCTGATTGAAGTGTGGTGTGTTTTGAATATCATCTTTGAGATCGTAAATGACTTTCCGCCCTTCATCAAAAGTTACAGATAGAATAAAGTTGTCTTCAAAAGAAAAGTTTTTAATTTTTGCCAGCATTAATCTAAAGGCGCAAGTTTGTTAAACGTCTGCGTCTCCCACATTTTCAGCAGAGCTTCAGAATTTAAATCCAGCCATTCAGCTACCAATTGCCGGGCTTTTTCAGGTAAATCACCTTCGGTCATTTCTCTGGTCTGCAAGTCGAATAACCCTGCATATTCACCATAAAGTGCATGAATATGAGCCGGTTCATGTTCTTTCGGTTTGAAGAACATTTTAATTGTGATTCCGTAAAATCGTGAAATTTCAGGCATCCAATTCTCCTAAAATTTAATATACAGAGGATAATTTTTCAATAAAAAATCCTTTATATATGTATATGCAGAGAATGGTTATTTTCGGCGAATGTGGATTGAGAAAAAATGTTATTCTTCTGACATTTTTTCTATCAATGTTTCAACAATAGCAAAGTCGCGGTCATTGAGTTTTCGAATGGAATCTGTAAGCCTGCGGATTTTTGCTGGCAAAGTGTGAAGTGAATCTGATTTTTCTAATTTGTGGTTCTGTCTTGTTACAAGATATTCAACAGAAACATTCAGAGCCCGGGAAATTTTAACGGCTACATCAGCAGAAGGAACGGAAGCGGCTTCCTTCAGATAGTTACTCAGACTTCCATAGCTGATGCCTGTTCTGGCGGAAAGTTCTTTTAGTGTAATTCCCTGATAAGACATTTCATCTCTTAAATTGTCTTTAAAACTCATTTCTAGAGTTTATGTAAATTTACTAAAATAAATTAGGAATATAGTAAATCTTTGATATAATTTTCAATATTAGTAAATATACTAATTATTTCTGGTATCAAGTAAATATAGACAACGATATCTAGTGACTCTATGGAGGAATTAAATGAAAAAAATAATTTTTGTAATGGCTGCTCTTATGGCAGGATCAATGATGTTCGGACAGACTGCTCTGAATCAGACTAAAAAAGAAGTTAAAGCAGATCCAAATGTGCAGAATCTTCGCATGGCTTATGAACTTGCAGATTATGGTTACGAAAATAAATCTGCTTCAGCACTTCTTCAGGCTGCAGAAATTCTCTGTCAGGTTTCAAAAAAAGAAGCTGAAAATGTAAAGGTAAAGCAGGATGGAACTTCAGGTGATAAAGCTCCTGCTGAAACAAAATCTTACAAATCAATGGACCTTGTAAAAGATGCAAAGGCATTTGCCGGAAAAGACAAGACAATGCTTGCATGGGCAAAAGAAGTAGAAAAGAAAGCTAAGGTTTCTACTCGTGGTGCAACTGGCGGATCAGCATATGCATCAAATTTTGCTTATGCAAATGGTGGATATACAACTTATGAATGGCTCTTTGATAAAGGCAGAGTTGCAGAAGTTGCAGTTCATTCAATGGATGGAGCAGACCTGGACCTCTACATTTTTGACGAAAACGATAATCTGATTGTATGTGATGAAGGTGCCAGCAACAATGCTTATGTATCATTCCTTCCATATTTGACAACTCCTTTCCGTGTAGTCATTAAGAATAACGCAAGATACAACGCAACTTTTGAAGTTTATACAAACTAAAAAAGTAAATGGAGCTCACCTGAAAAGGTGAGTTTTTTTTATCGGTAGAAAAATGAAAAAAAATTTTATCGTCTTATTAGGCTTACTATTAATCTCTTTTATTCATGCTGAAGAACAGTCGCAAACTGAATATTTTGTTCAGGGAAAAGCAGCTTATGAAAATGGAGAGTACGAAAAAGCTGTTTCGTTATTTGAGAAGGATTTGGAGGAATTAAATAAGGATTATGATGGGAATGAGACACTGATAGCAACAACATATAATTATGTTGGTAACTGCTATCAAAACCTTAACAAGTATGAAAAGAGTATTGAATATCAGAATAAATCGCTTGAAATCAGGTTAAGACTTTATGGTGAAGATAAGCCTGAAATCTCGGATAATTATTCTAATATTGGAGAGTCTTATTTTAATTTAGGTAATTACGAAAAGGCACTCGAATACAAAAACAAAGCACTGGAGTTATGCTTAAAGTTATTTGGGGAAAATTATTATGATTCTGCCGCATGTTATAATGATCTTGGAGTTGTTCATCATGTTCTAGGAAATAATCAGAAAGCATACGAATATTATAGCAAAGCGCTGGAGTTATGCTTAAAGTTATTTGGGGAAAATCACATAGATTCAGCAACGAGTTATGATAATGTTGGACTTGTTTATCAGGATTTAGGAAACTATGAAAAAGCACTCGAATATGGGAACAAAGCATTGGAGATAAGGTTAAAACTGTTTGGGGAAAATCATCTTGATTCAGCTTTGAGTTATAATCATATAGGGATTTTATTTTGTATTCTAGGAAACTATGAAAGAGCAAATGAATATTTTACCAAAGCACTAGAGATAAGATTAAAGTTATTAGGGGAGAAACATCCTGATTCAGCAGAAGGTTATAATAATGTTGGACTTGTTTATAGTGATTTAGGAAATTTTGAAAAAGCACTAGAATATTATAATAAAGCGCTGGAGATATGCTTAAATATCTATGGGGAAAACCATTTATCTGTAATAGGGTATTATTCTAATATTGGAGTTGCTTATATTGATTTAGGGAATTACGAGAAAGCACTCGAATATGGAAATAAAGCACTTGAGATAAGTTTGAGTCTATTTGGGGAAAATCATCCTGATACAGCATCGTGTTACACTAATATTGGACTTGTTTATAGTAATTTAGGAAACTATGAAAAATCCCTCGAATACGAAAATAAAGCAATGGAGATAAGATTAAAGCTATTTGGGGAAAATCATCCTGATTTAGTATTGAGTTATAATAATATTGGATGTTCTTATAATGGTTTAGAGAATTACGAGAAAGGACTTGAATATTATAATAAGTCGTTGGAAATACTCGGGGAGAATCATCCTTTATCAGTAGAACTTTATGATAATCTTGGAGAGGTTTATCACCTTTTAGGAAATAATAAGAAAGCAAAAGAATATTACAAAAAATGGCTTTATCTTTCTGCGACATCACAAAGATACTATGTCATAATAAATACCAGCTGGAATCACTTCCTGGGTGTTGATATATTACAGAGTGATTTCCTCCAATCCGGCATCTCCGCAGTCGAACGCGCTCGCATTGCCATGCCTGCACAGAAATCCCAGATTCTTGCAAAAGCCATTCCACTCTACTATGCAGGCGTTGATTTAAGTGCTCAGAATAAAGAATATGATCAGGCCTTTGAATATTCTGAATCGTTACGAAGCCGTGGGTTTCTTGAAGAAATCGGAACTGATGCTGCACTTTCACTTGATGAAGTTACAGAAGACGAACGCAAAAATGTTAAAGACTTAATGTCATCAATTCAGACTCTTACAGTTCAGCTGGATAAAGAAAAAGAGAAGATGACTCAAGACAGAAACGAAGAAATGGTAAAAGAGTTTTCTGACAAACTTGATAAGGCCACAAAAGATCTTGAATCACTGGAAAAACAGATTGGTAAACGTGTTCCAAAATATACACAGCTTCGAAATCCGACTGTTGTAAGTGCTGATGATGCTAAGAAATGGTGCGGCAAAAACAGAGTAATTCTTGAATATGTAATGTGGAATGAAGATTATGCCCGGTCGATGAAAGAAAAAGGTATCACTTTTTCAACAGAAAAACCGGCATTAATGACAAATAAATCAGAAGATGCAAAATCAAACATCAAATCCTACTGTCTTGTAATTACAAAAAACAAAATTACTGCAGTTGAGCTTGATTCAGAATTTGACTACGACAATAATATTTCAGACCTTCGTGATGCTGTAAACAGAGGCGGCGGTCTGGATTCTGGTGCTGTTCTTGATTCAAGAAAAGTCTTGTATGAAAAACTCATCAAGCCTGTCGAAAAAGAAATTCCATGGCGTACTAAAGATATTGTAATCGTCCCTGACGGAAATCTTTCTTCATTGCCTTTTGAAATCTTAGGCGACGGTGAAGGAAAAGATTTTGGTGACAGATATAACCTGAGTTTTTCTCCATCTGTTTCTGTCAGCATGATGAAGCAGAAAAAGACCGGAAAAAAACAGAACCTTCTTGCCATAGGAAATGCTGTCTACAACACTGAAAGTAAAGGTGTAAGCAGAGGTGCTTCATCTCGTGGTGTTGAAACTGCCCAGCAGACAGCTTTTGATGCAAAAAAATCATACGAAACTTTAACAGCCGGAGAATATTATGCCCAGCGCGGGTTCAAATGGAACAACCTTCCTGGCACAGGTGTAGAAATAAATGCCATTCAGGAAAAAGTTTTCGGAAAGGATAATTCAACTTTGTATGAAAATGCTGATTCCACAGAGAAATTAATCAAATACCTTTCTGCCTGCGGGGAACTTTCAAAATATTCAGTTTTCCATCTTGCATGTCACGGATACTACAACGCAACTGATTCAGATATGTCCAGTGTCGTTCTGTCAGAAGTTTCAGGCTCTGTTCCAGATTCTCAGGAAGACGGTTATATGACAATTGAAGAAATTGCCCTTTTAAATCTTGATTCAGACTTTATGAATCTTTCTGCCTGTCAGACTGGGCTTTCAAAAAACAAGCGTGGTGACGGTATGACAGGCCTTACACGTTCCTGTATCGTTGCCGGTTCTGATAAAGTTGGTGCAACTTTATGGGAAGTTGACGATGAAGCAACATGCGAGTTTATGATCCGTATGTATTCCAAGGTAAAAAAAGGTAAAACGTATCAGCAGGCCTATCATGAAACAAAACAGGAATTCAAAAAGAGTGAAGACTTTGACTTGCCTTATTTCTGGGCAGCCTTTGTTTTGTATGAGTAATGCTTAATTCATTACATAAAAAATCCACAAAAGCAAATTTTTATGTTAAACTATTAATATAGGAGATTTTCATTATGTTTGAAAAAGGAAAACTTTATAAACCTGCATCTTTGCTGGTTCTTGGATGGGCTGGAGTTAATGCCCTTCTTGCACTCATTACAATGTACTGGGGCATGTTCTGCATGATCGATTATGTCAGAGATGAATATGTTATTGCTTTCTTCATGGGATTTGCAAAGGCAATCGTTTATGCTGCATTTATTCTTGTTGCAATTATGGGATTAAAAAAGAAGGTTAA
>DCHR01000059.1:7714-23720 GCA_002315375.1 Treponema sp. UBA1747 | reverse complement strand
CTGCAAACCTTATCGGTTTCATTCTTATTGCAATCATTATCGTATGGTCTTTAATCAGGGGTTATGTTCTTGGCTGGGGACATCATGGTGGTGATTATTATTACGGTTATAGTAATTTCTTCGGCTTTCATAGTGTTCTTGATGCATTGAGTGTTGAACTCGCTGTTGCCATCGGTTACCTTGTTTTCATCAATAAATCTTCTGAAGAATAATCTGTAAACAATTCTTCTGATACGGCTCCTTCCCTGTGAGGGAGCTTTTTTTATGCCCTGATAAAAATGGCTTTTTTAAGGTAGATTTATTTATTGATACGAAGTAGTATTTATTTATCGATATATTTATGGAGGTATTATATGACTGTTCCTCAAGTACGTTTTGACTCATTTACAGCATTAAAAGTTCTCAATGCCATTGTTTCTGTTTCCCGTTTTAATAAAGGTGAAGCCGGAAAAATCATAGAAGAAGTTAAAGAAGACGGAATTCGTGTTGTTGTAAAAAACAATGTTCCTGAATGCGTAATGATTTCGGTAGAAAAGTATCAGGAAATGTACAATGCAATTAATAATCCTCCGCGTCTTATTCAGTCAAAAGAAGAAGATGAAAAGAGAGCCGCATTCATCAAAAAAATCAGGGCAAACGTTCAGCCCCCAATGCCACCTCAAATAAGTGTAAAAGAAGCTCTTGAGCAATTTGGATCTGAGCCAATTGATATTGATGAAGAAGCTGTGAATGAATTAAGGAGGATCAGTATTTTATGATTTTGTGTGATACAAATATTTTAATTGACTACTGGCGAAATCCGGAACAGCTCCGTAATTTAAACATCTCAAAGGATAAGCATTCCGTTTGTGGACCTGTAAAATCAGAATTACTTCATGGTGCTCAATCTGATGATGAAGCAGATAGAATGCTTGGATTTTTGCGGGCTTTTAATCTTCTGGTCGTTGATGAATACGACTGGGAATTTGCAGGTCTTATGCTTCAGACAATACGAAAAAACGGTTTTTCAATTCCTGTGACTGATGCCCTCATTGCCTATCTCGGAATTAAGTACGACGTTCCTGTGTGGACAAAAGACAATCACTTTAAATTGATTCAGTCGGTTTATCCTGAACTTAAACTCTATGAGGCGTAAACCGTTCTAATAGAATAAAACTCAATTTTCTGATAAAATCTTTGCATTAATTTAAATCCGTATGCCACAAGCCGGTGGTGTATAGAAGGAGAATTTTATGGCAAAAAATGAAAAAATGCCTGTTGATGAACATGCATGTACTCTGGACAAAATCATTTCCCTCTGTAAAAGACGTGGTTTTGTATATCAGGCTTCTGAAATTTATGGTGGACAGGCTGGTGCCTGGGATTATGGTCCACTTGGTGTAGATTTCAAACGCAACATTCAGAACGAATGGTGGCACTACATGACTCAGCTTCATGACGATGTAGTTGGTCTTGATTCTGCTATTTTCCAGCACCATACAACATGGGAAGCTTCTGGTCACGTTGGACACTTCTCAGATCCAATGATTGACTGTAAAAATCCAAAATGTAATGCACGTCATCGCGCTGACAAAATGATCGAAGAATACGTAGCTGCTAACCCGGACAAAGCTCCTGGAAAACCAGTTGATACAATGTCACACGAAGAAATGGAAGCTTTCATCAAAGAAAACATCGTTTGTCCAAACTGTCACGATGAAGCTAAAAACTACACAGACGTTCGTGAATTCAACCTTATGTTCAAAACATATCAGGGTGCAGTAGCTGATGAAGCTCACCTTATTTATCTCCGTCCTGAAACATGTCAGGGTATCTTCACAGACTTCAAGAACATCGTTCAGTCTAACCGCATGAAGGTTCCTTTCGGTGTTGCTCAGGTTGGTAAATCATTCCGCAACGAACTTATCTTCAAGAACTTCATTTTCCGTACATGTGAATTTGAACAGATGGAAATGGAATATTTCTGTAAACCAGGAACTGAAGACGAAACATTCGAACGCTGGCGTAATGACCGCTGGGCATTCTACCTTAAATACGGTATCCCTGAAAAACAGCTTAAATGGCACCACCACGACAAGCTTGCTCACTACGCAAAAGATGCATACGACATCACATACAACTTCCCGATCGGCTTTGAAGAAATCGAAGGTATTCACTCAAGAACTGACTTTGACCTTTCTCAGCACCAGGAATATTCTAAAAAGGATATGTCTTACATCGACCAGGAAGACGGAAACAAAAAATACATTCCATACGTAATCGAAACTTCTGCAGGTCTTAACCGCAACTTCCTTATGTTCCTCTGTGAAGCATACGAAGAACAGAATGTTGGAACAGACGGAAAAGATGACTACCGCACAGTACTTCACCTTGATCCACGTCTCGCACCAATTACAGTTGCAGTTCTTCCACTTATGAAGAAAGACGGTCTTTCTGAAAAAGCAAAAGAAATTCAGCACATGCTCAAGGAAGACTTTGTAACAGATTTCGATACTTCTGGAACAGTTGGAAAACGTTACCGCCGTCAGGATGAAGTTGGTACTCCATTCTGTGTAACTGTAGACTACGATACAATCCAGGAAACAAAAGAAGACGGTTCTAAGAATGATCTCTTCGGAACAGTAACAGTTCGTTTCCGTGATTCAATGGAACAGGAACGCGTAAAGATCGAAGACCTCAACGCATTCCTCTTCAAGGCAATCAAAGCTTACAAGCCGGTATTGCGTTAATAAAATGTGGTAATGGGTAAATCACTATTACCTGTTCCCCATTACCTATTACCTTTTTGCGGAGCAAAAATAAATTGGATTATGTAACTTTAGGAAAATCAAATCTTCTTGTTTCTCGAACTGCATTTGGTGCTATGGGGCTTGGTGATATTGAAGATCCTGAAGTTGCTAAGTCAATGGTAAAAAAAGCATACGAGGCCGGTGTAAACTTTTTTGACGTTTCATGTGATTCGCCTGAAAGTGAACGCCGCCTTGGTGCAGCACTTGAGGGCGCAATGAGAAAAAATGTTTTCATTGCAACAAAAACTTCCGCACATACATCAGAAGAACTGGCAGAAAACCTTGATTCCAGTTTATCTAATCTAAAAACAGACTACATCGATCTTTATCAGCTTGAAAAACTGAACTATCTTCCAAAAGAGGGTGGTGAAGACGGTATTATGGACAAGCTTCTTAATCTCAAAAAAGCCGGTGTAATCAATCATATCGGGCTTGTAACAGATAATATCGATATCGTTTTTGAAGCTCTCAGAACAAAAGGTCCGTGGGAAACAATTCAGTATCCTTTTAACATGGCCTGTGATGATGCAGTCGTTAATCTTGCAAACGAAATTATAAAAGCAAACCTTGGATTTATTGCCATGCGTCCTTTGTGTGGTGGTATCCTTACAAACCTTCCTCTTGCTCTGGGTTATCTTCGTCAGTTCGAAAGTGTAGTTCCTCTCTGGGGTGCTACGAACGAAGAAGAACTTCAGCAGATTCTTTACTTTACAGAAAATCCGCCACGTATCGATGAACAGTTCACTGAAGAAGTCGAGAAAGTGCGTGCATTCTTTAATTAAAACAAATCAAAAGCAAAAAAAAAGACCGTTCGGTTGAACGGCCTTTTTTGTTATGTGGATTAAATTACCATGTCTTTTCGATGTTTTCGCAGATGTTTGGTTCGCCAGCTTCTTTTGAGAAGAACTTTGACTTAGCCATATCTGGTGCGAAGTTAACTACATCACCAAGCTGGAATTCGATTTCTGGAGCAGCACGTGCTACGATTACGCATTCCTTAGTCTGGAGGAATACCTGTGTGTTAGCACCAAGTGGTTCCTTGTTTGTAACTTTGAGCTGCATGTTGCTTTCTGAAGCTGGTGTTGCAGAGTAGTGAAGATCTTCAGGACGGATACCGAATGTTACTTCTTTTCCTACGTAAGCTTTAAGAGCTTTTGCCTGTTCATCTGTTGGAACAACTGTGAATGTTCCTTCTTCAGCTACGATTTTTCCGCCTTTTTCAGCAATCTTTACAGTCATGAAGTTCATTGGTGGAGTACCGATGAAGCCTGCAACGAACTTGTTGATAGGGTGGTTGTAGAGGTAAAGTGGAGCACCAATCTGCTGAATGCGTTTTTCTGACATTACAACGATTTTTGTACCCATTGTCATAGCTTCGATCTGGTCGTGTGTTACGTAGATCATTGTAGCCTGGAGACGGTGGTGAAGATCAGAGATTTCAGCACGCATCTGTACACGAAGCTTAGCATCAAGGTTAGAAAGTGGTTCGTCGAAAAGGAATACTTTTGGTGAACGAACGATAGCACGACCTACAGCAACACGCTGGCGCTGACCACCCGAGAGAGCCTTTGGCTTACGGTCGAGGTAGTTGTCGAGGTCGAGAATGCGTGAAGCTTCTTTTACACGACGGTCGATTTCCTGTTTGTCAATTTTACGGATTTTGAGACCATATGCCATGTTGTCATAAACTGACATATGTGGATAAAGAGCATAATCCTGGAATACCATGGCGATGTTGCGGTCCTTTGGTGGAACATCATTCATGATTTCGCCGTCGATAATAAGTTCTCCGGCAGTGATGTCTTCAAGACCAGCGATCATACGGAGTGTTGTTGATTTACCACATCCAGATGGACCTACGAATACACAGAATTCGCGGTCTTCGATTGTTACATTTGATCTTTCTACAGCAAGAACGTTACCGTCGTAGATCTTTGTAATTCCTTTAAGTTCAATTTTAGCCATATTGTTCCTCTTCAATGGATAGTTAAAATATCCATATTAATTAAAACGTCAACTCTTAATTTTATCATAATATTGTGTAAAAAAACAACAGTATAGAGACTATGAATTAAGCGATAAATGAAGATTTATTTAAGTGTTTTGAGAATGTCGGCAGCTTCCTGTTTGTTAAGGACGCGGGCGATTTTGTATTTTTCGTTGTCAGACTGAACTGTAAGAGGGTTTCCGCTGGCATCTTTCATTCCAACAATCTGAATAATCGGGTTCTTTGGATCAATAGGGTTAACGTCTGTAACCTGTGCAATTCTTCCGTTTGAAAGGAATACGTATGCTCCGATAGGGAACAGTGAGAGACTGTAGAGAAGAGCTTTGATAACTGTATCGTCGTAGGCGCTCTGTTCATTACGCAGCATTTCTACCATTGCATCATAAGTTGTTTTTGCTTCACGGAAGTGACGTGGTGAAGTAATGGCTTCAAATGAGCAGGCAACAGAAATGATTTTTGCATACTGATGAATCTGAACGCCTGAAATTTTCTGCGGGTATCCCTGACCGTTTTCGCGTTCGTGGTGCTGGAGAACACCAAGCTGAATTGCGATAGGGAAGTTGTTTTCTTTCATGATTTTGGCACCAAGAATCGGGTGTGTCGAAAGCTGTGCTTTTTCCGGTGCAGAAAGTTTTTTGTCTGTGATGTAAAGCTGAGGTGGAAGGCGGATCTGACCGATTTCATGAAGAAGAGAAGTTACACCAAGTTCAATCAGGTTTGAAAGAGGAATATGTAACTGAAGGCCAATTGTAATTGCCAGTGTTGTAGTTCGCATGCTGTGATTAATAAGGAAGTCACGGGCTTTTGCATCAGGATTTGGCTGAATGCGCAGAACGTAGCGGCGGTTGTCACGGATAAACATACAGAGATCTTTGATTGTGTCTGATATTTCACGGAGGTTAAGGTCTTTGTGTGTTGCGTAACGTGTATAAACTGCATTGATGTAATTAAGGTATTCATTGTAAACAGTCTGAACTACATCCATGCGTGATTTTTCACTGTTCTGAGTTATGTCGTTATGAGCTTCGTCGAGAACTTTTTTAACGGCAGAGTTGATGCCTTCTTTGTGTTCCGGTTCACCTGTTTTTGGTTTTGGAGAAGACTGGTTATTGTTAAATGCATCAACGTCAAATTCTTCTGAGGAATCATCGAATTCTGAGACACTGACATTTTCGGATTTGCTTTCAAGAGTTGGTGCAGAACCACGGAGAGAACCTTCTGAATAAACAACTTTAAAATCCCATTCAACGAGAGCTTTACGAAGAGTGTCAGTAAATGGAATTGCAGGATCGAGAAGAATAAAGTTCTTGTCGATTACAAGCTGCTGCGAGAAGAATTGCTGGTTTTTAATTGTCTGTACCGGAAATGAATTCATTAGAGTCCTCAACCGCTAATATCGGCAGAAAAGGTTGATTTGTTTAATGATTTTTACCTTTACGGGACAGAAAAAAAGCCGCTGATCTTACACATCAGCGGCTTTTTAAATCATGGATTGTGCACCTGCTGGACAAGGTGACTGGATGTTTTGATTTGAATCAAATCTCACCCTGTAACAGATTCTTACCAATCTACTTAGCAAGTACATTTTAAATATCGGTGGGTGGGGAAAAAACTTTATAGTTTTTTTTCAAAATTAAGAATTAAGAATTAAGAATGCAGAATTGAGAATTAAGAATTAAGAATGCAGAAATGGGGATCCCCGGGTCGAGCCCGAGGATGACAGTGGGTTGAGTTCAGGATGACGGTGTCAAAGAGAACCGTCCCCCTAAGCAGAACCGTCCCCAATGGCATATTTATAAAAGCTCGTTGTAGGCGGAGAGGGCTTTGGCCAGTTCGGTGTAGATTATTTTTTCTCTCAGGAACAGGGCTCTGGATTTGTCTGATGGGAAGGATGTGGCGGCGAAGATTTCGTTGAGGCGCTTTTCTGTTGGGAATACAAGGCTTGCGGCATCTTTGAGTTCTGAGGTCAGGACTTTTGTATCGATTTTTTCAAGGTCGGCCATGAGCTGAGAGGCTTTTTGTGGTGTGGCTGTTAATCCTTCCTGGGCGAGATTTACGCCTTTGCGGGCTGTTTTGTACAGGTCATTAAGGCCTGCTTTAAGTTCTTCTTTTACGGCGGCAAATTTTTCAGGATTGTTTTTGAATGAACTTCTTGTTTCACAGTCAAAGAATTCTTTTCTCAGAGCTTCTGCATCATTTTTCTTCAACAGTTCTTCTACGCTTGAAACTTTGATTCCCGGAATATTCAGGGATTTGTCAGAAAGGGTGAAAGTTTTGTTCTGTGGGAATTCTACGCATTTGCTTTCGAACCACCAGCTGAACATCTGCATTTTTTCGTCTGTGAGAATTTCGTCGCCTTTGTAGTCCCTTGCTTTTTTGATTCCGGCTGCAAAAAGACTCTGGATTCCTGAACGCTCTGCAGGTAACTTGCGTGATGAAGTTGTATGTACTTTTTCTTCAAATGTGGAACCGCGGATGTGAGTCTGATAATCAGGATAGCCCAGATCCAGCCCTGAAAAATATATTTCTCTGGCACCGCACATTCTTGCAAAGTCCCATGCTGTTGTTGATACGGAACCTCCTGCCCCAAGTTCACCTTTTGGGCCAAGGCGTTTTTCAAAATACTGGCCAAGGGGGAAGAGTGCTGAACAGAGAATTATTTCGCGGCAGTCAAAGTGAAATACGCTTGGGTACGCTGCACTTTCTGTAATGAGTATTGAAGATGGTGAATGCAGTCCTTCGATGTGGCGGCTGGCATAATACTGTGGGTCAACCAGAAGGATAAAGTCAGGTTCAACTCCATGGCGCAGACATGCACGTAAAGCTGTATCAACGGCGATGATGATGCATTTCTTTTTGAGTTCCTTTAAGTGAGGAAGAACCAGGTCCAGAGTAGGGCCTGCTGCAAGAACAAGTGCCGGAAGATTTTGTGGCATTTTGTCTGCATATCGTGCAACGCCGTCGAGATTTGCAGTCAAATCCAGATTGCGGCATGAATTTCTGAGCCAAAGACGGCTGAATTTTTCCAGTGTTGCATTATTGATTGTGTTTTTCTGTCTGTTTCTGTTCATTAAGTCTGTAAGACCTAAGAAATATTCTTTGGCGTGTTCTGTCTGTGCATTGTTTGCAACGATTGATGCATGTGAAAAGCCGCCGAATTGTTCGATGATCTGAATTACCTGACTTGGATCTGCCTGAAGTGCAATTACACAGTTTGCAACAGAAAAAACAGGGGTGAAGTCCGTGCAGGCCATTGCTGTAAAAAAATAGCGTGGGTCAGTTTCGATAATGATTATATTGTCGTTGGGATATCTGGAAGCCCATTCATTTGCTGCGTAACCAAGTCCCTGGGAATAAAAAACGCCGGTGTAGACTTCAGCCTGAATTTCTTTTGCAGCCTTTACTGTTGATTCGGCTTCACGCTGAGGGTTATATGCAGAATGAAAGAATTTGCCGTTTTCTTTTGCAGTAAGTGAGCCGTTTTTTGCAGGAATTATTTCTATCGGGGCTTTGAGTTCTTCGGGAATGTCCTGTGTGCCGGAAATGTTGAACTGAGCTGCCAGCGGAGGAAACCTTTTTGAGAACAGTTCAATGTTTTTATTCCAGATAGAGTTCAATTTTCATGTTCTCCGTAACTGGTGTGCCTGCAGGTGGATTCTGTGATGTTACATAACCGTCACCGTGAAGGATTACGTTAATGTCCTTTCGCTGTAAAAGCGGCAGAAGCTGAATCATTGGCATGTTTGTAAAGTCTGGAACTTTTTCCTTGATTTCAACAGGTGATTTCTGACCGATTGAAACTCGTCCTGAATGGGCAAGACTTGTTGCGTTTCCACGGCTCATACCACGGTAGTCGATGATTTTGTTGGCAGCGTCGTGAATTACAGGGGCTACGATACGGCCTGCGTAATTTTCACCTTTTGCCTTGATGATTACGATGTAGAGAACGATTTCAGGGTCTTCAACAGGGAAAACTGCCATACAGTTTGAAATGAAGTCTGTATCTGAGTAACCGCCTTTTTTGTCTGCCATCTGGGCTGTACCTGTTTTTACACCGATTGAAATATCACCCAGATAAGCCTTGTGACCTGTACCTTCCCGGGCAACTGTTTCCATACTGCTCAAAAGGTAGTCTGCTGTAGATTTTTTGAGGATGCGGTTTTTGAATGCAGGTTTATGCTGATATGTTGTTTCGCCTTTGTAGTCTGTAATTTTGTCGATAAGTGTAAGCTGAACTGGAACACCGCCGTTTGCCAGCGATGTGGCAGCCTGTACCATCTGAAGTGCACTTACTGTAATTTCCTGTCCCATGGCAATTGTCGGTTTGGAACGGGCAGACCAGAATCTGTCGCTTGTTTTGCGGACAAGACCTGGTGTTTCGTAAGGAACTTCTACGCCTGCAGCTTCGCCGAACCCGAATGAACGGATTCTGTCCAGGAATGCATCTGAGTCAATTCCTTCTGACATCTGGGCCATGGCATCGTTACATGAATATTTGAGTGCATCTCTTGCTGTAAGTGAACCGTGATGTTCGAGACAGGTGATTTTGATTGTTTCACCGCTCTGCATTTTTTTCTGATAAATGCCGTCACAGTAGAAAGTCTGGCTGCCATTGATTGCGCCGGAATCAAGGAATGAGGCTACAGAGAAAAGCTTGAATACAGAACCTGGTTCATATCCGTATGTGGCAGGAAGATCGCGTTTTTCGTCTTCTGTTGAAGTTGAATATTCGTTAAGGTCGGCAGCAGGAAGACTGATGTAAGAAATAATGTTTCCTGTTTTTGCTTCTGCAGCTACAAGCATAAGTGCTTCTGCCTGAGTTTTTTCACGGGCAGCAACAGCGATTTTTTCAAGGTCAAACTGAAGCTTAGCATCGATTGTGAGATAAATATTGTTTCCGTGAACGTTGTCCGGATGAATCGGATCAAATGGCGGTGTAAGGACTGTCTGTTCTGTCAGCTCGATGCCTGCAAGACCTTTGCCGTTTACGCCCATCCAGCCGATAACCTGACTGGCAAGGGATTTTTCCGGATACTGACGTCCTGGAATACAGTCAAACTGCATAAAGCGGTACTGGTTGGCAGTGCAGAGTTTTTTCAGTTCATCGCATTTAGACTGTGAAATCTTTTTCTTTAACTGAACGTATTTTTTGCTTTTTGGATTAATGATTTTTTCAAGGATTACAGATTCGTCTTCGTTGAGAATCGGTGCTACTTCCCTGGCGAATTTTGCAGGATCTTTGATTCCAGAAGGACTTACACCAACATCGTAGAGATTAATTGATACTGCAAGAAGCTTTCCGTTACTGTCGAAAATTGAACCGCGCTGCATTGACGGTGGCGCAGCTTCTGCCTGAGTAACAGGAATTGATGCCAGTCTGGCGTATTTAAAGACAATGATTAATGTAATAAGAGCGGTTGCAGCAGCAAGAATCAAAAGACGTCTTGGCTTAAAATATCCGTTCAATTGCATACGATTTTTCCCAGAATACTCTTAACAGAGACAAAACCGTAATTACGCGAATCATAAGATTCACCATAATTATCACCTACTGCCAGCACGTATCCTTCCGGAACTTTATCACATGTTCTCATCAGGGCGTACTGAAGCTCTGTCAGAGGAATAATCTTTTCTCCCACATAAAGAGTATACCCAGTATCAAACGAATATTCCAGTAAATCGCCTTCCAGGGCAATGCAGCGTTTAACTACGATTTTATTTTCATGAAGATAAACAACGATATCTTCCCGTTCAGGTTTATTCCATTGAACAAGAAGTCTGTCACCTGATGGAGATACGATTCCGTATTGCAGCTTGTTGACAATAATCGACTGGCCGTCAGAAAGAGCAGGGGCCATTGAAGTTCCTGATACATGAAGCACTTCAAATGCAAAAAGCTTGAGAAAAAGTCCGATTAAAATTCCTGCCAGTGCCAGCCACAGCCATGTGTAACTGCGTTTTACTGCAGGTGTATTGTTATTCTGTTCTTCAGTTTCTTCCATAATTTTTTACTAAATTCATTTTAGTAAATACCGATATTTAAAGCATCATGGAAATTATATCTTTTGTAGATGCATCTTCAGAAAAAAACTTCAAGATGCCAGAAATCGACTTACACAATCTTTCTCTCCACAATCCTCTGGGAAAAGTTTCAATCCGTCATTTTGCTAAATCAATTGCTGCAAAAATCCGCGGTTTTTCAATCAATACTGCCAGACTTGGAGCATATGCATGGCTTGGAATTACAGCAGTTCTCATTGTTGCAGTTCCTGTAGGAATCTGTAAAACACTTAACTACTTCAGTTCATTTGCTTCACCTGTAGAATTTTCTTCTTTTGAAATGGAACTTGCTAATCTTGATTCACTTATGAACAAGTTTGCCATGGAAAATGACAGTGATCTTTTTGACGAAAATGGAAACGTTCTTCTCGAAGACGGAACAGTTCTTTCTGCAAAGTCTCTTGGAATTGGTCAGACTGTATCTTATCAGACATATAAAGTTAAGAGCGGCGATTCAATTTCTACAATTTCACGAAAATTCGGTCTTACAAATATTTCAACACTTATTGCCGTTAACGGAATCGACAATGTTCGTACACTCCGTGAAGGTCAGAAGCTTAAGGTGCCTTCAATGGACGGTCTTGTTCACAGAGTAAAGAAGGGTGAATCACTTACTGGTATTGCCGGAAAATATAATGTGAGCCTCGAAAAGCTTTGCGATACAAATGACCTTACAACACAGGTTCTTTTTGCAGGACAGGAACTTTTTATTCCTGGTGCACGTCTTGATTCCAGCGAACTCAAAAAGGCAATGGGTGAACTTTTTGCCAATCCTATTTCTGCATCTTACCGCCTTACTTCAAGATTTGGTCCAAGAAGCGATCCGTTTACTGGTGTTGCTTCAAATCACACTGGTATTGATATGGCTTGTCCAAAGGGAACACCAATTTCTGCAACAATGAGCGGAAAGGTTGTTTACGTTGGATGGAGCAACGTATTCGGAAATTATGTAATCATCAATCATGGAAACGGTTATCAGTCACTTTATGGTCACATGTCAAAAGCAACATGTAAAACAGGCCAGACTGTAAACCAGGGAACAAAAATCGGTCTTGTAGGTTCAACAGGTTACTCAACAGGAAACCACCTGCACTTTACAGTTTACAAGAACGGAAAGCTTGTTGACCCTCTTTCACTGATTAAAAGATAAGGAATAGAAAATGATAGGAATGTGTGTTTGTCGTTCATGTGGCAGAACGATGGAAAAAGAATTTATCTACTGTCCATGGTGTGGACTTTCAAAAATAAATCATGAAGATAAAGAAAGCCAGGAACTGGTAATCAACCAGCTGGAAGAAAAGCAGGCTCTGGAACGGGAACGCCGTGTTCTGGAACTGGAAAGAACTCTTGATGACCTTGAACGTGATCTTGATATTCTTGTCATGAGCGTGGAGATGGCTAAATGAAATTAAAGTCTCTTGTAGCTGCGGTTGTAATGACTGCAGCTTTTTCTGTTTATTCCGAAATCGCATTTGAAAATCCTGACCTGAACAGTGACAACAAAGTAGTTTTTACTGTTAATCAGAATATTGCCGGCAGTCCGTCATACAGAACTGCATTTACTTCGGATGTAAAATCTTCTGCAGATTCAAGAATCCTCACATGTTATCCGGAAAGAATGGAGCTCTTGAATAAAGGTGCAGTTCTTCAGGTGAGAAACAGATACGGAACAGCCAGATATTCTTCTTCTGACGGAACACTTGCATGGATTACACATTCAGATTCAATTCCTGTGGAATCAATCCGTCAGGTACCGTATTCAGTAAGTCCGGACGGCAAATGGATCTGTTACCTCAAAAAAACAGGTTCCGCATCAAGTGAACTCGTTCTCAAAAACGCTTCTACACTGGCAGAAAAGATTCTTGATAAAACTGCTGATTTTCAGACAAATAAAGTGCCTGTTCTCTGGGCACCTGACAGTTCAACTGTAATTTACGAAAAAGCCGGACAAATTTTCTTCTGCGATCCAAAAGCCGAATTCCAGAAAATTCAGCTGACAGAGGAATACCGCAAAATCGGCAACGGAACAATTAATTCTATCTGCTGGGCCGGCAACAAAACCCTGATTTATCTGGACAGAGACCTTGTTTACAGAATTAATGCCAATGAATTATTTACCCGTGGTCTTTATGCAAACATGGTTGGAAGCGGAATCGTTTCGGGACGCCTTCCTTCAGCATTTGATGCAGAACACGACAAATTCTATGTAAATCCTGAAGCTGACAAAATCATAACAATTCAGGCTAACAGAGTTGTTTCAAGCTTTAATCTGGCAGAAGCAGGATTCTCTTATCTTTCTGCGACTTATTCCAAACCATTCACAGATATGCGCGGTTCAGTTATCGGCTATCATCTTTTCTGGACAGATAAAGGTGAAGCATTGCTGTGGGTTGATATGATTGCAGTTTCTGACGGAAAGAAAAAAAGCTGCGTTTATAAGCTTAACGGCGACTTAAAACCTCTTTCAGTATTTGACGAAACAACCTCTCCTGAAGTTTCTCCTGACGGCAAAAAAGTTCTCTTTGGTTCTGGTGAAAATCTCCTTGTTTATGATGTTTCATCATGGAAGGTAACAGGTAAGCTTTCCGGCGAAAAAATCATTTCTTACGTATGGAACGGAAACGGTGCAATTTATGCCGGTGGTGAAAGCTCTGTTCGTGAATGGAAGCTTGATGCAACTGGGGCCACAAGCGGAACTGTAAAAACTCTTTTCCTTTCTGCAGTTAAAACAGTCTGGTGGAAGGAAAAAAATACAATCGCTGCCGTTGATGTAAGCGGCAAAAACTGCTTTGAATTCGATGATGCAAAAAATACATGGATTAAAACAGGTTCAGCAGAAGAATCATTTGTTCCATCCTATAACGTACAGAACGGAAGATACCGTGTATTTACAGGCAGTACTTCAAACGGAAGATTTACAAATGCACTTTATGTCCGCACGCTGGCAGGTAAAGCTGTAACGCAGCCATTATTCCTTGATTCAACAGTTAAGACTCCTGTGCGCAAACGTGTTTCAATTGCAGTTGATGCTTCGGATTCTGCAGACGGTTTGAGCAATATTCTGGCTGTCCTCAAAGAATACAGCGTTCCTGCAACATTCTTTGTTAACGGTGAATTCATCAGAAGATATCCTGTAGAAACCAGACAGATTGTGACTTCAGGATTTGAATGCGGTTCAATGTTCTACACAAATGCAGACCTTACTTCAAAGGGATTTGTTGTTGATGAAGATTTTATCAGAAGGGGACTTGCCCGCAATGAAGACGAATTCTTTGAAGCAACAGGAAAAGAACTTTCACTTATCTGGCATGCTCCGATGAATAAAAAAAGCGATGTTATCGTTAAGGGCGGATCTGCCAGCGGTTACAAATACATCGACTGTTCAGCCTTCAGCTTTGATACAACAACTCTTGAAAACGTAATTACAAAGTCAGGAGAATATGTAAGTTCTGCAGAAATCATTTCCCGCTTTATTTCAAAAGCAAAGGACGGGGACATAATTACAGTTTCAACAGGAATCAGTAAAGGAACACGAAAAGATTATCTTTATGAAAACCTGGATCTCTTGATCAGTGCATTACTTGATTCCGGATTTGAAATTGTTGAACTTAAATAGAATTGAAAACTAGAAAAACAGAAGGGCCAGTTTGTCCAGGATAATTCCAGGCAGGCTGGCCTTTTTCATTGTACGGTCAGCAACAAGCGGAACTTTTTCAAGAAGGCTTTCTCCAAGCCTGTATTCGATGTAACCGTATTCTTTTCCGGCTTCAACGCCGCCAAAAATATACTGAGGATAAGAAACACTGGCAGTAACCTGAGTAGTTGCATCTCTGGCAGTTGCTCCTGTAACGTGTGGAACTACAACAGGAGTTGTCCATGCAGGAACAAGGTAAGCATATTTACCGTCAGATGAACCTGGAACTGCAACGGCATAACTCTGGTTTACGTGTTCAGCAGGAATATAATCAGCAAATGATTCAAATGCCCATTCCATCATTATTTCGCCGTCGTGTTCACGTGTATAATTTCCTTCTGCAGTTGAACGTCCCGGGCCGCCCAGTGTAACGCTGATAAATCTCTGTCCGTTACGGATACATGTCAGTGCAATGTTGTAACCGCTTTCGTCGATGTAACCTGTTTTAATTCCGTCACAGCCGTCCAGCTTTCCGATAAGTGTATTTGTGTTGTGTTTTGTGTATGGAAGTGTGTTTTTGTATTCAGGCCAGTCAGGAAGGTTTTCGCGTTTAGGGTAACTGAATGAAGGAACGGAATGGAACATTTCCAGTCCCTGAGGAAAAATATCAATGTACGCGCGACAGAATGAAGCCATTTCTCTGGCAGTTGTTACGTTAAGTTCTGAGTAACCGCTTGGTTCTACAAAGTGAGTATTTGTAAGTCCAAGTTTTTTGCATTCATCATTCATTCTCTGGACAAAAGCTTCTGTACTTCCAGAAACACATGAAGCGATTGCAATGGCAGCATCATTTCCGCTGTTAACAGAAAGTCCCAGCATCAGGTCTTTGAGAGTGACGATATGGCCCTGGCCAAGACCCATTCTTGATGCATCAGAAGGCAGGTTTTTTGCCCAGCTGCGTTCAGGAAGCGGGATCACATCATCAAGCTTAAGGTTTCCTTTTTTGATTTCATCAAGAACAACGTACATTACAAAAAGCTTAGTAATTGAAGCTGGCGGGATAAGTGCATCAGGATTTTTTTCGTAAAGAACATAACCGCTGGAAGCATCGATGAGAATTGCTGAATGAGACCAGACTCCCAGTTCCACAGGCTTTACAGTGTACTGAAGCTTTCTGCATCCCGGGTAACGTTCAGCAGTATAAAAAGAATCAAGCGAAGTGTTTAAAAGTTCAATCTGTTCTTCAGTTGCAGGAACGGCGTTTTCAAGACGTGTAAATGATTTTGAATAGTTTATAAAAGCCAGGATAAGCAGGGCAATCAATGCTGCGGCTGAGAATCCAAGTATAACTTTTTTCTTGAAAGCTGAATCTTTGTTTTCGTTTATTTCTTCAAATTTAATTTCTTCCATTCCTAAAATATACAACATTGTGCGGGAATTAAGAATGCAGAATTATGAATTAAGAATGATTAATGACAAAAAAAATGCGCTTCAAATGAAGCGCACTTTTTTTAC
>DCHR01000059.1:336-7683 GCA_002315375.1 Treponema sp. UBA1747 | reverse complement strand
ATTGAGTCGATTGATGACTGGATTGCTTTTTTCCAGTATTCGTCGGCACAGTCGATTTTTCCGTCACTTCCAACAGTGAACATGAGTGAACCGTCTGAGTTTTCACCGATGGCTTTTACAGGGTGAACAACAGATGGTGCAAGGCCAGGAATCTGTGTTTTAACAGCTTTAGCCATTTCAGCAGCAAGTGCAAAACCGCCAAGCTTGTTGTTGTGTGTAGAATCCTTTGTTGTGGCATCTTTGCTGAACATCAGTTCGTAAGGTTCTTTTGAAGAGCCTGTTTCCTTGAATGACTTTTCGTAAAGTGCCTTAGAAATTTCGAATCCGTCGATGAGGATTACTTTTTCTTCTTTTGCCAGCTGACGAACTGCTTCACAGTATGTGTTTGAATAAACATTTTTACCGTTCTTGTCTTTCAATGGTTTGTCATAATGATGTGGCTGAATGATACCGTCGTTGTTGAACTTCATGCGGCTTACTGGAGTTACGAGAACCGGAGTAGCGCCTGCTTTTCTTGCAACGTCGATGTATTCCTTGAGAAGTCCTTTGTAAGTTGCACCGCAATCCCATGAGTAGAATTCGTTTCCGTATTTTGAAACAAGTGAAGCTGGTGTTGGAACTTTCTTTCCCTTGTTTGCAGGGAAGATTCCTTTTGCGTCAGGTTCACCAACAGGAATGTAACGGTCTTCGATGTTTCCAGGATCCTGAGAACAGTCATTGTGACCGAACTGGATGAACAGATAATCGCCTTTCTGAATATTTGCTGCGATTTTGTCCAGGGAACCTTCGTTGATGAAGTTACGTGTTGAACGTCCGCCGTTGGCATAGTTCTGAACAGAAACAGTGTTGTTGAAGAAGTACTGGAAGAATTCGCCCCATGCACCTTCGTTACGAGTCTGACCTCCGTTCCACATTCCTTCGCTTGAATAATCTTTTACAGTTGAGTCACCTGCGAGGAATACGTTTACTTTACCCTGAGCACGTGGACGGCTTGCGTCTGCTTTTGCAGGAATTGCGTATCCTTCGTTGATTTTTGCACTGAGCTTCTGAGAAACAGCTTTTCCCGGTTTGCCGCCGCGAGTCTGTGGAGTTACAGTAACTTTAATTGTTGAACCGGAATCTTCTTTCTGAATGAGATAAGATTTGTCAGCGTAACCGGCACTCTGTTTAACGAGAGTTTCTTTTCCGTCTTTTACACGGTACCACTGGATGAGGGAAATATCTTCGCTGTCCAGCTTACCAAGAGAGTAGTGGAGAGTGATTGTGTGTCCAGGATATGGAGTGTTGATATCATCATCAGTTGTGAATGAAAGCTTCTTGAGTTTTGCGCTTTCACCTTTTGGAGCTGTGTAATAAGCAGGTGTCCATCCTGTTGCACTGAAGAAATCAGCAGGAGTGTAGCCGCTTTCTGATTTGAGAACTTTTCCGCCGTTGCGTTCATTAACAGGAACCTGTTTTCCGTCCCAGAGAGTGTTGAATTCGTAAAGGTTTGCATTCTGTGGAAGGTTTCCGCTCATGTCCATCCATCCCAGAGGATCGATAACTGAGTCAGTTCCCAGAATTGTATTTACCCATGCAACAGTAGCTTTTGGGCCCCATGGACGGCCGAATACACCTGGATTCTGTTTAACGCTCATGTCAGCGCTTACAGTACAGTTGTAGAAAAGGTATCCCTTAAGGAGAGCTTCACGGGCAGCAGTAAGATAGCCTGCAACCTTAATGTCTGTGTAACCGCACCAGCTGATTTCACAGTTTTCAAAAACTACGTCGCCGTCACCAAAGATAAAGTCTGTGTTACCTTCGATGAAACAGTTTCTGAAGTACTGTTTTGTTGAAGAACCAGTATAAAGTGTGTCCTGGAGACCAAGGAATTTACAGTTAAAGTATTCGCATTCATCAGCTTCTGAACAAAGTGCTGCAGAACGTTCTGTTGCTTTCTTTGAGCGTACATCTGAATTGAGTTTGCGCACGAATGGAAGAGATCCGTCTGGTTCAACGCCATCGGCAAGTTCTTCGTCAGTTACGTATTTGTTGAATGAAGTTTCGAATGTGATTCCTTCAGCGCGGAAGTGTTTGCCGGCCTTGAGAATCTGTGTTGCAGTACCCCAGCGTGCTACGCCTTTCTTTTCGAATTTGTCGTATGCGCGGTCTTCGTCGTAGAAGCCTTTTGCATCTGCAGAATAATAGTTGTAACCGATACCGTAGTACCATGTAAGCTTAACTTCTTTTGCAGGCTCATCATTTTTCAAAGTGAGGTAAGGAACGTCGATAATGAGCTGTGAACGGTAAACGCCAGGAGCAATATGAATTGTAATTCTGTCTGCTTCTGATTTAGGGTTCATTGCTTTTGCTGCAGCAACGGCTTCTTTTACAGTTTTGTATTCGCCTTTCTTTCCGCCTACATAAATGTCTTTTTTCAGTGGAATTGCAGCAACGCTCTTATCTTTAAGAGTCATTTTAATGTCTTTTGAAACAGCTTTGCCTTTTACAACGATGTGGTTCATTGTTGAAGCTTTTGCAGTGTCAGCTGTAACTTCGTAGCTTCCGTCACGGAGATTAGCAGTGAATCCGCCTGCTGCAACTGTTCCCTGGTATGTGTAACCGTCTTCAATATTTTTGAAAGAGATTGAAGCTGGAACTTCAGCAGCACCAAAGAATTTTCCTGAAACAGCATAAACTGGTTTGAGTTCTACATTTATGTCTTTGTTAAGGTTTACAGAGCTTTCAAAAGCAGCGTCGCCCTTAATCTGATAATCCTTTGCGCCTCTGAGAACTGCAGTGTAAGCAACAGATGGTTCAAGTTCACCCTTGAATGTCCATGAACCGTTTTCAAATGTACATGGAATTACAACAGGAAGATAAACGCTTCCAGGTGCAGTTGCCATTTCGATTTCCATGTCAGTGCATTTGTAGTCAGCTGCAACTCCGCTGATTTTTCCGCTTACAACGTATGTTTTCTGTTCGGCAACAGTAAGGTTTGCAGATACAGAGCCTTTTTTGCCTTCTTCAATATCAATGATTTTTGTCTGTGCAGAAATTCCGTATCCCTTGATTCCAGAAAGAACTGCTGTGTATTTGTAGCCTGCAGCGAGACCTGCTTTGTATGAACTTCCTGAAACAGTTCCTTCGATTTCCTGCTTTGTAGTCTGGTTTACGAATTTAAGAACTGGTTTACCAGCTGGAAGGGAAGCAAGTTTTCCTGATACTTCAACGCAAGGTGTGCGCTTGATTCTGTAGTATACAGGTTTTCCCACTGTAGCATCTGCGTAAACTTTATAGCTTCCGCTCTGAGTTGCAATGTATGAGTAACGTACTGCAACAGAAGTTAAAGGTGCAACTTCGTCCTGTTTTCCGTCTTTTGTTCCGTCAGCAGCAAGTGAAGCAAAGTGAATCTTTTCATCACCGGAATTTGAAAGACGTGCATAGAAAGTGATTACATCGCCTGCATGAACGTTTTTCAGAAGCATGTAACGTTTTGATTCACCACCTTTACCATTACAATAGTAGATTCCGTTTGATGCGTATCCGTCTTCGAATTCAAATGCTGAATATCCCTGAACACCGTAATTCTTTTTACCTTCGTAATAAGCACGGTCGTTTTTTTCAACATTAAGTGTAAGATCACCGAAATCAATGTCGCCGGCAGTAAATTTACCGTCTGCTGCCAGAGTTTCGATTTTGTCGATATCGGCGATTGAAATGTGGTTAGCGGCACCTTTTTCAGCAACGCCACCAAAATCCCAGACATCCACATTACGGCTCTGGGCTCCAAGTGAACAGACTGCAGCAGCTGCAGCGAGTACACAAATCAGAAACTTTTTCATTTTTCTGAACTCCTTTTAGTTATAAATAACAGAAAAATTATACAGAATTAACTCCTTATATGTCATTTCAATTCCGACTAGAAATTGTAATAAATAGAATATTATATATGCCGATATAAAATTATGATTCATTCCGGCTGTTGAGCATGGAGCCGGGCGGCTTTATAATGGAGATGATATGAAAAGAATTATTTGTTGTCTGTCTGTATTTTTAATGACACTTACAGGTCTTTTTGCAGAAGATCTTGCTTCAGGAAATAAAGTAGAATTCGGTATTGGTTCCGGTTACGTTTTTTACGGAGATCATTCAATCAAAGATAAAATAGATTCTATCGGCGATCCAAGCCAGTTTGTTGTTGCAGGTGATGCAGCATATCTTATCCGCCTTAACGGACCTGTTTATTTCTGTCTGGGAGCAGACCTTCTTTTTGACGGTCACTGGAACGGTGGAAACCATGTTTACGTTTTAGATTATTGTGGTGATGCGGGCTTTAGAATCTATCCTGGAATTGCGGGGCTTGCCTGCACTGTAAATTACTGCATCGGCCGTGAAACAGCATTCTACAAACTTCCATCTCCTGTGGGTGACGGAACAGAAAGCTCCAGCTGGGGCAACGGATATAAATTCGGTGTAGCGTATGACTTCAGCTACAACTCAGACGGTATCGCTCCTGAAGTAGGTATGAATTTCCGCCACATGCCAAGAGGCGGCAACGAAAGCGATAACATTTTCTGTGTGTATATCCGCCTTAAGAAATAATTTTTAAGAATTTTTCCATAACAAACCTTTCTCTTATTTGCGTAAATGCATTTCTGAATCTATAATGAATTATACTTCAGGGGTTTTATATGCAGATTGAAACAAACGGAACAATGCCAGTCATTCCAGAACAGCAGGATAATTCTATTTCCCCTGTTTCAATCGGTCTTGCTGTTGACGTAGGAACAACTACAGTTGCGGTAAGTGCATGGCTCCTTTCAAACCGCACACATCTTGCTACAGTTGCAGAAAAAAACGTTCAGATCCGTTATGGTCAGGATGTCATCAAACGTATTTCCTATGCAACAAGACCTCCTCTTACAGGTTCATCTCAGAATGTAGAAAGTGGTCCTTCTGCACTTCATTACGCAATCATAGTTCAGCTTGAAAAACTTTTTACAAGAATTCTTTCAGTATGTAAAACAAAACTCCCGCGAGGTCTTCCTCCTCAGGTTCATTCAATTGTAATTACAGGGAATACAACAATGCTCAGCTTTGTTGCAGGTGTGCCTGTTAATGGTCTGGCTGCAGCTCCATTTACAGCAGGTTCGCTTTTTAACCTTACAACTGACTGGGCTCACATCCGTACCGGTGAAGTAGTTCCAAATAAAGAAAGTCTCGATGCCCCGACTCCTGACACACTTCAGTTTTTCCAGACAAGTGTAATTTCAGACGGAACATCAGTTTATATTCCTCCTTGCATCGGCGCATTTATTGGTGCTGATACAGTCTGTGCAATGCTTTCAGCAGGATTCCCTGTTCCAGGAGCTGCAGCTGCCCTTAAACCTGGTGAATCTGCAATCAAGGCATCTCTTCTTCTTGCGGATATCGGTACAAATACAGAAATGGCACTTTATATTCCTGCAACAGAAGAACGTCCCGGAAGAATTCTCTGTACTTCTGCTGCTGCCGGACCTGCTTTTGAAGCTGCAAACATCAGCTGTGGTATGAGCAGTGTAGAAGGGGCTATCGATAAGGTTTCATGGGATAACGGGTCTCTTCGCTGTCAGGTAATCGGTAACGGTTTTGCCAAAGGGTTGTGCGGTTCTGGTATTGTCAGTGCCTGTGCCACATTCCTCAGAAACGGTTACATCGATAAGAGCGGAATTTTTCAGAAAGGTATTTCAAAGCTTGGAGACGGTTCAACATGTGTAGAACTGACTCCGGCAGTTTATATTTCCCAGCAGGATGTAAGAAACCTTCAGCTGGCCAAATCTGCAGTTAAGACAGGACTTCAGTATATGCTTGAAAAAACTGAATCTCTTCCTGTTTTCTGTATTGCAGGCGGCTTCGGAACAAACCTTAACCTTAAGGATGCAGCAGAAATCGGTCTTATTCCCCAGCAGCTGGAAAAACGCTGTGTTCACCTTGGAAACGGAGCTCTTGCAGGTGCGTCCGCACTTCTGTTCAGTCCGACATTAAGAAAAAAGGCTGCAGAAATTGCTAAAAGATCACTTCAGGTAAATCTTGCTGCAGTTCCGGGATTCCAGCAGAGATTCCTTCAGTCCATCGACTTCTAGTCTCATCAAAACATTTATATTCTATATTGAAGAAAAAGTTTGACATCTCTTGATTGTTTGCTATAATCATTAATAGTATGTGCCTGTATTGTTTTTAAAAAATTAAACGGCCATACAAATTGCAAAAAGGAGATACAAACCATGGATAAAATGTGGTACATCATTCTCCCTGTTGCAGGAATTGTTCTTGGATGGATTATTCGCTGGTTTTATGCCAGATTTCAACTCTCAGCCTCGGAGCAGAAAGCAGAACGTTTAAGACAGGATGCTATAAAAGAAGCAGAAGCTAAGAAAAAGGAAATTTTGCTTGATGCAAAAGATCAACTCATTCGTGAGCGTCAGCAGCAGGAACGTGAGAATCGTGAACGCCGTGCAGAAGTTCAGAAATATGAAGCACGCGTAAACAAAAAAGAAGAACTGGTAGACAAAAGAGCTGCCGAGTTTGATCAGAAAGAAGCAGAAGTGCAGGAAAGAATCGTGTCTATGAAAAAGCGCGAAGAATCTCTTGCCGTTGCAGAAGAAAAGTACCGTTCAGAACTTGAACGCATTTCGGGACTTTCTGCTCAGGAAGCAAAAACACTTATCATCAAGGATCTTGAAAATGATGCCCGTCATGATGCACAGGCACTTTTGAATAAGATTGAACAGGAAGCCCAGCTCTCTGCAGAAAAGAAAGCTCAGGAAATCCTCGTTACAACTATTCAGCGCCTTGCTACAGAAACTACAAGTGACATCACTGTTACTACAGTTTCACTTCCAAGTGATGAAATGAAGGGACGTATCATCGGTCGTGAAGGCCGCAATATCCGTTCTCTCGAAACACTTACAGGTGTTGATATCATTATCGATGATACACCTGAAGCAGTTGTTATCAGCTGTTTTGATCCTGTAAGAAAAGAAATTGCCAAGCAGACACTGGAACGCCTTGTAACAGACGGTCGTATCCATCCTGCACGCATTGAAGAAATCGTTCAGAAAGTAACAAGAGAAATTCAGCAGAAGATTTATGAAGAAGGTGAAAAGGTTCTCTTTGACCTTGGTATCCATAACATGAGTCAGGATGCTGTTCGTGCTCTCGGACGTCTTTATTATCGTACATCTTACGGTCAGAACGTTCTTACACACAGCCGTGAAGTTGCAGAAATCGCAACAATGCTTGCTGCAGAAGTTGGAGCAAACAAAGAACTGGCTAAACGTGCAGCACTTCTTCACGATATCGGTAAAGGTGCAGAAAACGACAGCG
>DCHR01000059.1:0-276 GCA_002315375.1 Treponema sp. UBA1747 | reverse complement strand
CAAAAGTTATCAATGCTATTGCAGCACACCATAACGATGTTGAAGCATCAACAGTTGAAGCAATCATCGTTCAGATTGCCGATGCTATTTCTGCAGCACGTCCAGGTGCACGCCGTGAAACTGTAGACAACTACGTTAAACGTCTTGAAAACCTTGAAGAAATTGCAGAAAAGTTCCCAGGTGTTGAAAAAGCATTTGCTATTCAGGCCGGTCGTGAACTGCGCATTCTGGTTAACAATGAAAAGATTCCGGATGGAGAAGTTAAGGATCTTGCAC
>DCHR01000024.1:86810-91819 GCA_002315375.1 Treponema sp. UBA1747 | reverse complement strand
TTCTGTCAATTCCGAACTGTCCATTTTCCAGGAACCTTACGGCGTCCTGTGTTCGGCAAGGTTTACTTCGTAAACCTCATTTGCTTTTTGATTGTCAGTCGGATTTCTCGGTCGCTCTGTCGTGCGACGGTGAATAGTAATATATACCTTTTATCTGACTGTGTCTAGTGCAGAACCACTTTTTTGAGCAATTTTTTAAACTTTTTTTAATCTTTTTTATATAATTCAAAAGACGGAATACACTCAATTCCCATATTTTTCATATCCAAAATATTTGCTTCCGCAACCATTTCGGTCTTTGCACTGCAGCAGTCAGTAACCACAGTTACATCATAATCAAGGCTCATAGCATCTGCGGCAGTTCCACGGATACAGTTCGGATACTGGGTTCCGCTTATCACGATTTTTTCAATCATAAGCCGTCTTAATATAGAATCCAGATTTGTTCCAAAGAAAGCAGAGTTTCTTGTTTTCTTTATAATCAATTCACCATCAATTGGTTTTAATTCTTCTATAATGTGACAGCCTTCCGTTCCTGAAACACAATATCCCCGGCCGCCATTTTCAAAAAGATGTTTTCTTGGTTTATCTGCATTCACCCCACCGGCATCATGTTCACGAATAATATGAACTACAGTCCATTCTGATTTTCTGGCATAGTCCAGAAGTTCTTTAATTGCAGGCACAGAAGGAAGTGCTCCGTCAACACAAAGCGGACCTTCCGGAAGAACAAAATCCTTCTGCATATCAATTATTAAAAGCGCAGTTTTCATGAAAAAAATTATATCATATAATCTTTGTATGAGTACTAACACAATTCCTAACAGAAAGGATGTTCCTGCTTCGGATAAGTGGGACCTTTCTTCTATTTATAAGTCAAATTCTGAATGGGAAACTGCCCTTAAAGAAATCGGATCTCTTACAGACAAAGTTGCCGCATACAAAGGCAAACTTGGAGAATCAAGCAACACTCTTCTTGCTGCTTTGAAAGCACTTGAAGAAGCAGAACTGAAAGTTGAAACTGTTTATCATTATGCTTCTCTCTGTCACGAAGCTGATGAAGATGATACAGAAGCCTCTGACAGAAACGGCCGCGCTCTTATGGCATACGCAAAAATGCAGGCAGATCTTTCATTTCTGGAACCGGAACTTCAGGCAATCGAAGAAACCACTCTTCGTGAATGGATTTCAAAACCTGAATTTGCTGATTATAAAATCTTCATTGAAAAAATGCTTTGGGTAAAACCATACATTCTTTCTGAAAAAGAAGAACGTATTCTTTCACTTCAGACAGAAAGTGCCCAGACAGCAGACAATGCTTTCAGCGTTCTTACAAATGTTGATATGAATAAAACCTTCGGCATAATCAAAACTGACGAAGGTGAAAAACAGCTTACTGAAACAACCTGGTCAACATTCATGCATGACCAGAACCGTAATGTTCGTGAACAGGCATACAAACAGTATTACAAGCACTTTGAAAACCATCAGAATACAATAGCTGCCCTGTATGCAGGTTCTGTAAATCAGGATATTTTCACAGCCCGGGCGAGAGGTTATAAATCTGCATTGGATTCAAGCCTTTACGGACAGAAAGTTCCTGAAAGCGTTTACAGAAACCTTATCGATTGCGTTCATAAGAACCTTGAACCACTCCACGAATACTACACAATCAGAAAAAAGGTCCTTGGAGTAGAAGAACTTCGTCACTATGACGTTTATGTTCCACTGGTAAAATCCGTTGAAACAAAAACTTCTTACGATGAAGCCGTTGAACTCTGCCGTAATGCACTCTCCCCTCTTGGAAAAGAATACACAGACCGTCTTTGTGACGGACTAAAAAACGGATGGGTTGACCGCTATGAAAATGTTGGAAAACGAGGCGGAGCCTTCAGTTCCGGATGCTATGTCGGAAACCCTTACATTCTTTTGAATTACGATGATGCAAATATCCGTGACGTATTCACAATGATTCATGAAGGCGGACACAGCATGCACTCATGGTACTCTGTTCATTCAAATCCATTCATGTGCTACGACTACACTATTTTCGAAGCTGAAGTTGCATCAACTTTCAACGAAGAACTGCTTTACAGATATTTAATGGAAGAAGCCCAGAAAAAAGGAGATAAAGACCTTATAAATTACCTCCTGAGCATGCGTGCCTCTGACATTCTTGCAACTCTTTACCGTCAGACAATGTTTGCAGAATTCGAGCTGAAAGCCCACGAACTGGTTGAATCAGGAACTCCACTGACTGCAGAATTGCTCCGGAAAACTTACCGCGAACTTCTGGAACTCTACTTTGGTCCCGAAATGCACTTTGAAGACAATTCTGATATGGAAGGCCTCCGTATTCCACACTTCTATTCTGCTTTCTATGTTTACAAATACGCAACCGGAATTTCTGCTGCTCTTGCCCTTGCAAAACGTGTTTGTAACGGAGGAGATGCGGAACGTGATGATTACTTCAAATTCCTGAAATCCGGAGGATCAAGATATCCTATTGAATCACTTCGCATCGCCGGTGTTGATATGGAAAAAACAGAACCAGTACAGGCTGCATGTGATGAATTCCGTCATATCATCGAACAGATGAAAGCAAACTTAAAATAACATTATAAACGGGAACAAGATATTGTTTTAAAGCAGAAAATGGGTCCCGGCTAACCGAATTCGTGTCTGTAATGGCATGTACCCTCACTTCGTTGAGGGCACATGTCACTGAGTCACGATTCGCTGCGTCCTGTTCTCTGATTTACACACTTTCTTTATTTCCGTTTTCACTCTCTTTTTTTTCACTTTCAGTTCCTAAAATATTCCTTCCTAAATTTTACTTAAATTCACATCATTTTCTTCCGAAAATTAAAATATGCCGCAAAATAGTTATGAAAAACCGGACTTCTGGTCAAGAAAAGCTTTTTCTGAAGGGTATCCTGCCCGCTCTGTGTACAAACTTCAGGAAATAGACGCAAAATTCGGATTTATTAAGAAAAATTTCAAGGTTCTGGATTTGGGAGCTGCCCCTGGTAGCTGGACAACATATCTTTTACGTCAGATGGACGGATCAGGAGAAGTTGTATCCTGCGACCTGAATCCTCTGGCAAAAGACGTAAAAGCTGACAATCTCACCTTTATCCAGGGAGATTTAAATGCTGCAGAAATCAGAAAAGAAATCAAATCTCATGGACCTTTTGACCTGGTAGTTTGCGATGCGGCTCCAAAAACAACAGGAAACAAAATGGTTGATACAGCCAGAAGTGAACAGCTTGTTGAAATGGCTGTATGGTATGCCCAGGACATGCTGAAACCCGGTGGAAACTTCTGCGTAAAAATATTTCAGAGCGGAGCACAACAGACCATTCTGAAAAATATGAGGGATATATTTACAAAAGCTCAGGGATTCAAACCTGAAGCCTGCCGTAAAGAATCATTTGAGACTTTTTTAATCGGAATTTGTAAAAAGTAAGAAAAAAAGGATTTATATGGAAAAAAAATATTTTTATGATACAATGAGAGCTAGTAAAAATGCTGTTGTAACTTTTTATAATATGATTTTTAACACAACAATTAAAAAAGTAGTTAATCTGGCAATAGTTGGATTCCTTTGTGGAGCCGCTGTTACCACAATCACTATTACAACCTTAAATAAAGTTTCAAAGAAAACCGCTATGGGTGGTTTTGAGTCTCCTTCAAACCCTGATTTTGCACAGGCAGAATCAGAGGATATTGTTATTGAAAATGAAATTCTGAATGATGAACTTCCTCCCCTTACATATAAAACTTACCGCGTAAAACAGGGAGATATGATTGGTATTATCGCTGAGGAAAATGACGTTTCTCAGGACACCCTGATTACCGTAAACCATATTACAGCAACAAGAAGTCTTCAGATTGGTACATATCTGAAAATCCCAAGCATTCCCGGAATTCTTTATACAGTTCGTAAAGATGGAGAAACCTTCAGTTCAATTGCTGAAGCTTACGACATCAGCGCAGAAAAATGTTCTTATGTGAATAACATGGATATTAATGCCAGTCTGAAAGCAGGTTCTACACTTTTCCTGCCGGATGCTCTTATGGATGACATCACTAGAAAAGAAATTAATGGTGATCTTTTCCACAAACCTTTGAAAGCCCGTTACTGGCTTACTTCTTCTTACGGATGGCGCAACTCTCCTTTCAACACAGGAAAACGAACTTTCCATGGTGGAACAGACATGGCATGTTCTGCGGGAACCCCGATTTACGCTGCACTGGACGGAAGGGTTTCTTTCACAGGATATAACGATACTTACGGAAATTATGTAATCATTACTCATCATTCGGGTTATAAAACACTGTATGCTCACATGAACTCTATATCATGTAAAAAAGGACAGTATGTTTATACCAATACGATTATCGGTAAAGTTGGATCAACCGGAATGAGTACAGGTCCACACCTTCACTTTGCAGTATACAAAAATGGAAAAGGAATGAACCCTATGGGGTTAATAAACTAGATTTCTGAATAAACAGAAGAGCCCGGTCAGTATTTCTGCCCGGGCTTTTTTTATCTTATAGACTTTTCAGTTAAAATAAAAATAGCTACGATATAACAAAAAAGGCTTCCCGAAGGAAGCCTTTTTTATCTAGGAATGACTAGAATTAGCAGTTTTCAGCGAAGTACTTAATTGTACGAACCATCTGAGAAGTATAGCTATTTTCATTGTCATACCAGCTTACAACCTGTACCTGGTATGTGTCATCGTCGATTTTGCTAACCATTGTCTGTGTAGCATCGAAGAGTGAACCGAATTTCATTCCGATTACGTCAGAAGAAACGATTTCGTCTTCACAGTATCCGAAAGATTCTGTTGCAGCAGCTTTCATTGCAGCATTGATTCCTTCTTTTGTTACATCTTTTCCTTTAACTACAGCTACGAGGATTGTTGTAGATCCTGTAGGTGTTGGAACGCGCTGTGCTGAACCGATGAGTTTTCCGTTGAGTTCTGGGATTACGAGAC
>DCHR01000024.1:86578-86705 GCA_002315375.1 Treponema sp. UBA1747 | reverse complement strand
TCTGGTCACCAGTGTAAGCGTGGATTGTAGACATGATACCTGACTGGATTGCAGCGTAGTCGTTAAGAGCTTTAGCCATTGGAGCCAGACAGTTTGTTGTACAAGAAGCTGCAGAGATGATTGTTTC
>DCHR01000024.1:36047-86442 GCA_002315375.1 Treponema sp. UBA1747 | reverse complement strand
CTTTTGATACGTAGAAACCTGTACATTCAAGAACTACGTCTACACCGATTTTTCCCCATGGGAGATCAGCAGCGTTTGGCATTTTGTAGATAACGATTTTCTTTCCATCTACTACGATGTAGTTATCTTCGCCTTCACCGTCGTGTGATTCTACAGTGTGTTTTCCTTCACCGAATTTTCCAGCGAATCCACCCTGTGCTGTATCATACTTCAGAAGGTGAGCAAGCATTTTTGGGCTTGTAAGATCGTTGATTGCAACTACTTCATAACCATCAGCACCAAACATCTGACGGAAAGCCAAACGACCAATGCGGCCGAAACCATTAATAGCAACTTTAACTGCCATGTTATATCTCCTATCAGCGGCAAAAACCGCCGTATAAAAATTTGCTTACTGTTAAAATAATGAATTTTGTCAAAATAGTCTATAAATTCACTATTAAACTAATTTTTCTATATCAGAATCGGTAAGTTCCCTTACCTGCCCCAAAGGCAGTTTTTCATCCAGTAAAAGGCTTCCCATTGAAACACGTTTTAAATAATCCACATGATTTCCGGCTGCACTGAACATTCTCTTTACCTGATGATATTTTCCTTCATAAATGGTAAGGAGCGCAGCCTGAATAATTTTGTCAGGAGCCTGACTTGAATTTCCGCAATATCTTTTTATTTCTTCTTCTGAAGCCCACTTTACTTCTGCCGGCAGACAGTCACAGGCTTCTTCGCTTGCTTCAGCTTCAATGTGAATTCCATTTCGGAATTTTTCTTCAACATCCTTTTTTTCAGAATCCGAATATTCCCGGTTCAATCCTACAAAATAAGTTTTTGAAACATGGGATTTTGGAGAAATGAGTCTGTGGGTAAGTTCACCGTCTGTTGTAAAAAGAAGGAGCCCTTCTGTGTCCATATCAAGACGGCCGATTAAATGAAGATGATCTTCAAGAAAAGGTGTTCTGTATTCATCTCCAAGAAGATCAAAAACGGTGCGGTGTTCTCCGTCTTTATTTGAAGAAACCGTTCCGGCGATTTTGTTCATCATAAGATAGCATTCGCCTCGAAGATTGATTTCTTCTCCGTCGATTGTGATTACGTCTTTATCTTCATCAATAAGGAATCCCGCATCGTAAATACGTACTCCGTTCACCATGACTTCACAGGAACGGAGCATTTTTTTGATATCTTTGCGGGAACCCAAACCTTCGTGTGCGAGTAGTTTGTCTATGCGATTCATTGTTTCTTTCACATTCCTTAAATCGTATCACAGGCAGCTTCGACTGGCTCCGCTGCCCATCGGCGGTGCGACGCGATGCCCCCGCGTCGCTTAGGGCGGTTACCGCCTCACCTATTTTCTTTCCGACAGAGGAACAAACTTGCGTTCTTCAGAAATACATTTGTAAGCAGGACGGTAAATGCGTCCGCCTGCAACAACTTCTTCAATGCGGTGGGCAGACCAACCGGCAATACGTGAAATTGCGAAAATCGGTGTGTAAAGTTCACGAGGAATTCCAAGCATTGTGTAAACAAAACCTGAGTAAAGGTCAACGTTTGCACAGATTCGTTTGTTCGAGTGATGAACTTCTGCAATAATCTGAGGAGCAAGACGTTCAATTGTATCGTAAAGATTGAATTCCTTTACCCATTCCTTGCCCTTTTCTTTTGCAAGCTGTTTTGCCTTTGCCTTGAGGAGAACTTCACGCGGGTCACTGATTGTGTAAACTGCATGTCCCATACCGTAAATAAGTCCTGTGTGGTCAAAAGCTTCTTTCATGGAAATCTTTCTCAAATAATCTGCAACTTCATTTTCATCAGCCCAGTTCTTTACGTTGGCTTTAATGTCATCCATCATTTCCATAACGCGGATATTTGCTCCACCATGACGGCGTCCCTTAAGGGAACCTACAGCAGCTGCAATTGCAGAATAAGTATCTGTATCGGCAGAAGAAACAACATGAACTGTAAGAGAAGAGTTGTTACCGCCACCATGTTCTGCGTGAAGGATAAGAGCCAGGTCCAGTGTTTCTGCTTCAAGTTTTGAATACTTTGTATCAGGGCGGATCAGGCGCAGAAAGTTTTCTGCAGTAGAAAGTGTCGGTACCGGATTATGGATGAACATAGAAGTATCATCATAGTAGCGGCGCTTTGCCTGGTAACCGTAAGCAGCAAGAGTTGAAAAACGGGCTGTAAGTTCAATACACTGGCGGAGAATATTCTGAACACTGCGGTCTTCAGGGTTATCATCATAAGAATAACTTGCCAGAACACCACGTGCAATTTTATTCATGATGTCTTTTGAAGGAGCTTTCATAATCATGTCTTCTGTAAAGTTCGAAGGAAGAACACGACAGGCGCCCATATATTCAGTAAATTCCTGAAGCTGCTTTGCGTTAGGAAGCTGACCGAAAAGAAGAAGATAAACTACCTGTTCAAATCCAAACTGATTGTTTTTTTCTGCATCTTTAATAATATCTTCAACATTGTATCCGCGGTAAACAAGACGTCCCGGAACCGGAATGATTTCATCTCCGTCAGCTTCGTAACCAACAACATCACCGATATGTGTAAGGCCTACCAGAACACCGGTTCCGTCTGCATAACGAAGACCGCGTTTTACATTATATTTTGAATAAAGTTCAGGTTTAATCGGGTCATTTTTTTCGGTAACTTTTGCAAGTTTATTAAGTACTTTTGTTCCGGAATTGTTTGTAGCTGATTTTGCTGCCATAAATGCCCCCTAGAAATGTATAATTATGCATTAAAAATGTATTTTTATACGAAATTTTGCATAAGTATAACATTTGAAGAAATTAATTTCTACTATATTAAATCAGCGCTTTATAGTAAAATCGATAGTATGACTATCACAAAAGAAATAAACCGGCTTACCGGTTATGGACTTACCACAGGCCTTATTGGAAAAGACGATATTATATATACACAGAACAGACTTCTTGAACTTTTTCGTCTTGATGGATTTCAGACAATAACAGAAGCTGAAAAAATTCCTGAAACAAAAACAGAAGAACTGGAAGATATTCTGAAAAACATGCTGGATTATGCCGCTAAAAACGGCCTTATTGAAAATGACAGTGTTGTTTACAGAGATCTTTTTGACACAAAAATCATGTCTGTCCTTGTTGCCCGCCCTTCCGAAATCCAGAAAAAATTCAATGAACTGGCAGCCATTAATCCCAAAAAAGCTACAGACTGGTACTACAAATTCAGTCAGGACACAGACTATATCCGCCGTTACCGCGTTTGCAAAGATGTAAAATGGCAGACAAGAACAGAATACGGAAAAATCGATATTACCATTAACCTTTCAAAACCAGAGAAAGATCCGAAAGCAATTGCTGCAGCCCTTACCGCTCCAAAAGGCGGATATCCTGCCTGTCTTTTGTGCAAGGAAAATGAAGGTTACGCAGGCCGGGTAAATCACGCAGCCCGCCAAACCCACAGAATTATTCCGATTGTTCTGAATAAAAAAATCTGGGGACTTCAGTATTCTCCATACGTTTATTACAACGAACACTGTATTGTTTTCAGTTATGACCATACACCTATGACAATCAACGGGGACACTTTCCGTGCCCTTTTCGATTTCATAAAACAGTTTCCTCACTACACTGTTGGAAGCAATGCAGACCTTCCGATAGTAGGCGGTTCTATCCTTACCCACAACCATTTTCAGGGCGGAAATTACACCTTTGCCATGGCAAAAGCTCCTGTTGAAAAAGAATTCACCGTAAAAGGATTCAAAGATGTAAAAGCCGGAATCGTTAAATGGCCTATGAGTGTTATCCGTCTGGATGGAAAAAATCCTGACAAAGTTATTAAGCTTGCTGAAAAAATCCTTTCTGCCTGGCGGGGATACTCAGATGAAGCTGCATTTATTTTTGCTGAAACAAAAGGAACTCCACACAATACAATCACTCCAATTGCCCGTATGCGAAAGAATAAGGACGGGACCGAAGACTTCGAACTGGACCTGGTTCTTAGAAATAATATAACTACTGATGAACATCCTCTGGGAGTCTTCCATCCTCATGCAGAACTCCATCACATCAAAAAGGAAAATATCGGGCTTATTGAAGTAATGGGGCTTGCAGTTCTTCCAAGCCGCCTTAAGCAGGAACTTTCTGATTTAGGAAAAGCAATTGTTGCCGGAAAGAAAATCGAAAAAATCGAAAGTCTTTCAAAACATGCGGTCTGGGTAAATGAATTCAAACCAAATTACAAGGAAATCACAAAGGACAATGTAGATCAGATTCTTCAGGATGAAGTGGGAAAAGTCTTTGCAAAGGTTCTGGAAGATGCCGGAGTATTCAAACGGAATGCCGAAGGTCAGGAAGCCTTTGAAAGATTCATTAAATCAATTTAATATTTTGAAAACTTGCGTCCCGGCGCAAGTTTTTTTTACTATAAAAAAAATGAGCTCAATGACCTATTTTTTATAGTAGAAATCTCCTCAATGCGGCAGTAAACTTAAACTACGAGGAAAATAATATGTTCAAAACAGCTGCTGTTTTCAGCAACCACTGCGTTCTCCAGCGCAATAAAAACATTGATGTATTCGGATGGTGCGATTCCGATGTTACTGTTACTGTAACTCTTTCAAAAGACGGAAAGATTCTGGCAGAAAATACAGCTTCCACAAAAGCAACAGGAAAAGAAACAAAATGGATGGTTACTCTTCCTTCACAGAAAGAAGCCGACGGATGTGAGCTTACCGTTAAATCAGGCGACTATACAAAAACATTCTCTGATATCGCAATCGGAGAAGTATGGCTTTGTGGCGGTCAGTCAAACATGGAATTCGAGCTTCAAAACTGCAGGGAAGCTGCAGAAGCCCTGGCAGAAAAAAACGATCCCAATGTTCGTTTCTATTATACAAACAAAATCTCCTGGAAAGATGACTGGTTTTATAAAGCAGAAGAAAATACATGCTGGTCAAAATGGGATTCAGATGCCCGCAAAGCCTGGAGTGCTGTAGGCTATTTCTTTGGACGAAAACTTGCAAAAGAACTTGGATGTACTGTTGGTCTTTTGGGATGTAACTGGGGCGGAACTTCATGTACTGCATGGATGCACGAATCTTACATTTTAACTGACTCAGAACTGAACACATACATTGAAGAACAGATAGAAGCAACAAAAGGCAAGTCAATCGAACAGCAAATAAAAGAATACGATGATTACCTTGTACGCGATGCAGAATGGAACCGCAAAGCACAGGAGGTTTACGCTGTTGAACCTGCAATTGAATGGAATGCATTGCAGGATAGAATCGGTAAAAATGAATGGCCGGGACCAAAAAGCTGCAAGAATCCTTACCGTCCCTGCGGTCTTTACGACACAATGCTTTCCCGCGTAATGCCATATACAATGAAAGGTGTTATCTGGTATCAGGGAGAAAGTGATGACCACAAAACGAACATGTACGCAAAACTCTTTACCCGCATGATTGATAACTGGCGTACTGACTGGAACGACGACACTCTTCCTTTCCTTTTTGTTCAGCTTACGGTAAACCGCTATAAACAGGACAAAGATTTCAAACACTGGTGTCTGATCCGCGAAGCTCAGGAAAAAGTTTCAAAGACAGTTGCAAACACATACATGACTGTACTTATGGATGAAGGTGCCTTTAATGACATTCATCCAAAACAGAAGCAGATAGTGGGAGAACGTCTTGAAGCCATTGCAATGAAAACCCAGTATGCCGGCAAAGCAACCAATGAAGAAACCTTCAACCCTACTCTTCTGTCTTCTGTTTCAAAAGACGGAAAAATGATTCTGACTTTTGACAATGCCGAAGGCGGTTTTGTTACAAAAGAAAAACCTGAAGAACTGAAAAACCTTATTGAGGTAGAAAAAAATCAGGGGAATGAAACTGTCAGTGCAATGGTAAATGGAAAATGGACAGGCTTTGAAGTAATGGATTCAGAAGGAAACTGGACAGGAGCCGAGCCGGTATTCAAAGGCAATACAATTGAAGTTTCAGCTGAAAATGTAAATCCTGTTGCAGCCCGTTACAACTGGTTCAACTACTGTCCTGTCACAGTTTACAACAACAAAGGACTTCCCCTGGCTCCGTTCCGTACAAACAAAAATGAAAAACTTGTAACTGAACATGCAGCTGTACAGGAAGTCATGACTGTTAATACAAAATAAACAATCTGCAGTGATTGAGTCAGGTTCCCTCTGGTTTGCAGTCCCTGAACCTGTCGAAAGGACGAAGATACCCAAGGGTGGCGGACTCAATCATCAGCATCTGATTATTTCGACATACTTAATGACCTGGTAATTTATACTTTGAAGCGGTCTACCTGTTCACCGATAACCAGAATAGAATGTTCCATCTGATCGGAAAGTTCTTTAAGATCTGCTCCTGATCTGTTGATTCTGTCAGCACCGATACTCATTTCTTCCATTCCAGACTTCATGATAAAGGTTGATTCCTGAAGATTTTTTATTTCATCAAGAATAGCCTTGTTTCCGCTTTCCATTTCCTGTGCCGCTGTTCTTACATTGAAAGAAGAATCGTTCATTTCACTGAGAGAAATAGAAATCTGTTTTGATCCTTCTTCCTGTTCAAACATGGCACCTTTAATCTGCTGAACCAGAGTGCTTGTACTGTTGATTCCCGAAGAAACATTTTCGAATGCATATGCTGCATCCTGCGAAACCAGAACCATCTGGGAAATATTGCTTGTAATTTTTGCAAGCTGGTCCCCGATTGTTTTTGACTGGTCAGAAGAGGTTTCAGAAAGCTTTCGGATTTCATCAGCAACAACAGAGAAACCTTTACCTGCTTCTCCGGCATGAGCTGCTTCGATGGCAGCATTCATGGCAAGAAGGTTTGTCTGTTCGGCAATACTTGAAATAACAGCGTTGGCTTCTTTAAGTGATTCAGATTCGCTTTCGATAATCTGAATCTTGTCATTAACTTCATTCTGTTTGGCAACCCCGTCGCGAACACTGGCTTCAAGTTCTTCAAAGGAAGCGGCCATCATATTTACGGAAGAGTTTACGGAATTAATATTCCCGATCATTTCTTCAATAGCAGAAGAAGCCTGTGTAATACTTGTTACCTGACATTCAATCATGCGGTTAAGGGATTCAATGTTTGAGGCAATCTGATTAACAGCTCCTGCAGTTTCTGTAACACTTCCACTCTGACGATTAATGTTGCTTTCCATACTCTGAATATTCGCAAGAATCTCAGTAATAGATGCAGCTGTATCCTGAGTTGTTGCAGCAAGGTTATCACCGGCTACTACCAGCATGTCTTTTGATTCTTTTGTAGCCGAAATGATTTCGCGCAGTTTTTCAGAAAAATTATTGAAACCGTCAACAATTCTTCCAACTTCATTATGCGAATTCTTTTTAAGTTCTATGCGTTGTGTAAGGTCCCCCTCTCCGCTGGCAATACCAGTTATAGTATTTTCAACAATCTGGAGAGGTTTAAGTGCATAAATAATAAGCATTGAGAGAACAACAATCATTACCAAAAGAATAATCAGACAGGCTACTGCCATTAATTTTCCAATATCAGATCCAAGCTTCATTACTTCTTTTTTGTTGATCATGAAACCAACACCCCATGTGGTTCCAGAAACTTTGGTTTCGCAAAAAAGAACTTCACCTTCACCGGTAAAAACCCAGGAAGAAGTAATTTCTCTTCCATTTTCTTTTTTACAAATTCCCTGTTCCAGAATATTTCCGTTCAGAACTTTTTTTACATGATCTTCATTTCCACTGGTTGACATGATTTCTCGTTTATCCGAAAAGAGAACCGCACATCCAGTTTCACCGGAATTACAGCCTTCCAGAATATGCTTAAAGTTTTCCATTGTGAGGACACCAGAAAAGAAACCGACAAGTTTCCCGTTCTGACGGACAGCTTTGTTAATATGAATAATCATTTTTCCATTTGTTCTGGAAACACTAGGATTATCGATATAAAAATCCTGTCCTTTTTTTACAATAGCCTGGCAATACTCCCGGTCAACAACATTTGCAGTAGAACCATTGTCTGCATAAAAAGTCCCTGAAAGATCAACATAGCCCACATAATCAAACTGATCCCGAAGGGAAATATTATTCTGAAGCCATTCGATTATTTCTTCATCTCCGGCTGTTTGTGCAACTGCCGATTGAACATAACGGTCTAAACCAAGAGAAAATTTCCCGATTCGTTCTTCCAGAAGGTCAGCGTATGTATTTGATAGAGTTTCATATTGTTCAACGGAATCAATTCTAATCTGCTTTTTGGTCTTTTTAGCCAGAATAAAAGACTGTCCCATATAGAGTACAAAAATAACCAATGCGATAATCGGGACAATACGATTGACAAGTCGTGAGTTCTTTGCTTTTTTCACGATTTCTTTCCGGTTTTCTTCTAACTGCTTGATTTTCTCTTTCATAAAACTCTCCTTTTACTCAAAAGTAATTTAATTTTACTCCCTAATGGAGAAATTTTCCAACATTATTTAGAGATTTTTGACTTTTTTTCAATTTTGAACAATTTAGGGGTCTGTCCCCCTTTATTATGAATGAAGGTACCCTCAATGACAGTCACCCTAAACAAAAAAAAGCCGTGGATTTATCCACGGCTTTTCCATATTTTTTTCTTTCGATTAAACTTTGAACCGGTCTACCTGTTCTCCAATGACAAGAATAGACTGTTCCATCTGTTCAGAAAGACTTTTCAAATCTTCACCTGACCTGTTTATTCTGTCTGCACCAATACTCATTTCTTCCATACCGTTTTTCATTACAAAAGTAGATTCCTGAAGATTTTTTACTTCATCAAGAATAGCCTTGTTTCCGCTTTCCATTTCCTGAGCTGCTGTTCTTACATTATAAGAAGAATCGTTCATCTCACTGAGAGAAACAGAAATCTGTTTTGAACCTTCTTCCTGTTCATACATGGCTCCTTTAATCTGCTGAACCAAAGTACTGGTGCTATTGATTCCCGAAGAAACAGCTTCGAAGGCATTGGCTGCATCCTGAGAAACCAGAACCATCTGAGAAATATTACTTGTAATTTTTGCAAGCTGATCGCCGATTGTTTTTGACTGGTCTGAAGAAGTTTCTGAAAGCTTACGGATTTCATCTGCAACAACAGAGAAACCTTTTCCGGCTTCTCCGGCATGAGCGGCTTCAATAGCAGCGTTCATGGCAAGAAGGTTTGTCTGTTCTGCAATACTTGAAATAACAGAGTTTGCTTCTTTAAGGGCTTCTGATTCACTTTCAATAACCTGAATCTTGTCGTTTACTTCATTCTGTTTTGCTACCCCGTCACGAACACTTGCTTCAAGTTCTTCAAAAGAAGCAGCCATCATGTTTACAGAAGAGTTTACAGAATTAATATTCCCGATCATTTCTTCTATAGCAGAAGAAGCCTGTGTAATGCTTGAAACCTGACTTTCAATCATACGGTTAAGGGATTCGATGTTTGAGGCAATCTGATTAACAGCTCCGGCAGTTTCATTTACACTTCCACTCTGACGATTGATATTTCCTTCCATGTTCTGGATATTTGCAAGAATCTGTGTAATAGAGGCGGCTGTATCCTGAGTTGTTACTGCAAGGTTGTCACCGGCAACTACCAGCATGTCTTTTGATTCTTTTGTAGCAGCAATAATTTCACGGAGTTTTTCAGAGAAGCTGTTGAACCCGTCAACAATTCGTCCAACTTCTGATTTTGATTTAATCTTGAGTTCAATACGTTTTGTAAGATCTGCATCACCACTGGCAATTCCTGTAATTGTTTTTTCAACAACCTGAAGAGGGTTAAGAGAACGCATAATCAAAAGAGAAAGCAGAAGAATCATTGTAGAAATAATGATTATTCCGGCCACAGACATTACAGAACCAATGTTACCCGCCATTTTTAGAACTTCGCCGGCATTAACAATGAACCCGATTTTCCACATGGTATTAGGTATTTCAGCACAAGTCCAGAGTTTCTTTCCATGTTCAGAAACGATCCATGAAGCTGTTACAGTACTTCCATCTTTCTGTTTGTAATCTGTTGATGATAAAACCTGTCCTGCAAGACTCTCGGAAACCTTAACAGAATCTGCAGTAGTAGACATTACTTCGCCTTTATTGGAAACCAGAACCGGATAACCTGTTTCACCAACCTGAATGCCTTCAAGAATATTTGCCAGGCTGTCAAGAATTACAACACCAGAGAAGAACCCAATTCGTTCACCACGAACATCACAGGCTCTGTTAATATGAATTATTCTTTTTCCGTTTGTGCGGGAAATAACCGGATTATCAACATAAATATCCTTTCCCTCTTTCATAATTGCAAGGAAATAATCACGGTCAGGAATTGTTGTTGAAGATCCGTTATCTGCATAGAAATTTGCATCTTTATCAACAAAAGCCACATAGTCAAAATTTCCGCGAATCTGAGTATTCTGACGGATCCAGTCTACAATAGCATCTGTATCTTTTGAATCAACAACCAGAGCATGGACATAACGGTCCAGGTTTTCAAAGTAACGTTCCAGACGTTCTTCCATGTAGTCTGAATAGGATTTTGCCAGATTCTGATAATTATTTTCAGCCTCTTTTTTAATTGAATTCTTTGTGAATATCGAAAGGAAGAATGATTGTCCAAGGTAAAGTACAAAAATGACTGCTGCAATGATTGGAACAATTGTATTCACAAGCCGCTTATTTTTCTTTTTTTCCATATAATTTTCCTGTCTGATAAATTCTAATAACTCAATTCTACCATTAACAAGACTTAAAAAAAACTAGAAATAATAGAGATTTTTCCTTAAAAAACATTTTTTTTATTCTATAATTCTGTGTTATTTTATTCCTGTCCCGGCTTCAAATTTGACAAACACAAGTGACTCTGTTATCATTAAAAAATAGTAATCATTACTAATTTAGGAGCAATAAATGAATTATTCAAGACAGCGAGAAGCAATTCTGAACTGCCTTGCAAACCGTTACGATCACCCTACTGCTGACATGGTATTCGAATCAGTAAGACAGGAATTTCCAAAAATAAGTCTTGGAACTGTTTACAGAAACCTGACTCTTCTTTGCGAAACCGGAGATGCAGTAAAAATTGCTACAGTAAAAGGGTTTGACCGGTTTGACTACAATACGAAGCCGCACTGTCACTTTGTATGTACAGAATGTACAAGTGTAACAGATGTAGCAGCCAATATGGATGAGCTTGTAAACAGTCAAAAACTGAGAAATATTCCAGGAATAATTGACAGAACAGAGCTGATTGTTTACGGGTTATGCAACCAGTGCAGTGAAAACCGCACACCTAACGATTAGTATTTGTTTTAATTAGTACAACAGACCAGATGGTCTCAAAATATAACAACAGTATTAACATTTTGAAAGGAGTGAAAAATGGCAAAATTTGTATGTACAGTTTGTGGTTACATTTATGAAGGAGATGCTGCCCCAGCACAGTGTCCTGTTTGCAAAGTTGGAGCAGACAAATTCAAGAAAGTTGAAGGAGAACTGGTTCTTGCAGCAGAACACGAATTCGGTATCTATGCAAAAACAGTAAAAAACAATCCGGACATTTCTGAAGAAGATAAAAAATACATCAAAGATCAGCTTATGGCTAACTTCAACGGTGAATGTTCAGAAGTAGGTATGTACCTCTGTATGGCACGTGTTGCTTCACGCGAAGGATATCCTGAAGTTGCTCTTTACTGGGAAAAAGCTGCTTACGAAGAAGCAGAACATGCTGCTAAATTTGCAGAAATGCTCGGAAGCGAACTTGAACCAAACATGACAGATTCTACAAAGAAAAATCTGGCATGGCGCGTTGACTGCGAATTCGGTGCAACACAGGGTAAAACAGATCTGGCCAAATGTGCAAAGAAAAACAACCTGGATGCAATCCACGACACAGTTCATGAAATGGCACGCGACGAAGCACGTCACGGAAAAGCCCTGAAAGGACTGCTGGACCGCCTGTTCAAATAATTCATAATTCACAATAGAATGATTGTGTAACGAAAAATCCACAGAAAGAGAAAATCTTCTGTGGATTTTTTATTTTAGAACCTTTGATTTTTATATTAATGAAAAAGCCACGGAAAGAAAATTCTCTCTGTGGCTTTTCCAGAAAATTATTGTTCACTATCAATTATCAATTTTTCAAACTCTTCTTTTTCCAGAGGAAAGTTGGCGTCATATTCATGACGGTTCAGTTCAATCTCTTCTAAAGTCCAGATGCGTCCTTTATTCATGCCGGGACAGGTCTGAGCACATTCTTCCCACATTTCTTTGTCTTTAATCATCCAGCTCCAGAAAGGATAAGTTCTGCACTGAACAGGACGGGCTTCGTAACAGGTACAGCCCTCCCCCCAGAGAATACAGTCATAATTCTTTTTTTCCAGAAGAGAGAGAACCGTAGCACCGCCGTAATAATTTACCCAGCGGCAATACTTTTCTATAAAGTCAGCCCTTTCCATCTGAAAGTGGGCGCATAAAAGATCCAGGTCTTTCAGGGAAAGATAAACAAATCCCGGTGAATGTCCGCAGCAATACGAACAGCGCTGACATTCAAAGTTTAATCCGTCTTTATAAAATTTCTCACACATTTTTTTCTCCAGAAAATTATTCTGCTTCTGCCTTTGCAGCTTCAATAAGCTTGTAGTATTCGCCTTTCTTTTCCATAAGCTCAGCAGGAGTTCCGCTTTCAATAATGCCCTTTTTGTTTACAACAAAAATACGGTCTGCATTGGCAATAGTAGAAAGACGATGAGCAATTACAAACGAAGTTCTTCCTTTAAGAAGTTCTGCAATTCCAGCCTGAACAAGTTTTTCAGTCTTGGTATCAATACTGGAAGTAGCTTCATCCAGAATAAGAACTTTTGGATTTGAAATCATTGTACGGGCAAAAGCAATAAGCTGGCGCTGCCCGTTACTGAGTTCACCGCCACGGGCAGTGAGCTTTGTATCATAGCCGTCTTTCAAGTTTACAATAAAATCATGGGCATGAACAATTTTTGCAGCTTCAATTATTTCGTCCTCTGTGGCATCGAGCCTGCCGTAAGCAATATTACTTCTGATAGTTCCACTGAATATGAAATTATCCTGAGTCATAATACCCATCTGAAGTCTTAAGGATTCAAGAGTAATATCACGGATATCCTTCCCATCCAGAAGAATAACACCTTCCTGAATATCATAGAATCGGGAAACAAGATTTACAATCGTAGATTTACCGGCACCGGTCGGACCTACAAGAGCAATAGTTTCTCCGGGCTCTACATGGAATGAAACATTTTCCAGAACATTCATCTGCTTTGAATTAATCTGCTGAGTGACATTGCTTGTGTCATTTGGATTGCCGCTTCCACCGTAGCTGAAAGTTACATTTCTGAATTCAACTTCTCCCCGGACATCTGTAATATCTACTGCGCCTTCCCTGTTTTCTATGGCGCTTGGTGTATCCATGATTTCGAAGATACGTTCTGCTTTTGACAGAGAAGTAATAAGCTGATTGTAGAACTGGCTTAAAGCCTGAATAGGCTGCCAGAACATACCGATGTAAGTTCCGAAGGCAAGGAAGGTCCCTACAGATACATTGTCTACACCTATAACTTTTATACCGATCCAGTACATGGCAAAAGTACAGAGTCCCCAGGACAGATCGATTATGGCAAAATTTCCGTCAGCCCAGGTAACAGCTTTGATAAAACTGTCACGTTCTTCTTTTACAAGCTGCTTGAAAGTCTTGTCTGTTTCTTCTTCTGCATTGAAACTCTGAATAACTTTTATTCCAGAAAGATCTTCAGAAATAAAGGCCCCGAGATTTGAACCTTTTTTGGAATTCAACTGCCAGTATTTGTGGGCTTTTTTTGAAATAACTGCCACACCGACAATCAGAACAGGTAGCCCGAAAAGAGCTGCACAGGCCAGCTTGGGATTTTTTACAATCATTATTGCTGCAACAGCCACAACTGTAATCAGATTCGGAATAAGACTTGTAATAGAATTTTCCAGAACATCTTTCAGACTGTTTACGTCTCCTGTAATACGGGCAAGAATTTTTCCGCTTGGACGTGAGTCAAAGAAAGCAAGGTCCAGTCCCTGAATATGTTCATAAAGACTCTGCCGGATTTCTGCAATTACATTGTTTATAAGCTTGCTCATAATCAGCATACGGATTTTTATTGCACCGATCATTATCAGGTTAATTACTACGGCAAAAACAATGAGTTTTACAAAACCCGGAATATCTCTACTGGCAATATAAGTATCAATTGCTTTTTCCATAATAAGCGGGTTTACCAGAGAAACAATTGTACCTACTCCCATAAGAAAAAATACGAGAATAATTCTTCCTTTATATTTCAAAACCCAGCCCAAAAGTCTGGTTATTGTTTTGAACTTTGAAGTTTCTTTTAACTGTTCATCAACATTATAAGCATTCATTAGTTAACACCTCCATACTGGGTGCTGTAAGTCTCTGCATAGAGACCATTTAGTTTCAGAAGCTCATCATGAGTTCCGCATTCTGCAACGCGGCCATTTTCCAGAACGATAATTTTATCTGCATTTTTTACAGAACTGATACGGTGGGCAATAATAATTTTTGTCATACCCTTCATTTCGTTCAGAGTCTTCTGAATCTTCTTTTCTGTTTCGGCGTCCAGTGCCGAAGTGGAATCATCAAAAACAAGAACCGGAGTATTGCGGCTCATAGCTCGTGCCATTGTAAGACGCTGCTTCTGACCTCCTGAAAGTCCTACCCCGCGTTCACCGATAACTGTTTCACTCTTTTCATCCAGTCTGGAAACAAATTCATCTGAAACTGAATCCTTCATAGCTTTTTCTACAGGAGCTTCTTCAAGAGTTTCCTTGTCACCAAGACGGATATTTCCGTTGATTGTTTCACTGAACAGGAAAACATCCTGCATAACAACTGCAACATTACGGCGAAGTGTTCCAAGACTCAGGTCCTTTATATTCTTTCCATCAATAAGGATTTCACCTTCTGTAACATCATACATACGCTTCAGCAGGTTAACCAGTGTAGTTTTCCCAGAACCGGTTGATCCCATAATTCCAAGAGTCTGTCCGGCTTTAATATCGAAGCTTACATCATCAAGAATCTGAGTTCCGTTTTCTGTTGTGAATGAAACATGACTGTATGTAATATCACCTTTTACGGTTTCCACAGAAGCATCATTCTTTTCCGTAATGTCAGGAAGTTCACTGTAAATCTTATCAATACGCTTGATACTTGCCTTAGCCTGTGCAAATCCGCTTGTAAGCCAGCCAAGCATTTCCATTGGCCAGACAATATTCATAGAATACTGAACGAATGCAGTAAGCTCACCAAGAGTGAAATCATCTGTTTCATTCATACACATAATTCCACCGGCACAAAGAATTGCAATCGGAACCAGGAATCTGAAAACCTGAAGAATCGGATGGTAACGGACAAAAACCTTTGAAGTCTGATAGTTCAAAGAACAATAGGTCTGGTTATTTTCCGAGAACTTCTGGATTTCAAAATTCTGTCTTACAAAGGCTTTTACTGTACGAACCCCGTTCAAATTTTCCTGAGCTGTATTGTTCAGAATCTGGTTTGCTTCTCCAATCTGTCCCCAGAGAGGACCAAGATGTTTTTCCATTGTCAGGGCAATGACACAACAAATGGCCATTGATACTGAAGGAATAATTGCAAGCTTCCAGTTCATGCGGAACATAGAATACAGAATGAAGGTTATATGAACAGCAATTTCACCAAGAAGCATTCCGATATATGTAAACAGGCCCCAGATGGATCCTACATCATCACGGACACGGGCCATAAGTTCACCCGAATTATTTTTATCAAAGAAGTTTGCTGAAAGTCCCTGAATCTTTTTGAAAAAATCTTTTCGGATGTCACAGCCAATTTTACTTCCGGCCCAGTCACAGCTGAACTCACGAGTATATCCAAGAATTGTTCTGAAAAAACAAATTCCAAGAATACCAGCAAGAAGCAGAAAAAGATGTTCTTCATTTTTTCCAATGATAACTTCATCAACCAGCAGACGGGAAATCTGTGGAGAAAGCATATCAAGACCAACAAAAACTATGTTGATAATAACAACTGAAATGTAAACAGGCAAAACCGGTTTAACAAATCTGAATAAATTTAATTTTGTATTTTCCATAAATAAAGAGAAAAAATATTAGCTAATAAACCCTTGTATAAGTGTTTTACACTTATAAACTCATCATCTGAGAAAGCTGATCCGAAGTTTCACTGGTCTTTTCTGACATATTCTTCAGGTCAGCAACGTTCTCCGAAAGAAGACGGCTGGCACTGGCAATTGCTCCTGCGGCTTCGTCTACCGCAACTGTAGCACTACGCAACTGCTCCATGCTGTTCTTTACAGTATCTGAAAAATTAAACTGTTCAAAAGCAGCCTTCTTCATTTTTTCTGCAGTTTCTGAAATCTTTCTTGCTTCTTCTTCAATCTTTTCGCCTTCACCCTGCTGACGGCTCATTTCTTCTGCAGCAGAGCGAACATGGTTTGAAGTGTCATTTGCCTCGCGGCGCATTTGTGCGAGGGTTGTTTGTACGCTTCCGGCAAGAAGAACACCTTTTTCAATAGACTGCGCAATTTCATCGATATTTTCATTAATCTTCTGAGCCTGAACCGATGACTGAGCTGCAAGATTTTTGATTTCATTTGCAACTACTGCAAATCCTTTTCCGGCGACTCCTGCATGAGCCGCTTCAATGGAAGCATTCATAGCCAGAAGATTTGTACGGTTACTGAAGTGATCCAGAACCTGAACAATAGTAATGATTTCTTCCGATCTTTTTTTCATTTCTTCCATTGCTTCAGTAAGCTTGTTAACTTCCTGAACATTTTTCAAAGTAAGATTATCCAGAGACTGAGCGAGGTCTGCAGCCCCGGAAATACTTGCTCCGACAGACTGGAATCCTTCAAGAAGTCTTTCTGTCTGTTGTGCACTGAAAGCAATACTTTCAGCTTCAGCTTCAAGGTTTTCATTTGTTTCTGCCAGAGACTGCACCAGATTTTCAACAGCCTTATCTGCGGCTTCAAGAGTTGAATTCTGCTGAACCAAAGCAGCTTCAATTTCCTGAACCTGTTTTAATGAAGTTTGGGAAACCTCATTTACTTTCAAAACAGATTCATTCAGGCTACCGGCAATCTCTGTAGTCCCCTGAGAAAGGAATCTTGCCTGATCAAAAACTTCGGCAAGTTTTTTATTCTGTTCATTTCCCTGAACAACCAGTCTGTCAATTGCTTTCTGATTTTTTACTGAATCAACTGATAGTGTGAGAAATACTGCAAGATTCAGAATGAAAAAGGCATATCCCTGAAGCCATACAAAAGGATTTTTTCCCTGTACCTGTGCCAGAATATCTACAAAGGCAAATCCAACGGCCATAAGGAATCCAACAAGAACAATTGTCATATTCCGTTTTTTATTGACCAGACCTTTAACTGAAACAACAATTCCATATAAGCAGACATACAATACCGGTGCAAGTGAAATTGTGAAGAAAGTTCCCGCCATAACCCAGTTCCGTAAAAGAGCCATGTGACCTGCTACGGAAATAACATCAACTGCAATGACATAAATAAGTGTTCGCTTTGTCAGTTTTTCTTCAAGGAACTGATGGAAAAACATAAGGAGGAAGCCCATAGACACTGGAAGCAATGCGCGGGCAAATTCCCTCTGGAATACAAAAGGCATCAGAATCTGTGAAGCTCCCATATCATAGAAGTAAAAACAAATAGATATAGAAGAAAGAGCAAACCACAGGAAGGTCCTTCCTTTGCTTTTATTCATCAGATACTGGGTAATCATAAAGATTCCCATGGCGAGACAAAGAACAGCAATGATTACATACATTGTATTTGAAAACAGCTGTCTGAAAATCGTTATTCTCTTTGTCTGCTCTCTGGTCATAAACACCGGCTTTTCAATAATCTCCATTACATCGGCACTGGTCCAGCATACATATGTAAGTTGAATCTCATTGTCTTCCAGAAAGATGTCCGGAATTAAAAGAACACTGTTTTCTTTTGGGCGAACATTTACATCAGGAGGAAGACGTCCGTTAGAACCTATTAAGACCCCATTAACATAAACATCAAAAGCAGCATAAGCATGCCCCGCATCAATATAAAGAGGCTGCCCGGCAAATTCCTGAGGAACTTCAACAGTAGTTCTGAAATATACATAATTATCACCGCTCAAGGGGATTACACAAGGGAATCCAGTCTCTTCCCATGAACTGTCATCAAAATCTTCTGAAGTCCAGATACTGTAATTTCCTGTATGATACTTCCATTCAGTATTAATTTCGGATCCATGAGACGAATTACCTGCATACAGTCCTGCAGTCAGAATAAATACAAATACAGCCAAAAATCCAGATTTTTTCATATTGGTACTCAAAATTGAAAACAAAATATCCCCCACTGTAGATATATCAGTTTATCATATTATTTCTAAAACCACCAAGTATATGTAATTTTTTAAAGCATTTCTTTATTATTTTTTTCCATTTTCTCCATTTTCAGTATAAAATAAAACAAATGCCTCGAAAAACAAAAAAATGGACAAAATTCAGACATAAAATAATAAGGAACCTTCTGGCCGGTCCTTTTGCACTGGTATGCAAAAGAAAATACGGATTCAAAGCCCAGGTGGTTCCTGATTCCAGCAAACGACAGTACATCATTGTTATGAACCATCAGACTCCTTTTGATGAATTTTTTGTTGGTCTCAGTTTCAAATGTCCTGTTTATTATGTAGCTACTGAAGATATTTTTTCCCTGGGATTTCTTTCAAGACTTCTGGAATGGGCTGTTGCTCCGATTCCAATCAAAAAATCAACACAGGACATGAATGCCATCAGAAACATTATGCAGGTGGCCAGAGAAGGTGGAACAATCTGCATTTTCCCTGAAGGAAACAGGACCTACTCAGGTTCTACTGAGTTCGTAAAGCCTGCAATTTCAAAACTGATTAAAATGACCGGACTTCCTGTCTGCATTCTGAAAGAAGAAGGCGGTTTTGGTGTGGAACCCCGCTGGAGCACAAAAACACGAAAAGGAAATGTAACCTGCAAAATCCAGGAAATTCTTGAACCTGAAGATTACAGAAAAATGTCTGCAGAAGAATTCTATAACAGGATTACTCAGGGAATCAGTGTTAATGAAGCAGATAAAAATATTTCTTTTGAAAGCGAAGAAAGAGCCGAATTTGCTGAAAGAATTTTATATGTCTGTCCTGACTGCGGACTGACTCATTTCAAATCCACAGGAAACCTTATTTCCTGTGAAAAATGCGGGCTTCAGGCAGAATATACTGCTGACCTGAAACTTAAACCAGTTTCAAAATCTCTGCCCTTCTCCACAATAAAAGAATGGTATGATGCTCAGGACAAATACATTTCAAATCTGAATCCGTCAGATTTTCTGGATAATCCGGTTTTTTCAGAAAAAATTGATTTATATAAAGTCAGATTATATAAAAGTAAAATCAAATCCGGTGAAAACTGTCGTTTTGATTTATATGGAAACAGATATGTTATTGATAAAACAGATTCCGGCAAAGAACCCCTTGAAATGTTCTTCGATGACATAAAGGCTGTTTCTGTTCTGGGAAGAAATAAACTGAATATTTACTATAAAGATGAGGTTTTTCAGATTAAAGCTGATGAAAGATTTAATGCCGTAAAATACCTCCATTTTTATTATCACTACAAAAATACAGTATCTGAAAACAAAGAACTGAAAGGAGATCAAAATGAATTTTTGGGATTATAGTGTCTGGGGATTTTTTAATCTGGCAACAGTACTTTTATTTGCGCTGGTTATCGCGAATATTTTGAAAAAACACATCAGGTTTCTTCAGGCATCACTTATTCCAACCTCAGTTCTGGCAGGTTTGGGAATTCTGATTATTTCTACTATATATAAGGCAATTACCGGGAATAATATGTTCGATGTCCGTGCCTTCAATTACGCAGGAACCACAAATCTGGAAATCATAACTTTCCATTGTCTGGCCTTCGGATTCATTGCCATGACCTATAGTTCAAAAAAGAAAAAGCTTTCCAAAAAGCGGGCTGCAGAAATCTTCAATACCGGAGTAACTACAGTTTCATCTTATCTGCTTCAAGGCATACTCGGAATGATTATTACAATTGTTGCCGCCGGTTTTGTTACAGGACTTATTTCAGGAGCCGGTATTCTCCTTCCTTTCGGTTATGGACAGGGCACAGGACAGGCATTGAATTTCGGAAGTATTTTTGAAAACGATCACGGATTTGTGGGCGGTAAAAACTTCGGACTTTCAGTTGCTGCCCTTGGATTCTTAAGTGCAAGTATCGGTGGTGTCATTCACCTGAACATCATGAAAGCAAAAGGCAAACTTACTATTATCACAAAGGAAAATAAGGCTGATGTTCAGACACCGGAAACAGAAACTGAAAAACCGGCTGAAGAAAAGAAATTCATTAATGGTGGACTTGAAGACCTTTCAATCCAGATTTCCACAATCTTCATCACTTATATGATTGCTTACTTCCTTATCGCATTCCTGGGAAACCTTCTGCCAGGATTCAAATCAGTTTTATACGGTTTCAACTTCCTTATCGGGGTTCTGATTGCATCATTAATCAAACTGATTCTGACTGGAATGAAAAAAGTAAAAATCATTGATGAAGATTACATCAATACAGAACAGATGGATAAACTGGGAAGTTTCTTCTTTGATCTGATGATTGTTGCAGGAATTGCTGCAATTCAGCTGGACCTTCTGAAAGAATACTGGCCTACTCTCCTTATAATGGGTCTTCTGGGACTTTTCATTACTTACTTCTACAACCGTTTTGTTGCCAAAGTTCTTTTCCCAGAATATGCAGAAGCTCAGTTTCTGGTTATGTACGGAATGCTTACCGGAACTGCAAGTACAGGTGTCATCCTTCTTCGCGAAATCGACAAGGACTTTGTTACTCCGGCAGCAGACAACCTGGTTTACCAGAACTTCCCGGCAATTGTATTCGGATTCCCGATGATGGTCCTGGGCGCCCTCGCCCCGGTAGAGCCAATAAAAACTCTGATCATCCTTGCAATCTTCTTTGTGGTAATGAACATCATCCTGTTCCGCAGACAGATATTCCTTAGAAAGAAAGCAAAATAAAGTTTCCAAAAACCAAAAAAGCCGTGCATTCAATGCACGGCTTTTCTTTTTACTTAGCAGTCTTTTCCTGTAATCTTTTTGCAGCATTCGTGGTAAATCTGCGATGTTTTTGCTACAACGTCTGCAGGCACTTCTTTAATATTTGGGTCTCCTGCCAGGTTGTTTGCTTTGAGCCAGTCGCGAACGAACTGTTTGTCGTACGAAGCAGGACTTCCTCCAACTTCATATTTTGAAAGATCCCAGAAACGGCTTGAATCAGGAGTAAGAACTTCGTCAGCCAGAACCAGGTTTCCGTCTTCATCAAGACCGAATTCAAATTTTGTATCAGCAATAATGATTCCGTTTTTGTAAGCGTGGTCATAGCATTTTTTGTAGATAGCAATTGCTGTGTCTGCAATTTTCTGTCCAAGTTCTGCACCAAGTTCGTTTTTCATGTAGTCCAGAGTAACATTGATATCGTGACCTTCTGCTGCTTTGGTAGATGGAGTACAGATTGGTTCAGCCAGTTTTTCAGCCTGTTTATATTCTTTATCAAAAGAATGTCCAAGGAATGGTTCACCCTTTTTGTAGGCTTCATACATTGAACCAAACATATATCCGCGGACAATTACTTCGTAAGGAATCATCTTAAGTTTCTTACAGAGAATTGTGCGTCCTTCGAATTCAGGCTTCTGGAATTCAACCGGCATATCTTTCAGATCAGTTGAAATCATGTGATTTTTTACAAGGTCGCCAGTGTAGTCAAACCAGAAGTTTGCAAGTGCGTTCAAAACCTTGCCTTTATCAGTAATCATTGTTGGAAGGATTACATCAAAAGCTGAAATGCGGTCAGTTGTAACAATGACCATGCGTCCGTCTTCCAGGTCGTAAACTTCACGAACCTTACCAGAAATAATTTTCTTCATATATTTCTCCAAAAAATAAATTGCTAATTAATTTCCTATAACTTGTATAATTCAATTCCATACATATCTGAAATCTTTTTATACTCAGGATTTTCAACATCACCTGTTACATAAAGCTTTACCACAGGATTATCTTCCCGTTTTGCAACCTTACATACATCCAGGGCTCTGCGGGCAACCCCTTCCCGGCTGTCCACAACTTTTATTTCATCGCCCATAACTTTCTGCAGTGTATCAGCAAGATTAAGGAAATGAGTACATCCAAGAATAACTGCATCGCAATCTTCCTTACGGAAAAACTCAGCTGCAGGCTGGCAGGCTTTTTCACACTCTTCAAAAGTGGCAGTAAAACTTTCATGTTCAATAAAACTGATTAATTCTGTATCTTCCCGAAGAACCAGAGTACAGTCATTGGCAAACTCCTCTTTAAGCCGGAGTGTATATTCACTGTTTACTGTAGCCACAGTTGCCAGAAGTCCGATACGTCTTTTCTTTGAAACGGAAGAAGCAAGTTTGATCGCCGGAACAGTTCCTACAAACTGGATTTCGGGATATTTTCTGCGTACATCTTCCAGAGCATTTACGCTCATAGTGTTGCAGGCAATAACAATTGCACGGGGATGGAATTTTTCTACAATCCGGTCACAGACAGAAAGAACACAGGATACAATTTCTTCGTGGCTTTTTGTTCCGTAAGGAAAGTTAATTGTATCTCCCACGTAAACACACTCAGCTGAAGGTGCCTTCTCTTTTAAGGTCAAAAGATAAGGCAATCCGCCTGTTCCAGAATCCAAAAATGCAAAATCAATCATCTGTTTCTATTTACCTGCACTTCTATAGTGACAGTATACCTTTATCCGCTATAATATAGAAGTATGTTTGCACAGAATAAATGTCTGGTTCCTTCATGCAATAAGGTTTCTCTTTCTACCTTCGACGATAACGGAAATATCCAGGAAATCAGATCCTATTGTCTGGATCACTCCCCTAATCCCGGAAAGGCAATGGAAGAAATCCTCAATTATATAATGAACCATGAAACCATTGTCGGTCTCAATGCTTCGGGAATGATTTTCAGTAATGTTGATTTTACCGGGAAAAGATTTTACGGCTGTAATTTCTCTCATTGTACTTTTACCAATATTATCAGCCATAATCTCAGAAGCCGTACTTCCATTTTCGATTTTGCCATTTTCAATGACTGCAACCTCATTAACAGCAATATTCTTTTTGTTTCTTTTTCAGGCTGTACTTTCACACACACCCTTATGACAGCCAGCGAAATAGTCCAGTGTAATTTCAACGGATTAAAATGTTTTCAGTCCTCTTTTGATGATTCTGACCTTTTCAATTCCAAATTCATCAAAGCAACACTTGTAAATACCTCATTCAGAAACTGCAACCTGAAACGGGCTGATTTCTTTTCTTCGGAACGAACCAATGTATCTTTCAAAATGTCCAATACCAGGGAAGCCCGTTTCCGCCGTGACGGAAGTGAACTGTACACCGGTATTGAAAGCAGTCAGACTAATCAGGATATGGGAAATACCGAACCGGCAGAGGAAAATGAAACAACAGGAGGTGAAAAATGAAAGTTTATTTTCACCTGAACCTGGGTGGATTTTCTAACTGTTATTTTGTTGTAAATGAAGAAAATCATGAAGCCATCATTATAGATCCCGGAAAAATTACGGAAGAACTTATCGAACAGATTGAAAGCGTTCCTTACCACGTTGCGGGAATCCTTATTACCCATAATCACGGAAGTCATGTTGACGGCTTAAAAACCCTCAGGAAGATTTATTCACCAAAGATTCTTGCAGCAGACTGGGATGTTGCCCGAGAAAACACAACTGTTATCAGTGGTGACGGCAAAATCCGGATTGGCGGAATGCTTGTACACTATATGGCTGTTCCGGGACACACTGCTGACTCTATGGTTTATAAAATCGGGAATATGATTTTTACAGGAGATGTTCTTATGGCCGGAACCATAGGAAACACTGCTTCAAACTACTCGAATTTCATTCTCAGGGACAATATAGAGAAAAAAATCCTTTCCCAGACTGAAGATTCGGTCATTTTCCCGGGACACGGACCTCCAAGCACTGTTGGTTCCATAAAAATGTATAATGTAGATTTGGAAGGCAAAAATTCGGATTCTATGATATAATACCCTCGTATGGAACATAATATGATTTTGTCTGCCTCGGGATGGCGCAAGGTTTTTGCTCTCTCGGGCAACGAACAGGACAAAAGTCCTGAAATCAGTCTCGAAGACAAAGCACTTTCTGCTATCGCAGCAGAAGTGTTTTTTGATTATCTCCAGCCCATAATAAAAGCAAAAACCGGAATAGATGTTCCTGTAATTGCAGTGGGTATGGATACCCGTCCTACAGGACCTGCCATTGCAGATGCAATGAACAGAGCCCTTCTCCTGAAAAAAGCAGTCATCCAGTTTACAGGCGTTTCTTCCGCCCCGGAAATTATGGCATATTCCCGGAAACTGGACGGATTTATTTACATCAGTGCAAGCCACAACCCTGTTGGCCATAACGGAATTAAATTCGGTTTGAATGACGGTGGAGTTCTGAACGGAACTGAAAATGCAAAGCTTGTAGAGGAATTCAAAAAACGCCTGTCTGCACCAGATGCCTGTGAAGCAGCCCTTGCCAGAATCAATCAGGCCAGTGCAAATGATTTGAGAAATCTTTACCAGCAGAGCACAGCCGCAAAACATAATGCCCTGAAGGCATATGAAAATTTTGCACGCCGCACCATTGCAGGAAGTGAAAATACAGAAATCCAGGATAATTTCTTTGAAAACATCCGTGATGCGGTAACTCTGAATAAAACCGGTATCGTCTGCGACTTTAACGGATCTTCCCGTACACTCTGCATTGACAGGGATTTCTTTGCTGCCAACCGCATTAATTTCTATGAAATCAACAATAAAGCAGGCGAATTTGCACATGAAATCATTCCTGAAGCAGAAAACCTGGTTTACGTTGCAGCTGAAATGGAACGTCTGCAGAAAGAAGGCCATAAAGATGCAGTTCTGGGCTACATGCCGGATTGCGACGGAGACCGTGGAAACATCGTTTATTGGGATGAAAAACAGCAGAAAGCCTGTATTCTTAAAGCACAGGAAGTTTTCAGTCTTTCAGTTCTTGCAGAATTAACCTATACAATCTGGAGCTCTTCTGACAAAAACCTGAAACCTGCTGTGGCAATAAACTGTCCTACTTCCATGAGAATTGAAGAAATGTGTTCAAAAATCGGAGCCTCAGTTTTCCGTGCGGAAGTTGGTGAAGCAAATGTGGTAAACCTGGGACGTGAAAAACGTGAAGAAGGTTATACTGTACCTATTCTTGGAGAAGGTTCAAACGGTGGTACCATTACTTATCCTGCCGCTGTCCGGGATCCGCTGAATACAATTTTTGCCATTCTGAAGCTTCTTACAATCCGCGGCGGAGGACTTTACGAGCTCTGGTGCAGCAAATCAGGCAATACCTACAAAGATGATTACACATTAACTGATATTCTGGAATCCCTTCCTAAATACACAACTACAGGCGTTTCAGAACCAAGAGCTGTATTGAAAGTATCTTCTCTGGATCATGCAGAGCTTAAGAGAAATTTCCAGAAAAACTTTGAAGAATACTGGAAATCAAATCCTTTGCGCAGCAAATATGGTCTGGAATCTTACAGAGTCGCCATTACAAACGGCACAAAGGAACGCTATGACGTTGCAGACTGGGGAGAAAGCGGAAAAGGCGGCTTAAAAGTCATTTTCTATGACAAAAACAACAATGCTATTGCCTTTATCTGGATGCGTGGCAGCGGAACAGAACCGGTTTTCCGTGTTATGTGTGACGTTCGCGGTACAGATATACAAATGGAAAAAGATTTATTAGAATGGGAAACAAATCTATTAGGTAAATAACCCTATATTAGGAGAAAAATATGACAAATGAAGAAATCCTGAAACGTGCACAGGATTACATTGCACAGGAAAAAGACGAAAGATTTGCAAACGAAGTAAAAGAACTTGTTGCAAAAGAAGACTATAAGGAACTGGAAGATCGTTTCTATCGCACACTGGAATTCGGAACCGGTGGCCTTCGTGGTGTTATGGGTGGTGGAACAAACCGCATGAACACTCTCGAAATCAACCTGGCAACACAGGGACTTGCAAACTACCTTATCAAAGCAATGCCTGAAAAAGCAAAAGCAGGAACTCTTTCTGCAGTAGTTGCCTACGACTCACGTCTGAACTCTGATGTTTTCGGTGAAGCAACTGCTCTGATTTTCGCCGCCAACGGAATTAAAGCATATCTTTTCTCCGGACTCCGCCCTACTCCTGAACTTTCTTATGCAATTCGCAAACTGGGAGCAGATACAGGTGTTGTAGTTACTGCTTCTCATAACCCACGCATGTACAACGGTTACAAAGCATACTGGAATGACGGTGCTCAGGTTATTGAACCACATGATGTTGGAATCATTGAAGAAGTAAACAAAGTTACTTCTGTAAAAACAATGACAAGACTTGAAGCCATTGAATCAGAAAAACTTGTAATCATTGACAAAGTAATTGATGAACCATTCTGGGAAATGTGTAAAAAAGAACTTTTCCGTCCTGACCTTATCAAAGAACGTGCAAAAGACGTAAAAATCGTATACACACCACTCCACGGAACCGGCGGTATGCATGTAACAAAAGTTCTGGGCGACCTGGGACTCAACGTTATTTCTGTTCCGGAACAGATTGAACCGGACGGAAACTTCCCTACAGTTGTAAAACCAAATCCAGAAGAAAAACCAGCCCTTACTCTGGCCGTAGAACTGGCCAAAAAAGAAAATGCTTCATGTGTTATGGCTACAGACCCTGATGCTGACCGCTTCGGAACAGCATTCCCTGACAAAGACGGAAACTGGGTTCTTCTTTCAGGAAACCAGATGGGTGCCCTTCTTATGGACTACATTCTTCTTTCAAGAAAAGAATTCGGAACAATGCCATCTAACCCAACAGTAATCCGTTCTATCGTTACTTCACCATTCGGTGACTACATCTGTAAAGCTTACGGTGCAGAAATGATGGAATGTCTTACAGGTTTCAAATGGATTGCTGCAGTTGAAGCAGACTTTGAAGCTAAAGGCACAAAGAACTATGTATTCGGTCTGGAAGAATCATACGGATACAAAGTTGAAAAAGACGTTATGGACAAAGACGGAGTTTCAGCAGCTGCTATGTGTGCTGAAATGACAATGTACTGGGCAAGCCAGGGCAAATCAATTCTTGAACACCTGGATGACCTTTACAAGGAACACGGATTCTTTGAAGACCGCGCAATCAGCCAGGAATTCCTGGGTTCTACAGGTGTTGAAACAATGAAAGGCATTATGGCCAAACTCCGTACAGAAGGACTCAAAACTCTGGCAGGAAAAAGAGTTGAAAAAATCCGCGACGTACAGGAATCAGTTGAATATGATCCTGCAAATCCTGCAGCAAAAACCCCATACGGACTTCCAAAATCAAATGTTCTTCAGTTCTTCCTGGAAGGCGGCACAATTATTTCTGCCCGTCCATCTGGAACAGAACCAAAGATCAAGTTCTATGTAAACTCTCGTACTCCTGTAAACGGTGGCGACCTTGCTGCTGCTAAGAAAGAATCTGCTGCCCTTTGTGATGCAATCGAAGCAGATATTAAAAACATTCTTGCAAATGCATAATTCAAAACAGTCTGAATAATCAAAGACTATAAAAAAAGAGCCTTCTGATTCAGTTTCTTTTACTGAACCGGAAGGCTTTCTTATTTATTAATGAATTAAATTTAATCTGATTTTATCTTACCTGATAAGTTACAAGCTGACCGTCTTTTCTTTTCCCGTCACAAATATGGATTTCCGATTCCATCGTGCCATCAGTATAAAAGTAATCCAGAACGTATACTTTGCCTTCTTCCAGCTTCATAGGGAAATTTCCCTGAGGAAGATAGTTCCCTGTTTTTTTGAATTTTCTTCCATGGCTGTTCAATTCTGTTATTGAAGAATTAAGAAGAACATAAAAATCTCTGGAATCAAATTCTTTCATTCCCCTTAAACTCTGAGTACCGTAATATCCTGCACGATAACTGATGCCGTTAATTCGCAGATTTATAATATGGTCAGGGGACTTTTTCCATATCATGTCTGAAAGATTGAACTCGTTATAATCAAGTCCCGCTTTCAGAAGATTCATTCCCATTGTTGCAAAAGAACCGCGTCCAGTAACGCTCTTTGCAGTGTGAACACTTCCGAAAACTCCAAAAACGTCCTCACCTTTTACCGATTCATATTCACGCAGGAAATTTTCTGTAAGACATTTTTCTCTGTAACGGTCGCCGTTTTTTTTGGAATAAAAATTCTTTCCCTGCTTTATGCTTTCCATAGCGCGGTCATATCTTTTGGACCCCTGCAAACCGTTTCTTTCAAGATAATCCAGATAAATCATTCCGTTTGTTTTGAACTGATGCTCTACATCAATTCCGTGGAATACTGTTTCAGGAAATTCTTTTTTTATGGCAAGCAGAAAATTATAGGTAAATTCTCCGCCGCTTAGGGTTCCACTCCAGTTACCATGAATAACATCCAGGAGTTCATTTCCTTCACGGTTCATCCAGAAGTTCAAAAGCTGGGCTGTATTGTAACCGATTTCAAAAAAGTAGTGTCGTCCACCGTTCTTATAAAAATCACGGTAAAGTTTCAGTTCTTCGTTATATATATTTTCAATGCCATGGGTTTCCCCAACCAGAGTTATTTCCGGGAATGCGCCTGCTGAGATACACAACAGAAAAATCAACGCATAAAATACTTTTTTCATTCTCGTCCCCTGCAGATATAATAACAAAAATTTTTCTTTTACGGAAATAGTTGTCGAAAGAATCTTTAACAATAAAATGTAGAAAAGAAAATAAAGAGAATCAATAAAAAATCAGATACGGTAATTTCTGTTGAATTCTTTTACATGTTTTTCGATTTCTTCCATGGCCCATTCTTCTTTATCGGGCTCACGGTCACACATACAAATAAGAAGACTGATTGGAGAAATATATTGGAATGCCAGAAGATATTCATTTCCCTCTTTCATTTTCCCGGCATCCATAAGAACTCGGAAAAAAGCACCATGCTGCCATACCTGGTCCTTATAGTAAGTTTTATCATAAATTTCAGCCAGTTCTTTATTATGATACTGTTCTACAGTCATAAACTTTCTGAAAGCATTGGCCCAGGGATGATGCAAAGCGTTATATAAAAGCCCTTGAGCCCGTTCAATCTGTTCGTCTTCGGTCATTTCAATAAGCTTTTCTTTTTCTTCAGGATGCTCCGCATAGTCAACCTTTAACCGCTGCATATTGCGAACATAACCTTCCCTATATTCAACAATAATTTCATCGTATAAAGCTTTTTTGCTGGAATAATGCTTGTATAATGCAGAAGGAACTACACCAACAGCTTTTGCAAGATCTTTCATACTTACAGAATCATATCCGCGTTCACCGAAAAGGCGCATTGCTTCAAAAAGAAATCTTTCTTTCGTGCTTTCCATAAAGGCTCCTGCTAAAGTATAGAATAAACAGACACGCCCTGTCATCCGGGAAATCCCAAACAACAGGGCGCTGTCTAAAGCTTACACTCTCCAATGTAAAGCAAACTGGTTTATGTTCAAAGAGGAAAAACAAACAAAAAGTGAATAATCATTCACCAGCTACTTAATAATAGTGAATAAACGTTCACCAGTCAAGGACTTTGAAAAAAAAATCTACGCTTTAATTAAACAAACATTTTAATAACAATCTTCAAAAATTACTCACGGTCAAAAAGCGGTCATTGTCAACGCTAGCTAGCGTCGCTGGCTGCTGACGACGGCAAAGAAACTATTCAGCCGTCGTCAGAACCCTGCCAATGACACGCTTCTTTTCCCTCGCGTAATTTTTTGAGAATTAAAATTTAAAGTTCGTTTAATTCAAACATAGAGTTTCTTTACCATCATTACAATGTCATACCATTTTCCGAATTTCATGCCGATTTCTTTCAGTACACCGGCATGCTGGTAATTCATTTTCTCGTGAAAGAGAACACTGTCATGAGTAATGTACTCATCTTCTTTTTCGCTCCAGGCGATTTTTGCAAGAAGATTTACTATGCCTTTTTTCATCAACTCTTTTTCGAGCTCTTCATAAAGAGCCCTTCCAGTCCCTGCCCGTCTTTCGTCTTTATCAAGGTAAATTGAAGTTTCAACTGTCCAGTCGTAGGCTTTTCTTTCACTGAAACTGGATGCATAAACATAACCGGTTATTTTTCCGTTCGTTTTTTCACACACAAGATATGGAAACTTTGAACTTATTTTTTTTATCCTTTCCTGGAATTCCTGAAGTGACGGAACTTCCCATTCAAAAGTAACCGCTGTTTCTTTTATATAATAAGAATAAATTTCCAGAAGTCTTTCTGCATCAGCTTCGGCTACAGGTCTGATTTTATAATCTGTCATTTTATTACCCGGGAATTATTAAAATTATAATTCAGCCACAGCCTCTATTTCGCAAAGAACATTCTTTGGAAGAGTCTTTACTGCTACACAGCTTCTGGCAGGTTTCCCGGTAAAATATTTTTCATATACCGCATTAAAATCTGCAAAATCATTCATATCCGCAAGGAAGCAGGTAGTCTTAATTACTTTTTCTGCTGAACTTCCGCCGGCCTCCAGAACGGCAATAACATTTTTACATGCACGTTCAGTCTGTTCAGCGATTTTTTCACCGACAATTGCTCCGCTTTCAGGATCTGCAGGAATCTGTCCGGAAGTAAAAACCAGTCCATTTGAAATAAAACCCTGCGAGTAAGGACCTATAGCTTTAGGTGCATTTGGTGTTGAAATCTGTGTCATAATAAATCCTCCAAAGGAATACATTCCATTCCCATATTATACAAAAGAAATGTAATTTTTTTAACGCTGTTTCCTGCATTTCGTTTTTTACTGTTATTTTTCACTTTTACGGTTATAATTTTATAGGTACAAAAAGTAAGGCAGTTTATGATTTATTACGTCGGGCAGTTCATTGCTTTTATATGTATGGAAATTATTCTCTTATTTTCTCTTGGTGAAAAGCCCTGCAAAAAAAACAATATAAGCCTGCTCTTATTCCCTGTCCTCCCGATTCTGGCAAACCATGTTGTTTATAATCTCTTCGGAGACTTTATAAAAAATATTCTTTTTGTACTTTTTTATTTTTTTCTGCCGGCTGTTTTTTTCAAAATCCTTACAAAAAAGAAGTTTTTTCATATTTGCTGTGCAGTCCTCATTGCATATATGTCCGGCCAGCTTGGATGGTTTGCTGGAGAACTTGCCCTGCGCGGCTCTTCCAGTTTTACCGTTTCAGCAATTATCTATGCCCTGGTCAGTGTTCTTTTTGCAGTTTCTCTTATTTTATCCCTAAGGAAATACCAGCTGCCTTTTTTCAACGGTTCAATTCAGAAAACTGTTGAGTTTGCATCAATTCCATTTTTATTTTTTGTGTTCAAATATTTCACGGTTCTTTTCCCGGGATTCTTTTATTCAGACAATCAGCTGACCACCCAGATTATGCCGACACTTATTTCCTTATTCTATTTCGGTTACTCAATCATTTATGCAAAAGAAATCAGCATTGAAAAGAAAAATATCGGAGCATTAACACATGAATCCATTATTGCTCTTTCAAATGCCGTTGAACTAAATGATTTTTACACCAGCGGTCACAGCCGCCGGGTTGCTGAATATTCAAAAGAAATTGCAAGCCGGATGAACCTGTCTCCTTTTTCCGTTCAGGAAATCTATTATGCAGCACTTCTGCATGATGTGGGAAAAATCGGAATAGACAATAATATCATCAACAAAAACGGAAAACTTTCTGAAGTAGAATATAAAGTAATGAAAAATCATCCGAGCATGGGATTCCGCCTGTTAACCCAGATGTCAAAAAACACAGAATACAAAAGGCTTTCAGCAGGAGCTCTTTCGCATCATGAACGTTATGACGGAACAGGTTATCCCTATGGAATTGCCGGCGAAGAAATTCCTCTCGTTGCAAGAATAATTGCAGTGGCAGATACTTACGATGCAATGACTTCGTACCGCAGTTACAGGGATCCTCTGCCTCAGGAAAAAGCCCGCGCCGAAATTGAAAAAGGACTCGGAACCCAGTTTGATCCTAAAGTTGGAAAAATAATGCTGCAGATAATTAAAGAAGATAAAGATTACAGACTCAGACAGTTCTCAATCTCAGAAAATGAAGAAAACCGCCTGTCTGAAACCATCAATGAAACTGATTCACCTGAAACTGCTTTCCTCGAAGAGCTTTAAACTATCAGTCCATTACTCTTGTAAAAAATCTTCCGTAAATTTCCTTTGTCTTCAGAACATTAATAAAGGCTTTTTCATCCTCCTGACGAAGTAACTGAGAAAGTTTCCCAAGCTCATCACTTGAAACAACTGTATAAAGCATTGTCTTTTCAGTTCCCATATAACATCCGGTTCCGACTAAACGGGTTGCATCATGGTTAGTAGTTTCCTTAATGATTTTGTAAAGTTCATCAGGCTTGTCCGTAATAATGAGCAGTGTAACCTTCTGATAATGCCTGTACAGAATATTCAAAACCTGAGTAGAACTAAACTGGAAAATAATCGAATACAAGGATTTTTCAAATCCGAAAATTATTCCTGCAATTACCAGAACGCAGATATTCATGGCAAATACATAATTCCACATATCAATTCCCTTTTTTCGCGAAAAGAAAATTGCAATGAAATCTGTTCCGCCGCTGGTAGCATCTGCCAGAAGACAAAGAGTGATTGCAAGGCCGTTAATGATTCCTCCGAAAACAGCACACAAAAGCATATCCTCTGTAATATTGATTACAGGCAGGAAATCTGTAAGAAGCGAAGAAACCACAATCATCAGAAGTGAATAAAGAGTAAATTTCTTACCGATGAAACGAAAACTTATATACACAGGAACTGCATTAAGGGTCCAGTAAAGAACAGTATAGGAAATATGAAAACCAGTCAGTTTCTCAACGGTTCTTTGAATCAGAATCGAAATGCCTGCAAATCCTCCGGGAATCAATCCTGCAAAATTTACAAAAGACTTCATATTCAGGGAAAAAATAAGGGCACCTGCAAGAACATAAACAATTCTTTTCCAGGCAGGCGGCGTTGGTGCAATAGTTTTTATAGTGGCATTCATACTTTCAATATAACATTGAAACTCTTCAGAGACTATTAAATTCGATTACAAGTCTATTCCGGCATTCTTCATGTACTGCCCGCCCCAGGGAGCATCTTCCATAGTTTTTTTGAACCTGGCAATTTGTTCCTCCACCATTCCCTTATAAACCCGGGCCATTTTCAGACAATTCTGTGCCAGTTCAATTCGTTCAGGCGGTTCATCTTTCGTAGACCATTTTTCCAGAACTTTTATGGATTCCTCAATATAAACGAGGGCATCTTTCATTTTATCATCATTATCATAAAAGGATTTTGCTGCATAATAACAGTCCTTTCCATAATTAAACAGGAAGTCATTATATTCAGCAAAAACCTTAACTTCCCCTGAATATGTCGTATATCTGAAAGGTTCTTTCCGACTATTCCGGACAACCGGTTCCGGAATATCCCTTTTTCATAACGCTCATAAACCTGGTTTATTATACGCATGCATTCAGTGCAGAAAGCTTTTTCTTCTTCTGATTTCCCGTTCATATCCGGATGGTATTTTTTTGAAATCTCAATATAAGCTTTCTTAATTTCATCCGCAGACTTTCTGCCTGCAATAAGAGAAGTCAGAACTGTAAGGTCTTTTTTGAAAACAGCAGAATCCATAAACTGATTTTATCTTAAAAGTACTCCGGTGAAAAACTGTTCCACAAATGCAATCTGAGCGTAGATTTCGTCATTTGTTATTTGGGCGCCCGGGCGGCCCTTCCGGGTTCCACTACGTTCAGTCTTCATTTCATTCAGACCGGCTTCGCCGCCCTCCACCGCCTGGCGCTCATCTTCCACAGGAACTACAATCCATTTTGTTTCATTGTCATCGTACCTGTGAAGAACCGCTATTATCTTTCCTGTAAAAGTTTCCAGGGGTTTATCAGCTCCAAGAATATAAACATCCTGTTCGGAACCGTCTCCTCCAATAACTCCTTCAACATAACCGTAATTTACTGGATAAAATAAATCAGGCTTTCTCGGGTGGAAAGTTCCCATAGGTCTGTCCACCCTTCCTTTTACGATTCTACCTATATCCTCTTTGTAGCCATGGGCAGAAACAGGGTTCAACTCAAGACCATAAAGGTCACCCATATTAAGACAGCATTCACCGTCTTCGTACATTTTTTTGAATTCTTCAAAAGTAACCCACTTGCTCTGAATAACTTCATCAGGCGTCAGGGCTTTTGCCGGATCCGGTTCTTCAGAAGTTTCAAAATAAAAGGTATCGCGGATCCAGTTATGACGTTTTCCGTCAATTGTTGTTGTAACTTTTGTAATTACCAAACGGGCGTCTTCCGGCTTAAAGCAAATGCCTACTTCTTCGCGGACTTCCCGAAGAGCAGCGTCCAGGGAATTTTCCCCTTTTATAACGTGGCCTGCGACCGTTTCCCATTTCAAAGGATCAGTATCTTTATCTGCAGCACGCTGACTTATCAGGTATTTTCCGGTTTCAGGATTTTTAATGAAGCACATAACCCACATGTGAAATTCATCATCTCCCAGTGAGTCTTGAGTTCCCCTTTCAATTACTTTTCCTGTAAGTTTTCTTTCAGCAGTATAAACATCCCAAAGTTCGGTCATTTTTCTCTCCCTTTATAATATTTTATATGATAAAATTAATTTATAGGAGTAAGTAAATGAAAAAGTTTGCTTTTTTAATTCTGACTGTATTCATGACAGTCAGCCTTTTTGCACAGAATGCAAAATCTACAGGTCTTACAGACAAAGATGTACAGAATTTTGCAAAACACTTTTCTGCAATATCAGCCGAAATGGAAAGAGCATTCGGAGATTCTGAAAATCAGGATTTTCTTCAGAAAAAATCGGATTATGTAAAAGCTGAAAAAATTCTTAACAAATACGGTTTTACAGGATCAAATGTAGTTGAAAAATATGCCATGAAGAGCAGCTGTATCGGTGTTATCAACCTTGAAAAAAGCGGCATGGCTGCAATACTCGGAAAAGGTGCCTTAGCTGCTCAGATGAAATACATCAACCAGAACGATTACGATGTTGTTGAAAGAAACTGGGATGTTCTTGCAAAGGCAATTAATATTGACGGAATTAACGAAGAAGTTGATGAAGAAATTGCCGAAGAAAGAAGACGTGATGAAGAAGAAGAGGCTGAATATCAGGCACAGGTTAATGCAATGATGGCAGACCTTATGGGTATGCTTGGCGGCTCAGAATCAACATTCTCTGCTGCAAATGAAGCAAATAAAGCTGCTGCAATTAACGAATACAAAACTTACGGCAAAAAGCTTGCTTCCGGAAAAAAAGATGTTGGAATGCTTTACAAAAAATACGATTCAAAGAATGCGTCAAAATGGAAGCTTAGTACAAAATACAAGTCTACAGACTTTATGCCTGATGACGGCCTGTACTTTACAAAATCTTTTGACTCAGAAAATTACTTCCGTTTTGGAACTCAGGGAATAAGCATTATTGTTGACGGTGAATGGGAGACTGATTCAAGTCTTGCTTCAACTTCGTGGGAAATCTACAGCAATGGTGAAGGTGGATATGAAGTGGTTTTCCATACTAAAAAAGGTGTAATTCACTTCTATTGGAATGATTGGAATAATGAAGAAGCTTACCTTGAAAACGACTCTGTCAAAATCGAAGGCGAAGGCCATTATTCAGCAGGCTGATATTCCCCGCGTGTTATTTGCTTATTAAAAATGTACATTTAAATCAAACACTTTTTTTAAGTAAAAATATGTTACCAAAAAACAAATAACACTCACGCAATAACCAATGGAGGCCTCCCGCGGGGCCCAGCCCACTGGACTCCATTGTTTTTGCTCGCATGTTATTTGCTTATTAAAAATGTACGATTAATTCAAACGTAGATTAATTAAAATATGAAAAACTTATGCGAGGGAACAACACGTGCAGTCTGTGGCATATGCAGCGACGCTAGCTAGCGTTACTGACTGCCGTGATTGTGACCGGGAATAAGTTTTTTTATTTTATAAGAAAATAAATGTTTGAATTAATCGTACATTTAAATCAAACATGCTTCCTTATAAACTCCACTTCAGCGTTCAGCATGTCAAAGTCCATGTTTGCATTCTGGTCAAAGGCGGTACTTTCCAGAGTGAAGGTATCGTTGTAATTCCATTTTTTTATGAACTGGAAAAACTTTTCAAAGTCCACATGACCCCGGCCGATTGGAAGTGTCCGTAAATTTGCCCAGTCCATTATTCCGCCTGCATAATCATTTACATGAAAGTGGCGGATGTGTCCTTCCTTCATAAGCCATTCATTTTCTTCGCTGTAAAGACATTCTTCCTGCCCGTGGAAGGCGGCCATTTTTATATCCCAGATAAAATGAATGTCAGGATATTTTTCATAAAGCTTTATCCAGTTATCAAAAGGATTATTGCAGTTGCAGACTACGTTTTCACAAAGCAGATCCACACCTGCTTTTTCTGTCATGTCACGAAGAACAGGATAAGCTTCAATATTGTTCTGAAAATTCTGATCCGAAGTAATTCCATCCCAAAGATGAATTACCATTTTTGAAGCCCCGATTTCTCTGGCAATATGACAGTTTATTTCAAACCGGCTGAAGGCATCTGAGAAATTTTCTTCCCCGCCTTTGCTTATTGCTTCACCAATAGATTTTTCTCCGTGCATAACAGGGAACTTCAGCTTTGAGTTTACCAGATAAGAAAGCAGTTCTTCTTTCTTTTCGTACCAGGAGTTGTACATCATAAACTCAAAGCCGTCGCAGTTTACCTTTTTTGAAAAATCATTCAAAAGAGTAAAATCTCTGTTATGAGGGCGCCCAATTAAAGCACCTGTTGAAACTAAAATCATGTTTTATATTATACCTCAATATAACTACCGGCCTGAAGTTTCCACATCTGGGCATACTTTCCGTTTTTCTTAAGGAGCTCATCGTGGGTTCCCTTTTCTACAATCTCACCTTTTTCAAGCATGACAATTCTGTCTGCAAGGCGGGTTGTCGAAAGCCGGTGTGAAATAAAGATAACTGTTTTATCCTTTGTTGCTTTAAGCATGGCGTGGTTCAGCTGGTATTCAGCAATCGGGTCCAGGGCACTTGAAGGTTCGTCCAGAATCATAAGACCTGCATCCTTGTAGAACACGCGGCTTATAGCAAGTTTTTGTCCTTCACCGCCGGAAAGATTTACGCCGTCTTCAGCAAACTCAGTTGTAAGCCCTGTGTCCAGTCCGTTACTGAGCCGTTCTGCTCTTTCCAGAAGGCCTGCGGAATCAAGGCTTTCCTTAATTCGTCCAAGGTCAGCTTCATCTTCCACGTCGCGAATTACATTTTCCTTTACGTTTCCGGCAAAAATCTGGAAATCCTGGAAAACTGTTCCGATTGTCTTTCTGTATTCCGCAGGTTCCAGGTTTCTTATGTCCATTCCGTCTGCAAGAATCTCGCCCTCTGTTACGTCGTAAAGGCGCATGAGAAGTTTTACAAGAGTTGTTTTTCCCGCTCCGTTGTAACCGACCAGGGCAATTTTTTCCCCAGGCTTTATGTGCATGTTAATGTTCTTTAAAGTAAGGTTATCTTTTCCGTAACCGAAAGAAACGTTGTTCAGAATCATTTCCTTCGGTTTTCCCGAAAGCGCAACGCCGCCCTCGGAAGCACAATTCTCGGAAGCCCCAGTGAAAACTCCATTCGCAACGCTTGGGGAATCCCCTTCCGAAGGACCTTTCGAAGCCCCATCTTTTTCAAGCTTCACGATTTTTGGTTCATAGCCCAGGAACTTCCGGATTTTTCCGACATAAAGACTTGTTTCCACAGCAAAAGGATAAGTATCTGTGAAAACCCTGAGTCCGTGTTTGACTCGCCCGAAAGACCCCCACAGAATTGCAAGGGTACTTAAGTTTATGTCTTTCAAAACCGCTGCATGGTAAACAAGGTAAGTAAGGTAAATCAAATCGCCTACCAGGTTGTTGCTTACGTAGTCTTTTACAAAACCGATTATGGCTCTTTCCTTTCCGTACTTCTTTTCAATTTTGAAACACTCGTCATTGGCTTCTGTAAAGCGGTTATAAAGAATGTCTGACACGTCAGGATTCAGACGAATTTCTTTGGCATATTCATTTAAATAGAAAATTCGTTTTACATAATCCCGCTTTCGACCGAATGGAATACTTTCTACCCTTACCTTGAAGTTTCTTTTGTTCATGGCAGTCGAAGCTATAAAACTGATTGCAAATGAAACAAAAGCAAACACCAGGGAAAGCGGATCCTTCTTTATGAAATAGCCGCCTGTGGTTATGAACATGGTAAGACCCGCCAGTGTATTCCGTACTAATTCCATGCCGCGGTCAATCTGACGGTCCACTTCAGAAATAGCCATTACCTGGTCATTGTAAAATTCCGGATTGTCGTAGCATTCCAGGTCCAGGTCCTTTGCTTTTTCGTAAAGCTTCATTTTAATTGCGCGCCGGACTTTTGGTCTTTTGATTTCCTGAATATAGTCTCCGGCAAAAACCGTAAAGACCATTCCAAGAGTAATACAGGCAGCCAAAAGCAGAATATAAAAGGCAACCTTTCTGAAAGGATAATTGAACTCAGCCCCTTCAAGAACATAACCGATCAGCACAGTATGTTCAAAGAAAATGGAAATCTGGTTCCGCATTGCGTCCAGTGCTATGAAAATGAAGAAACTTGGAGAAGCACAGAAAATAAGCTTCAGAAGAAAGCCGTTGTTCTTGAAAACTTCAGAAACAGACTGTTTTGTTTCGTTCTTTTTTGAATCGCGTTTGTTGTCTTTCATTATTCTGCCTCCTTCATTTCGCTTTCATCTATGGCAAGGTAATTACAGGCCTGCTTCTTGTACATAGCTGCATATTCGCCGTTGTTTTTCATAAGCTGGTCATGGGTGCCTTCTTCAATAAGCTGTCCCCTTTCCAGCATAAAAACTTTATCGCAATCCTTTACAGAAGAAAGCCTGTGGGAAATAAAAAGCATGGTGTGCTCGTTTCCTTCTTTCATGATATTCTGGAAAAGATCGTATTCTGCAATTGGATCCAGTGCACTTGAAGGCTCATCAAAAATCTTCATTGGGGAATCTTTTACAAAGGTTCTGGCTACTGCAATTTTCTGACTTTCTCCTCCGCTTAAAACGGCGCCGTTTTCATCAAACTCTTTGGTCATCATGTTGTTAATGCCGTCCGGAAGTGTCATAACCTTTTCATAAACTCCGGCTTTCTTAAGGGCATTTACAACCCTTTCTTCTTCATCTTCGTAATGACGCCCCATAAGAACATTTTCTTTTACGGTCATTCCAAAGATTTTATAATCCTGAAAAGTTGTAGCAAAAATCTCGCGGTAAGCCTTCAGGTTGTAACACTTGATGTTTTTTCCGTTGTATAAAATTTCTCCTTCAGTCGGATCATACAAACGTAAAAGCAGCTTGATGATTGTAGTTTTTCCGGCTCCGTTGTGACCTACAAGGGCGGCGTTCTGTCCTCTGGTAATTACAAAGGAAAGGTTCTGGATTGTTTTTTCATCTTTATAGCTGAAGGAAACATTCCGGAATTCAAGGCTTTCAAAATCTTCGGAAGGTATTTCTCCGTCCTGGTCTTCAGGAATTTCTTCTTCGTATTCCAGAAAACCCCTCATATTGTTGATGAAAACCGCATTCTTCAAAACCATCATGATGTTTTCAAACATATTGATTAAAACCCAGGTCATGGTAACCATAAGACTTGTCATGATTGTAAGCTGGGCCAGACTGATGCTGCCACTTACCCGGTTTCTGTAAATTGCGTAAAGAAGAACCCCTTCAAAAATCACTGTGAAGGTAAAAGTGATTCTCCAGAAGTTCAAACTGGCATTGGCAAAAGCGTATTTTCCTGCAATCCGGGAATTGTTGTCGGTTGCAGTATTGTACTGACGGCGGAACAGATTAAAAATGTTTGAAAGCCTTATTTCCTTGGCTCCGTCAGGAAGATACATCATGCGGCTTACATAATTCAAAACCTTTTCATTGGGGGCCTGTTCTTTATAACGCTTGAACTCGAATTTGTTTTTCAGGTTGCCGAAAAGGAAGTTTCCGATTAAAGGCGAAAAAATAAAAAGCACTGCATATTTGTCAATCTGGAACATCAGAAAGAAAACTACACAGGTTGCAGCAAAGCCGACTACGCTGCCAATAACGCCGCGACAGATTGCAGAAACTTTTTCTTCGGCTCCGTCCATAGCCATGGTGTAACGGTTGTAAAAGTCAGAATCCTCATAACAGCGAAGCTCTACATTTCTTGCCTTTGCGTAAAGTTTTCTGTAAATACCGCCGAAGAGTCTGTTGGTTTTTACAGGGTAAATGTAATAGTTTACGTAGGAATTATAAATGTTATGAAGCAGAATACAGCCGCTGCTTATTAAAAGAAAAAAGAAAATAGGCCTGAAGCCAACATCTCTTGAAAGCGCATCTACAATGACCTTCATGAAAATGCCGTCTATAAAAACCCATTCTCCGTAACCAGTCAAATAGTCAAAAAAGCAGTGAATAAAAAGGCTCGGGGAAATTCCCAGAACCAGTTTTATTGCAAAAGCTGCGTTGCTCATGGTCCTTCCAAAGGACAGTTTGTCTTTACACTCTCTCATGATTTCTCCAAACTAAAATATATGGTGGTTTCGACAGGCTAAACCACCTTATAAAAAAACTTTCTTCCAGAAAGTCCCTGAAAGAAAGTTTATCAGAAAAATACTTTTTTATAACTAAAGTGTTTCTTTACTTTGAAAACTTAGAAACAAATTTCCAGGCTTCTTCGTTTGTGTGCTGGCGACATTCATGCTGCTGTCCTCCGACACTTGCCAGTGCAGTTCTTGTTACACCGTCTTCGCTTTCAAAGTAACGGATTGTAAGGTCACTGTTCCGGGAAGCATTGTGAACAACTTCCATTTTATCAGCCGGTACACCATAGTATTTTTCTTCCCAGGAATCCTTTTCGCTGAACTTAAGGGCTTTGATTGCTTCTGCCTTTTTAAGCTTGTTTACTCCGGCCATATACTGGATACGGTCCAGACAGGTTTCATTCTGCCCCGGAAGTTCTGGCAGCGGCGATTCTTCCCCGCCCGAATAGAAAATCGGTTTTGGTGTATCAAAGTTAATGTCATCGGAAAGAGATTTTCCCCAGACGTTTTCTTTAATCGGGAACAAGGCACTTGCCGGCATGAAGCCTGCAAAATGTTCCGGATATTCGCAGTAAAGGTCCCAGGTCTTCCCGCTTCCCATTGAAAAGCCTGTGGCGTAGATACGGTTCTCATCAACCTTATAACGTTTTTTTACTGCTTCAATAATCTGCATGATTTCAGAAGCCGGGAATGAAAGATGGTCATCAATGGCCACATAAAGGAAACCGTATTTGTGCGCAATTTCCCACCAGCCTGAAACAAAGGTCAGGAACATGGCAGTGTCCCCGCCTCCGTGATGTCCCATTACCAGAGGAACAGGTCCCTTATCAAAAATGCCTTTGTTATACCAGGCAAAATATCCGGCTTTATGTTCAGGTGTTTTTACAAATTTATTTTCAGGTGAAGTTTTTACTTCCACAATACCAGACTCTTCCACCATTCCAAGTTTTTCAAAATCAGGTTCAATTTCCAGATTGTCACACCACATTTTGAAATTGCGGACAAAGCCTTTGAAATCAGCATAATAATCCGCTGTTTCTTTTATGAGAAGATTTTTACATCCGGCATCAGTAAAAGTCTTGTTGATTTCTTCAGTGTTTCCAACACTCAGGATTCCGATGTCAGTTCTTTCAATTTCAGGAACGACAGAAAGTCTTTCCATTGAAACCATTGCCGGTGTAATTGCTCCCGGCCCCCAAAGATACTGGCCGTCAATTTTTTTAATCAGATTCTTTGCAACAAAGTCGGCAGATTCCCCGTAACTGTAAATATCTGCACGGAAAATTGCACCGCGTAAAAAATATCCTTCAAACTGACGTGTGAAGAAATTATTCATTTCTACAATATTGTCATTGTATTCAGGATGCATTTTTACATTAGCGATTATTTCCTGATAAAGACTGACCTCTGCATTTTTCCATCCGCCATCACAGGCTGGATAAATAAAATATACGGAACCGTCAACTTCTGCTGCCACTTTTGCAAGACCTGTTTTTTCTGCAAATTCAACAGCTTCATCCATATTCATTCTGTTTTCTTCAAATACCAGAATAAGAGGCTGACGGAAAGTATAATTGTTTACTTTCCCTTCAATAGAATTGGAAGGTACATAAGCTTTTAAAAAGAAACTTTCAAAAGCATGTTCAAAAGTTTTTCCACCATCTGGAAGTTTATTTACAACGGGACGTTCATTCATTGCCATATTTTTCTCCTGATTTACTGATAAATTCATTATAAACCCGAAAAAAAGAGAAAAATATCAAGTGATTTCACTATAGAAGACAAAAATCCGGTTAAAAAGTAATGTCTTTCACATAAAGGAAAACATCCATATTGTCCGGTTTAAACTCTTTGGTCGGTACAATTTCCAGAACAACTTTTCTGAAAACATCATCGACTTTTCTTCTGTAAACAACATGGAAAGCCTGTTTTTCTTTCTTAAAGAATGAAACTATTTTTTCAAGCTGTATATTCTCCTGGAACAACGGAATATCCTCAGGATAAATCAAGTCACTTTCAATGAATGCTTTGATGCATTCAGAAAAAGTGATTTTATTTGCCAGAATTTCTTCAATTTCATTTACCTTTATAATTTCAAAAGAATCTCTGGTTAAATTCACACGGAGAATCTTTACGAAGGATTCAAGAATCATTTCGAAAGCTCCCCTCTGTTTTCTGCGGTCCACCCCTTTATTAATACGGTAATAAGCATCCTTCATTTCGTACATCCGCTTATCCGCAAGCTTTAGCATATTCTGCAGAGATTTAACATTTTTTTCTGTCGACAAAACATATCCGTATGAAATCGAAAGGGATTTCACAAGTTTCCCCTGCCAGATCTTTATTGTACGTTCCAGCTGGTCCACAACCTTTTCTGCAGTTGTTTTTCCTGCATCCAGAATTGCTGCAAATTCATCGCCGCCTGTTCGATAAACAGAACCATAAGAACCGAAACAGATTTTCATACAATTGGCTGCACCCACAATAAGTTCATCGCCTGCATCATGACCAAAATCGTCATTAACGTCTTTCAAACCATTAACATCAAGTGAGAAGAAAATAATGTTTTTCTTTTTGTAGTCTTTTTCCAGTTCAACAAGTTCTTCTTCAAAAGCCCTGCGGTTGGAAAGTTCTGTAAGGCCGTCAGTTTTTGAATTTCGCATCAATCTTTCTTCACGACGTTTAACATCATCAATAACCTGTGTGGCAAAAAGAACTTTTTCAAGTTTTCCGTTTTTATCCTGTTCATAATTGATGAAACTGCCTTTAACCCATCCATTTATATTTCCCAGAAAATCCAGAGAAATCATTTTTTTACCGGCCAGTCTTTTTTCCAGTGTCTGTAAATTTGTGAACTCCATAACGTTGTTCAGGAATTCTTCATTTACCATTTTTGTAAGAATAAGGTTCAGCTGCTCCTGGGTTCCCAGTTCCTTGTACTTTACATACATTTCATGGATTAACCCGTCTGAAGAAACTTCTGAACAGGTGTTTGTTTTCAAGTCAAAAAGATGCAGCGTATGATAAGTATCTGCCAGGGTCTGAATAATTTTCTGCTGTTCATCCCGTTCTTTTTTCTGGGCATCAATTCCCTGTGTAGTGAAAACGAACTCAAAAGGCACACCCTTTTCATCTCTGTTGATAACAATAAACTGGGCACGACACCAACCGATTGTCTTTCCCTTTACTTCGCAGTCAATGAAGTTATTGTTTTTTATCCTCTGAACAAGAGTATCAAAATTACAGAAATCCAGAATAATTGGAACCGTATCAGGAGAAATAACCTTGTTCAGAAAATAATTCATTTTCTCAGAAAAACCGTCTTTTTCTGAAAGCAGCCGGCGGGCTTCCTGACCATCATCAAGCTGAACAATAGTCTGCTTTTCCAGATTAATGAGGAACATGGATTTATAAATTCCTGCCAGACCAAGAAGAGTCTTGTTGAACTGACCTTCCAGTTCTCCGGTTACGGCGCCAACATAATGAATAAGTTTTGGAGCAAGCCCGTTTTCTTCTTCAATGTTTTCCAGTACTTCATCAATTGAATAATCAAGTTTATATGCTTTGCCCTCCCGGATCAGTGCATAAACCATTGTTGCATTCAGCTGATTCAGATAATTTCCAATCCTGATTATTTCCCCGTGTGTATAACAGCCCGAAGTCGGCGCAATGCTGTCGAACAATTCAGTTTCAGAACTGATTTTTTCATCAGTCCAGAAAAGGCGGCGGATTGCGCAGGAATAAATTCTGATGCTTTCTGGTGAATAAGCTGCAATATCAGGAACCTTTCTCCTGACATTTCCCATTATTGTCGGCTTATCTCCGTAGGAAAGACGTGCTTTCAGGCCTTCCTCAAAATGCCTTCCGAAATAAATTTCATCTTTATTTTCAGACGGAAACGGAATACGGATACACTCAATGCCGTTCTGTTCAACCAGAAGCGGAAACATGGGACCATTCTGAGTAAAAGATTCATCCTGCTCTATATGAAGATATTTTCTGTAAATATCAAAGGCAGGTTTGTTATTGATTTCGAGAATACTGTCCTCGTTGGTTTTTGTAATGGTGAAGCTTTTTCCCAGACCTTCCCAGCCGCGAATATAACCGCAGGAAACATGAAGATCTTCTCCACCCAAAAGAACAGCACAGATTCCCTTGTCAGATTTACCATAATTTTTTGTGAAGATATAAGTATTGTCATCGGCAATTACTTTTGAATTGCAGGAGATTCCGCCGAAAATCTGAACATCTTCCCTCAGATTCGGCAACTCTCCCCCGTTCAGATTCTTCTTGGAATTTTTCAGAGAAGTAGTAAGTTCAACTGCCTTGATCCAGGTTTCTTTATTAACATATTTCCATAAATCATCAAGACTTTTGAAATCGGCATTTCTCTTGGAAGAATCAATATAGACCAGTTTTGTTTTTGTTGATTCCAGCTCATAAACCGAACAGAGAACCATAGTTTTCTGCTGTCCCAGTTTGCCTTCAACAATATTTCCATAGGTCTGAAAACCATAATAATTAGCTTTGGGAAAATCACTTTCAATAACCCGGGTTATTTCCCGAAGTTCCTTGTAATCAGAAAGCTGGGTAAAAATCTGAAAATAAACAGATGAATAATCTTCGTAAGAGCAGAAGCGTTTGATGCGGGCCAGTTCCCGACGCAGATAATTTAGGTTTTTAACTTCAAATTGAAACTGTTTCACATCTTAATTATAAACCGGTTTCTGCTCTTTTAGCAAATTTTCTCTAAAAACTCTAACTTTAATAAATTTAATTCTTAAAAACTGCCTTCAGTCTCTCCAATTCCTCTTTTGTAATATTTAGAATTGTCCCGTGGCGTTTCTTCAGTCTGTCAAAAGAATATTCATTTTCTGAAAGAATTTTCCAGGAACCTTTTGAATTGTCCCTGTCTTCAAGATCTGTAGTTTTCAAAGGAATATACCCTGCTCCACACATGTACTGGTCTGCAATCAAACCGTATTCCGGAATATCCGGATTTTCCCAGTCTTTAGGGTTGTAACAGAAAAGCTCCGGACCTTCCAGGCTGGAATTGGTAAGGGTACTGCACTTCTGTCCCGAAAGATCCAGTCCCAGTTCATCCAGATCCAGAACCTTTTCCCAGGTTTCCGGTTTCAGAAGAGTCTTTGTCTTCATGATTCTGATACCGCCGTTTTCTTCTGCGTTGTCTCCGTCTTTTGATGCGCTGTAATACCAGTCTCCTACTTTTAGAACAGTGGTATCAATAATCTCCCGGATTTTTCCTTTTCCGCCCGGAACATCATTCTGGCAGTCTATGAAAAGTTTTGTTTCACTGAAGGCTTCAAAGTCCTTTGTTGTTACATAATAAATGGCGTTTGGCTTTGCTTTCATTTTTGTCGAAGGGTCCATAATACTTGAAGCAAAGAAAATTACATATTCCCCGATTTCTTCACACCAGACCATTTCAGGTGCCCAGGCCATTCCGGCATTTTCCGGAGCCACTTTAATCAGCTTTGGTTCAGTCCAGTTTACCAGGTCCCTGCTCTGCCACAACACCAGATAAGGGCTTCCCGTTGTGCTTGCATCATAATAGCCCTGTTCGTTCTGCCACCAGCCGCCCCGGTTATAAATGCTCAAATCAGTGGCAATAAGGAAAAAGCGGTCCCCTTCAACCGAACGGCAGAGATACGGATCGCGAACACCTTTTTCCCCGATTCCGCTGACAAGAACAGGTTTGCCACCATTCAAATCCCTGAAATGAAGACCGTCTTCACTGACAGCAAAATAAATCTGTTCACCTTCGGCATTTCCTTCGCCAATAAAATGCCCGAAAAGATATCCTTCAAAGTTATTTCTGTTAATCATAAAATGCCTCCGGTTAAACGTTTTATTTATTCTAACATGTTTTATTTTTTTGGGCGACCCGCAAAGCGGGTAACCGGCTTTCCGTACCTCGCCGTCTTCGCGGCTCGTCCCTTTCAGGGACTGCTTCGCAGGTACTCCAATCCGGCGCAGAATCAAAACCGAATATTTTTATAATTCCCGTAAAAAACTGCTATTAATAAAAAGTATTCTCCGCTAATCTGTGATAACATTTCATATCTTTTTTTGGAAAACCTGATGACAGAAGAAAAACTTAAAGAATTGTTGAATGACATGTCTCTTGATGAAAAAATCGGACAGATGCTCCAGGTTTCAGGACTTTTTCACGGAGAACACAACGCACTGACTACAGGCGGTCTGGACTATTTCACCGCCACAGATGAAGAAATAATGCGTGCAGGTTCAGTCCTGAGTATCAGCGGAGCCGACAAGCTCAAAGCTCTCCAGGACAAACTTATGGCGGCTCAGCCACACCACATTCCACAACTTTTCATGCTGGATATCATCAACGGGTTCGAAACAATATTTCCTGTTCCTCTTGCCCAGGGTGCCTCCTTTAATCCTGAAATGACAGAAAAATGTGCCGCAGCAGCAGCAAAAGAAGGTGCCGCTGCAGGAGTTCATGTTACCTTCAGTCCTATGTGTGACCTTTGCCGCGACGCCCGCTGGGGCCGCGTAATGGAAAGCACCGGAGAAGACCCCTTTCTCAACGGCAAAATGAACTCTGCCATGGTCCGCGGTTACCAGGGAACTGATGTCAGGGAAAAAGGAAAACTTGCTTCCTGCGTAAAACACTTTGCCGCCTACGGCGGTGCCGAAGCAGGCCGTGACTATGACACAGTAGAGCTTTCCGAAAGAACTCTCCGCCAGAGCTACCTGCCGGCCTACAAAGAAGCTGTGGATACAGGGGCAAAACTTGTTATGACCAGTTTCAATACACTGAACCAGGTTCCTTCAACAGCAAACAAATGGCTTATGCGGGATGTCCTCAGAAAAGAATGGAACTTTGACGGCGTCCTCATTTCAGACTACGGTGCCCTCAAAGAACTTATTCCACACGGAATTGCAAAAGACCAGCATCAGGCAGCAGAACTTTCCGTAAAGGCCGGTGTTGATATCGACATGATGAGTCTTTCCTACATCAGGGAACTGAGACATTTGGTTGAAGAAGGAACAATTCCTGAATCCCTGATTGATGAATGTGTATGGCGCATCTTGAAACTGAAGAATGACCTGGGACTTTTTGAAAATCCTTACAAGGATGCTGACGCCGCAGAACAGGAAAAGCTCTGCTATTGTGCAGAACACAGAGCCCTGGCAAGAGAAGCCGCCTGCGATTCTTTTGTTCTTCTTAAGAACAATACGGTCCTTCCTCTTGATCTTTCAAAAAAACAGAAAATCGCTTTCATGGGACCTTTTGCCGAAAGTCACGAAGTTTTTGGTTCCTGGTCTTTCCCATCTGATGTATCAAAAATGGTCAGTATCCGTCAGGGCGTAGAAAACCTTTCAGCCAGTGGAGCCGCCTTTACCTCAACTTTCTTCCAGGGCAGCCAGATGCTTTCCCATGATTTCAAATACAAAAACTGGGTTCGTTTTTCACACGATAAAAATCTTAAAGAAAAACTTCTTAAAGAAGCAGTAAGAGCCGCAAAGAAATCAGACTATGTTGTTCTCTGCATTGGGGAACACCAGCAGATGACAGGTGAGGCTGCCAGCCGTGCAAGCCTGACTCTGCCGGAAGACCAGCTGGACCTTCTGCGTTCAGTAAGCCGCGTGAATAATAATGTCATCACTCTGATTTTCTCAGGCCGCCCTCTTGAACTTAAAGAAATTACAGACCTGTCTTCTGCAGTAATGTATGTCTGGTACCCCGGAGCCGAAACCGGAAACGCAGTCTGCGATGTTCTTTTCGGAGCAAAGGAACCCGGTGGAAGACTTCCAATGAGTTTCCCTTATACTACAGGGCAGGAACCGGCCCATTACAACCGGTTCAGAACCGGCCGCCCTAATGACGGAACTTTGAACGGAACCTTCTGCCTGGGCTATATCGACCAGATTGACAGAAATCTTTTTCCTTTCGGATACGGACTTACCTATACCAGTTTTGAATACAGTCCTGTAACACTAAGCTCAGACAAGCTTTCAAAAGATTCCCCAATCACTGCAAGTGTTATCATCAGGAATACCGGAAAAAGACGCGGAACCGAAACCGTCCAGATGTATCTTACCGACTGTTACGGAAGTGTTGTCCGTCCTGTAAAGGAACTTAAAGGATTCCGGAAAATAAGCCTCAATCCAGGCGAAGAGTGCCGCGTAGATTTTGAAATCACGGAAGAAATGCTCCGGTTCTGGAATATCGATATGAAATATGAAAGCGAAGCCGGTGCCTGCATCGTAAACATTGCAGGAAACAGTGATATCGAAAACAAAGCAGAATTTTCACTTATATAGCATTTATCCCCCCTGCACCACCTGCAGGGGATTTTTTTGCCCGAACAACGCAAAAACTGAGATTTTCAACAAAATAGAGAAAATAGAGATATAAACTGTAACTTATTATTATTATAATGGTTGTTATGGCAAACTACTTACACAAGGAGAACAAAACAATGAAAAAATCTTTTATTTCTTTTACAGCAGGTATTCTTGCAGCCCTTTCGGTTTTTACATTTGCAGGCTGCCGTACAAACAAAGTTAAAACTCCTGCAAAGGAATCTACCTCAATCATTCGTTTTTGCGGAGAATGGAAGCTGGTAAGCTATTCAGGTTTTGAATCAATTCCCGAAGCTTACATGAATATTACCTGGGTAGACGACATTGAATCAGGGGAAGAACTTTCTGTAAACGGTTACTCAGGAGTTAACTCCTTCTTCTCGACTATCAAAGATAACAATTCTTTTCCTTTAGGACACAATGTTGGCTCTACAAAAATGATGGGAGCCCCGGAGGACATGGAATTCGAAGATGCATTCCTTGATACCCTCTGTAATGCAAAAGACTGGAAAGTTTCCGGAAGAACACTGACAATCACAGACGGTGATAAAACAGCAGTATTCCAGAATACTTATGTAAGCGACAAATAACCCTGTTTCGGATTATTTGTGAATAAGGGGTCTTTCACCAATCCCCTTCTTCAAGACAAAAAAAATACCTGCAGAAAACTGCAGGTATTTTTTTTGTCTGTCGCAGGTATCAACAAAAGTTTATACCTGCAATCAATATCATGTCGCAAGCCTTGCGGCTTGCTAACAAGAACTATTTGTTCAGGCGAGCTTCAATGTCGTCGAGAATTGCAGACAGTTCCTTAGGAAGGTGTGAACCGAATTTTGTGTAGTGGTTTTCACGTACATCTTTAAGTTCTTTCTTCCATCCTTCAACGTCAACCTTGAGGATTTCTGGAAGTGTTTTCTTGTAGTAGTCTGCAAGACCGTCTGTGTTGATAGCACCTTCTTTTGGCATGTATCCGATTGGTGTTTCAACAGCATTGTCTTTTCCGTCACAGCGGTCGAA
>DCHR01000024.1:0-35961 GCA_002315375.1 Treponema sp. UBA1747 | reverse complement strand
TCAGCATTGTTTTCGTCCTTGCGGAACCAGTTAACGTAGAAGATCTTAGGAAGTTTGTCCTGATCTTTTGCAGAAGCACCTACGTTTACCCAGTGCTGGAAGTAGTCACCCATGTTGTATCCACAGAATGGAAGAATTGCAAATGGGTCACGGCGGATTTTACCAACTTCGTCTGCATTGATTGTAGAAGCAGCTGTGATTTCTGAACCTACGATAGAACCGAGGAATACACCGTGGTTCCAGTTGCGGCTCTGGTGTACGAGAGGTACAGTTGATGGGCGGCGTCCACCGAAGAGGATAGCGCTGATAGGAACACCTTTTGGATCTTCCCATTCAGAAGCGATACATGGACACTGTCCTGCAGGTGCTGTGAAGCGTGCGTTTGGATGTGCCATTTCTTCTCCCTTAGGAGCTTTGTCTTTAGGGAATGCTGGGCGTGTGTTTCCTTTCCAGTCAACCAGGTTACCAGTTGCAGGGTATCCGATTCCTTCCCACCAAACGTCTCCGTCTTCTGTAAGAGCACAGTTTGTGTAAATTGTGTTCTTTTCTGCAGAGATAAGAGCGTTTTTGTTAGATTCAGCAGATGTTCCTGGAGCAACTCCGAAGAATCCTGCTTCTGGGTTGATAGCGTAAAGACGACCGTCTTCACCGAATTTCATCCAGGCAATGTCATCACCGATTGTTTCAACTTTCCAACCAGGAATTGTTGGAATAAGCATAGCCAGGTTTGTTTTTCCACATGCTGATGGGAAAGCACCTGTAACGTATTTAACTTCACCCTGTGGGTTTGTAAGTTTAAGAATAAGCATGTGTTCTGCAAGCCAGCCTTCTTTGCGAGCCAGAACAGTAGCAATACGAAGAGCGAAACATTTCTTTCCAAGGAGAGCGTTTCCGCCGTATCCTGAACCGTAAGACCAGATGAGTCCTTCATCAGGGAACTGTGAAATGTATTTGTGTTCAACGTCAGCACATGGCCAGATTCCACCGTCTGTTTCACCATTGTTCAGTGGTTTACCAACTGAGTGGAGACATGGAACGAATTCACCGTCTGTACCAAGGAGATCCAGAACTTTTGAACCTGCACGTGTCATGATGTCCATGTTCAGTACAACGTATTCAGAGTCTGTTACTTCGATACCGTTTTTAGAGATTGGAGATCCCAGTGGACCCATGCAGAATGGAATTACGTACATTGTGCGTCCGTGCATACATCCCTTGTAAAGTCCTTTCATTGTAGCTTTGAGTTCTACAGGATCGATCCAGTGGTTTGTTGGACCAGCATCTTCTTCTTTAACTGAAGAAATGAATGTGCGTGCTTCAACACGAGCTACGTCACTTGGAAGTGAGCGGAACAGGAAGCTGTTTTCTTTTTTTGCAAGTTTGATTGCCAGACCAGCGTCTACACATTTCTGCATAAGGCGGTCGTATTCAGCTACAGATCCGTCGCAAACGTAAACATCATCAGGTTCACACATTGCAACACATTCTTCTACCCAAGCCTTGATTTTTGGGTGTTTAATGTCATTAAGTGTCATTATATCTCCTATGGCCGGACTACTCCGACCTTATTTCCAAATTGCTTACATTTTAATGAAATTTGAAAGTGAATTCAATTATTGCAGGAAATAACACTATATATAGTGTTATTTTAGGGAAATATACTTAAAAAAAAGAAACCCCAGTAAGGAGGGACTGGGGTTCCGAAGGAGTTATGAAAAAATTATGTAGCAAGAAAGACAACGCGTGACGTTACCGCGCTTTCTATAAAACAAACCATCCTGTCCGGCAATGGTTACAAAAAAAATATCAAATTTCTCAAAAAAAAGAAAAAAAATATCATTTTTTCAAAAAATCCGAAATTTTCTCAAATATCGGGATTTTTCTTATATTTTTTTTCTATTTATATGGTAGAATTCACTCTACATATAACTAAAAAAAGGACTATTTTATGGCTAAACCAGCACCAAAAAAGGTTGTAAAAACTAAAAAAGAATCCCCTGCCCAGTCAGTTGCACAGATTGAACAGGAAAGAATAGACGAAATCAATGCCCTTATCGGCGAAATGACACTGGAAGAAAAAGTATCTCTCATGCTTCATGAAAGCATGGCTGTTCCACGACTTGGAATTCCTGAATATAACTGGTGGAATGAAGGTCTTCACGGTGTAGCACGTAACGGCGCCGCTACAGTTTTCCCACAGGCCATCGGCCTTGCAGCTACCTGGGATACTGATCTTGCAAAAAAGGAATATTCTGTAATTTCTGATGAAGCCCGTGCAAAATACAACGAATCTGTAAAAAAAGGAAACCGGGGTCAGTTTGCAGGACTTACCTTCTGGACTCCTAACATCAATATCGTACGTGATCCTCGCTGGGGCCGTGCCCAGGAAACTTATGGCGAAGACCCGGTTCTTACCGCAGAAATGGGTATTGCTGCAGTTAAAGGACTTCAGGGAGACGATCCTGTATACATGAAGACCGCTGCCTGTGCAAAGCACTTTGCCGTTCACTCAGGTCCTGAAGCCGGACGCCATGTAGACAACATCAAGCCAAGCAAAAAAGATTTGTGGGAAACATACCTCCCTGCTTTCAAAGCTCTGGTTGATAACGGAGTAGAATCAGTTATGGGTGCCTATCAGCGCCTTTACGACGAACCATGTAACGGAAGCAAATTCCTTTTAAAAGAAGTTCTCCGTGAAAAATGGGGTTTCAAAGGTCATGTAGTTTCTGACTGCTGGGCTGTCCGCGACTTCCATGAAAATCATAAAGTAACAAAAACACCTGCAGAAAGTGCAGCCCTGGCCATAGAAAATACCTGTGACCTGAACTGTGGCTGTACATACCATGCAGCCATTGATGCTGTAAGACAGGGAATCCTTTCGGAAGAAAAAGTAAACGAATCCGTTTTCCGCCTGCTTATGACCCGATTCAAACTTGGTATGTTTGATAATCCCAAAAAACTTCCATGGGCAAATCTTGGATTCAAAGATGTAGATACCGAAGAAAACCGTAAACTCGCACTTAAAGTAGCAGAAGAATCTATCGTTCTTTTGAAAAACAAAAACAATCTGCTTCCTTTGAACAGCAAAAAGAAAAAGATTCAGATTATCGGACCTGCAGCCTCCAGCATCGATGCCCTTCTGGGTAACTATTACGGTCTCAACTCCAAAATGGTAACAATTCTTGAAGGCCTTACAGGAAAAATGAAAGAAATGCCTGAACTGGCAGTCGATTATCACATGGGCTGCGGAATGTATGCTCCAAGCAAACAGCGCGGATGGACTTTAGGTTCCTGTGAAAGTGCTGATGTTGTAATTGCCTGTTTCGGTCTTGACGGCATGATGGAAGGAGAAGAAGGTGACTCTGTAGAAACTACAAAGGGTGACCGTGACATTATCGAACTTCCTGAATGGCAGATGAATTACCTTAAAGCAGTTCATGACCGCGGAACTCCTATAATCCTGGTACTTACAAACGGTGCTGCAGTTGCATTCCCTGAAGATATTGCAGATGCAATTCTTGATGTATGGTATCCGGGTGAAGAGGGCGGAAACGCTGTTGCAAATGTTATCTTCGGAGAAAAGAATCCTTCCGGACATCTTCCTGTTACATTCCCAAAAGCAACAAAAGATCTCCCTGCTTTTGAAAACTACAGCATGAAAAACCGTACTTACCGTTATTCAACAAAAGAACCTCTCTTCCCTTTCGGCTTCGGTCTTTCATACACAAGTTTCAAATTCGATAACCTGGATTTGAAAAATATCGATGCCAAAGCCGGAAAACCTGATTCATGGGGTATGACAGTAAGTGCTGATATTACAAATACCGGAGATATGGCCGGAAAAGATGCAGTTCAGCTTTACATTGCAAAACAGACCCGCAAAGCAGATGATCCAATCTGTTCTTTGAAACAGTTCAAAAAGGTTTCTCTCAAAAAAGGCGAAAAAAAGAATGTAGCCTTCAAGCTTACTGCCGAAGATTTCAAAACCATCGATAAAAACGGAAACAGCATTCTGATTCCTGGCGAATATGTAATCACAATTGCAGACTCTGTTCCGACAGAACGTTCAAAAACACTTGGCGCAACAAAGCCTGTAAGCATTGTAGTTAGAATCTAAAAACTTTTTGCAAAAACATGAACAAGGGTTGTTTCGGCAGATTCAACACCAATTGTTCCATAGAAAAAGGCGGCTGCAAGATTTTTCTTGCAGCCGCCTTTTTTGTTATTTTACAGAAGGAGCTTCAGCGGTTTTTGTATGCTTTTGATGCTGTTCCTGTTTCTTTTCCTTCAAAGTCTTTTTAGGCTTGTTGGATTTGTTTTTGTCTCCCATACTGTTCCTCCTTTAAGCAGCGGTGATTGCAATATGTTTTGGTGCAGCCAGTGCTCTTCGAGGCATTGTAACAGACAAAACTCCATTGGTTACTTTTGCAGTAAGTTTTTCGCTGTCTACATCTTCAGGCAATGTAAAACTGCGAGAGAATTTGCTGTAAGTTCTTTCTTTAATCAGATATTTACCGGCTTCTTTAGCCTCGGCTTTCTCTTCTTTCTTTTCTTCTTTTTCAGATTTTTCTTCTGAAGAAATTGTAAGAACATTTCTGTTCAATTCGATTTTGATGTCCTTTTCAGTTTTTCCAGGAAGATCCATTTCAAGTGTGTAAGCGTCTTTATCTTCCTTTACATCAACCTTTGGTGCAACAAAAGCTTTTTTTAAATTGAAAGATGGCATAATATATCCGTCATCTCCAAATCCATCAAACAAGTCATTAAAAAGTGCTAATTCGTTCATATCATAACCTCCTGATAATTTAGAACATGGCCGGAAGCTTTTTGAGTTTCCTGATTGCAGTTCAGAACTTTCTGTTCCTGCTGCATTATGTATATAGCATTTTTCGTGCCAATATAATAACCATATCCACTATACCCAATATAACAAATTGTTATCTCCAAAATATCAAAAATAAGTTATAATAATTCTATAAATAGAAAAAGAGGCTAAATATGCGCTTGTCTGACCGTTTTTTACCTACGCAAGAAGTAATGGATTCATTACGTTACAAAGACCAGAAAAAAGTCCGGATTCTCCTGACTGGTGATGTAATCGTTTGCATTATGTTCGTTTTATTTTCCATTTGTCTCATTGCACTTGGGAAACCTACAACCGGCATTCCGATTTTTTTCCTGAGTTTAATCTGTTTAGCCTCAATGTTTATTACAAAGAAAGGAAAAATAATGTTCGGGTCTTTTATGACTACAGTAGTCCTTTTACTGTCCTGCTTTGTAATAGCTTTTTTTACTTCAGCACAAACAACTCCAGTCGTAAGTTATAGAACCGGCTGCTTCTGCTGTGCCATTGCCTGTTTCAACTCAATGATTGCCTTCAAGAAAAGACAACTGGTCCTGTTTATGATTATCTGCGAAATACTTCTCTTGAGCAGCACCTTCATTCTTCATTTTCCGGAACAGTTCATGTCTGAACCAAAAGAATGGATTTCCGGACTGATTATCAATACCTTTGCTATTTTTTGTTCCAACTTTCTTCTGATTGCAGCAGAAAGAGATAATACCGAAATAGTTGAACATTCAGAAAAAGAACATGAACAGGCAGAGGAAAGTCTTAAAACTATTACAAATGTTTTGGGACAGATAAAAGAATCCATGAACATCGGTCAGAAACTTAATGGGGCTGCCGATGCTGCCAGCCAGAGTGTTAATTCAATTCAGGAAGTTTATAAATATCTGACAGAAGAAGCTGAAGATCTGGACCGCCAGTCATTGAATATTAAAAACGCCAGTGACGTAGTGAATGAGCGCTCTACTGTAATGTCCAACAGTCTTATGGAACAGAACCGTTCTATTATGGAAATCTCCAGCGCAATTACACAGATTTCATCAAATCTTTCACAAATCGATTTGATTGCCGGAAAGCGGCGCCAGGGTATGGTTGAAGTAACAAGTCTCCTGGCACAACAGAATGAATTGATTACAAAGATAGTTGAAAATGTTGATAAAGTAGATATTTCCTCAAAGAGAATTTCTGATTTCGTTACCACTGTAGATAAAATCGCACAGCAGACAAACCTGCTGGCCATGAACGCTTCAATTGAAGCTGCTCATTCAGGAGCCAACGGTAAAGGCTTCAGCGTTATCGCCCAGGAAATCAGAAAGCTTTCTTTTGAAACTGCAAATAATGCCCAGAAGGTTGCAGAAATTCTTTCCCAGAACACACAGGTGGTAAAAGAAACTGCTGAATCTGTTTCTATTTTCGCTGATGCAACAAAGAAAAGCGAAGAAGAAATCAAACAGACTTTTGATTCAATGGAAGAAATCCTTCACGGAATCAGTGAAATGGACATAGGAACAAAGGAAATCATGAATTCCGTAAACAAGGTTGTTTCTGTTTCAGAAGATAATGCCCAGATTATTGAAGAAGTAGTAAATCAGATTGCAAATCAGAACGCAGGAATAGAAAGCGTAACAACAACCTCTGCGTCTCTTAAAGAAAAGGTCAGCTCAATCAATGAAATGCTGCCACAGATTTCTTATGCCATCGATGACATTCACAGCAGTGCAAAGGACAACGAAGAGGTTTCTTCAAGAATTGCTGGAATTCTAAAATAAATAATTGAACAATAAGGGAAGTTCTTTCTGCCCCCCCTTATTCACTCAAAAAAAAGCTGCCTTTACACAAGGCAGCTTTTTTCATGTCGTTACGGCACTTAAGATTTTCAGACCGGAACAAACTGTTTCTTTCCGGCACACTTCTCTCCCAAAAAAAAGTTTATGTGCATCAGTCTGCTACAGTTTTCACATCCTGTTTGTTCACATCAATTTTATTCATTGATTCTGAATCTGTATTCAAACTCTGCTGAAGTTCCCAGAAGTTTTGCATCCCCTTCTGAACCGACAGCAGCCGGTTTTTCAAAGTAAATTTTTGCATCCGGCTTAAGTCTTTTTACTACAAGCTCAAGATCAGAAAAATCAATGTCTGATTTCAGGAAACGCTTCAATCCGATTTCCCAGTCATAACCTTCACCAAGATAGAAATTATCCAGAAGTAGTTTCCGTTCACCCTTTACTTTTTCATAAAGTTCTGCCGATTCACCAAGGTAACTGACAGAAAGGAAACAATCACTAATATTTTCTGAATTGTTTCTAAACTGATTCATTAGATTTCCGGCATTTATTGAATAAGTAACAGTATTTTCATCAGAACTGATTTCCTTTGCATCTACAGGATTTTCTATTTTCTCTGAAAGACCGCTTATTCTGTAACATGCAAAATTATATGACGGAAGCTTCGAATCTATGTTTTTATTAACAGGTTCAACTTTTTCAAATCCGGCAGGAACTTTCTGGAATTCAGGATAAACATAAACCAATCCATTCTTTCTGACTGTCAGGTATTCTGCCTTATCAGACTCAACAATAAATGAACCATCGGTAATTACAAGTCCATTGTTCTTTGTTTTCCATGCGTTCAGCGCATCTTCCTGAGTAAGAACCAGGAACTCCGGTTTACCGGAAGACTTACCTTCAATCTGGAAATAATCATTGCCAGATCTTTTCTTCAGGGAATCATAAAAAACAAAAACAGGTTGTCCGTGATTTCCGTTAATTTTACAAAGCGGTGAAACAGTTGCTGTTTTTACAAGAGTACTTCCGAAGCTTATATTGAAAGGCCAGAAGAAATAGTCCCCGTTTACAATATCTGTTTCAGGGAAGACGGTTCCATCAGGTGCGGTAAGCCGAACATTTTTGAATTCCGGCATTGTTTTCAGGCGCACATAATTGTTCACAAATGCGTATCCCCTCTTTCCGTCTGTACGGAAGGAATAACGGAGATTTTCCAGATCTCCCGGCATGGAAGGATTATCTTCCGGGATGTCTGCTGCCATTGCGCAAAAATCACAGCCGTAATCGTGAACAAAATAAGAATAAAGTTTAAGCCTTCTGAAGGTATCTGATATCTGTCCGAATTCCCGGACTGGAGCTCTGAAGTCGTAAGACTTAACAGGCAGGTCGTTAGGATAACCTGTCTCTTTGCTTTCCTGCAGAGTCGTCAGTTTTCCGTCAGGATTGGTTCCGCCATGATACATGTAATACCCCAGGAGATTTACCCCTGAGCCCATCTTTACAAGAGAAACGGCTCCGATATCATCAGCCTTTGCAATTGTCCGTCTGTGTGCAGTTACCTGCAGTCCACCGCCAAGTTCTGCGGTAAGGTACGGGAACTTTTTCAAATCAAAGGTTATACCTGTTCCAAAGCCGTAATCAGAACCAATATTATGGTCATTCCGTTCATAGGTGAAAATATAGTTTCCGCTTGGTTCAATTTCTGTAATGCGTGAATCCCATGGAGCATCACAATAACCACCCATTACAGGAAGGAGACCGCCTGTTCTTGCCCCACCCCAGCCTGTTGCCGTATAAAGAGAAACCTTGAACCCGATATCACAGGCCATTTTGTAAAGCCTCTGCATATGGATTTCGCCGGTTTCATCATAAAGTCCGCCGCAGTGTCCGAACTCATTTTCAATCTGAACTCCGATTATTGGATTTGTTTTTTCATCCTTGAAGAATTCAGAAACCTGTTCGAAGATTTTTTTATACCATTTTTCAACTGTGGCAAAATATCTTTCATCGTTAGTGCGGACTTCAAAATCTTTTTTCAGAAGCCAGTCAGGGAATCCGCCGTTACGGGCTTCACCGTGGCACCATGGTCCTATTCTGAGAAGAAGTTTTACATCACAATCTTTACAAGCTTGAACAAAAGCTTTCAGATTACGGTTTCCGGTAAAGTCATATTCATCTTCAATTTCCTCATGATGAATCCAGATGACATAGGCTGAAACAATATCAACCCCACCCGCCTTCATCTTGCAGAGGCTTTCTTTCCAGTACTCTTCCGGGTATCTGGAATAATGAATTTCTCCCATAATCGGGAACCAGCGTTTTCCATCACGAAGCAAGCTGACATTATCAAAAGTGTACATACAAATTATTCCTTTACACCTGCACTACCAAAGGATGTAATCAAAGTTTTTTGTGTAAGCAGGAAGAAGATAACAAACGGGATAGCAACAATAAGGGAACCTGCTGCAAAGGTTGTAAACTCATTCTTTTTGTCTGAAACAAAGCTGAACAGACCTAAAGCCAGTGTCTGTTTTTCAACAGAGCGCAGAACCATTTTAGGGAAAATATAGTCCATCCATGGAGCTGTGAAACTTGTAATTCCAAGGAAAGTAATGATTGGTTTTGCTACAGGCAGGTTTATCTGCCAGAAAGTTCTGAAGTGGCTGGCACCATCAATACGGGCAGCTTCGTCCAGAGACTTACTGATTGTATCCATGTAGTTTTTTACCATCCAGGTATTGTATGGAATGTTACCTGCAGTATAAACAAGAACCAGTCCCCACAAAGTATCCAGTCCGCCTATTCGGTAAAGAATTACGTAAATTGCAACCATTCCAACGAAGGAAGGAAAAATCTGCAGAATCAGAAGTGACATCAGCATAGGTTTCTTGAAAGGAAAATTAAATCTCGAAAAAACATATGCGTTTAGGGCTGAAATTACAACAGTAAGTGCTGCTGTTTCCACAGAAATAATCAGGGTGTTTTTGAACCACAAACCATAATTTGTATTTTTGAACAAATGGATGAAATGTTTCCATGTAAATCCATCACCAAAAGGAACAATGTTCAAAGCAGCAATACTGTTAGATGGAGAGAATGCTGCACTTACAACATAAACCAAAGGATAAATTACAAAAAATGAAATAATTAAGAAAATTATATAGATAAATGTTTTGCTGATTTCGTTTCCAGCTGAATTATTTTTTACCATTAGATTTCACCTTCCTTATAAGCTTTTGTCTGTCTGAACTGGAAAATTGCAAATGGAGCAAGTACCATAAAGATCATTACAGCAATAACAGAAGCGTAATTGTATTTCATTAATGTAATAGTCAGTTTGTAAATCCATGTAACCAGGATATCTGTACCACCTGCCATTGTTGTTGTACTGTCAGCAACAGTTGGAGCACCACCTGTAAGGAAGTAAATGGCTCCGAAGTTATTTACGTTGTGGGCAAAGGACATAATGATAAGAGGAATTGTCTGATACAAAACCAGGGGCAGCGTAATCTTTTTCAGAATCTGAAACTTGCTTGCACCATCAATTGTAGCAGCCTCATACATATCCTGAGGAATTGCTGTCATTGTTCCCATTGAAAGAAGCATGAAGTAACCAAAGCCGGCCCAAAGATTTACAAGAACACAGGTCATCTGAGCCATAAACGGAGTTCCAAGCCATGGGATCGGGTTATGAACAAATCCCAGTGTCATCAAAGTACGGTTAACAATACCAAAGGTACCGTTCAGAAGATTTTTCCATACCAGCATGCTGATTACCGAAGGAACAGCATAAGGAAGAATAAAAATAAACCTGAAAAAAGGTGCAATTTTTACATTTATTTCTTTAAGTTGAACGGCAACAATCAGTCCGCCGAAATAACAGGTAAAGGTTGAAAGAACAGCCCATACTAAAGTCCATATTGCAACACGTCCAAAACCTTTTGACCAGGTAGCATTTCCGCCCATCAATTCCTTGAAGTTCTGGAAACCAACCCAGTCAACTGTATTATTCAATGGAATATGATTCGGATCCGAATAGTTAGTAAATGCAACACAAACTGAAAAAACCAGTGGTACAAGAACAAATACAATAACCATTATAAAAGCCGGTGCCAGACCAAAAATCGGGAATGACTTACCAAGCGCTGTATTCAATTGATCTTTCTGTTTATCGAAAACTCTTTTTCGACAATAATCTTTATATTCCTTGTCTGCACTTTTTACCGAAAGAATGTAAGCGATTACACAAAGTGCGATTATTGAAAGAACAAGGATTCCGTCAATTAGCATGAAAATAGAATTATCACGCTGTTTGATCGGTAACTCCGGATGAGGTGTACCCAAGGTAACCATATCAATAAGTTTGCGAAGAATTGCCGGAGAAAATGCAATAAACAAAACTTCACAAAGTGAAAAGAAAATACCTTTAATATAATCGTGCAGATAAACCAGATGAGAAAGTCCCATAAAGCAACAGGCTGTTACATGAACTTTTTTTTCTGCACTTCCGTCTGTAGGAAGAGTTTTCATAATTAAACTCCTGAAATAAAACTATGCAGTTTTTAACAGGGAACCTGCAAACCTGAAAGAATGAACCGCAACCTGCCGGTTGCTCCACGAGTTTTGACATATTCACAAGAGCACGCATTTTCGCCTTGCAAAAAACGTCAAAACTCGCAGTATAATCAGTAGAAACTATTTTCCAAGAATTGCATTGTTACATGCATCCAGTTCGGCTTTTACATCAGCTCCGTCCCAGATGTTCTTTGAAGCATTGTTCATTGCTTCCCAGTACATACCCATTTCTGGAATTGAAGGCATTGGGAAAGCATAGTTCAACTGATTCATGAAACCTGGAAGATATGGAGAAGAAACTTCTACAGATACTGAAGGAACTGTTCCTGTCAGGTCAAAACGGAGTTTCTGCATTTCTGCTGTAAGAAGGAACTGACCGAATTCGTTTGCTTCTTCAGGATGATCTGTATAAGCAGAAACGAACATAGCACGTGTTCCTGAGAATGAAGCACATGGTGTGTTGTCACCAGGAAGTGCAGGAAGTGTTGTTACACCGAAGTTGATTCCTGCATCTTCAAATGGTTTTACGTTCCAAAGACCAGTGATGTGCATAGCTGCTGTTCCAGCCTGGAAAGCTGCATCTGCTGTTGAAGTATCAAGGTCAGCTGCAGGAACATCAAGAGCTTTGCGCATTGTCTGGAAGAACTTCATACCTTTAACAGATGCTTCAGAGTTGATGTTTGTATTTGATGTATCTGTTCCGCTTGGTCCGAAAAGTCTGTTTCCTTCAGATGTTGTGAATACGATTGTGTAGTATCCTGAACCAACGTCCATTACGAAACCATATTTTCCAGGGTTCTTTGAGTTGAAGTCCTGAGACCATTTAGCCAGATCTTCCCATGTTTTTGGAAGTTCATTTTCACTGATAAGATCCTTGTTGTAAAACAAAGCATATGTTTCTGCAGAAACCGGATAACCGTACATTGTTCCGTTAAAAGTCAGAGCTGTTGAACAGGCACCAAGAACTTCACTCTTAACTTTATCTGCATTTGCTGTTGCAAGAACATGTCCGCCACTTACCAGGGAACCAAGTCTGTCGTGAGGAGCTGCAAAAAGATCAGGACCAATTCCAGCAGGTCCATCAAGTGCAATCTGAGTAACTGCATCACCAAGTTCAACATTTACATATTTAATTTCTACATTTGGATGTGTTGCTGTAAATGCTTTTCCAGCCTGTCTGATAAATTCATCAGGACCATTTGTAGATTCCCAAACTGTAAGAACCACTTTTTTTGCCTTTCCCTTCTTTGCCTTCTTTTTTGGAGCAGCAAATGAGGAAGCTGTACAAATTGCGGCAACCATCATTGTTGCTGCGATTATTTTTTTGTTCATAATTAATCCTCCTAATCTGAACATAATTTACTTTTATTTAGCAGGACTTGCGTTCTACTATTTCTGTCGGTAATGAAATGCAGACTGCATCTTCCCCATTGCCAACAGTATTGTTTATTATCATCTCCACTGCCCTGGCGCCCATGTTTCTTTTCTGAACATTCATGGTTGTCAAAGGTGGATTTGTATATGCCGAGATTTCAATATTATCAATTCCCATAATTGCTACCTGCTGTGGAATCGATATATTTTTTTCATTCAGGTAGCACATTACTCCCATTGCAACTTCATCGGAACCACAAAGTATTGCAGCCGGCAGCTTCCCGTTTTCCAGCACCTGCTTCATTCCCAGATAACCTGACTGCATGTCAAAGGCCTGTGCCAGAAAAAAACTTTCCTGAGTAGCAGCCAGATTATTCTGTAAAAGTCCTTGCTGCACTCCGAATACGCGTTCATCGTTATGTCCGATGTAAGCGATATCTTCATAACCCTTTTTTATCAGGTAAGTTACCGCTTTTCTGGCGGCTTCCTGTCTGTCAAAAAGAACACTTGTATAACCATCTGCCTTCCATTCTACACAGACAGTTTTTTCAATACGTTCATGAATTCTATCAAGCAGTTTTTCATCTTCTTCTGTTTTTAGAACCTGATTTATTGCAACCAGAATTACCGAACCAATTGATTCCGGATGAATCAGTTCATTGAACAGAACAGGGTTTTTCAATTCATCGAAAAAATGGATGAATTTCACATTATAGTTATTCTCATGTGCTACAGAATGAATTCCCGCAATAATTTCTGTATAGAAAGGACGCAAAAAAACATTCTCATTACAAAGAACAACACCGATATTTTTAGAGGCAAAAGCTACATCCCCCAGTTGAAGTGCCTGTGCGGCTTTGTTTGGTCTGTAGCCCAGCTCCTCAATTACCTTCAAGATGCGTTTTCGAGTTTCAGGGGCAACAGAACGGTCTGTATTTCCACTGATAACGTAGCTGACCATTGAACGGGTTACTCCCGCTGCTTTTGCTACATCATTCTGTGTCACAGTTTTTTTGTTTTCATCTGTTGTTCTCATTACTTCATCTTCCATATTTAATCTCCCGATATTTTTTATCTGGAGATTATTATAACGCATAATCAACAAATTTATTTACACGCGTTGATTACACGTATTATTATAACCCTCATTCCCCGGAATGCAAGTGTTTTTTTTGCATTTCGGGGAAGAATTAATTGTTATTTATACAAAACATAAACTTTTGTATAACCACCAACCATATAAAGTCCGTTTTCTACGATTTTAGCAATATAGTCAGCATCTTCAATGTCTGTAGAATATCCTTTGTATTCATCATTCCAAGCCATTTCAATATCAACATCCCAGTCATCTGCATAAGAACAGTTTGACCACCAGATTTCTGCTGCATCTGCTGCAATTACCCTTAATGCTGTAATAGTTTTACCTGCAAAATCATCAGCAGTCAGAACCTGAGAAAATGATCCTGTTCCGGCAAGGACTTCTCCATCAAGAATAGCTGTCCAGTCAGCTTTCAATGCATATGGCATTTTCTGTTCTTTGTTATCTGCATTAAATTCAAACCAGGTATCTTCACCCTTGAATTCGATATTAAGAGTTTCTTCTCCATTTTTTGCAACTACAGAAATAAGGTTTGTCCATGAAGAACCATTAATATATTCATTACTTACTTCAAATGTTGCAGATTTTCCGTCTTCTGCTACAACTGCATCAACAGTTTCAGTTTTGTCATCATAGCCATAAGTAACTTGTGCTTCTGTTGCAGTAAAATCCTGGAATTTTATAGTTACAGTCATTGTTGCTGCTTTGAATGCTTTCAATTCAAGTGTTACACCATCTGCTGAGAATTCAAAGAATGTATAATAGGTTACTGCCACTTCCTTGTCTTCTGCATCTTTTACAGTGATTTTAATTCCGTTGAACCATCCCCATTCGTTTGCCTTTGCTTTATTCAGTTCTACAGTTGCAGATTTTCCGTCTTCTGCTACAACTGCATCAACTGAAGCATAGTATTCATAAGCGTCAGCATTAGTATCTCCACCATTTCCGTAAAGAACAGTAATAGAACCACCAGGAACTGCAACTGCATCTTCAAGAGTCAGAGTAAGAATCATTGTGCTCTTTGTAACAACAACAGGAATTTCTACTGTTTTTGTTGCATCTTCTTTAAGTGTAACTACAACAGTTGTTGACCCTGCTGCAACAGGTGTAATAACAACCTTTGAACCTTCAATTACAGCTGTTGCTACTGCTTCATTCTCAACTTCTACAGTCAATGTACCGTTTGTTGTTATTTCAACAGTTTCAGCATCTCCGCCGGCAACCAGTTCAAGACTTTCTTTGTCTGCACTGATTGTATAAGTTGCAGGTTCTGATTCAGGAGTACCAGTTGGTTTTGGACAGCCTGTAAATATTCCGACTAAAGAAATTACGAGTACCAGCCCCATAATTTTATTCCATGTTTTTTTCATTTTATTCCTCCTAATGAAAAAGCATATTTTTTACATCTGTGTGGCCCCTAATTCACACAAGATGATTAGTTACTTATTTTCCTTTTACTGCCATAACATCTATGGTTGGCAGCACTTTTCCGTTTACATCAAACAAAGCCTGATTTTCCCAGGCACTTGGCATATTTCCATCAACACCAAGATAACAGGCTCCCCAATAGAAAATCCCGGAAGCTCCTTTGGAAGCTGTTTTTTCGATTACTTCCCTTACAACGCCGGCCTGATTTTCAAGAGTTCCTTTTACCACAGAAGTTCCGTTTTCTTTTGTAATTCCTGCATATCCTGTAAGAAGATTTGCAGAAATTGACTCCTGATCAGAATAGAAAGTGTTGTCTGTAGAATCGCTCCAGGCATCCTTGCTGTAGCCGTAAGATATTTCTGCAATGACAGCTTTTTTCTTGTAGGTATTTACGATTGTGTCAACATTTGCCTGAAGATTGGAAATTACTCCGTGAGATTCGTAGTAGGGATAGTAAGAAAGACCAACAATATCACAGTCAACTTTGCTGATGAAATTTTTATAGAAATTACTCAGTACTCCAGGATTTCCTCCGCGGGACATGTGAAGCATAATCTGGATTTCTGAATTATAGGTCCGTACTGCAGTCGAAACTGTACTTAAGATTTCTGCCGAGTTTGCAACAGATGAAGTAACTGCACTTCCCTTCTGGAAGATTCCCCCTTCCATTTCATTTCCCAGCTGAATCATTTCTGGTTCACAACCGGCTGCTTTCATTTCCTTAAGAACTTCCACAGTCCAGTCTGCTACTGCATTTTTAAGAACATCCAGGTCATCAATTTCAGCCCACTCTGCAGGGCATTTCTGATTGCTTGGATCTGCCCAGGTATCGCTGTAATGGAAATCAAGGAATACTTTCATCCCGTTGTTTACTGCCCTCTGAGCCATGTTGATTGTTCTTGAAAGATTGTTGTAACCGTATGGTCCCCATTCATCATTCAGAGCACTTGTATAATCGTTCCAGAGACGGAGACGAATCCAGTTTACTCCGTGACCTGCAAGAATTTCGAAAACATCTTTTTCCCTGTTATTTTCGTCATAGAACTTGATTCCACATTCTTCCAGAGCACGAACCTCAGAGGCATCAATTCCTCTCATATAATCTGCACCAAGAGTTGCATTTACAGGAGCAATATTCAGCTTATTGTATTCTGTTAATTCTACGCCGCCGTTAGTTCCGGGAATTACATCAGTTTCTGGATAAGAGGGTGCTTCACAGGAAGTAAAAACAGAAGCAATTAATCCGACAATAAAAAGTGTTTTTATAGTTTTATTAGTTCCATTCATTATTTTCATTCTGTTTCCCCTATTTAATTGTGAACTCTACTGCGTTATCAAAAGTAAACTGAACCTGAGTTCTTTCATTGTTTTCTGAACGAACTGCACTGCTTGGAAGAACATCACAAACTGCATTACCTTCATCCCAGTTGAGAGAAAGAGCAGCTATTACTTTCAACTTATCGCCTTTGGCAAAACCTGCATCTGATAAAGGAATTGCATATTCAACGAAATCACCGTTTGTAGATGAAGTCCATCCGTATGGAGCAGCAGAACATTTTTTGGAAATATTATTTTTTGCAGCCCCAGCTAAAACTGTAAACTGTCCTTTTCCTGTGTTCTCAAAACCAGGCTGATGATACAGATAAACATTTGGACGGCCATGCCAGTAAGTAGTAGTTTCTGCTGCCTTATAGTTTGAAGAGGTTGCATCGTTTGCAGAATCCCCTGCTTTACCAATCATAAGCACAATTCCGTCTTTCCAGTTGACTGTCATTGTTCCGCTTAATCCTACATAAAGATTACTATCGTCATTTACTATGCTGATTTTTTTCAGGTCACCGAATGTTAGTGCCCAGTCATCATGACCGAATGCTGTCTGGTCAGTTTCTTCATCCTCAACTTCAACAGCACGGTCAACTGAATAGTTCCCGTCTTTTTCTCCGTCGATGATAATTGCGCGGTCAACAAGGTTTACCTGGATTTCCTTCATGAAGGAAGAACCGTTTGAATCAGGAAGAATACCGTAAACCGGGAAAGAATAAGAATCGATTTTCCCATGAACATCTGTTTCAGGAGTGAATACAAGATTCTTTCCATCCGCTGTGATTGTGAACTGTTCTGATCCGCTTCCTACTTTGTAAGCAGAAGCTGCTGCAGTCAAAGCAAAGGTGTCGTTTACAAGCAGTTTGATAACTGACTGCCCGTGAACATACCAGCAGGTTGAAAAATCAACTTTTGTTGTTTGAAAGAAAGGCTGAACTGAAATCTTCTGATTCAGAGTTGAAACCGGTCTTCCCTTTTGGCTGCCTTCAGCACAGATAAATCCGCCCAGCTTGATTTCCAGATTTGCAGTTCCGCTTGGAATTGTTGTTCCATCCAGAAGTCTTACAACTTCACTCATATCCAGATTAAAAGATTTGTAATCAGAACCGAATGTTCCTTTCAGAGAAGTTATGGTTTTTGTATTCTGAAAACCATCCGAGTCTGTATATGTCAGAATCATATTTCCGGAAAGTTCTTTTATTGCAACCTGCTTTGAAAACTGTACCTTCAAAGTCTGTTCACAATATTTGTCTCCGTTGATTTCCGCCAGAGGGCTTATATTCTCACCGGCAGTTCCATTGTAATACCAGGTGTTACCTGACAGACCTGCAACACCTGTAGCCAGATCCATTTCCTTCTGCTGTTCGCTTGAAAGCATACCCTGAAACTGTTCACAGCCTGTAAAAATCATAAGAGCTGCTAAAGCTGAAATCAAAACTGTATTTTTAATTATCTTTTTCATGACCTGCTCCTATTTTTCGATTGGTGTAACCGGACTTACACTTCCATCTACAATTACTGTTATCTGTCCTGCAGAAAGATTTAATCCGTCAATATAGAAATTCCTCATAACCCCACTGTCAGATCCGTTTCCTTCCAGGATGCCTGGCTGATACCATGAACGGTTCCAGGCTGTATCCCCTGCCTTTACAAGACTGAACTGTATGTTTGCATTTGAAACCATTACAGGATCACTTACACCATTTCCGGCAGTCATCTTGATCATTACATTTTCAATTCCAACTTCCCATGAAGTTCCAGAACCACTGTAATGCCCCGGGATTGCGTAATCTCCGTCAACCGATTCAGGGAAATTAATAAACTCAAAAGTTACTTCAGCGGCCTGCTGGTTATGAAGTCCGTTGGCATCAGCACAGGCAGCAAAAAGAACAATTGAAATCAAAGCCGCAAAAAAGAACTTAAATAAATTTTTGTATTTTGTGTTTTTCATTTTCATTTCTCCCGTTTACCTTTCTACTGAATATTCCAGATGAATCCAAAACTGATATGGCTTGTTGTGTAATCTTCATACAAATCGTTCAGCAGATATGTTCTGTGCGGAGTTTTATTCATCCAGTTGTCTGCGCGGTAAAGACTGTAATTGTTTTCTGAATAAGGATTCATTCCATAGCTGAAATGAGTCCAGAACATTGGTTTTCCAAGAACAGGTATTTTTGCGATCTTCATTCCCAGTGCAAATCCGAATGGAACAAAAGCAGCGGCTTCTTCGGCTTTATTTCGGAGAATTGCTCCGGCATGGAAGTTCAGATTGTCTGTTACATCAGTTGAAAGCATGAAGGAATTGTAGAATACGCCCATGTCATATTTGTTTCCTTCTTTCCAGTCCTCGTAGTCAATTGAGGCTGCGTAATCAAAAGTAAGTTTTCTGATGTAGCGTCCCAGATCTTTAGCGTTGATTTCGATACCTGCTTCATCAAAACTTGTAATTACTTCGCGGTTCTTGCTTGTTTCTGTTGCAAGGCGGTCAACATTAACTACACCGTAAGCACTGATTTTCAAACCGATGTCTGTCAAAGGTTCCAGATCAAAATCGATGTTTGGCTGTGTGCGGATATTCATAAGTCCGTTAGCAGGATCATCATAATCGTTGAGTTTTATCGATTCATCAAGTCCGATATTAAGAAAATCTTTCAGGTTGTAATTTACATCCAGCTGACCGCGGATAGAATCTGCATTTATATCGTCATAAATCTGTCCGTCAGAACCCCATACAGAAGTAACATCTTCTCCTGCATAAGTTCCTTTGGCTGCAATTTCAAGGTTTTCATTATGGAAGGTTACGCGTCCAGCATAAGCCAGAGCATTCTGTCCGAACTTAAGTCCTGTTCCGAAAGTCCCCAAAGCATGAGCTTCAAGTTTCAGGGTATCCAGTGGTTCTGCACTGAAGTAAGCAGAAGCTGCATTTGTATTGTTTTTATTATAGAAGAAGAGCTGTTCTTCTGTTGTTGTACTTCCAAAGGTAAAGGCAGCCTGATAATTGTCGCCGAACTTAAGGTTTACAAGATCATAAGTTCCGAAGGTTCCTCTCATCTGGCTTAAAGCCGCAAGCACGTTGATTTTTACATCACCGATTCTTGAAAGCTTCTTTCCGTTTGTAATTTCTGTAAATCCTTTTCCGACATCAAGCCATCTGTCCAGAACATTGAAAATACCAGAGAACTCACTCATTCCGTTTTCTTTCAGATTTCCGTAACCAAGTTTTACGTTGAGATAAGGATTTGAAATAGTGAAGCCCATTTTATTCAAAGAACCGACACCATCATCATTTCCGTTGTAAACCGGGCTAAAGAACATACCTGCAAGATTCTGTAAGCCGTCGCCCCAGGTTACTGTAGGAACATTGGCTGCAAAACTGTTTGCCTGATACAAGGTCTTGTCAAAATCCCATACACTGATTTCAGCATCAAGGTGAAGATTTTTTGTAATGTCGCCCCAGAACCACCAGTTTGCATTTGATTTGAAGTGTTCATTGTCAATTTCATAACCTGATTTTTCACCGGTTGCGATGTCACGGATAATTGCACCCGTATCACTTGTAGCTTCAATCCAGATTCCCTGAAGAACATTGGACATTGGACCTGCAACAGCATTTTCTGTTACTACAGGAGCAGAAGCTTCTTCGTTCAAAAAGTCTGTATTCAAATCAATGGCAAAAGAATCTTCCCAGGTTACAGGAACATCAGGTTTATCAGCTTCTTTCAGATAAACTTCAATGTCATCAAAGTTTCCCCAGTTTCCGGCATTTGTATCCAGATAGATTCCTACTGTCATCTGGTTATTTGTTACAGGAACTTCAATTCTGTACTGCTTCCACAGAGTCCAGCCTGTATTTTCGATATGTGTAGAAATCTGTTTCTTTGATTTGTCATAATTTGCAGCCAGAAGTCTGATGTCATTTTCTCCGCCGCCACCCATTGCCCAGAGTGTAATAACGTAAGTTCCGTTATCGATGTTTTTGAAATCCTGGGTCAGAACCGATTTGAATCCTGTACCAAGCCAGTATTTGTAGGTCCATTTACCTGTATGGGAGTTGCTCTTGTTGTTTTCCACAAAACAGGCTGTATCAGAACCGTTCAGTTTCCAGTTACCAAGTTTTCCGCTTTCAAAGGAATTATCTGCACAAATGTTTACTCTCGAACTTACTTCGATTTCTGCAGGAACCTTGAAATCTGAACCGGAAAGTCCTGCGTGTATTGTTAAGGTTCTTGGAGTTTTTTCTGCTGCCCAGTCATGTTTTTCCCATGAAGCAATAACATTTGATTCTTTGTCGTTTGTATAAACAACCTTGAGCATTTTTGGAAGAACAGGTGCTACTCCCGGCATTGTTGTGATTTTAATCGGATCAGCAATATCGTAAGGAATGAAACCTGAACCATTTTTTGCAGAACCGCCCCATACATTATTTACTGCACCGCGGTCATTACCGTAAACCAGATTCCATACAGCCATAGAAGGAAGAACATTTCCTTCAAAGTCAAACATACACTGATTTTCCCAGGTATCTCCTTCTGTTTTTGAAAGGCCGGCACCGTCTACCGGAATCCAGGCTGGTTCCCAATAGAAAACCCCGGTTCCGTTTTTTACAGAGGCTACAGCGGCGATTACATCTCTGACTGCTGTTGCCTGTCCCTGAACTGAAGGAATATAACCGGAATCATCTCCCGAATAAACCATGAAAACGTTACCCTGAGCATCACCGTCTTCTTTGGTAAATGCATAAGCTGTTTCCATAACAGCCATTTCCTTACCGTAACGTTTCCCAAGATCAGTCATATTTTTCTTCAAATCGTTTGTAGAACCATGCCAGTAGGTATAGAAAGAAAGACCGATTATGTCATAATCAACTTTTGCCTGTGTGATCGGGTCAAAAATTGCTCTGTAAAGGGCATTTTCACCACCGTTGGCAAGATGGATAATAATCTTGATTTTTTCGCCGCCATTTTCAGCAGCACGAACACCTTTAGAAGCAGATTTCAATAATCCAACGAAGGCATCCATTCCGCCAACTTTTTCACCTGCATTTCCCCATATTTTACCGATTGGCCACATAAAACCGTTGTTCAATTCATTACCAATCTGAACTGCATCAGGACGGGCACCGGCATCGATAAAGGCCTGCAAAGATTCCTTTGTATATTTTTCAACAGCTGCATTAAGCTGCTTTTCGCTTAAGTTTTTCCACTCTGCAGGACAAGGCTGTTTCCCCGGATCTGCCCAGGTATCACTGTAATGAAAATCAATAAGGAGTTTTAAACCTGCTTTCTTGGCGCGAACAGCCATATTTTTATCAACTTCTACGCTGTTACTTCCACCACCATCTGTAGGATTATTCCATACACGGAGGCGAACCCAGTTAACACCATTATCTGCAAGAATCTTGAATAAATCTTCTTCCTGACCCTGTGCGTTATAATATTTTCCTCCGTTCTGTTCAATCTCATAAAGCGAGCTGATGTCTACACCGCGCATAAAATCTTCAGAAAGGTTATTTACAGGTTCAACAATAATATTCTGATTCTTCCCTTCCTCGGCTGAATGAGATTTTGCATAGGCAGTTCCAACAAGCATTACAGTCATTGCTAAAACTGACACTAAAAGCTTTTTCATTTTTTACTCCTCATAAAAAATTCTTTTATACATTTTAATCAACACGAGTTGATAATCATGCAAATAAAAAAATCAACGTTTTCGTGGCAAAACAGGATAAATTTGTTTTCGTGTAGTCAACACGCGTTGATTTTATAAATTCATTTTATCCCTTTTTTTTTATAAGTCAAATTTTATTTTTTAAAATATCATATTTTTATTCATTTTTTTTCAGCAAAAAAAAGCCTGAACTTCACTTTCCGGTGCAGTTCAGGCTTCTGATGTTCACTAAGCTGGTTTATTTTTGCAGCAAAGTAAAGGTTCCTTTAATCTCATACTTGGTGCCAACCCATGAAGGATCCATATCATCCGGATTTTCGGCATTATATGCAACACCAAAGTCATCTTCTTTTGTAGGATATTTTCCCTGAATAAAGAACTTTTCAATCAATTCAACATAATATTTTGCAACATTGTCATCGAATTTGGCCTGAGTACATTTCTTGAACATTTCAAGAGCTTTTTCATAGTCACCGCTTTCGAAAACCTGCATTGCATTTTCCCAGTATTCAACATATTTTACCAGTTTTTCATCAGCATCTGCACTGGTTTCCATAAGTTCATAAAGGCGCATTGGAGTTTTTACGTTTACAACCTGAACACGGTCCAGAGAACGAACAACAAACTGATCGCCGAGAAGGTTTCTTGTTGCTTCCGAAATCAGAATACCGCCAGTTGAATACTGCTTGTTTACACCTTCAAGACGTGATGCCAGGTTTACATTGTTACCCATCATTGTGTAGTTCTTTTTCTTTTCAGAACCCATAAATCCGGCAACCATTTCACCCGAGTTGATACCGATACGGGTAAAAATACGGCGTCCGTTTGATGTCATTTTCTTGAAAGCTGAACGAAGGTTTGTCGGAATATCTGTAGCATCGCTGATTGAATATGCAACGATTTCATCGTTCATTTTCTTTTCGTATTTTTTCATCTTAATGGCAGCGGCACAGGCACGTGCTGCATGGTCTTCCATTTTAAGAGGAGCACCAACCAGAGCAACGATTGCATCTCCTTCGTATTTATCAACCATTCCACCCTCTTCCATAATGATGTCACTCATTGGAGTAAGGTAGAAGTTAAGAAGAGCAACCAGTTCATCGGCGTTCATAAGTTCACTGAAACCTGAGAATTTCTGAATATCTGTAAAGATTGCAGACATTTCACGATTTTCACCACCAAGCTTCAGACTGTCAGGATTGCTGACAATATCATTTACAACGTCTTTAGAAAGACACTGAGCAAATGCCCCCTGAATGAATTTCTTTTCATGGCTGGCTGTAAGGTATCCTATAACCGTAAGGGCTACGAAAGTAATGAACAGAGATGCAACCGGAATAAAGGTTCCGATATAAACCTTTGTCAGTGCAAAAAAGCCCCACTCTGCGGCAGTCAGTACTACCATAAGACAGATACCAACAATAAGCGATTTACCTGTAGAAAGTTTCTTTGCAATTACGATATAAAGCATACATATGATGATTGCAATGATTAAAGAAATCCACCATGGAGAGTCATCCAGGAAATCTTCTGCAAGAATCATATTTGCAACTGCCGAGTGAACACCTACGTTAGGGAAGTTTTCTTCGTAAAGTGTAAGACCATAATCAGTTGTACTTGTTGCAGAAGTACCTACAATAAGCATAGCTCCATTAATCTGCTGGCGAACCGTATCGCGGCGTTTCATGATGGAATTGTATGTAATTCTTGTTTCTTCATAAATTTCTTTAAGAGAAGCACAGTAATCTTCATATTCGGCATTCAGATCCAGAAGGAAATCCAGAGTTTCATCTGAAAGAACCTGTCCAACCAGATCAAAGAAATCATTTCTGTACTGAATAAAGGTAGCAAAATTGATTTCATCATCAGTTCCTTCATACATTGCTTCACGAATGTAAATTGCGTTCTGATAAATATCAAGAGGAGTATCATCCAGTCCCAGATCAAGGAACACTGATCCGTCGTCCATGTCTTTAAGCTGTCTCATGAGAGCTTTTTCTGCGCGCTTAAGCTGGTAAATACTCCATACACTGATGTAGTTGTAATCCAGGAATTTTTTCCCTTTGAAAGCTCTTTCTTTAGGGAAATTAATAAGGACAGATCCGTCTTCACAGCGAGGAATTACAATATCCTTTGTTTCTGTCTCAGATATTTTTGCATCTTTAAGAGTGATTGCATTGTTTGTAACGATAACTTCCGGATTTCCGAATTTATTCAGAAGAGGAACAAATACCAGCTGTCCATAGTAAACGCCGTCATATTTGAAAACAAGGTGAACGCGGCGGCGGTAACCATCATCATCTGGTTCAGAGTTAACGAAACCTGCACCGTGAGCTTTCTTAATAAGACAGTCCAGAGCAGGCATCATAGTATTGAATTCAGGAGTTTTAGTATCTTCTGAGGCGTCCAGATTCTGAAGTGCAATTTTTGTTGCCAGATAATAAATGTCAGAGTTTTTTGAAGCTCCTTCATTGGCATCGCGGTTTTCAAAGTCCAGAGTAAGGAAGGCATTTTCAAAGAAGTTCAGACAGTTTGCAAGGTATTCATCGTTGTCTGTAACAACGTAAGAAACGTTTGTTTTAATCTGGTCTTTAACTGCTTCAGTTGATTCGACAAAACTTTCTTTTGCATAATCTGCATCCTCAGCAGTAAGTGAACCGTCAGCAAAATAATCGATAATATCACTTACACCCTGGGAAATTGATTCAAACCCCTGGTCAATATATCCAGGAAGTTCTTTTTCCACATATTCCGGATCGGCAGAACGGCTGCTTGGATCCAGATAGCTAAGATCGAATACAACCGAATCGGCACCAAGCTCGCGAGCATAAACGATGGTATCTGCCATAATATTACGGTTCCATGGCCATGTCCCAACATGTTCAACCGAGTTGTCATCTACCATAAGCATTACAACTTTGTCACTTTCTTCCAAAGGATGTGTTGCACTCATGAAGACGTCATTAATTTTGTTATCAATACTGGAAAAAACCGAGAGACTACAAAGGGCAATTGCAAGAAAAGCAATCACAAAACTAAGATACTTTTTCATAAATTCCTCAATACTTTTTGTCTTTAAACAAAAAAAAACCTGTGGAAGTACCGATTTAATCAGTTCCCTCCCACAGGATTAAATTAAATTTTCAGTCACACAAAATGTAAGCTCAATTTCTTTTGAAGGATTATTCGTCCCAGTCCAGGTCTTCTTTTGCTTCCGATGCACGTCCTGCACCGTCAGAAGCCTTATTTACAGCTGCAAGAGTTTTAATTGATTCTTTTGTAAGGCTTGAGCCAAGAACCAGTGTGCTTTTATCTGCAGCTTTTGCAGCCAGGTCAGCAAGTTTTCCCTTTCTCATAGGTTTAACAGAAACTCCGTTATCAAAGGCAACAAAAGAATTAAGTCCTGTATTAATAGAATCTTCCAGATCCAGAACCATTCCTTCTTTTACTGCAACCCATTCAGAACCAGAAAGAACTGTTACTTTTCCTTCAACTGCAGTAACAGTTACTTTTTCTGCAAAAACTGCAGCACTCAGAACTGTCATCAGTAAAGCTAAAATAAATACTTTTTTCATACGATTCTCCTATTTATAGAAATAAAAGAGAAGAGATTATTCATCCCATTCCAGATCTTCTTTTGCTTCAGAAGCACGAGAAGAAGCGGTTGAAATTCCCTTAGATTTTACAGTTTCGTCGTCAGCTGTTTCACCTTTAGCAACATTGAGTTTGCCTTTAGTTCCACTTTTTACAACACCAGAAGTAGAAAGAAGTTTTTCGATTGTACCTTTCTGCATAGGTTTAATTGTCAGAGTGTCATCATCGCATTTCAGAACGAGTTTTGAATTCAAACCAGTATTGATAACTGTAGAAGCTGTAAGAACATCACCTTTTACGATGTCTTTCCAAACTCCTGGTGCAGATTCATACTGAACCTTTCCTGTAACACTGGCAACTGAATAGTCAGCTGCAAATGCAACTGCTGCTACAACTGCTAACACGAGTGAAAGAATAACTTTTTTTGCTTTCATATTGTCCTCCTGTCAGGTACACCCCGTACCTGACCAAATTCGATATATTGGCAGAAAACTCCTGCCGTCTTTTCAGTTTTTATACGCTACTTATTCTTACGTTTATTATACTGAATGATTACAAAAATACTGCAAAGAAGAAGCAAAGCAGAAATAATAACGATGACCACACTTTTTGCATTATCGCTATTATTATAACCTTCAACGGCAGATTTATCAACAAAATTCTCCTGTTTTACAACATTTTCTGAAATTCCCATTTCAGGCTGAATTTCATCAATTTCTGTCATTTCTGTTTCTTCAACCAGTTCTTTAACTGCTGCTGCAGTTTCTTCAACAAGTTTACCTGCGGCAGTTCCATATTTTCCGGAAGCTTCAATTTCTGCAGCACGTTTTTCAAGATCACGTTTTGCTTTCTTTACTGTAATATCGGAAGTTTTTGCAGCAACTGAAGATACTGTTTCAGAAACAACTTCTGTTCCCATATTCTTTACTGAAGCAACTTCAGATTTCTTTGAACCGGCAGTTACATCACGGTTTTCCGGAATAAAGATCTGGCGTACAGTTCTGGCTACAGTAGATGTGATATTGGCTCCTGTTCTAATAATTGCAGTTCCGAAACGGGAAGTGATAGAAGGATTTACGGCTGATGTTTTTGTTCCTGCTACAAAAATTGAAACATTTGCAGGAGTACAGTTACCGTATCCGGAATAAAGTTTTACTACCACGTCGCCTGAAAGGTTGTTTGCATTTTGAACATTGATTTCAATTAACCATTTATTTTCAGAATATTCGGAAGCAGTTTTACTAAGATTTACACGAGATGTACCAACATACAAATTATTGCATCCAAAATCTTTTGAATCTACACCAAGAACATAAATCTTTGTAATTGAAGAATATCCTGAAACAGTAAATCTATATCTGTGTGCCCATGTATCAGACCAGTCACTATCAGCTTCAGAAGCAATAGCAGCATCCCTTCCTGAGTCCGCAGTATATTCGAAGCTATTAATCTTTCCTAATGAAGAATCCACTTCACCGAAATCAGATGTATTACCAACCTTGTCAGTTGCAACAATTCTGTTTCCGTTTACAACAACAGTATCAATGCCTGAACCACCGTCAGTACCTGAAAGTGTTCCAAGACCATTGTAAACGTAGGTTCCATCGTTTTTCTTGAAGTACACGGCGTCATCACCAGAAATACTTACCGAAGCAGGTCCTGTTGTATCCGCAATACCATGGATAACTTTGCAGTAAGTTCCATCTTCGGCTCCGTTTCCAACTTTATCGGAAATATAAAGTGCCTTGTCCATTGTGCCGGTAAATGAACCCCAAACATTTTTTGCTTCTCCGTTTACGACATCCATAAAGTTTGAACCTGGTTTATTAGTTGTACTGTTCAAACCGATTTTTGCAGGACCTGAAAGCGCATCATTAATACCTGTAATTGTGAAGAACGGATAGATCTTCGATTCTTTATTGTAGTAAAGCTTCCAGTTGTCCGGATCACTGTTATCGAAATAAGATTTGATGCTTTCATCATTTTCTCCGTTAGAGGAAGTTGCATTCTTTGTAATTGTAAATACAAGGCTGTCAGGATTTGGTTTTTCTGTATCCTTAATTACATTTATTGTCTTGGAATCAGTATTACCTACAACATCACTTACAGAAATTGTGTAAGATTTTACAACTCCTTCTTCACCAGCAGCAAGTGTTGCTGTACCTTCAGTAACATTTGAAGAATAAGTCAGAGGACTTGAACCTGAAGCGGAAACTGTGGCATCTACTGAAGCAAGGTTTGTGAAAATCTTTTCTGCTGAAGAATCGTAGTAAATACCAGTGCCCGAAGCCGGTGTAACAGTAAGACTTACACTGTCACATCTGGTTCCTGTGAAGGTAACTGCTGTTGTATTTCCAACCTTATCCCACATGTAGATTGTCTTAACTGCACCGCTTCCGGCAGGGAGAGTAACAGAAGTAATTGCTGTATAATCTGTACCGCTTTCTGACCAGCCACGGAATCCTGAACCGCTGTCTGACAAATCTGCCAGAGCCGACAGATCAACAGTTATTAAATCAGTTCCCTTTGTGTAGAAGGTATATGCAGTTTTTTCTGTATTTGAAGCACCTGTACAGTAATAATCTTCTCCGTCTGTGTAAGGAGCATTTACGATAATATCTGAACCAACAGAAGGGCCTTCTCTATCAGCAATAACTGTTACTGTATATTCTGCTGTCTGGTTGAATGTATCTGATGCCTGGAATACGTATGTACCTGCAGACAATGAGATTTCTGTATCATCTGCTACATTTCCAGTTACACTGCTTACAGCACCAGTACCTGCATATGTATAAGAAGTAAATCCGCTGATTATGTTCTGACGCTTAAGCTTGAGTCTTGCATTTCCGTCTGATGCTTTTGTGTAAACAGTATAAGTACCATTACCCCATGTTGATTCAGTGAAATCGTCAGTTCCGATATATCCTGAATCAGCAAGTGCAAGAGTAGGACTTGTAGAAATTACTTTTACTGTTATTTCTTTGTTTACTGCATTTCCCACATTATCCTGGTAAGAAAGTGCAACGGTTCCGGCTTCTGTAACTGTAAGATTTCTGCCGGAAAGACTTGCACCAGAACCAGATGTAAGAGTCCATCCGTTACCATTTACACCGGTAATTCCATCAGTAAGAACTGGCAGAGTTACAGTTGCTGTATCTCTGATATAAACAGCATTGTTAGAATTAACCACATATGGACTTGGTTCTTCTGCGGCATCATAAGCATGTGCAGAAAGAAGATCATAAGCAGCTGCTGTATAAACCGGAGCTGTGTTATCCGAAATCAGCTTGAACCAGTAAGTTGAAGCATTACCAAGCCAGTCAGTAACAGTAAGAGAACGGAGAAGACCATTTCCACCTTCAGTCTTGTTTTCTCCGCTACCAAGTCTGAAAGTGATTTCCATTTCGTCGGTTGCATTTACTGTTCGAGTTCCGCTGGTTACAGTCTCTTTGCCTTCATTTGTAACTTTTACAAATCCTGTTCCACCGGCTTCAGCCGATTTAACGCCGACAAAACCAGTATCTGTTGCTTTAAGGACAATAGAATGATAATCATCTTTTCCTGTTCCCTTTATGTAAAGATCTGCAGGACTCTCTTTTGAAGTAGAAAGTGTTACAGAAGAAGGATATGTCAATCCTGTTGATGCAGCACTTGAAGCAAAAGCAAGCGAAGGAGCTGAAGCATCCTGAATTATTTCAAAGCTGTATTCAGTATAGATTGAAGCTGCTTTTGTTGAGTAAAGCTTAACAGTATATGTTTTTCCTGCTTCCATAGTGATTGAAGCAACTTTTGAACCAGATCTGAATCTAGTACCAGTATTATAGTCCCCGTTACCTTCCTTGTACTGATAAGAAAGTCCGTTATAGTCATCCGGAGCAAAATTCACTTTTGTTGAAGATCCGGTGATATAAACTTTTCTTGCGGCTCCAGAATACAGTCCTACTGTACCGGATTCAGCATAAGAAGTTCCATCCATAACAATCTGATTTGTCTGAAGATTGATGTTAGCAGCAGTATTTGCCTGAGCGTAACAGAAAATAACCTTCTCATCAGCAGAAATTTCGTCAATATTATCAGTTGTTTTTCCAACAAAAGTAATGGAATAAGTGTTTCCAACATTATCTTTTGTATAAATTGTTGGGATAGAAGCTTGTGGAGTTGAATATACCCATGTATTTGTTTGCCATGCCCTGGTCTGAATAAAGGAAACTTCGGTAACTACAGAAGTACAGGCTTCATTAGAATACCATTGTCCAGCGTTATCAAGACCTGATGTTGTATCAGAAAGTGCAGCTGCAGATAAATTAACTGTTACACTTGTAGTTTTATTATTATTTACCCAGGTTGAAGGGCTGAAGAATAATAAAGGCTTACCTGTCTTAGCAACAGAATCACTGGTTGGATTAGAGATAGTATAAGTCTGTCCTGGAGTAGTAGCTGCAAACGGTCCGTTTCCTGAAAGATCAAGAACAGGGGCTGTTGTATCACTTACCAGCTGGAACCAGTAAGTGGTTGAGTTTCCTACCCAGTCTGTAACTGTGATTGAACGGAGGAGTCCGTTGCCGCCTTCTGATTTTGTCTCACCTGCACCAAGGAGCCAGGTAACGGTTGTTGAATCTGTTGTAAAGCTTGTTGTATTTGCAAGTGTTGCAGAAGCACCGTCAGCGCCAGAAGCAAGACCTGTTCCACCAACGGTTACTCTGTAAACACCAGTTGCATTAGTACCTGTATCTGCAGCAGTGAATGAAAGTGTAACTCCGTCAGCAGCAGCTGTTGAATCCAGGAAGATTACCGATGGAGCATCAGGATCTTTTGAAATGGCAGAGTCTGCAAAAGTTCTGTAAAGAGTTTTTCCGTCCGGAGCGGTTATACCGGTAAGAGTAAGAGTTGGAGAGTCAGAGTCTTTCTTTTTAGTCAGATAAAAGGCTGTGCGGTTTCCCACCTTATCGTAAACATAATGGTATGAGTCTCCGGTTGACCATCTGTAATCAGTCCAAATATTTTCATGGTGAGTTTCACTTGTAGAACTTGTTCCATAGAATCCTGAACCGGATTCTGTAAAGAACTGGTCAACACCACCTGTTTCCCCAGAAACAGGATCATCAGTAAACGAACCTGAAACTGTAGAAGTAGAACTGTTATGGTAAACATAATAATAATTTGAACTAGAACCAGATTCATATTGTTTCAAAATAAATCTGGATTCCGGTGTATCGCCATAATAATGTCTGATTACGCCAGATTTAATAGAAGGTGCTGTTTTATCACTCTTCCATGTAGTCGGTTCAGTTGGATTTGGGTTTTCAGCATCTGATTCATAAGTAACCGGACGACTTACAACGTGTCCAACATTATCCATTATGTGAAGATAACCTTTAAATGAATTAGCATCTAGACCGCTCAGGCTCTGTATATTACTTAGTTCAGTCATATAAGTACTTGTAGTAGTGGCTGTTGAATTTGTATCAAAACGATAACCGTAAATTCCAGAACCGCCTGTATCTGTCATCGAGTAAGATACTCTTACATAAGCAGTAGACGGATAATAAACGGTTTCTGTTTCAGAATCTTTAAATGAATGATAATAATTTGAAGCATCTTCAATTCCATTCCAAGTAATTACAGGGTCCACAGTATCCAGAGTAATTGCATTGCCATTATCAGAATTACTCTTTCCGTTATTTGCGAAGTTAGATGCATTTCTATGTGACGAACTTGAAGTGTAATATGCATTTGCTTCACGCCAGATTTCTTTATAGTACTCATTAGTTTCTTTTTTTTCGTCATAATTCCAGTAACGGTCTTCTGAATCATTGGTAAGTCCTGAGTACTTGATGAGTTTTACAGAAATATTCTGTGCACCGTCATGACTTCCATCAAGAGCACCAGCAGGAAGTTTTATTCCTGTAAGTACAAAATTATAGCCCTCATGAGAATCAAACGGCATATTAAGATACATTGTTGTCTTATCAGAAGAAATGCTGCATTTATATTCATCAGGCTTGATATTTACTTTAGAATCTGTAGTAAGTATATCTACAGTTCTGCGGACAGAGTAATCATTTGAAGAATCATAACTGAAGGTAATTGAATCTGTATTTGCTAAATCTGATTTATTCGGGAGAAGCAGTGGAATATCTGTTTCTGGTACTGTAACGGTATCTTTTGTTGGTACTGTAACGGAAGCCTTCAATGATGGATTTGCCGATGTATCAAATTCTGCACCGTTAAGCTGGATAGCCCAAAGACCTGAACTATAAATATTATGGGTAGATTTTGACTGAACCTTTCCTGTAATCTCGATAGTTTTTCCGTCAGTATATGATGTATTAGTAGAAGATGTATCTTTTACAGAAATCTTCTGTTTTACAAATTCCGCAGTATCTACGTCATCTGCAAGAGCCAGTGCATAATTATAAGTGCTTGATCGGCCTGCCTGACTTGTTACAATTACATCAGACCACCAGATATTTTCACTATTATGATCAGCATTATTACGGTAGTATGTTGCTTCAAAGTTTGGCATTACACCCTTAATCATTACTGAACAGTTTTCACCCTTTGGACAGATTGATGGATCAGTAAAGGTCAGAGTATCATAAATTTTATCACCAGCACTGGCAGTAATTTCAAATGGAAGTGCAGTATCACCTTCTTTATACCAGTGTTCTCCTTCATCTATACTTACCTGAATTTTTTCTTTATTGAAAAGAATTCTTCTGAATGTCCATGTAGCAACGTCGGCTCCACCTTCAGTTCCAAGCATAATTGATCTGATTCCTGAACCATTTTTGTTGAAACGTAAAACAAGTTCGGTCTTATCTGAATGGGTCAGCCATTCATCTCCAGGATTACCTTTTTCTGCATTTGCATATGATATATTTCCATAATTCTGAATACCATCACCAGGTTCAGGGAAGATATTGAAAACCATATTATCTGCAATTGCTTTATTTTCAAAAATCTTTGTTACATCTGTATTGCTTGTTGCATGATGAAGCGAAAGAACTGTCGGTTTTCCGAATACAGTCTTGAAGTATGAACGGGCAAGTTTTCCGTCAATAATACTGTTGCCGTATACAGGATGCATTACTGGATCCGAAATATCGAAGCCAATAGAAGTTTCGTTATTTGTATTTCCTGTATTATCAGAAACGTTGCCTGCACGGTCAGTAAGGGTTACTTTTATTGTTTCAGTCTGGTCTACACCACCTGCAATTGTAAGTCCTTTAATTACTACATAACGGTAAACCGGAGACGATGAACTGTATTCATATGTATTTGTTTGTGCACTATCATCCAGTTTAATTACAAGTTTGGCTTTATTATACCCTTCAGAGATTACTTCAACATCTTTATCTATTGAGTAATAAGAAGGATCAGTTGCAGAACCATTTGAACTATCAGAATCCAAACGATAAATACTAAAATCTGCTGAACCTGACAAATTATGATCAGAAGCAATTGCATTTAGAGTATCCGAAGTAAGCTCAACTTCAATTTTATTAATACCGGAATAAGAATATGAATTATTATAATTTTCTGCAAATTTTATTACCAGATCGTGATTTTTAAGAACAGAATCACTTGCAAACTCCACAGAAACACTGTTAGAGGTTTTCTTAAAGTATGTTGCAGCTATTTCTGGTGCAACAGGGTCGTAAACTAATTTTTTATCTACCCATTTACCATTTTTTTCATTAGTGTTATTTACAGCATCATAGGCATAAATATTCATGCTAACAGTACTCTGTTTCAAAACAGAAAGATTAATACCCTGTACTGTAACAGTATGCTCTGTTCCGGCAGAAAGCGGCTTATAGAATCCATAACATCTATAACCACTATAATCATCAAAACACTCTAAATTATTAAAATACGCATTGAAATAAACGTATTCTGTTTCTTCATGGGTGTCATTTGTAGTCCACTTACCGGTTTCAGGATTATAGATTGCATAATATGTATATGAATCATCTCCGCTTGTATAAACTCCCGTATTAATCTTATTCTCCGTTACAAATCCACCAAGATAATATCTGTGACCGTCTACAGAAACTTCAACATCCTTTGAATAACTCAAGAATTCTGCTATACGAATATTACCATCTGAATTCTGGAAGCTTCCATTTTTAAGTGAATAATATTTCTTATCTGTTGAGATATCAAAATATGAAACACCTGAATCAGCATCATTTACAATAAATTTTAAGCCTGCAGTATCTTTGTTTGTGTACCATACATCAGTTCTTGCTTTGTCTTTAGTAAGGTCATTTCCTTCACTGTCTATATAAGTAAAGTTTTTAATTACTGGTCCTACAGAATCTTTCTTAACATAGAATTTTGTCAGTGTAGATTCAGAAGGAGTTGAAGTATTTCCAATAGCATCTACAGAAGAAAGAAGATATGGATTAGCACTTACTGTCAGTTTCTGGAACTGGTCAACATCTGTCTTTGTATCAGAATTTTCATAAACTGTTTTCCAGTAACCCGCATTATATGTTCCAGCATCAGTTCCAGACGGAGTAACATATACATAACCTGTAGTGTTCCAGATAATATTCTGGTCGGCGCCTCTATGAAGAACCTGTGCAAATTTGTCACCTGTACCGCCATTCTTTACATAAGCACTGTATGCAATTTTTGGATTAAAGTATTCCGAAGCATACAGATTTACTTCCGGCACCGGAGGAGTTACGTCATATACAATTGAAGTAACAGGTACCGAGCTGTCTTCCAGTTCACGAACCTTTGCTTCATCGTAACAAACCACATAGAAATTATGGCGGTCTTCAACAACAGATGTACCATCCTCTTCATATGGAAGTCTTACATTTGTAATACGGAAGGTTTCAGCCTCTGCTTTTGCCTCTCTTGCATCGTCCAGAACAAAGCTTGTTCCCAGAACTCCTTCTGTCAGAACAGAACCAGCTACTTCGCTGAAGTTACCTTCGCTGTCTGCAACCAGAAGTTTGGAAACATCAGTTCCCGTTGTAGTAAAGAGAACCTGACTGAATGGTGTATTATTCGAAGCCTTTTCAAGACCGCTGTTTACATATACACGTTTAAGTCCCGAAGCAACATCATATGCTTTGAATTCGAGTGTTACTGTCTTGTATTTTGTTGCATTGTTCAGGCTGTCACTGTTGAGTTTATCTTCATCACCCATAATTCCATTTTCAGAATCGTCTGCATGTGCGATTGCAATAAGATCAGAAACAACAGGTGCAGTTGTATCGCGGATAACAAGAACATTGTAATCTGCTGTATTTCCTGAAGCATCTTCCGGACTTACAAAGTATTCCTGTGTAAGTTCTTCTGCAGTACCATCAACCGCTTCAAGAGTAATTCCTGTAACCTTATAAGTATGATTTCCAACATCAGGGTATTTCAAACAAATATTTTTGCCGTCAGAAGAAATCGTATAATCACCGTCTTTTGTAAGAACAGCATAAGTTGAATCTGCTTCACCAACAGTCTTTCTGGAAACAACTGCTTCTTCGCTGAAGGTTCCGTTTCCTGAGAAAACAAGTTTTCTTACACCAGCTGCAGGTTTGTCATCGCTGCTATCATCCTGAATGTCAAAAGTAATATAAACACTGTCTCTTGCAATACCTGTTGGATTTGCTGCTGTACTTTCAACATCGTAATTAAGCTGATCCTTTCCGTGCATTACAAAATTGCTAACCAGAATAACATCATTGTCCTGAACTACAGTATATGAAGGACTTACAGTTACGTTTCCAAGGTAATCAAAGGCTGTGAAGGTCCAGGTTCCTGCAGGGAGTGTAATGCTCCATGAAGCGCTTCCGGAAGCTGCTGTTTCTGCTGTTGCGTCTGCTTCTGTATATGTTGCACTTCCGTTTGTTACACTGAAGCGGTAGCCTGTTCTGCATCCGCTTCCTTCATCATCTGTTACTGTGAAGGTGAACGGTACGCCTTCATCTGCTGATCCGTAGTAATAGGTCTGGTCAGATGCAATAAGTCCGCTTACTGCATTGTTTGTTGCTGTTGCATCCTTTGTTACTTCTGTGTCTGTTGTTCTGTAGCGGAGTGCTGCTGAATTGTATTCGTATGATGAATGGTCATCTACATCTACTGCTGGTCCCGATACATCATATATATAGCTGTTATTTGGTGTACTTACTGTGTCCCCTTCTCCGTTTGCTGCTGCATCGGAAAGGTGTACGTAAATGTTCTTTGTTCCTTCTGCTGTTCCGAAGGCACTTGAATCACTTACCTTTACGTTCTTCAGTGTAAGTACCATT
>DCHR01000053.1 GCA_002315375.1 Treponema sp. UBA1747 | reverse complement strand
AAGGAACCAACGTGTTATTAATATATAGAAAACACGTATTTATGTCAACAAGGTTGCATAAAAAAATTATTTTATTTTGAAGAATTTCCAGCCCCCCGGAATCATGCGGATATGGAAAACACTTTCCTTTTCCTTCCTGTGCATATAAGGCGGATACTTATCTACAACACTTACAGGCTTAAGTTCCTTAGGCATCCACGGATTAGGTTTGTCCGAATCAGAAACTGGAACCAGAATCACTTCACCATTTACGCGAACATCAAAATCAACTGGGGCACAACCATCATTTGTATAACAGTAGAATCCGAAAGTTTTGTTGTCATAAGTAAATAAAGAAACTCCCTTTGTTCCGTCAATTATAATATCATCCTGGAATTCGCCCCGAATCTGGGTAAGAACTTCCTGCGGAAGATCCTGAATGCGGCTTGGCATATCAGGCAGATTAATTACCTCAAAACAACCAGGCCCGTAAGTGTCATACATTACGATGCCTTCATGATATTCACCGTGTCCCGCATTAAGCTTGGTCCAGGTAGCATTATTTCTGTGTTCCAGTAACGGAAAGCTGATTGGATATGCCGATTTTACATAATTTCTTCCAAACAGACCTGAAACGGTTACCTGGAATTCATCAGCTTCAAGACGGCGGCCGGTGTAAGTTATGGAAGTCAATTTACTGATTTCAGGGTACTTTGACAGAGCTCCCTTCATAAATCCGCCCGTAACAATCACTTTCTGGCCGCGATTCAGCAGAATTTCGATTTTTGAAACAATATCCTTGTCGTAAAGGGCGCTTTCCAGAAGGAAAAGAGCCTTGTCTTTCGGGAATTTTTCCACATCCAGTTCCGGGAAAGGTTCAAACGGAATTCCAATCATACCCAGGAAATCTTCCAGATGGTCTTCCCCCTGAGCATTGAAAGGAACATAAACGGGGATTCCAACAGGATTTCCACATTCACTCATAATCTTATCGATTTTTGCCATCTGGTAGCCCATTGGGGTCAGACGTTTGTTGTCAGCCAGAGCCGGCCAGCAGAACATCATGATTTCTTTTGCCTTGCTGAAGGCTGTCAGATAAGCCTGTTCCATATAGGTGTCGATTCTGTCACATTCAAAAGGATCAAACCAGCCTCCGCCGTTTTTTCCTGGCAGTACATTTTCCATATAACGCACCAGAGAATAACTCAGATAACGCGGCAAATGCTGGTCCTGCTGCTGACCGTGACGGGTTTCTGTACCTGTATAAATGGCATCGAACATTTCCCGCTGCTCTTTCGGGTTGTAACCGGTTTCATGATAGCTTTCACGCCAGTTTGGATATTTGATAATCACCTTACACTTTGGATTAACAGCCTTTGCAGGTTTCAGGATAAGATTTTCGGAAACTTCCTTCATTTTTGCCAGGCGGAATTCACTCCAGCTTCTGTCCCCTTTCTCTTTCTGACAGTCTTCACACATACACTGGGTAAAGAAAAAATCATCGATAATAAATTCATCAAAAAGAGATGCAGTATATTCAGAAACTTCCTTCAACCGGTTACGCATAGGTTCGTTACAGTAACAGAAAGTGTTGAAAAGTCTCTGGCGTTTCTTGTCAGAATCATTTATATCCGGAGTTACAGTAGTAATACCGCCTGAAACTTCAATGCCGTTTTCTTCCAGAACCTTTTTTATCATGAGAATCTGCTCTTTACGGCAGAATACATCACGGTAAGTTTCCAGATAAACCTTATCTAAAGGAGCATATTTCTTGAAAAAATCCAGGTCAGAGCGGAGCTGTTCTTCAGTTATCTTGTCGGCCCAGCCGGCAACCAGATAAGTAACGCTTTTAAAGTTCTTATATGTTTTGTTGTATTCCATAGCCTAATTCTAACACGACATATCAGGAAAACTATAAAGATTTTAGGAATGTTTAACATAATTTTAGAGGGGTCTGTCCCCTCTGAACAAACGTACATTTATTCTGCATTTATTTTCTATCTTTTTTGGCAAACTTTCATTATAATGAAGGTAAATTGATATTTTGGAGTAATTATGGCAAAAACAGTCAGCATTAATGCACGTATCGACCCTGAACTTAAAGAACAGGCCGAAGTTATTCTTGAAAAACTGGGACTTACATCAAGCGGTGTAATTTCTATGCTCTACAAACAGATTGTTTTGAACCGTGGGCTTCCATTCGATCTCAAGCTCCCTGAACTTGATGCACACGTACTTTCAGAAGAACAGTTCAAAAGTGAAATCGAAAAAGGTCTTGCTGACCTGGGAAACGGAACAACAGTTCCAACCGTAAAAGTTTTCACAACAGTAAAATAACCTGACTTTATCAAAATTATGATTCAATACACTGTACAATTTACAGAAAGTGCCAGAGAAGACTTTTTCAACCTTTGCAGTTACGAAGAAACACATCCTTCCTGCGTTTCTTCCAACGGGTTAAAAACTGCAATTACAAGTCTTGAAGTAATGCCTGAACGTTTCCCCTTCTTCGAAGAACAGCCTCTTGTAAAAGCCGAAGTCCGGGTTATGAAAGAAGGAAATACCTGCATTTTCTATTACATTGATAAAAAGAAAAATGTTGTTTCAATCCTGCGCATTCTCTTCATTCAGAATGTTGCAGTTGAACAGCAGCTGGTCGCAGATATCACCAAATGAAAAAATCTTACATCATTCTGATTTCTCTTTTCTGCTTCCTGGCATTTCCGGCATTTCTTGCCGCCCAGGAAGTTATTTCTTATACAGGAAATGACAATTACACTCTTGTTGAACGCACAAATCTCCGCCGTTATGACAACGGAAAATATTCAGGCTTAATGAGCCGTGAAGTCCGTTCATTTCTGACTCAGCATACTACGAACAGCGGAAACATTTTTTATTCCGGTGATTTTTTCGTTGTACAGGATACTGTAAAAAACTCAAAAGTAATGTTCACCGGTATTCATGATGCCATTCCATCCAAGTTTTTTATTGATGAATCCGGCATCGTCTCAATGGAAGAAGATTACGGCTACCCAAGCTTCAGAAGCTTTCCTTCCTTTCCTAAAACAGCCCTGACAATCGGTGACTCATGGAAAGGAAACAGCATGCGGGCTGTAGATCCACTTAACAACGGAATAATCACAAAAATCCCCATGACGATTCAATACACCTATGCAGGCCGCGAAGAATATCATGGAGAAGAGGTTTACCGCATAAATGCACAATGGGCAACTAGATACGGAATCACTTACTGGGATTTTGGCGGAGATAAAAATCTGAAATCCGCCCAAGGGTCTCACAAAGCGAGTATTCTGGTCAGCTGTGAAACCGGTGCCATGATTTTTATGACAGATGCCGTAGATGAAACTTTCATCTACACAGACGGAAACAGCATTTCTTACAAAGGAACAATTCTTCAGTTCACAGAATATCCTACAGCCGTTCCACACGATGAAATTATTCCATCTCTCAAACGCATCGGAGCTGTAGCACTTGCTGATAAAAAAGATACAGAAAAAAAGAAACCCGGAAACACAGAAAAGCCTGAAGATTCAGAAAAACCCGAAGATACTGGTATTCCGGATTTCCCTGATACAACAAAACCGGATACACCATTAATTTCACTGAAACCTGCCGACCTGGGGGAAAAGAAAATTACGGTTGAGGAAACCGATGCAGGAATCAAACTTGCCATTCATGATTTGAAGTTCAAACCTGATTCGGCTGAACTGATGCCGGGAGAAGCTGCACGACTGGATGAAATAGCTTCAGTTTTGAAACAGGCTGGAACAAATAAATTCCTCATCGAAGGTTTCACTGCCGACACTGGATATCCTGAAGGAGAACTTAAAGTTTCCAGGGAACGTGCCTTCGCCATAGCTGAGGCACTTTCAAAACGCGGAATAGATGCCGGAAACTTTATCTGCAAAGGAAGCGGAGCTGCAAATCCTGTTGCAGACAATTCAACACCGGAAGGCAAAGCCCTGAACCGTCGTGTTGAAATTACAATTCTGGAAAGAAACAAATGAACGTTACAATAATTCAGCCGCCACTTGTTCAGCTCAATACACCGTATCCGTCAGGAGCCTACCTGAAAGCTTTTTTCCAGATGCTTCAGGATGGAAAAGTTCCAGAAACTTCAGCAGGTTCGCTTATTTCTGAAGTCAGGTGGCTGGATTTATCAACTGCATTATTTCACAAAATTTTCTGCCGTCGTGGATTAACAAAGCTTTTTGAACTTTCAGAAAAAAAAGCTCTTTCAATGGCAGAAAACTCTGACGAAGAAACTGCATTCCAGCTTCGCCGTTATATCATAAACCAGGACCTCTGGATTAACTGGATTGACCGTATCGTAGAAATTCTTTGCGGAGGAAACAGTGCCCGGGAATTCTGTCACGAATTTGTACGCTCCCCTCACTCTCCCCGCGGAAACAGAATGGAAAACTTTTTCGGGGAACTTGCAGAACAGGGACGCGACATTACAACAGATGATGCAAAGATTCTGGCGAGTCTTGCTCTTGCCGATTTAGCCGATTTCATTACAGCAGTCTTTGATCCTGATTTCCGGCTTATCAGTTATGCAGAACATCTTGGGACAAGTACTGCAAGTTTTAATGATGTAATTAAGGGACTCGAAAGTCCGGTTCTCAATCATTTCTTCAAAGATGTGCTTACCGAAAATCTTTGCCCGGCAGACTCAAATGCCGTCAGCAATACAACCGAATTATTCCTTATCTCTGTTCCCTTTCCAGGCTGTTTTGAAGCAGCAGTTTTTGCTGCAAAGGAAATCAGAAAACTGTATGGAAATAAAGCCATAATCGCAACAGGCGGCGGTTATATTAATACTGAACTCAGAAACTTATCGGAATCAAAGCTTTTTGATTATTTTGATTTTGTAAGCTATGACATGGGCTACGGAAGTTACCTTCATCTTCTGGAAAAAATATCTTCCGCGGATAATGAAAAATGTATTACAAATGACAGCACAATCCAAAATCTTTCAGGCAAATGTCTGTACAAAATGAAGTATTTCGACAATGAAAAGATTATAGGTTCTGCTTATCCTGATGAAAGTCTGAAACAATATGCTGAAGCTGAAACAAACATCTGCCGTGTTCTGATTCCTGACTTTTCAGGAATTGATTTTTCAAAATATCCCCGCCTGGCTGACGATACGAATCCTATGCATTCCATTTGGAATGACGGAGCCTGGCTCAAAGCTTATATGGCCCACGGATGCTACTGGCACCGCTGCGCCTTCTGTGACACCCAGCTGGAATACGTAAACCGTTTCTGCAAAGTCGGAGCAGAACACTTTTGTGACGGCCTTACAGAACAGGCTGAAAAAACCGGAGTCTGGGGAATACACTTTGTTGATGAAGCCTGTCCGCCTGCCAGCATGATAGCTTTCGGACTCCGCAATTTACAGAATGAAAAATCAAAAGGAAAAAAACTGACCTGGTGGGGAAATATCCGCTTTGAAAAAACTTTCACAAGAGACATGGCGGATTTTCTTTCATATTCAGGATTAACAGCTGTAAGCGGCGGTATAGAAATTGCTACAGGTGACGGGCTGTCCGCAGTAAACAAAGGAACCACCATAGAAAACATTGTTGCTGCAGCCTGCGCTTTTAAGGAAGCAGGAATTCTCGTTCATTCCTATATGATTTTCGGATTCTACCAGCAGAGTGAACAGGACCTGATAAACAGCATGGAAACCTTGCGCCAGCTTTTCAAAGCAGGACTTCTGGATTCTGCTTTCTGGCACAAGTTCACCCTTACACTCCATTCTACGGTTTACAAAGAATGGGAGGAAGGAAAACATCCTGACCTGAAAATCATTACCGGTCACGAAGAAAACAAAAACCGGTTTGCCGAAAATGACCTGCACTTTGCAGGGGAAAATAAATCTGCAAAATATTCGGACGGATTAAATGCAGCCCTTGATGCATGGATGCATGGACAGAACCTGGACACAAATGTTCAGCGCTGGTTCAGCTTCAATATGCCTCATCCGACACTTCCAAAAGATTACATTGATAAACTCATTGAAAAATACGAAATTCGCCGTGATTCAGCTTATAAAAAAGTCCTTACAGAAAAAGACAGATTATTCTGGCTGGGCGGAAAACCTGTTGTATCCGGAGAAACTTTAACCTGGTTCTTTATGGGACAGGAATTAACAGGTCATTTTGCAAAAGCAAAAGAAGTTGCCTCTATTCTTGAAGAAATTACCCCGGGCTCAAAAAAACAGGACAAGGAAAAGGATCTTTTGAAAATTTGTTCCGGTAAAGAATTAGGGCGGCTGCGTCGTGGAGGCCTCTGCTGTTTATAGCATAATCGCCTCAATAAAAAAAAATCAGGACACCTGCTAAAAGGTGTCCTGAAAAACCGGCTTATAAATCAGATCAGAAGGCTAAGCCTTCTTCTTTTTATTCACTTTTTTTACAATCAGGAATACAACAAGTGCAATAATCAGAATTAATACAAGAATTACAGTTTCCAGAATAACTCCCACCTTTGATGGATTCTTCAAAAGTTTTACAGGATTAATGCTTGGATCAGAAATCTTGCGGGCCTGCACTACACCCGAATAAGAAGGCAGATCTTTATAAAGAGGAAGGGATGCAGCAATAGCAGTCCATCCTTTCTGTTCAACTCCGTTTCCGGTATAAACGATATTTTCATCCCAGTTCGTAATGACATTTCCATTCTTATCTTTTGGTGCAATAGAAATCAGACCATGAGTCATGCTCATAATATTTCCAATCATCTGTGCTGTGTATTTGTCGATTACCACTTTGTACATTTTATCATTCTGAACTTTTTCTTTTGTTCCATCTTTTCTGACAATTGATACATCGGTTACCTTGTTCAGAATAAGGCGGCGCGGATTATATGTGTATTCCAGTCCGGACATATAAAGAGCAACATAGGACATGATCGGAGACAATGAGCAGTCAATTTCTGCAATCGTAAACATTTCCTTGCCAGTGAAATACATTTCAATAAGCGGATATCCTGTCAGGTTGTCCGGACCGATTCCAAGAGAAAAGCTTTCAAAAACATCAGAAACTTTTACAGGTCCTTTTTTATATGTTCCTCTTGTTACTCCTTCAGGAACAACAACAACATCAGAAGGCTGATTCATATCTTCAAGAGTCTGATAAATTGAATCGGCCATCAGATAACCAACTTCCTTGTAAACATCGTAATCATAAGGAGAATTTGTCAGAACCTGGTTACTGGTATAACCGAAAACACTCAGGTATTCTTCATCAACCATACGGTCAAATTCTTTAAGGGAAACTTCAAAATCCGGATCAACAGGAATACTTCCCTTCAGAGAATCAATTCTGTATTCATCCAGATTCCATCTTCCGTTTTCTTTCTGAGTAAGGGAAATATTTCCCAGATACTGGGCATAAGCTCCACAGGAAGCAATGATTGTATCTCCGCTGATTATCGGTTTTTCAAGAACAGTGTGTGTATGTGCACTGATAATCACATCCAGTTCAGGAACTTTTTTGGCAAGGATTTCATCCTCTGATTTTTTTGGATCCTTCCAGGTTCCGCTGTGAGAAAGACAGATTATCAAATCTGCCTTTTCTTTTGCTTTGATTTCAGCAACAGTTTTCTTTACAGATTCATACTGATCAAGGAAAGTAAGTTCACAGGTAGGAGAACAGAAAAATGCATCAGAACCGAATACACCAATGATGGCAACATTCAGGTCACCTTTTTTTACCATGATGTAATCCTTAAACTTGTAACGGTCCAGAGCACCTTTTACAGTTTTTGTGTAATCGTTGTCTTTTGTCCAGTCAACGTTACAAAGAACGAATTCTGGAAGTGCGTCTCCGCTGTTGATTGCAGTATCAAACATATTTGACAGAGCCTGTGCGCCATAGTCAAATTCATGATTTCCCATTGTAGTAGCTTCGATGCCGAGTTTTCCCAGGGAGCGGAGTTCTGATGCCTGGGTTTCAAAAACTGTCTGGTACAGGGTTCCCATAGAAAAGTCACCGCCGTCAACAATAATCGTATCAGGATTTTTTTCTTTCTGACGGTCTATAAGAGTCTTTGCCTTTGACAAATCTTTCAGGAATGAATGAATATCATGTATAAAAACTATATCTGCTTTTTTCTGTGCAAAAACTGATGATGTCAAAATTGTCAGAGATAATACCAGAGTAAAAAACTTTTTCATTAAAAACCTCGTTTCTTTTACTGAGGTTTAATTATACCATATAGTTTTAATCGCGAAAAACTTTTATTTCTGAATCATTTCAATTATATAATTGCCGGCTTCAACATGCATTATCCAGTGCCGGGACAAAGGCATTTGAATCAAACCTTTGGTTGTTTTTCCGCACCAGTAATCAATAAGCCAGGCAGTATTTTCAAGATCACTTACAGTTTTTGTTTCCCGAATTCTTTCTTTATCTTCATCTGTAAACCTCTGTTTCAAATCTTCGTAAGAAATAGATTTCAGCCATTCGTCTGTAGAAGACTTCACTTCCTGAATGTATTCATACAGAACATCAACCTTCAGTTTTTTTGAAAACTCCAGAAGTTCTTCTTCTGACTGCTCGTTGCCGGTTGTAATGGAAGTGGCATTCATCTTCTTTGCATATTTGTTTTTCAGAAGAGCCTGTTCATCTTTGTTGATTAAAGTGTGAACCACAATATCTTCGATTCTGAATACATGCCACAAGGACCAGGCAAGGCTTGCATTATGATTTGCCGACTGGCTAAGCTTCTTCCCATAAAATGGATTAACAGCAAATTTTTCAGCAGGTACTTTTTCTTTCCATGAAAGGATCTCATTGAATAAAACATTCCGAAGATTAAGTAATTCCTGAATACCTTCATCAAAAGTGGCTTTCTTCAGAAGTCCCTGCATTTTTTTATTCTGTTCAGACCATTCTTTATTCATAATGAAACCTCCTGGAATTTTTTATCTTGTTACGTCGTGAAGCCATTTTCCACTAAGCACGCGGATTAGACCTATTATTGTTTTCAGAACATTTTCTGATGAAATGCAGATGTAAATCCACACAACCGGCAGTCCGAAAACAAAGGTTGCAAGGAAGCCGACCGGAACTGCGTATCCCCACATTGTAACCAGTTCTGCAACGGCAGAAAAAATTGTATCTCCGCCTGCACGGCATACACCTACAACCCAGTTCATACAGGAAGAATTGAAAGGATAACAGAACATCAGAACTACAAGCATACTTTTTGCAGTCTTAATTATTTCTGGACTTACGTTGAAAAAAACAGGCAGAAGATATGACAAAGGCCACAGACATAATCCCATTACGGCTCCTACCGAAGGCATAAACCATAGGGAACGTTTTGCATACCCCTGAGCAATTTCCGTTTTCCCTTCCCCGATTTTCTTCCCGATAATTACACTCATACCGTTACCGAATCCCATACAGAATACCCAGGTCAGCTGGCTGATTGTTCCGGTAATATTAACGGCTGTAATTGCATCAGTTCCTGCATGAGCATAGATTGCATTTGTAACGGTAATTCCAAGTCCCCACATTGTTTCGTTTAAAATTACCGGTAAGGCAATCTTTACAAACTTGCCGATGAATACCCAGTCAAAACTGATAAGTTCCTTTAGATTTCCGCAGGCTTCATACTTATGCCCATATGACCATGAAAGAATAATTATCAGTTCAACAACACGGGAAAAAAGTGTAGCAAGGGCTGCCCCTTTTACTCCCCATCCCACGATAAAAATCAGAATGTAGTTTGTAAGGGCATTTGTTACAAGGGAAAGACTTGTACACACCAGAGGCAGTTTTACTCTTTCTGTTCCCCTGAAAGCATGTGTATAAGCAAAGGTCAAAGCAGTAGGAATATAACTCAAACAAACCAGACGGAGATAATCCCCTCCCACTTTTATTACGTCGGGATCAGGAGAGTATAAGTGAAGAATCTGATGAGGAATAACCAGACAAAAAACCGTAAAGATTGCTGCAACTCCGGTTGAAAGAGTAATCATAATACCAAGAGATTTTTTTATGCCAGAGATTTCTTTCTTTCCCCAGTACTGTGCAATAAAAACACCACCGCCGGAAGAAATACCGAAAAGGACCATATTCAGAACAAAGAACACCTGGTTCCCAAGTCCTACCGCCGCAATCTCAATACTGCCAAGTCTGCCGATCATGATTGTATCAAGCATATTAACAAAAGTCTGAAGCAGGTTTTGCAGCATAACCGGAATTGCAATAGCGATAAGTGATGAATAAAAGCCTTTAAGTTTCATGATGAAATAATAACCTATAAAGGAAATTGTTTGAATAAAGCAGAAGTTTAATTCAAACGTACATATAAATCAAACACTTTTATTACTAAGAAAAATATGTTACCTCAAAAACAAATAACACTCCCGCAATAAACAATGGAGGCCTCCCGCGGGTCCCCGTCGTTCGCTTCGCTCGCTCCTTGCCCACGGTACTCCATTGTTTTTGCTCGCGTGTTATTTGCTTTGTATTTACATAATTTTTTTCACTTAAATTAATAATGTCTGATTTATATGTACGATTTATATAACCACAGATTTAATCAAAGCATTTAATTCTTCATAAACCTTATGGGCGTAGAAGGATTTTATTTCTTGGCGGGTCATGGAGGCAACGTTTTTCTGGATGTGGAAATCGTAGGATTTGTCTTTTATATGGATGCAGAAGAAAGCTTCCCCCTGAACGGAGTCGGGATTGTTTGGATCCACATTTCCGGTAGTTCCGGTTATGCCTACGGCAATATCAGTGCTGTAGATTTTCTGTGCAGTCGCCGCCATTTCACGGGCACATTCTGCAGAGTATACTCCGAAGCCGGAAATGACATCCGGATTTACTCCCGCTTTTATTTTCTGTTCGTTTGAATAAGTCACAAGACTTCCGGTAAAAACCTTTGAAGCTCCTTCTGTATCTGTGAACATGGAAGCCAGGAGCCCCGAAGTGCAGGACTCCATAAAGGAAATTGTAAGGCTGCTTGCGATTAATTTTTTTGTAACTGCTTCTGAATAATTCATTATGCCAGGAAGATTGTTCCGTTTGCTTTTCCGTTTACCAGGTTTTCCAGAATATTTTCCTGGGAACCATTGGCCAGAAGAAGAGGAATTCCGTAACTTGTTGTTTTTTCGGCCGCCTGAATTTTTGTTTCAATTCCGCCGGTCCCGAATGCATTTGTATTTCCAATAGTAATTCCCGAACGCAGAGCTTTAATGTCAGTTACAGTTTCAATAAGTTTTGCATCAGGATTTGTTTTTGGATTGTCTGTATATATTCCGTCAATGTCACTGAAAAGAATCAGAAGGTCTGCACTCCAGAGAATTGCTGTAAGGGCCGAAAGGTTATCGTTATCACCGATGGCAAATTCATCTGTAGATACCGAGTCATTTTCATTGATGATTGGAACAGCACCTTCATCTGCCAGAGTAAAAAGTGTGTTGCGGATATTCAGGGAACGATGATCATTTTCAAAATCTTCTTTTGTAAAAAGCAACTGACCGATATGAAGTCCCTGCTCTGCAAAAGCTTTTCTCCACTGAGTCATCAATTCAACCTGTCCGATAGCACAAAGAGCCTGGCGGAAATGAACATCCTTTTTACGAGCCCATTCCTTAAGTGTCGAAACTCCAGAAACCTGAGCCCCGGAAGAAACAACTACAACCTGTTTTCCCATATCAATGAGACCTTTGCACTGACGGGCAAAGCTCTGCATGAATTCTGTGTTCTGTGTACCATCAGCTTTTGCCAGGGTGTTGCTTCCGATTTTAATTACAATTTTTCTTGAAGATTTCAGGATTTTTGAAATATTAATACTGTTCGATACTGAAATATTTTCACTCATATTTTTTTCCCTCTGATTATCTGATCTGTCCGTCGCCGTCGATCAGGTATTTGGTTGTAGTAAGCGCTTTAATTCCCATTGGTCCACGGGCATGAAGTTTCTGTGTACTGATTCCAAGTTCTGCACCAAAACCGAATTCGCCGCCATCTGTAAAACGTGTTGAAGCATTTACGTAAACGCAGGATGCATCAATTCTGTTCTGGAATTCACGGGCTCTGTTTCTGTCATTTGTAATTATGGATTCAGAATGCTTTGTATTGTGACTGTTAATATATTCAACTGCTTCATCAAGGGAACCTACAGTTTTTACTGCACATTCAAAATCCAGGAATTCAAATCCAAAATCTTTTCTGGCAGCCGGTACAAGCCAGTCTACCTCAGGTGCCGTAAGTCCCGTTTTTCTTGTTTCAGAAAGTACTTCTTCTCCTGCAATCCCAAGAATGTCTTCGAGTCCGGAAATTGAAAGAACATCTTCGGCTTCCGGTTCTGCAGCAGAGACCGGTTCCTGAATTTCCGGTTCAGGATTTTCAACAGGACCAAGAGTATTTATGAGATATTTCTGGAAGATTCTCATACTTGGACTGTCTGCATGAATTTTAACTTTTCCGTCAAAGGTTTCTGCAAGTTTCGGAATGAAATCCTTTGCAATTTTTTTATTCACTACAATACATTCGATGGCATTACAAACACCTGGTCTCTGCATTTTTGCATTTTTTGCAATACGGCAAGCCATTTCCAGATCTGCTGATTCATCGATGTAAAGATGGCAGACTCCGCTTCCTGTTTCGATTACAGGAACCTTTGCAGTTTCTACAACCATCTTTATAAGTTTTGCACCGCCGCGTGGAAGTGCCATATCTATTTTTCCGACTGCAGTCAGAATCTGTTTTACTTCGTCATGACTTTCACATGGAGCAAGTTCAATTGCTTCAGGAACTCCGCCTTCAACTGAGGCAAGACCATCTTTAATTGCTTTAACAATTGCCCGGTTTGAGTTCAAGGCTGATGAAGATCCTCGGAGGAGAATAGCATTGCCGCTTTTATAGGAAAGACAGAACGCATCAGCTGTAACGTTTGGACGGCTTTCATAAATAATGGCCACAACTCCAACCGGAACGCGAACCTGACGGATTGTTAATCCATTAGGAGTTTTCCATCCGCCGATTTCTTCACCAATAGGATCTGTCTGTGCAATAACCTGATTTATACTTTCGATAATTCCTGCAATTTTTTTATCATCCAGAGAAAGACGGTCAACAAGACTTTCAGACATTCCCCCATTCCGGGCCTTCTGAACATCAAGAGCATTTGCTGCCAGAATCTGATCTTTCTGATTTTTAATTTCCTCAACGACAGCCGACAAAGCCTTGTTTTTCTGACTAGCAGTCTGAAGAGCCAGGGCATTGGTTCCTGCTCTGAGTGTTTTACAAATTGAATTCAAATCCATTTTCGTCTCCAAATAAAAAAAGCTTCCTCATTCGGGAAGCCTTGTCATCTCGAGTGAAGTCGAGAGTTAGTAATTTGCCAGGAAGTACATTCCGACCAGAACTGCCAGACGGCATTTTTCTTCTGACCAGTCACATTCCTTTGGCAGGCTTCCAACATACCACCAGAATATCCCGAATTCGGGGTCAATGCGAAGAGAATACTCAAGGAAGTCCTCTGATTTTGCCTGTTTTCCAAACATAAGGAAAACTGCGTCATCAATCAAAGCGAGGAATGCAGGATAGCGTACTGCCCACTTTTTCTTGTCTTCCAGAGAGAACTGTTCAAGTTCGTAAAGAAGCTTGTCTTTAAGAGCGATATCAGATTTTTCAACCCAGGTCTTCTGAATAAGAAGTGTCAGGTTGTTTTTGAAACTGTGTGAAAGTTTAACAGCATTTTCAGGAGTAATTTTTGAAAATCCCGATTTTGATCCGAAGGCTACAGCAATTTTATCAGCTGCTTTTTCGAATTTTTCTGCTTTATTCAGGAAATTGGCCAGTTCATTGACTGTATCTTTATCCAGAAAATCACTTATTAAATCGTTTACATTATTCATATAACTCAAATATTAAAAGTTTATGGAAAAATGTTCAATATATAGGGGATTTCCCAAATTTGACTAATAGATTTTTTGTAATAAAATGGAAGAAATAAGTATATTTGCCCGTATTGGGCACAAACTGATATAAAAAGGAGTCGAAAATGAAAATTAAATCAGTTTTCAGTCATTCATTCAAAAAATACGGTAAGGTTCTTACAGGTTATGATGTAACAGCCCTGCTTGCAAAACTTGATGAAAAAACAGAAAAACCTGCAAACGCAGTAATCTACGAACCAAGCGACAAAGACCTGGAAGCTCTTATGGGAGACGTTTTCTCTACAAATGCTTACGGCGGAATGCCAATCCAGATCGGTTACTGTAACGGTAACAACACAAAGCTTAACTGTCTTGAATGGCACCGCGGTTCAGAACTTAACATCCCTTCAAATGACTGTGTACTGATGCTGGCTTCCCTTGAATCAGTTAAAAACGGCAAACTGAACACAAACTGTGTAGAAGCATTCTACGTTCCAAAAGGAACAGTTGTTCAGGTTTACGAAACAACACTCCACTACGCTCCATGTAACGCTGTAAAAGGCGGAGAAGTTTCTAAAGAAGGTTTCCGTGTAATCATCGTTCTTCCAAAAGATACAAACACAGAAAAACCAGCTATTAAAGAAGTTGATTTCGAAGACAAACTGCTTTGGGCACGCAACAAGTGGCTCATCGCTCACCCAGACACAACAGAAGCCAAAGCCGGCGCCTTCGTAGGCCTCATCGGCACAAACCTGGATTTGGCAAAAAACTAACTTAAAAAGGATATATTTATGAAAACAGTAGCCGGAATTGATATGGGTACACAGTCAATGAAAGTTGTACTCTACGATTACGAAAACAAAAAAACTATTGAAAGCGGCGCCTGCCCTATGGAGCTCATTTCAGAAAACGACGGAACACGTGAACAGAAAGTTGAATGGTACGATGAAGCTTTGAGCGTATGTTTCGGAAAACTTTCTGCAGAAGGACGCGCTTCTATCCAGGCTATCGGTGTTTCAGGACACCAGCACGGATTTGTTCCTCTTGGAAAAGACGGAAAAGCACTTTACAACGTAAAACTCTGGAACGATACATCTACAGCTGAAGAATGTAAGATCCTTACAGAAGCAATCGGCGGAAAAGAAAAAATGGTTGAAGCCGTTCAGAACTTCATGCTCCCAGGCTTCACAGCTCCAAAAATCTTCTGGCTGAAACGTCACAAGCCAGAAGCATTTGCTGCCCTTACTTACATCATGCTTCCACATGACTACATCAACTACGCTCTTACAGGCGACTACGTAATGGAATGTGGTGATGCTTCAGGAACAGCAATCTTCAATTCAATCGAAAAGAAATGGTCAGAAAAGGTATGTAACCTTATTGATGAAGGACTTCTGGCAAAACTGCCAAAAATCATTTCTGATGACCAGCCAGCAGGTTTCGTAAATGCTGAAGCTGCTAAGAAATTCGGAATCCCAGAAGGAATCCCTGTTTCTGCCGGTGGTGGAGACAACATGATGTCTGCCATCGGAACTGGATGTGTAAAAGGTGGAACTCTGACAATGTCTATGGGTACATCAGGAACACTTTACGGTTTCAACGACAAATCAGTTGCTGATCCAGAAAACGGAATCTCAGGATTCGCATCATCAACAAACGGATACCTTCCACTCCTTTGTACAATGAACTGTACAGTTGCTTCAGAAGAAATCCGCGACCTGTTCCAGCTGGACGTTCGTGCCTTCGACGACGAAGCTGCAAAAGCAAAACCAGGCTGTGACGGTGTATTCGTTCTTCCATTCTTCAACGGTGAAAGAACTCCTAACCTGCCACACGGACGTGCTTCAATTACAGGTATGACATATGCCAACTGTTCACGTGCAAACATTGCTCGTGCTGCTCTTGAAAGTGCAGTATTCAGCATGCGCGGTGGTTTGGACGGATTCAAAGCCCTTGGCTTCGACGCTAAAGAACTTCGCCTTACTGGCGGTGGTGCAAAATCTCCTGTATGGCGCCAGATTGTTGCTGACATCCTGAACCTGCCTGTAAAAGTTCCTGTAAACTCAGAAGCTGCTGCTTTTGGTGGAGCACTTCAGGCTCTGTGGTGTCTGGAAACAAAAGCCGGAAAAACAATTTCTATGGCTGAAATTGCAGACGCACACGTTGAACTGGACGAAAGCAAAACAACAATGCCAATCGCAGAAAATGTTGCTGCTTATGATAAGGCATATGAAGACTACAAAGTTATCCTGAACCAGGTAAGCCCTCTGTACGTTTAATGTGATTTAAATTGAAAAGCCCGTTCTGATTTACTCAGAACGGGCTTTTTTTTACTCATCAAACCAATTCTCGACCATCAGGGCCGATACCTGGCGAATTTCATCAAAATCCTTTACATTGCGGGTTACCAGCACAAGATTATTTGCAATAGCAGTAGCTGCTATCATGGAATCGGCTAAAGGAGCCTTTTTACCTTTTGCTTCCAGTCGCTCGCGAATATCAGAATGAATCCAGCTGGCATGAATATCAAAAGGAAGGATTTCGTAATTTCTTTGAACATAATCAATGCAGAAAGTAAATAAATCACTCTGTTTTTTGCATACAGGAAGCTTTTTTACTCCATAAAGCATTTCTTCGAAACCTACAGAACCAATTTTAGAAAGGCTTCTTGTTTCCAAAATCTTTCTGACTACTTTCTGATTTGGTTTTGGTTTAGTTACTTCAGAAATAATATTGGTATCAAGTAAATAAATTGATTGCATTTAATTCTCCTCCAACCAGTCAAAATCTTCAGGATGGCGAATATTTGGTTCAATTGTTCGCTTGATATTAAATATTTCATCTATTTCTTCATTTGAAGTTGTCTCTAACCAATCTTTTGCTTTTTCGCGCCAGGCCCAAAGTTCTTCACCAAAAATTTCTGCTTCCGTCTTCTGTTCCTGAAGTATTTCTTCTTCTGAAACAATACGGGCAACAGGTTTGCCGTGGCGCGTAATCTGAACGATTTCGCCGCTTTCTACAAGATGAATAAAATAAGGAAGTCTGTTCTTTACATCAAAAATAGGAACTGCTGTCATTTGACACCTCTCAGGTTTAAAATAGCGAAGAAACTGTATGCTGTCAAATTTATTCCTATATTTATTCGATTATAGCTATATTTTCTTAAATGAAACTGACGGCTGGCTATCATGATGATGTTCGCCGTGGTGATTGCATTTTGCGTCAGGATTGTCTTTTAAAGTTCCGTTCAAAAAGGCGGCAACAGCTTCATCAGGATTTCCCGTAATGCCTGCCAGCTGTCTGATTCCGGCATTATTCAGAGCATCTATGGCACCCTGTCCCCGGTTTCCAAGAATCAGAATTTCAACTCCCAGATTTTTCAGGTAAGTGGCCAGATCATGATGACCGAATCCGCCGTTATCGATTACTTTTGATTCAGTTACTTTTCCATCTTCAATGTTATAAAGTTTAAAGGCCTGGGTTTTCCCGAAATGCTGGAAAATAGAATCTGTTGAAATGTCATAAGTTGCTGCGATTTTCATAAAATCTCCTTTTACTCGTTTCCCAGACAGCTCATTCGCGGATCTTCTTCAGGGTACCCTCGGACAAAACCACAGTTTGCTTCCATATTCAGCTCACGGAGTTCCTTGATTCCATCGATGTAAAGCTGGTAATCAATTCCGGTACCTTCAAAACCGCAGCCAAGGCCACACTCATCGCCAAGTGCTTCAGCCACGATTTTTGCACGTTCTTCTTTTGTTGTATCTTTAATTAAAATGCTTGCCATAGGAACAGTATAATCTTCTTTCTCAAGAGGGGACAGACCCCCTGTTTACCCTGTTCGTCACCCAATTTACAATTATTTAAAGCATCAATCCTGTTTTTGAGTGCCTAAAGAATCATTTATTTTCTTTACCTGCTTTCTGTAACTCTGATAAACACAGAACCAGATAATGAAATAAGTCACCACATATTCAGCAAGGGCGAAAAGGAATCCTGCAACGCTGTGTGGATACCAGTAGCAGAGCCATCCGCCTATAAGACAACAGGTTGTGATCAAAAGGAAATGTACCACTGTCTGACGAACAAGACTCCAGTGATCCTTACTGAAAATAAAGGTGGAAAGTCCGAATACCAGACCATAAACTGCATTGATTACAGTCTGAACACACATGGCGCCCAGCTGACTTCCATATTTCTTTTCCAGAATTGGATAGAATGGATAATATGTCCCGTTATGAATACAAAGGGAAACAATCAATGTGATAATCTGAGAAACTGCCAGACTTATGGCAATTCCCAGTAATGCCCGTTTTATTATTTCTTTCATTTTTGTTCCTGTTTATCTGATTTTAAGTTTTGTTTTTATTTCCTTCATGTATCTTCTGGAAACAAAAACCCGTTCACCGTTTTTCAGGTTCATTACGATATTTCCGTTCAGACTCATATCCATATTCTTCAAATAATCGAAATTTACAATATCTGTATTTGAAATACGGATGAACTTTTTGAAATCATCTTCTTTCATCAGTTCTTCTATCTGATAAAGTCTCTGGGAAAGCTCGTAATCGTCCTGTTCTCTTTCACTTCCGTATGCTTTTGCATAGACCTTTTTCTGCAGGCTGTAAATGCGGACAATATTTTCCGGCTTCAGAAATGTCACTGTTTCATCTTTCTTTCCTGTAATCATGGAAGAAAAGCCGTCGTCACTTTCTGATTCCCCGTCACCAGAAAGCTTTTCTATAAGACGGGAAACCGGTTCTGTTATCTTTTTTACATGAATGCAGATTTCATCATCATTCAGTGACTGGTCAATATTAATGGAAATCTTCATATAATAATCTTATTAAAAATACTGTCTGAATCCAAGTGTAAGGCTGTTGTACCCGAATGAAGCTGTGCTCTGCTCTTTGCTTCCCATTTTTGATGGAACCAGAACATAGCCTCCGCCATATTCGATTACAAATCCTGATTTTCCTTCTTCGATGCCGATTTCAAATCCGCCGCCACCGCCGAAATCAAAGCCCAGGTCCATTTTCTTTCCGCCTTCTTTCACGGCTCCAGGGAAGAATAAATTAGCTCCGGCATAAGTAAATCCGTAAGATTTGAAAAAGATTCCGTTGATTGTTTTCTTTCCGCCAAAGGAAACCTTGTCTGAAACCATACAGACTCCTGTTGAAGGATCTGTTGTCATAAGGCCAGCCCCGCCAACTTCCAGGCTGTCACGAACAAAGAAATCTCCGGCTTCAAAAATACTTGGAAATCCCAGTTCCATTGAACCGCCTGCGCGGGCTGAATCGCTTTTCCAGAACCCTGCTGTTGAAAAGCCTTCTGCGGCTGCTGAGGCAGTTACCAGTCCTGCAAAAGTCACTGACAAGAAAAGTGTTTTTAATGTTTTTTTCATGTTCTATCTCCTTACAAGCAGTCTTGCTGCGTTGTTACAGTAAGAAAATACAACAGATTTGTTTCGTCCGATACGGATTTCTGATATGTGGTAGGATTTGAAGGATAAGTGGCAGAATCAGAGGGGACAGACCCCTCTGATTCCCCTGATTTCCTATTTATTTATAGCTTTTTCGACAGCCTTGCGTTTTCCTTCCCATACAGTTGGTCCCTGCAGAAGGAAATATTTGTTCATTGTGTAACCGCCGTTGTCCAGTATTCTGTTTGTTGTGTCATGATCATAAATAAGGTTCGGGCTCTTGATGAATGGCTCAACCATTGCCTGCCAGGCTCTGATTCTTTCCTGACTCTGTTCTTTTCCGAATCTGGATGCCGGATCTGTAAATTCCAGAAGGTATTTTTTGTACAGTTCCATGTATTCCGGAATGGCAATAAGTTTTTCCATAAGAGGTCTGTCCCCTGGTCTTGCACCGCTGGCTTTACCCCAGTTCAGTGGATTTTTGTTTGTAGGGTCTCCGCCAACAGGATTTCCGAAGGTATGGTCATAATCAAACGGAATCATATAAAGCTTTCCGCTTCCTTTTGCCGAAGTATCGAAATACAGATAGAAGTTGTTTCCGTTTCCCCAGTAATCATCATCCATACCAAGAATAACGTTACAGGCCATAGTTCGCAGGAACAAATCTACTTCCATATGGGAATCAAACCATTCCTTTGCTTTTTCTTTACCGCCTTCCTTATAAACATCGATAACTGCCAGTTCTTCAATCCAGGCGGCAAGTTCTGCAGCTGCAGAATCAAAATCTTTTTTATTTGTTTTCAAACAGTAGCGGTAAGATTTACTTTCTTCAGGAACTGTGGTCAGAACATCTATACCGATATCCAGTTCCGGTTTGGCGATACTGTACAAAGTAAAATCTGACTTTTCCTGGCACTTCCAGAGGTTTCCTTTTGTGCTGGTCCAGGCATCATCTGTTGCCTTTGAACGTTCATCAAGCATTTCTTTTCCGATTTCTTCAAACATTTCATATATACCGTAATTCAAAATGGTATAACTTCCGTCAGTCATGTCTTCGTAAATCTGAACAAACAGACGAGTATAGGCTGCACGGGGAGCAGTCCAGACTCCATAACCTCTCATAAGGTCAAAACTGTAGATTTCGCGGATATAAGCCGAATCTCCCTGAAAGCGCTTCAGATTTACACCTTTCATGCATCCTGCCATATTTACAGCAGCTTTCTGTTCATCGGTTGCATCATCAGGAAGAAATTTATCAAAACTAACCTTGAAACTTGACTGGCGGTATTTATCCTTGCCGGCTCCCTGAAGCCCCTGCCAGTTACTCCACTTGTGATTTCCCTGACTATGAGAATAGTCAGGTCCCTGAGGACGAACACGGGTTGTGTTTCCGCGAAGACGGAAACCTGTATCAGACATGATCCAGCGTTTTCCACCCTTTTCAAACATATAATCTGCATGAACAGGCACTTCATTTCTGTAATAAGCGTCAAAATTTTCAAGCATTGTATCCCATTCAGAGCGTGGAATCGTTATAGTGGTCTTTCCAAGTACCTTGTTGTCAAATATATAATCCAAAGCCTCTGTATCTGACGCAAAAGGAGTCGGATTTGAAGGCGAATCATATTCGTAAGGGAAAAGAATTTCCTTTGCATTAGGATCTTTTGGTTTTGATGCACAGGAAATCAGCAGGGATAATACGCCTGCCAGAAGCAGAAGTGACAGACCACCCCAAGAAGCGGTCATTTTATATTTTTTCATTTTTTTGTTCTCCTGATTCAATTTTAACATGAAAAACTCTGATTACCATAAGGATTTTCCATTTTCTTTTTTTTCTTTATACTTTGTTTATGAAAATTCTTACCTGGAATGTAAACGGTATTCGTGCCGTAGAAAAAAAAGATTTCTGTACCTGGCTTGATAACTGTGGTGCTGATGTAGTTTGTATTCAGGAAACAAAAGCGAAACCTGAACAGCTTTCAGAAAACCTGATTAATCCCCCTAAATACAAATCCTTCTGGGCCAGTGCCGTAAAACCCGGATACTCCGGAACTGCCATTTACTCCAAAACTGAACCTGATAAGGTTGAATTCTTGGGAGATTCCCGCTTTGATGACGAAGGCCGCACAGTAATGGCTTATTTCGGGAAACTTGTAGTTATCAGTGCTTACTTCCCCAACAGCCAGGATGCAGGCGCCCGCCTGGACTATAAACTTGCTTTCTGCGACTGTATGCTTGAAAGACTGAATAAACTTGTAGCTGACGGATATGACATCTGTCTTTGCGGTGACTACAACATTGCACATAAACCGATTGACCTTAAAAATCCAAAAACAAATGAAGGAAATGCAGGTTATCTTCCTGAAGAACGGGCCTGGCTGGATAAATTCCTGGAAGCAGGCTACTGCGATACTTTCCGCCACTTCTGCCAGGATCCTGACCAGTATTCCTGGTGGAGTTACCGTTTTCACGCCCGTGAAAAGAACGTAGGATGGCGCATTGACTATGCAAATGTTAATGAACGCCTTATGCCAAAAGTAAAATCCTGCGTAATCAGACAGGAAGTATTTGGAAGTGACCACTGCCCTGTTGAAATTGACATTGACTGCTAAAATAACCTGAACAACCATTAATACCCGACTGGAAATACCTGTCGGGCATTTTTTTTTACCCTTTTTAGAGGGGGCTGTCCCCTCTGAACATGTACAAAAAAGAGGGGACAGACCCCTACAAAATCAAAAAAATCCCTTCCCGGGGGCGTTGCGGGGGCGGGAAGCCCCTGCAGAGGGGGTAGCGTAAAACAAAAAAAGGCCGGAATCACGAAAGATTCCGGCCTTTTTGTTTGCAGCGAGGGGGAGTCTTCCCCCTACTACCCTATTTCAAATTAGTTGAATGGGTTTTCTGTGCAGTAAAGCTGTCCTGCTGGTTTGTTGTAAGCAACATCTTCGATACCGAGGTATTTGAAGATTGTGAAGAGTGCTTTTCCAACGTGACCGAATGCTACAGCTCCGTGGTGTGGGTACTGTTTTTCTACCAGTACGTGGCGGTAGAAGCGTCCCATTTCTGGAATTGCGAATACACCGATACCACCGAATGAACGTGTTGCAACTGGAAGAACTTCACCCTGAGCAATGTATGCTTTGAGTTTTGTATCTGCAGATGTCTGGAGTCTGAAGAATGTGATGTCGCCTGCTGCGATATCTCCTTCAAGAGTACCACGTGTGAAATCTGGTTTGCTTCCTTTTGGTTCCA
>DCHR01000017.1 GCA_002315375.1 Treponema sp. UBA1747 | reverse complement strand
ATAAGAATTGGAGGTCCACACATGATAACTGTCATTCCTGCATCAGGATTCAGTTCTGTGATGAATGGAGGTACGAAACCAACGTGTCCGTCCCAGCCTTCTTCTGCCCGGTCGATTGTGATATCGATAGAACAGTTTGGCTGTTTTTTCCATTCGTTTTCCATTTCTTCAAAGCGTACAAGGTCAGCCTTTGAACGGGCACCATAAATTACCTGAATTTTTCCGTAATTTTCACGGTTGTCCATCATGTAGTTTACTACTGAGTGAACCGGAGCAATACCAATACCACCGGCAATAACCAGGATATCTTTGCCTTTAAGTGCACCTTCTACAGGGAATCCGTTCCCAACTGGTCCGCGGAGACAGATTTCCTGACCAACTTCAGCAGCGTGAAGCCATTCAGTAACACACCCACATTTCTTGATAGAAAATTCCATGTGTGTTTCAAGAGTAGGTGAAGATGTAATAGAAATCATTGATTCACCAACACCTGGAACGATGAGCATAGCACACTGTCCAGGAATGTGGTTGAATAATTTTTTTCCATCAAGACCAACTACACTGAAGGTTTTTACATCAGGAGTTTCCTGTTTGATATCAATAATTTTTCCTACGTAAGGAATGAATGATTCTTTATTTTCCATTTCTCTTTTCACTCCTAGATGTCGTCTGATTCCTGAACGGCTTTGATTACTTTAACAATGTTCATGTTAACCGGACAGCTTTCGAGACAGCGTCCACAACCTACACAAGAATACATTCCGTCATGTGCCATTGGGTAGTACATAAGTTTGTGCATAAAGCGCTGACGGCTTCTTTCTTTCTGTGTGTGACGTGGGTTTTCTGCAGCCATCTGAGTAAAGTCATTGTACATACAAGAGTCCCAGCAGCGTACCTGTTTGATGCCGTTTCCAGTATTGAAGTCACGAACATCGAAACACATACAAGTTGGACAAACATAAGTACATGTACCACAACCAACACAGGCTTCAGAAACTTTATCCCAGATTTTAGAATTGAAAATCTTCAGCATGTCTTTGCCCTGGAACTTTGAAAGGTCCAGATGTGCGAATGGAAGTTTTTCAATCTTAGCTGAAATATCTTTTTTGCAGGCTTCAACAGCTGAATCAGCAGCGTCAGAAAGAACTGATTTTGCGTTTTCAAGGAAAGCTTTTCCTTTTTCTGTGTTTGCCTGGAAGTAGTAGTTTCCGTCTGCTTCCCAGCAGCTTACATCTCCGGCAGCTTTGTCCAGAGTTGCATCAATTCCGTATGTTGAACAGAAACAGGTTTTTACAGGTTCGTTACAAGCCAGTGTAATAACTGTTCCATGATCACGACGGTTCTTGTAGTAAGAGTCAACAGGATCCATTTTAAGGTATACACCGTCAATGCAGTCGAAACCTTTTGCATCGCAGGCGCGAACACCGAAGATTACAAAATCTTCAAGATCTTTTCTTGGATCTGTTACAGTTACTTCTTTACCAATCAGCTGGTAACTTACCATATGTTCTGTTTTTGGGAAGAAGAAATCTTTTGCAGAACGAACAGTCTTAAGTGCAGATGAAAGCTTTGTTCCTTTTTCCCATTTCTGGAAATCTGCATTGCCTGAATTGTTGTCTACAGGCAGGTATAAAGGCTGTTTAGATCCGATGAGTTCAAACAATGAATCAATTTTATCTTTTGAAATAGAAAGCATTATTCTTCACCTCCATCTTTTGATCTTTCATAAACGATTGTTGTTTCAGGATCGTTTTCTTCGAAGCGGAGCATTGCTGGTTTTGATTCCATGTCTGCACCGGCCTGATAATCTCCGTAGATTTCATTAATGTCTTTAATGAACTTGCGGTTAAGAAGGTAAAGAGGAATGTTCTGAGGACAAACTCTTGAACATTCACCACAGTCTGTACAGCGTCCTGCAACGTGCCATGCACGGATGATGTGGAACAGGTTTTCTTCGAAATCAGACTGTGCAACTTTCTGTGAAGTATAGAGTGCATTGTTATCGAATACACATTTTTCACAGGTACATGCAGGACAAACGTTTCTACATGCGTTACAGCGGATACAGCGTGACATTTCACCACGCCAGAAAGCGAATCTTTCATCAGCTGTCATTGCTTCAATCTTTGCAACCATTTCCATTCTTTCTGTGTTTGGTGTAAGTTCTGCTTCAGCAGCTTCATCAACACCAATCAGTTCATCACAGGAAACGTGTTTTTTACCTTTGCATGAATCGCAAACGTCTTTTCCGTCAAGTGTATCCTGACAAGGAACGCCGATAGCATATACATCACCACGGGTAATGCGGTTTTCTTTAAGAAGCTGTGTGAAAGAATATGTATCACTTGGCTTCAGGAAAACAAGAACAACTTCGCTTGGAATAGGAGCGTCAACTGCGTTTGGATCGCGCTGTTTAGCCATTGTATTATTCATGCGTGTTGTACTTTTTTTGATTTCAATATCTTTTGTAATTTTTACAAGATATTTAGAAAGATTTGCTTTACAGTAACTGTTGAAAACAAAATCTTTATCAAGTTCTTCAGCAGAAGTGAAAACAGCAGGAGTAATGTCTTCATCGAAAAGACCTTTTTTCCATCCTACGACTTTCTGAACTTTACCTTCTGCAAGCAATTCTTTTGCACGGGCGATTAATTTGTCTTGCATCTTAAGTCCTCCAGTTTTTTGTTTTCACCCAGTTCTGAAATCTGAGCAACAAAGTCATTCATGATTCCAGCGAAGCGAACACCTTCGGCAGCAGAACACCATTCAACGCGTGTTCTCTGTTTTTCAATTCCAAGGTAATCCAGCATGCTGAAAAGAAGAGTCATACGTCTGCGGGCAAAGAAGTTACCTGTAGAGTAGTGACAGTCGCCAGGGTGACATCCACAAAGGATAACACCGTCAGCACCGCGCTGGAATGCACGCAGAATGAAAAGTGGATTCAGACGGCATGAGCACGGAATGCGGATAATTTTTACGTTTCCAGGGTATTCCAGGCGGTTGTTACCGGCCAGGTCAGCACCTGCGTAAGAACACCAGTTACAGCAGAATGCTACAATTTTTGGTGTCCATTCTTTATTTTCATTATTTGCCATAATTACTTCTTCAGTCTGATCAGAAATCCTGATTAGAGAACTGAATCTACCTCCGCCAGAATCTGTTTGTTAGAGAATCCCTTAAGATCCATAGCTCCTGAAGGACAGGCAACTGTACAAGCACCACAACCCTGACACATAGCACTATTTACCTGTGAAACATGGCGTGTGATTGTTGTACGGTTTGGACCGCGGAAATCTTTATCGATATAAGAAATAGCACCGTAAGGACAAACATTGGCACACTGACCACAACCGTTACATGCGTTTTCGTCTGGATTAGCAGTACATGGGTTGTTTTTGAGTTTGTCTTTTACCAGGAGACAGATTGCTTTTGCAGCAGCACCTGAAGACTGAGCAACAGTTTCAGGAATGTCTTTTGGTCCCTGACAACAACCAGCAAGGAAGATACCGGCTGTTGGGCTTTCAACAGGACGAAGCTTAGCATGTGCTTCCAGGAAGAAGTCATTGTTGTCCATAGATGTTGTAAGCATTGTTGCCAGTGGGCGAGCTGATTTATCAGGTTCGATTGAAGCTGCGAGAACAACCATGTCAGCTTTAATGTGAACCTGTTTGTTAAGGATAAGGTCTGAACCCTGAACATCAAGAGTTCCGTCTGCCTGTGGTGTAACTTTACCAACCATACCTTTAATGTAATTAACACCATACTGTTCAACAGCACGGCGGTAGAATTCATCAAAGAGTTTTCCAGGTGTACGAACATCGATGTAGAATACTGTACAGTTTGTATCAGGGTAGTGGTCGCGTGTCAGAATAGCGTGTTTTGCAGTGTACATACAGCAAACTTTAGAACAGTATTCATGACCTTTTTCTGCATCTGCAGAACAGCGTGAACCAACACACTGAATAAATACGATATTCTTTGGTTCTTTTCCGTCTGATGGGCGTTTCAGGTGTCCGTTTGTTGGACCAGAAGCGTTACAGAGACGTTCAAATTCAAGAGATGAAACAACGTCAGGAGACTGGCTGTATGCGAATTCATCAAACTTTTCAAGACTGATTGGGTTATAACCTGTAGCTACGATGATTGCACCGTATTTTTCAGTAATAACTTCATCTTTCATGTCAAAGTTGATAGCGCCTGTACCACAAGTTTTGGCACAGAATCCACAGACATTGTCCTTTCCGTTTTTAAGTCCTTTCATATGGAGACAGTATGTGTCATCAATTGTGGCAACTTTTGGAACTGCCTGTGCGAAAGGAATATAGATTGCTTTTTTATTGTCCAGATTAAGGTTGAAATCGTTAGGAACCTTTTTATTTGGACAGGCTTCGATACAAGCACCACAACCTGTACATTTTACTTCGTCAACGTAACGGGCACGGCGTTTGATGTCGATTGAGAAGTTTCCGATGTAACCTTTAACACCAACTACTTCAGAGTATGAAAGGATGCGGATGTTAGGGTTCTGGCTTACTTCTGTCATTTTTGGAGTAACGATACAAGAAGCACAGTCGAGGGTAGGGAATGTCTTATCGAGCATAGCCATTTTTCCACCAACTGAAGGTTTCTTTTCTACGATATCAACAGGGAAGCCTGCATCTGCGATGTCCAGGGCTGCTGTGATACCGGCAATACCGCCACCAATAACCAGGGCTCTTTTTGTAACAGGTGTTTCACCTTCTACAAGAGGAGTATCCAGGATAGATTTTGCAACTGCTGCTTTACCAAGAGCGATTGCTTTTTCTGTATTTTCTTCAATATCTTTACCAACCCATGAAGTCTGTTCACGAACGTTGGCAACTTCTACTTTGTAAGGGTTCAGACCGGCACGTTCTGCACAGGCACGGAATGTTTTTTCGTGCATACGTGGTGAACATGAACAAAGAACAACACCTGTAAGTTTGTCGTCTTTGATATGGTCTTCGATCATTTTCTGACCGGCAGAAGAACACATGTAAGTGTAGTGGGTTGAATAAACAACTCCAGGAACTTTTCCAAGTTCTTCTGCAACTTTAGCTACGTCAACTGTACCGGCAATGTTAGTACCACAGTGACATACAAAAACACCAATTCTTTCCATTTTATTCAGTCACTCCTATTTACGGTACTTTCTGAAAGCACTCATGAGAAGCTGCTGTGGTGTATCTTCGTTCAGCATAGCAGGAATCTGTTCAGGTTCGATATGCTGACCACCGCGTTCTCTTTCCACAACTGTACGAACTGCATCAATAAGTTTTGCAGGTTCAACCTGACGTGGACAACGTTCAAGACATGCCATACATGAAAGGCATTTGTAAAGAGATTTTGATTCAAGAAGTTCTTCAATCATTCCTCTTTCTACCATCAGAACAAACTGGTTAGGATGGTATTCCATTTCATCATAGTTAGGGCAGGTTCCCGAGCACTTTCCGCACTGCATACATTTTTTTGTATCAACGCCGGAAGTAGTTTTGATGAATTCTTTATACTGTTCGATTTCGTCTTTAAGCATGATTACTCCTTAACTCCAAGAGCTTCTGCTAAAAGTTCTGTAAAGTATACAACTTCGATTTCTGCATCACCTTTGCGTTTTGTAAGGTTGTACTGACAGAGAGGACAACTGGTTACAAGGAAGTCAGCGCCCATATCTTTTGCATTTGTAATGATTGCCTTTGAACGTGCATCAGGAATAGAAGGATCTTCGATTTCTGCATAAGCACCGCAGCATTCGTTGCGCTGGGCATAAATAACTGGTGTTGCACCAATGGCTTTGATAAAGTCTTCAAGAATCTGAGGATTTTCAGGATCATCAAATTTCATAACTTTGCCAGGGCGAAGCAGAAGACATCCGTAATAAGCACCGATTTTCTTTCCTTTAAGAGGATTTTTTACGGCTGCTTTTACTTTGTCCCAGCCGATTTCATCACGAAGTACTTCGAGGAAATGAAGAACTTTTGTTTCACCGTGATATTCAAGGTTTTCACCGGCCAGATAGTTATTAGCTTTAAGGATAATATTCTCATCATTCTGCATGTCGTTATTTACCTGTTTAATAACGTTGTAGCAGGCTGAACAGAGAGTAACCAACGATGTTTCCTGGTCACGGGCATATGCCAGTGCACGAACTGAAGGTAGTTTAGGTGCAATTTCGTTTTTTCCCATAGGATAAACGCCACCACAACACTGCCAGTCAGGAATTTCTTCAAGTGTGAACCCTAATGCTTCTGCAGAATTGCGCGCATATTTATCAAGGTCGAGGGCCTTGTTTTTTAGGGTACATCCAGGGAAATATGAATATTTCATACTTGCTCCTATATAAAATTTATTCCCAATTTGGTTAATTTATTTAAAATATACCAATGTTTAGCATAGCGTATTTAGGAGATTTTGTTAAGAATGTAAGGAGGCAAAAAAGGAAAAAGCAGTTTGCAGATAATAGAATAAAGGGATTTCCTTATGTGATTAAGCGTTCAAAAGAAAGTAAAATTAAAGAAAAAAGCGAGTGTATATGAGATTTTCAGTTAGGGAAAACCTGGATTTTTATAAAAAAGTTTTTATTCTGGCATTACCAATAGCACTTCAAAGTGTTATTTCAATTGCAGTAAACATGCTGGATACCATTATGGTGGCCCGTCTTGGAGAAGAGGCACTTTCAGCAACTTCCCTGGCAAACACCTTTATAGCTATTTATCACATATTCTGTATGGGACTAGGAATGGGAGCCTCTGTTCTGGTTTCCAGATACTGGGGAATGAAAGTTTCAGGAAACGGACAGGAAAAAGAAGCTTCAAGGGCTTTGAAACAGACAGTTGCTTTAATGATCCGACTGACTGTTTTCCTTGCACTGGTTTTTGCAGTCCTGACTTTTTTTATTCCTGAACAGATTATGAAAACATATACTCAGGAAGAAAATATCATTTCCCTTGGTGTTGTTTATTTCAGATTTTCAATTATCACTTATTTTTTTCTGGGGCTTTCTTTAGTCTGTACAATTGTTTTAAGAAGTGTAGGACAGGTTAAATTGCCTCTTTACTGTTCGATTGGGGCTTTTTTTGTAAATCTTCTGGCAAATTATGCTTTTATTTTCGGGAAATTCGGCTGTCCCAGGATGGAAGTTGCAGGGGCTGCTATAGGAACAATAATCGCAAGGCTTTTTGAAGTCATAATTATTCTTGGATATCTTTTTGTTTTTGATAAGAAAATCTGTTTCCGCCTTAAAGACATTTTTATCAGGACCGGATCACTGGTTTCTGAATATATCCGCATCTGTATTCCTGTTTTAATCAGTGATGCAATTCTTGCCTTCGGAAATAATACTGTAGCCATGGTAATAGGACATCTGGGAGCAGTATTTGTTGCGGCAAATGCCATAACAAACGTTACTCAGCAGTTTTCTACAGTTTTAATTCAGGGAATAAGTCAGGCAGGAGCAATTGTTACAGGTCAGACTCTAGGAACAGGGGATGTTGAAAAAACTCAGAAACAGGGCTGGCTTTTTCTATTTCTTGGAATAGTTCTCGGCTGTTTTTCAGCACTTTTCATTTCGGTTTTCAGTCACCCGATTATCAATGCTTATAAAGTTCAGCCGGAGACCGAAGAAATTGCAATACAGTTAATGCTTGCAATCAGTTTTATTATAATCTTCCAGGCAACAAACAGCATAATGACAAAAGGTGTTTTACGCGGCGGGGGAGACACAAAGATGCTTATGCTTACAGATAATGTTTTTCTGTGGGTCGTTTCAATTCCCCTTGGAATTCTTGCAGGCTTTGTATTCAAGCTTCCGGCCTTCTGGATCTATGTCTGTCTTAAATCTGACCAGATTATTAAAACAGTGTGGTGTATTTTCCGTCTGAAAAGCCGGAAATGGATCAAGAAGATTTCAACAGGGAAAGCTTCTTAATTAAAGTCAAAAAAAATCCCCGGAATTGAAATCAAAACCGGGGACTCTCAAAAATCAGATATTAAAAATCAGATTACACCATTGATTCTGGTTTGAAAACCTTATCAAATTCAGCTTCTGTAAGGAATCCGAGTCCTACACAGGCTTCTTTAAGACTGATGTTTTCATCGTAAGCTTTGTGTGCTGTTTTGGCAGCATTTTCGTATCCGATGTACGGGTTCAGAGCAGTAACCAGCATAAGTGAGTTATACAGGTTGTGATGCATTTTGTCTTTGTTTGCTGTAATTCCAACTGCACAGTTGTTATTGAAAGAAATGATTGATTCAGCAAGGAGACGTCCAGACTGGATGAAGTTGTAAGCAATTACAGGCATGAATACGTTCAGTTCGAAGTTACCCTGAGAAGCTGCAAATCCGATTGCAGCATCGTTACCCATAACCTGAACAGCAACCATAGTAGCCTGTTCACACTGAGTTGGATTTACTTTTCCTGGCATGATTGATGAACCAGGTTCATTTTCAGGAATATGGATTTCTCCAAGACCGTCACGTGGACCAGAGGCCAGCCAGCGAACGTCATTGGCAATTTTCATCATATCAGCAGCCAGGGCTTTAAGAGCTCCGTGTGCGTAAACCAGTTCGTCTTTTGATGTAAGAGCGTGGAATTTGTTAGGAGCTGTGATGAATTTCTTTCCTGTGAGGAGAGAAACCTGTTTTGCAACTTCTTTATCAAATCCTTTAGGAGCGTTAAGTCCTGTTCCAACAGCTGTTCCACCAAGAGCCAGCTGTTTAAGGTAAGGAAGTGATGATTTGATCATTTCAGCATCACGTTCAAGAGAAGTTCTCCATCCGGAGATTTCCTGTGTGAATGAAACAGGAACAGCATCCTGAAGATGTGTACGTCCAGATTTAACGATTCCCTTATTTTCTTTTTCAAGGCGTTTGAAAGTAGCAACCAGAGTGTTGATTGCAGGAAGAACTTTGTCTTCGAGGACCAGAACTGCAGAAATGTGAAGTGCAGTAGGGAATGTATCGTTTGAAGACTGAGACATGTTAATGTCATCATTAGGGTGACACAGCTTTTCTTTTGCTATTTCGTTTGCGCGGTTAGCGATAACTTCGTTAGCATTCATGTTTGACTGTGTTCCAGAACCTGTCTGCCATACAACCAGAGGGAAGTGGTCATTCAGGGAACCTGAAATTACTTCATCACAGGCTTTAGAAATTGCCTTAACTTTTTTTGCAGTCATTTTCTCTGGTTTAAGAGTATTGTTAGCAAGAGCTGCAGCCTTTTTCAGGATTCCGAATGCATGTGTGATTTCACGTGGCATTGTTTCCTGTCCCATACCGATCTGGAAGTTGTTGCGGCTGCGTTCTGTCTGGGCTGCCCAGTATCTGTCTGCAGGTACTTTTACTTCACCCATTGAGTCATGTTCAATTCTGTATTCTGTTTTAGCCATTTAATATGTCCTTTAAAATAATAGTCCCGCGGAAAACCGCGGGCTTGATTGCTTAGTTAAAGTCCAGCTGTGCAATTACAGCTTTAAGTGCTTCAGCTGATTTACGGAGCTGAGCAACTTCATCATCTGCGAGCTGTGGAGCCAGGTGTCCTTCAACACCGTTTCCGCCAACAACAGTTGGAATAGAAAGACAAACATCTTCGATTCCGTATTCACCCTTAAGGAGGGTAGAAACAATTGTTACAGATGGGTTGTTATTGTGGATCATTTCACAAAGACGGGCAGTTGTAACACCGATAGCATAGTTTGTACATTTTTTTGCTTCAATAATCATTCCGCCTGATTTGCGAACATATTCTTCAACGTCATTGCGATCCAGTTCTTTGTGTTTGTTTCCAACTGCATTGTTGTAATCATCTACAGGAACAGAAGCGATATTTACCAGTGACCAAGGTACAAAAGAAGAATCTCCGTGTTCACCGAATACATATGCATGGAGGTTTGTCTGTCCGATTCCGTATTCATCAGCAATTTTTGTGCGGAGACGTGCTGTATCAAGGAGAGTACCTGTTCCGATAATGTGGTTTGCAGGAATGTTTGAAGATTTTACAAGCTGGTATGTAAGAATATCAACAGGGTTTGCAACCAGAACATATATTGAATCAGGACAAGCCTTTGTAATCTGTGGAATGATTGATTTGAAGATGTTTACGTTGATCTGAGCCAGGTCAAGACGAGACTGTCCCGGTTTGCGTCCAACACCAGAAGTGATGATAACGATATCAGAATTTTTTGCATCTTCGTATGTACCTGAGTGAATATTTACAGGAGCCATGTAAGGTGTTCCCTGACGAATATCCATTGCTTCACCGGCTGCACGTTTTTCGTCAATATCAATAAGAACGATTTCTGTTGCAATGCCTTTAAGACAAAGTGCATAAGCTACAGAAGAACCAACCTGACCGGCACCAATAATTGTAATTTTGTTTGCCATAAATTTAACTCCTGCGGAAATATCCGTATTTATAAATTAATGAATTTATATTTATATATCAAAATAAAAGTATAAAGAAAAAAGAAAAATCGTTCAATTGTAAGTTTTATCAATTAGCATTTTTATCTATTGAATAAATATATAAAAAAAGGTAATTTATATAGACTTACGAAAACTTTCGTAATTAAGGAGGTGAATTCGAATGGCAACAATCAACGTTGATGAAACAGAAAACCTTGAAAAGGCAATCAAACGTTTCAAGCGCATGGTAGAAAAAGAAGGTATTATCCGTGAATACAAACGTCGCGAATACTTCGTAAAACCATCAGCCATCCTTCACCAGAAGAATACAACTCTGGAACGCAAACTTCTTAATAAGAAACGCAAGACAGAGAAAAAAGACTACTAAGTCTTAAAAAAAGGCAGAACTCAGGTTCTGCCTTTTTTGTTTTACCTCTGAATCGAGCGCAGAAGGTAGGGAGCGACGGCTTTTGCCGGCAAAACGCTCGAGGAGCGTTTTGAGTGAGTCTGGGGGCAAATCTGTGATTTGCCCGTCGAACCCGAGTAGAGCGTACTTCTGCCGCAAATATCTCATATACAATAATTTCTCGTTAAATAAAAAAGACATCTTCAACAAGAAGATGTCTTAGAAAAGAGCGGCAGAAGGGAGTCGAACCCTCGTCTCCAGCTTGGAAGGCTGGGATAATGAGCCGTTATATGACTGCCGCATTAAGTCAGTTGCTTTCGCTTCTGATGTTTATAATATATATTTTTGCTGAATTTTGGTCAATAGGTTATGAAAAAAAAGTGAAAAAAAATTAATTAAGATTTATAATGAATGTATATTTTCCAAAAATAAAAAAGGAGTGAAAAAAAATGGAAAAACTTTTCAAGTTACAGGAAAAGGGAACTACTGTAGGACGTGAAATCGTTGCCGGTATTACAACTTTCCTTGCTATGGCTTACATTCTTGCTGTTAACCCGGGAATGCTTGGATCAATCGGAAACGGAATGACATTCGGTGCTGTATTTACAGCAACAGCCATTGCTTCGGCAGTAGCTACTCTCGTTATGGCTTTCTGGGCAAATCTTCCTGTTGCACTGGCACCTGGAATGGGTCTTAATGCATTCTTCACATACACAGTATGTTTCGGAATGGGATGCTCATGGCAGCTGGCTCTTACTGCAGTTCTTATTGAAGGACTTATCTTTATCCTTCTTTCTGTATTTGGTATACGTGAAAAGATTATCAATGCAATTCCTGCAGGAATGAAAAAAGCAGTAGCTGTTGGTATTGGTCTTTTCATCGCTCTTATTGGTCTTGCAAATGCTGGAATCGTATCTTCAGAAACCGGGACAATCATTGGTTTCGTAAACTTCAATCTGGCAAATAAAGCAGCTCTTGTTGCAATTATCGGACTTATCATTACTGTTGTTCTTTACCTTCTGAACGTTCCTGGAGCAATCCTCCTTGCAATTATTGCTACAACAATCATCGGTATTCCTTTCGGAGTTACAACAATTCCTGAAGGATGGAAACCTTTCAGTCTTCCAGAAGCACCACTTCTTTTCAAATTTGAATGGGCAGGTGTTCTTTCAGTTAAATTCTTTGTAATTATGTTTACATTCCTCTTTACAGACCTGTTTGATACAATCGGTACTCTGATGGGTGTTACACAGCAGGCAAACCTGGTTGATGAAGAAGGAAACATTCCAAACGCAAAAGCTGCTCTTATGTCTGACTCAATCGGTACAGTTGTAGGTGCATGTCTTGGTACTTCAACAGTTACTTCATTCGTTGAATCAAGTTCTGGTGTTGCAGCAGGTGGACGTACAGGTCTTACATCAGTAACAACTGGTGTTCTGTTCCTCCTGGCTCTGTTCATGACACCACTGTTCGCACTTATTCCAAGTGCTGCAACAGCTCCAGCCCTTATCTTTGTTGGATTCCTGATGATGAAACAGGTTGCTGACATTGACTGGCAGGATCCGACAGAAGGAATCCCTGCATTTATTACAATTATTGCAATGCCATTCGCATACTCAATTTCTAAAGGTATCTGTCTTGGTATGATCGCTTACGTAATTGCAAAATGTGCTGGAAAGAAAGTTAAGGATATCCCTGTTGCTACTTGGGTACTTGCCGTTATCTTCGTTGCAGACCTGATTTTTGAAGCCGTAAAATAAAGTTATTCGGTTTTCTAAAACTTGCAGCCTTTCGGCCCTTAGAAAAATCAGGGACCGAAGGCTCAGGAATTAAAGGACTTTAAACAAAAAAAGCTGTTCTTCGATTGAAGAACAGCTTTTTTTGTTTCTTTATTAAGTTTGACTATTTAAGGTTAGCAAGAAGCCAGGCTTTGAACTGGTCGTAGTCGTTGTTCATTGAAACTGCCTGGTCAGGAAGGTTCATGATGTCGATAAGGCGCTGTGGAACCGGTGGTTCACGTCCGATTGCATCCTGAACTACATTTCCGAATTTTGCAGGGTTTGCAGTTTCAAGGATAACGCCCACTGCTGTTTTATTTTCAACTGCTTTTGACCATGCAGGAGTATTTGCTGTAACACCAGGTTTTTCGTAATCACTTGAAGCAGGGAAGCCTTCATTTTTGATAGCATCCCAGGCCTGGTATCCGATTGCTCCGTGAGGATCGATGATGTAACCTGTTTTATCGTTACATTTTTTAATACCTTCTTTGATTCCTTCGTTGTCTGTCCAGTAAGAACCGAACATTTCGCGAACCTGATCCAGAGTATACATAGCCTTAATGCGTTCATAGTTTGATGGAGCACCAACGTCCATAGCGTTAGCGAAAGTTTCTACAGAAGGACGTGCATTGTAGTCTCCTGTTGCAATCCAGTCTGGAATTGTGCGGTTAGAGTTTGTAGCAGCAACAAAACCTGCAATTGGAGCACCCATTTCTTTTGCAATGAGACCTGAAGTAAGGTTTCCGAAGTTTCCAGAAGGAACAACCATTACAACATCAGGGTTTTCAATTTTTGTATCCAGAGCAGAGCGGTTTTTAACTACAAGTGATGAATACATATAGTAGAAAGCCTGTGGGAGAAGACGGGAAATGTTGATTGAGTTTGCTGATGAAAGGCGGAGTTTACCACGCAGTTCTTCATCTGTGAATGCTGTTTTAACGAGTTTCTGGCAGTCATCGAAGGTTCCCTTTACTTTAAGAGCACGAACATTTCCTGTAAATGTTGAAAGCTGTTTTTCCTGGATGTAGCTGATCTTTCCTTCCGGATAAAGAATTGTAACGTCAATTCCAGGAACATTGTGGAAGGCAGAACCTACAGCAGAACCTGTATCACCAGAAGTTGCAACCAGAATGTGAAGATTTGTACCTTCATTTTTGTTGAAATAAGACATTACACGGGCCATAAAACGAGCACCGAAATCTTTGAAGGCACAAGTTGGTCCGTGGAAAAGTTCCAGAACGTAAGAATTTTTATCAAGTGGAACTACTTTTGGGTTGAAGTTGTATGCATCCTGGATGATTGCCATAAGGTCTTCATCTGGGATTTCGCCTTCACAGTAAGGTTTTGCCATCTGGAATGCAACTTCACGGAAAGATGGTTCCGGATTTTTTTCGAGGAAAGCTTTGTCGAGTTTTGGGAAAGAAACCGGAATGTAAAGTCCGCCAGTTGCCTTGTTCATACCGCTCAATACAGCATTTTTGAATGTTGTCTGAACAGATGAATCTCTTGTATCTGTATAAATCATAGTATTCTCCGTTAATCGCCGAAAATGCGTAGAAAATTGAATAATATATTATAAAAAAATATCCCCGTTTGAGCAACGGGGATGTTTTTTTATCTTGTGGAAATGATTTTCTGGACTCTTTCAAAAGCTTTCAGAATGGATTCTTCAGAAGGAAGGAAGATTTCGCTGTCGGCACCCGGAGGAGTAACAGGCGTATAAGATTTCCAGTTTTCATACATCGGATAAATCATTGCTTGATTTGTAAGCTCTGCTTTTTTCCATTCGGTTATTCCGTAACGCCAGGCCTTTTCAAACCCATCCTTAAGCATAGTGATTTCAAGAGGAACCCAGGCTTTTCCGCCATAAAAAATAAGACTTTCTGTATTTTTGAAGTATTCTGGGGCTTCGTTTTCTGAAAGTCCTGTGTCAATTGCAGTGTAAATATGACCCGGAACAGTAATGAAGGCGCTGTTTATACCAAGGGATTCCAGGAGCGAACAGTACAGAATGGAAAGGTCGTCACAGTCTCCGCCACGATAGTTCAAAGTCTGATAAGGGAACTGCAGGAAGTCTATAGAAGTTGAACCGACATTTGCTGCATAACTTGATGAAGGGTCAATTACATAGTTCAAACCGTAAAGACTTAAGGTTTCAAAAAGGGCAGAGGCATACTGGATGTTTTTGTTTCCGTTCGGATCGATTCTAGAACGAACAATTGATGAAACCTGCTTTGCAAAACTTACGGCTTCGATATCTTTTGCAGAAACGAAAACCGAAGCACGGCGGTCATCATCCCAGCTCATGTTGTTTCGGTTCATGACAGGAACTTTTACAGGAATTGCAGCAGTACGGGATGAACCTAATTTTTTATATTCAACAATAACGGAACAGTTTGCATTTACGGGTTCGGTTAATTCCAGAACGGCTTCATTAAAGAAGGCAGTAAGTTCAACCTGAACCGTTTCATCTCTTCTGATTCTGCCAAAAGAAGCACAAAGTTTCGGTTTGTTCATGTATTGTTCTGAGTAGAAGGAAACTGTTACATCTGTGAGACTGGTGTCATCATCGTTTGTAATATTTACAACGCCGAAAGGATTATCGTTATACCAGAAGTATAAAACCGGGAAAACCGGATCCAGACTGTCTATTTCGGCCGTAAGTTTCTTTGTGTTTTTTAACATTTCGGAAACATTGATTGAAAGTCCAAGACCAATATTCAGGGCTTTTACTGGAGTGTCTTTATGATAATAAAAATCCCAGCCAATATCTGCCTTTGCGGAAAGAATCGGAGTTATTCTGTACTGGAAATCAGCTGCCGCTTTGAATTTAAAGCTGGAAAATTTGTAGATTTCCAAGTCCTGTTTTGTATGAGAAGCACTGTAAAGTCCGAAGTTCATACTTCCGCCAAGGATTACTCGGTCAGAAACATTGTATAAACCGCCGGCTCCAAGGTGTCCGGAAAACAAATCAACTCCATCCATGATTTTTCCGGGAATAGATGCATAATCAAAGCCTAGTCCGACTGTAAGATATTCAAAAGGTTTATAGGCAAAGGAAAGATTTGCACCGCTTCCGGGCTTCAATTCATCGAAAATTGATTTATCGGTTGCATTCTGGAGAGGAACTGACAGATTATAGGAACCTTCAATCAGGAAATCTTTTTCTGCAAAAAGAGGACTTAAAAAAAGAGAGAAACAGAAAGATAAACTTAAAAACTTTTTAACATTCATATAAAAAACCTGCTAGTTTTCTGTTTCATTCTGGATTCGTTCAAGGCCTTTCAATGCACCTTTGTGTTCAGGATTGATTTCCAGAACTTTCTTGTACCAGGTTGCAGCGGAATTCAAATCGTTTTCCAGAAGTGCAATGTTTGCAAGATTTGACATGGCTGGAACATTTCCTGTCTTTGCAGCCTTTCCAAATACATCCTTTGCATTTTTGAAATCACCGGAACGTACATAAAGAAGACCAAGAGTATTATAGTTTTCAGCACTTGGATTTTTTGCAACTTCAGATTTTGCATAGGCGATTTTCGGACCGATTTCCAGCTCAAATAATGCAGACAAAGCTCTTGAAGTCCTTTTTTTGATTTCATCCGGATTAGGTTTTGAATAGGTTGCTTTGGTTGAAACGCCCATTGGGGCATAACTTTCCCAGGCATTCTTCAGGACAACCATTTCAAGATATTCGTCAGAATCACCGTTTATTATATCAGCTGCTGAAATCCATGATTTATAGAAGCCTTCCTTCAAAGTATTCATGCTTAACGGAAGCCATGCATCATCATCATAAAGAACCAGACGGTTTTCATTGCTTACAATAGAAAGGGCTGTTTTTGCATTTCCAAGGTTTACCAGAATAATCATGTCATCTGTTAACGGAATAAAGCTTGAATCTACACCGACTGATTCAAAGAGTGCCATAAGCAGAACAGCCAGGTCATCACAGTCACCTGAACGGTAGGTCAGAGTCTGGTAAGGGAACTGGATGGAATCAATGAGAGTATCATCCAGATGGTATGAAGCATAAGGAGTAATAGGATCCGGAATAACTTCAATGCCCATTGCATTAACAGCTTCTACCATATACATAGCGAATTGCAGGTTTCTGTTTAAGCCGGTCTTCAGGTCATCACGGGCGATACCAACAATGCTCTTGGAAAGTTCCATGACTTCGTTAGAGTTTGGAGAAACAAGAACGGCAAGAATTGCCGGGTCAACCCAGCGCAGGGCATTACGGTTGTATACAGGAATAATTACAGATTCAGTATAGCTTCTAGGTTTTCCAAGAAGTTCATAAGTAACTACGATTTCACCCTGAATCTGTCCGTTTTCTGTAAATTTAAGGATATCATTTGAAAAGTCTGCATAAACCGGAACTTCAACACTTCTTCCTTTTTTGATTTTTTCGATAGGTTCACAGCAGACCAGTTCCGATGCTGAATACAAAACAGAACGGAAAGAAACCTGAACATTTTTAATTTCGGCTGATTCTGTATTCTTCAATTCAAAAACAGCAAATGGAGCATTCTTATAGATGTTTGAATAAAGGGTGAATAAAGGTTCATCCTGATTCAGAGTGCCTGTCAGTTTGCCTGCATTCTTTCTGGTATCAAAAGTATATTTTCCTGTAAGTCCAAGCTGGAGACCTGAAAGGAGAGGTGAAGAAATATTATTATCGAGAAGATGATGTATATAACTTGCTTCCAGTCCTACTGAAAGATTCGGGTTAATTCTGAAGGAACCGCTTCCATAAACTTTTCCGTAATACTGCCAACCAGTATAAGACTGAGGTTCATTTCCTGCTGCATAGGTTCCGTCCTGTTCAGGAATACCGGAGGTCTTTAAATTCATCATGTGTAGACCACCACATAGACCGCCCTGAAGCATAAGGCGGCTTAAAGGAGAGTAGTGGACTCCAAAATTCAAACCAGGTGCAAAATCAATAATTTTGGACTGATCAGAACTTTTTGTCATGACATTGAGATTTATTTCCGGACCAACATTAATTAAATCCAGAAAATTAAAATCAAAATTCAAAGAGCCGCCTATAACAGGAGAATCAAGAACAGATGACATTCCACCCATTGGAAATGTAATGGTCGGGGCTGCCCGGACGCTCATTTCCAAAGAGAAAAGCGAAAGAGGAGAAATGAATAATATAAAAATCAGAACAGTTTTGGATAAGTGTTTCATTTCGCAATTCCCTTATAAAACAAAATCAGGACGATTTGTTTGTTTTGAGTTTCCAAAAACATCCGAGACTTCAACATGCACATAATAATGATGTCCTATAGTTAATCCAGTAAATGTATAAGAACCAGAAAAAGTGGTTTTAGTTCGATCTTTTTTTATCCATGTCCAACCACCGCCATCATTATCCCATAAACCAATTCGATAATATGAACTAAGTCCATTAGTATCGGCTAAATTTGAAAAAGAATAATTAATAGTTATTGTATTATCAGATGTAGTGTAAGATAAGGTTGCTGTACCTGTTGGACCAGCAGTATCTTTTGTTACAGAACCGCCATTTTTATAATTTGTTCCAAGGGTTTGGTTTTTCCCTGTATTACCGGCTTTATCATCGGCATACACGATTATCTTTTGTGAGGTTCCTCCATTGCTCAATGAACTGAATCCCGATATCGTACCCTTAAAATAAAGATCAATATCTGCATCTGAACCTAACCCTAAAGCCGTAACTTCTGAAGCTAAATCTATTTCCATAGAGGTAGTTGTTTTATATGCAGAAGATGCCGGCGCGCTAGAACCATATTTAACAACTGCATACGTCATGGTTTTTGAGGTATCGAAACCTGATATATATGCTTTATTTAAGCCCGAAGATCCTGCACCATAAATATTTACCTTCATGATAACTTCACCTGTTTTTGAATAATTCGAAACATTAGTGGCAGCATCACACAATGTGAATGATTTTGCATAAGGTATTTTATTGGTAGTTTTATAAACTTTAAGTGATTTTTTATAAGTGGTACTTGAATAACTTGAACCGGTATTGCCGATTAAATCTTCTGCATAAACAGTAAAGGTTGAATCGCTTGAAATAGTTCCCTTTATGTAGATATCGATATCACTCAAAGATTTGTAAGAACTTAAATTTACATATGAATTAGTTGAATTATTTATATATGAACTATCTGAAGGGGTAGTTCCATTATGTGTTACAACAGCATAAGACGTTGACCCTGAGAAACCACTGAAATAAAGTCTGTAATGTCCGCCAGTTATTGAATCAACATTTACTTTTAATAAAACGTTTCCAGAAACATTGTAACCGGTATTAAGATAACTGTTTTCAGGATCGGTTATTGATAATGAATAAATTCTTGGTGGATTGACAACTTTTGTGAGGGTTTTCTTTGATACAGTAGAAGTATTACCTACAGCATCTACAGCATAATAAGAAATGCTATAAGGAGAGGCATTCGCAGCTGTTCCCCAAACAAGAACTGAACTTGATTTAGAACCTGATAAAGGAATTGTTGTTGTTGTTGTTCCGGCAGAAATAGTAACATTAGAGCCGTTACCAATTCTATAGTATCTTACTTTTGAAGTATCAAAACCTGTAACAATAATATTCTGAACTCCACTTGCAGAATCTGCTACTGAAAGACTAAGTGTGACGTCTCCATTTGAACATGTTGTACATGATGATCCGCCAGAGGTGTCATAAAGGGTTTCAGAACTAAAGGTTGGAGCTGCAGAATCTCCAGTAAGAGTGATTTTTTTCTTAGTCTCGTAAGTAGTTGATACAGTGGCACCAGCTGCTGATCCGGAATTACCGAAAACATCAGATCCGTATAAGATAACCGAATGATCTGCAGAACTTGAAGATTTACCCTGAATTACATAGTAAGCAGATTTATTATAATCTGGAACATTAATGGAATAGGTAGAAGAAGAAACTGATGCTTTACTCCAGTCACTATCTGATGTTGGTAAGGCATAACTGCTGTTTGTTTTATAGTACTTAACATCCCCTGTAAATCCTGTGCAGTAAAGTGTGCTTAAATATGAATCGTCTGTAATTCTAAGTCTGACAAGTAAATCACCATTTGAGTAAGAAGTACTATTAGATGAATAATCGTAAAGAGAAGCATTGGTTTTTGGTGCAGAAGAATCAAACTTAATAGTTCCAGTTTTTGATACAGAGTTTCCGGCAGCATCGTTTACATTCATTGTAATCGTAGCAGAAGTAGCTGTTGTAGAAGAAAGAGTTCCTTGTACCCAGAAGGTTTGCTGTTTTTTTACACCAACGGTATATGGTACATAATTATTGTAAGTTCCCTTTTCGTCAGAAGAATAGGTAATTCCTGTAATTCCAGAGAATGAATGCGAAGGTCCTAAACCTGATGCTGTATCTTTAGCAACAACTCTGAATTTAATTTTATTTCCCTTAATAGTGTAGTCTGGATTTGAGGTACCAGAATCTTTGAAATTATCAAAGTATGATACCGTAGGGGCTGTTGTATCAACGTTAATTGATTTTGAATAAGTGCTTGTATTTCCAGCTTTGTCAGTGAAAGTGAAATTGACGGTGTATTTATTATCCGAAGCAGTTGCGGTTCCTTTTACATAGTAAGTAATACTCTTTATTCCGGCTTCAACCGGAATTGTATTTGAACTTGATGATTCGTATGTAGAATTATCTGTACTATAAGAAGAGTTTGAAAGGCCTGTAAAGGTTATTCCGGAAGCTTTAAATCCAGCATCAGGATCAGAAAGAACTAATTTAACTGTAACATCACCGTTTGAACCGCCTGTAGCATTTTCTCCACCGAAAGTATCAAAAATAATTGATTCATCAGAGGCTGAAGGGCCTGTCACATCTTTTTTGATAGTCTTTGTAACGGTATTAGAGACGTTACCAACAGCATCAACTGCGGAATAAGTAATTGTGTAAGGAGAACCATCAGAGACATCGCTGGCAATTCCAGAAATATAAATAGTCTTTTCAGTTTTTGTATTTCCTAAACTGATTATTGTTGGAAGGTTTGCATTAATTGTTTGAGATGCATTTGAACCTACTTTGTATGTTCGTGCTCTGGTAGTATCAAAACCACCAATCTGAACAGATGAAAGTCCTGATAAAGTATCTTTTACTTTAAGTTTAAGAGTAATATCCCCGTTTGAAGCGGCTAAACAACTATCACCGCCACTGGTATCATAGAGGCTTGCACTACTGATTGTTGGTGCTGTAATGTCTTTTATTACAGTTACATTGCGGCATTCGTAATCATAATCATCATCATTATCAGGATTTATCTGTATATCTGCATTTTCAATATTTCCTATATTTCCAACCATATCTTCAGCCCAGACTTTAAAACTATATGAAGTTGTCGAAGATGATGTTCCTTTTACATATAAATAAATATCTGTAAGGTCTCCATTTTCATAAACAGGAATACAATAGTTTGAAGTCGTAATCCAAGAAGATTCTGATTCAGGAATATCGCTCCTAGAAGCATCAGGTGAAAGATAATATTTGATGTCCCCTGTAAAACCACTAACGTAGATATTCTTTACACCGCTGTATATTTCGATATCATTAAGATATTCATCAACATTGATGTCTAAGGTTATTTTTCCGTTTGATGAATATCCTGCAGTTCCAGTACTTGTATCAAAGGCAGAAACTGAATATACACGAGGCTGGTTACCGTCAAAAAGTAACGAATCATTATAAACCGAACTTGTGTGTCCTAAAACATCATCAACAAAAACTTCTATATCAACAAGAGAATCACTAGGAGGTACAATTCCTTTAACCCAGAATACCTGTTCTGTAGTTGTTCCGTCAGAATAAGGAACTATTGATGTATAAGATCCGTTTTCGGTTGCAGAATAAGTAATATTTGAAAGACCTGTATAAGTTAAATCAGTTGATAATCCAGACTGTGTATCTGAAGCTGTAATTTTGAATTTTACGTCTCCATTAGTATATGAAGTATTTCCTGAACTTGCATCCTGGACGTTACTTATGGTTACTGTTGGAGCTGTAGTATCAATTGGAAGTATAATTGAACCTGTTGATTTTTCATTACCGACATAATCAGTGAAAGTAGAAGAGAATACAAAATTATTTTCGTCGGCATCTTTTGCAGTTACATTTCCCTTTACATAATAAACATAACTTTTATTCGAACTTCTAGTAATTGGAAGAACACTAGAAGAAATCCAGGCATCAGATTTAGAAGTTTTATAGCCAGTTACAGTAAAGCCGTCAAATGAAACTGGATTGTTAGGGTAAAGTTTTTTTTCAGTAAAGGAAACTGTAAATGATATTTCACCAGATGCATCAACATAATGAGTTTTTGTTGTATCTTCAGCCAACGCATCCTTCAAAGCGTAAACATCAGTAACTGTAAAGGAATCAACTTCTGTATCAATGTAAATTGTATCAGTCGTTGTTTTTTTATTTCCAAGTCTGTCTGTGCCTGTTACAAAAACACCTTTATAACCTTCTGATGTTGTTTTAGTCAGACTACCTCTTAAGTAATAAGTAAATGAATCACTTGAACCAGCACCTGCTGAAATTTCAATGAAATTATTAGTATAAGAATTATAATTTAAATCATTAGTTATATTTTCTACATCTGTTCCCGAATAAGAAAAAATATGAGAAGCACTGAATCCTTCTATTTCAATTCCATTTTCTTTGAAACCAACACCCTTTAAATCTGAAACAGTAATTTTAAGTAAAGCATCTCCATTTGTTGAGAAGGCTGTAAAAGTGCCAAGACTATTTTGAGTTTTACAAGCAGAGTAGTCATATAAAGTTACTGTAACATCTGGTGCTGTAGTATCTTTCAAAATTGTTTTTTCTTCAGAAGATTCAACCTGAAGAGCGTTTCTGGCAATAACAGAAACACAATAATGATCCAGATCTTCTACCTTAGTCGTGGAATTTGCAGTTCCTTTAATCCAGATAGTTTTTTCTTTGTCCTGATTTTTGATTGGAATTGTAGTTGAATACGGTCCGGCAAAAGTAGATGAATAGGTTATATCTGAAAGTCCGGTAAATAAAAGTCCGTCTTCTGCAAGTCCTGATTCAGCATCATGAAGTTCAAGCTTAATAAGAAGGTCGCCGTTAGAACCGGCTGGATAAAGATCGTCAGTTGAAGTTGATTCAGAATCATCATAAAGTACAAATTTACTGATAACTGGAGCTGTACCATCAAAAGTTATGCTGTTACTTTCTACAGTTGTAGAAATATTTCCGGCGTTGTCAGTTGCTGTAACAGAAACTACACCTGAAGAAGTCTTTTTTCCTGTTACGACATATTTTAATTCGGAAGTAGATTTTCTGAAGTCAACAGAATTCCATTCTGTTGACGAGTAAGAAACACCGTTAATGGTTACGGAGTTGATTTCGTCCAGTCCTGTAATTTGGATTCCACCGGCTTTTATACCGATTCCTGTTTCAACTACTGTGAATTCGAGAGTAACATCTTCATTTGTATATGCTTTTCCAATGGTTGTAGCACCAAGAGAAGTATCGTAAATTTTTACTTCATCACTGATTACAGGTTCTGTAGTATCGATATCAATAGTAACCGAATCAGAATTTTTAAAGTTTCCGACACGGTCAGTTACTTTTACACTGAGTGTATATTTACCGGTATTTGAAGAATCGTCTGTTGGAATACCTTTTATATAATAGGTACCCAATCCATTGCTTGCGTCACCACCATTTACCGGCGCTGTTTCTGACCATGAAGAACCATCGTTCGAATATTGAATTGAAGAAAGTCCTGAAGGAATCAGACTGTTTGATTTACTGAGTCCTGAACCAGAATCTGTTACCTGAACTTTAAGAACGACTTCTTTTCCTGTAGAAACTGAATCAAATTTATCTTCTGGAATTGCATAATAGTTTGCGTCACCAGCATCATAGTTATAAACAGCAATTGATTCGATTTTCGGTGAATTACGGTCAACTATGAATTCTTCAACATGTTCTGTTTTATTACCAAAGAAATCTTCAGCTGTAATTGTAAATTTATATTTATCAGAACCAGTAACAGGAAGTGAATCTGGAAGTTTGAGTTTTAAAGTAGATGCAGGAGCAAAATCGGTAACCCGAGAAGAGTTTGATTCGTAAGAAGATGCATTTATCCAGCTGTCTGATTCAGAATCATAGATTTGAAGTCCTGAAATTTCATCTGCTTCCCAGTCATCATTTTCTGAATTCCATTTTTTGAATCCTCCAATCTGGATTCCATTATTTTTTAATCCGATAGTTGAATCTTTAGCAGAGAAAGAAAGGTAAAATTCATCTTTAATTGAAGATGAACATTCGTCATCAGAATAAGTATCAAATGCAACAGCATCGTAAACTTTTACATCTGTGATTTCAGGAATTGTTTTATGAACATTGAATTCCAGTAACTTACCATCAGAATCTTTTATTAGTGTTTCGGTTTCATTGCCTGAAGCATCTTTAAGTTTAAGCCAGATGTTGTAAGTTGTATCTGTTTCTGGATTTGGAAGAGTAACTGTACCTGTTCGGGTATTAACTTTGTCATAAAGCTGGTAATCTGAATAGGTTATTGTTTTATCTGTGGTTGTATCATCTCCGCTTTCTGATTTAACGGAATAACCGTAAGCAAAGAAAACCTCCGAAGAACCGAGAGATGTACAGGTTGAATTGTCTGTGACATCTTTATCTTCAAAGTCAAGTGATGGTTCAAATTCAAGCACTTTTCCGGCTTCATAGTAATTTGCACTTCCAACAGTAAGGTCAGCAGCGGTATTACAATTTATTTGTTTTTCATAATTTGCAATTTCTGGAGCCTGTGTATCTCGGACAACTTTGAATGTAATACTGTGACTTGTCTGTCCAAGGTTGTTCAAAGCATTAATAGTGAATTCATGAACACCGTCTACAGGAATATTGAAATTAATTCCGATTTCACAGAAACGAGTTCCTTCAATTTGTTTCTGGTTTTCAAAATTGAAATGTATTTCGAATCCATCTTTTGGAATTGTATAATTTTTTCCGTCATCTCCTTCAATTATTTTGTAAGTCTCGCTATCTGTCCAGTTTAATGGTGTTTTACCGGCCTGAAGAAGCTTTTCGGTAAGTGCATAATATTGAAAACCTGTATCACCACTATCAGTGTCATCAGCGTAAAAATCAGCTTTTAATAAACTGCTTGTCTGAGTTTTAAATTCTTCTTCAGAAATTCCCTGTTCCTGAAGAAGTTTTTTAGAGTTGTCATCTAAAATTGGATTTACAATATAGAGTTTATCGAAAGGTTTCTGGTTTCCATAACGTTTAGTAACTGCTGCGTAATTGCCACTTCCATAAGTGAAGTCATTTTTAATACCACTTTCATTATTATATTCATAAAAATCTCCGTTTATTGTTGGTTTGTTTGTATTTACATTATAACCTGTAAGGAAAGTGAAGGAGTAATCATTTCCCAAACAAATTCCGGAGCTGTCTTTTATGTTTCCGTCCAATGTAATTGTAATATATATCATATCCGGAAGATTATTACCATTGTTTCGGATTGTAAGGAAAAGCTTATTATCCGAAAGTTGAGGATCTTTAAAATATTCATTTAATAATTTGTTCTGACTTCCAGAATAACCGGTTTGAGTTGTAAGTTTAATATAATCTTTGAAAACTGTATCTGAATCAAATTCTTTTGAGAAAATAAATTTGATTGGAATATTTTTGTATACATCACTTGAATTATCAGAAGGAGAACAGAATGTTATCTGAGGTCTGATTTCTGTTTTAGCTTCAATAACAAAATCTGAAATGTCAGCTTTTGGAGTAAGGTATGCACTGGCATTGAAACCTTTTTCATCAATGCTGAATCTTTCGATATTAAAATAGTCATAAGCGAAAACTTCAATTCCTTCTTTATTTCTTACAACGAATACATCACTGAATTTTCTGTCAGTTTCTTTCACAAAGAAAGAATACTTATCTGAGGTAGCAGCCTCCAGTTTGAACTGACTGCCGATAATTTCTTTTGCAGTTCCGTTTGGTGAAAGAGTATATTTTCCCGAATCTGACTGGAATTTTACATAAGGGTGCTGTTTCATAACAGGATTAAGAAGGAGAACATCTCCGTCTGCTGCTCCATTCATGAATAAAACAGAAGGTGTTAATTTGATTGAACCGTTACTCTGGATTTCTGATTTAGTATTGTAAACTACCGCAACTGCATTAAGAACTGTATCAGAGTAGTATAAGCCTGAAGAGTTCATTTCTACCGCACCCTGGCAGATATAAATGTATTTACCGGCGTCAGATGGAATTGATGAATTCTTATCGTAAACATTTACTGCTGAATTATTAAGAGTTGCATTCCAACTGGAGAATCCGTAATCAGAATCTGTTGTGAGTGTGAAATCATAAGCATTTCCATGTCGAACAGGAGTTGTTTCATTTGGTCTTACGGTTCCTCTGCTTTCATCATAACTGAAACCAAGTTTTGGATGTGTCTTGAATACCGGTTCCAGAAGTAAAGTTCTGTCCCCTGACGAATTTTTAAGGAATGTAAGGACAGGAACAACTTTTGCAGTTCCTGTTTCAGAAACGTCTTCATAGTTGTTTGAAATAATTGCAAGTGCCTTATTTACTGGTGACGGATATGCACCGTTTACTTTTTCTACAGATGAGGCTGCAACATAAATAAAGTCTTCTTCCGGATTTGAAGGAATATTATCTTTGTTGTAAACAGAAACAGGTGTGTTCACATATGTTGTTTCATTTACAAGATAAGCTTTCCATTCCTGGAAGCCATATTCTTTCTGAATCTGCATTGTCAGATCTAGTTCTGAACCAATTTGAATTGTAGTAAGTTCAGCAGGTTTCAGAGTGGCTCTGTCAGAATTGTAGGTAAAGTTTACTTTTGGATGAGCATAAACATCCGGTTCAATTGTAAGTACTGTATTGTTTTCCGGTGTCTTCATAAGACGAAGGGTAGGAGTTGCTTTGTAAATTCCCTTGTCAGTAACTTCAATAGCAGCATTATAAATAACTGCCAGTGCATTCTTAATTCCAGAAACGTAGCTTCCATCAGAATCTTTTTCCAGGTCTCCGTTACAAACATAAATGTATTCACCGCTTACAGAAGCAGGAATTGTATTTTTGTTGTAAATATTGAGGGCGGTGCTTCCGAGCTGTGCTTTCCAGCCCTTAATTCCGTATTCAGAAGTTGCCTGGACAGAAAGGGCTACTGTTCCGCCTACATGAACAGTCTGCTGTTCTGAAGGTTTCATTGTGGCCTTGTCTGTATCAACTGTAAAGTTTACTTTAGGCTGGTTGAAGAGTTCAGGTTTAACAGTCAGGACTTTTTCATTTCCTGTTATTTTCATGAAGCGGAAGGTTGGTGCGAGTTTTGTTACTCCGCCTTCAGTTTCTTCTGCACTTGAGTTATAGATTACTGCAAGAGCATTCTGAATATCTGGAATATAACTTCCATCCGAAGTTTTTTCTAAAGCTCCCTTACAAACGTAAATATAGTTTCCGCTTACAGAAGCAGGAATTGTATCCTTGTCATAAACTGGAATTGCTGTAGTTCCAAGAGCTGCTGTCCACTTTTTGAATCCGTAATCATTCTGGATAAGGAGAGTGGCTTCAAGGTCTGATCCAACCATAAGAATTTTTGTTTCAGCAGGTTTAATGGTTGCCTTGTTTGTATCTTCGTAATCGAAAGCAACTTTTGGATGAGCAAAAATAACAGGTTCGATTGTAAGAACTGCATTGTTTGCAGGTGCCTTCATAAGGCGCAGTGTTGGTGTTGCTTTATAAGTTCCTGAAGATGAGATTTCTGCTTCTACATTGTAGATTACTGCAAGTGAATTCAGGATGGCAGGAACAAGACTACCTGTTTCTGTTTTTTCAAGTTCACCGTTACATACGTAAATATAGTCACCGCTTACTGATGTCGGAATGTTTGTTTTGTCATAAACATTGATTGCAGTTGTTCCGAGTTTTGCAGTCCATCCGCTGTAACCATATTCAGAGTTTGTCTGGACTGTAAGGGCAACTGTTCCGCCAACATGGACTGTCTGCTGTTCAGTTGGCTTGAGTGTTGCCCTGGCTGTATCAACTGTGAAATCAACTTTAGGCTGATTGAAAAGTTCAGGTTTGATTGTGAGAACTTCATCACTGCCTGTTATTTTCATGAAGCGGAAGGTTGGTGCGAGTTTTGTCACTCCGCCTTCAGCTTCTTCTGCGCTTGAGTTATAGATTACTGCAAGGGCATTCTGGATGCCGGAAACAAGGACTCCGTCTGTATCTTTTTCAAGGGAACCTTCACAAATGTAAATATAGTTTCCTTCTGTTGTTTCAGGTAATGTGTCTTTGTCATAAACTGGAACTGCTGTTGTTCCAAGGGCGGCTGTCCACTTTTCGAAGCCGTAGTCATTCTGGATAAGAAGAGTTGCTTCAAGGTCAGCGCCTGTAAGAAGTGTCTTTGTTTCTGCAGGTTTGATGGTTGCCTTGTTTGTATCATCATAAGCAAAGTTTACCTTTGGATGATTAAAGAGAACAGGTTCGATTGTAAGGATTGCATTGTCTGCAGGTGCCTTCATAAGGC
>DCHR01000054.1:2676-3497 GCA_002315375.1 Treponema sp. UBA1747 | reverse complement strand
TTTATGGAAAATCCTTCTGGAAAAACAAGCGAAGGAGAAAAACTGACAGGGCTTGGAACTCCTGCAACACGTCATACATTTATTCCAAAACTTTTGAAGATTGAAGGAATAAAAGTAGATTCAAAGAAAAACATCAGCATCACGCCTAAGGGCGAAAAGCTTCTTGAGGCTGTAAGGGCTTCAAGGTTTTTTGGTATTGCAGATACAGAACGTACTACGTTATGGGAAAAGGAACTGGATTCAGATCCGGAAGGTTTTCTTAAGGATATTACAAAATATGTAAGTGAAAGCGTTTCGTAGGGACTTATGAAAGGACAGTTATGTCCGATTATCAATATAAGCAGACTGAAATTTTATCCGGGAATCTTCCCCTCCCACCACCGGATAAATTATGAATCAGCCTGCTTTTTTTTAGCCTAGAGATATATGAGAGGGAGGTAGTCCCTTACATAGCTTTCAGGAAACTCGGACTCCGGCATCTTCTTGAACTTTGTGATATGTCTTGTTCCTCTTGTTTCAGGAGCCTTGCAGTATTTAAATAGTCCGAAAACTCTTCTGCATGCGGCAAACGGGAAGTTTTCTTCCGGTAAAATGCGTCTCTGCATTTCCCAAAGATAATGAAGAGTATCGATATCGGCTTGTGAGTTTGCCGGGTTAATCTGGTTCCAGGGTAATTTCTGTTCAATGCTTTTTTCAGTAACGGCATCCAGGTTCAGGTCTTCCAGAGCTTTATACATATAAAGTCTGTTACGAATGAGAAGATTGTTTACAGCTTCATGCCATCTTGGATTTTCCATGAACTGTTTGAATTTCTGTATGGA
>DCHR01000054.1:0-2521 GCA_002315375.1 Treponema sp. UBA1747 | reverse complement strand
CCGAGTTTTACATAGACATCACTTCCGCAGGCGGATTTTTCCATATCAAAGATTTCGTCCTGATATAATCCGCCTGCCTGGAAATTCAGTTTTCTGTAAGTTGCAAGATCAACTACAAATATGGTTTTGCATATCGGGTTGTTGAGAAACTCGTCTGAGGTTACATAGTATGAAAACTGGTTTATGAGTTTATCACGGAAGAGCTTAATGAGAATATGAAGCTGTTTTTCGAAGTTCAAAAAATTCTGTACGTCCTTCAGATTTTTTATGTCATTCAGGTTATCTTCATCAATCCGCTGAACCTTAATGCCAGGAAGAATAAGGTCAATTATGTGAAGAACATCCTTAGGAACCGGAGTAAGTTCAAGGTTTATGCGGAACGAATAAAGGAGTTCATCGTATTCTCTGACAATGTTGATGTTTTCAGGGCAGCTTGTGAGTGAGGAAATTGAAACTTTAATGTCAGAAAGAAGGCTGAGATATTTCTGCACTGATGGCAGTGCATTGTAGAACTGCTGCTCAGCTCGTAATGCTTTCTGTTTTCTGTGGCGGTTTTTGTAGTCCTCTTTTTCTTTTTCAATACGGAAGAAGCTCTGGTTGATTTCAAGAAGCAGGTCCAGGACTTTTACCAGATAATAGGCAACGCTGAGGATTTCTGAGTATTTAAGCTGCAGGAAAGGTTTTGTTGAGTATTTGAAGCAGAGTTCATCGAGGCTGTATGAGGTTACTTTATACTTATCCCGTCGCTCACGGTTTGTAAGCTCTGCCGAGTTATATTTGCTCTGTTTTGATTCGAAAACGGGTTCCTTGTCTCCAAGTTCCTTACGTTCCTTTGAGGGAATATCGGTGTGAATATTGAGGAACTGGTTCTGACAGAACATCAGTCCGTCAGAAAGAATTTTAATGTCAGCCATACTCTGTTTCATCTGTACCTCCTTTTCCCACCAATGAAACGGATTTTCCGTTATCGGATTGATTATAGAATTTGAGGTGTATCAACAAGTGATACAGCCTTAAAAATTATTTTTAGCAGTCATACCATGCTGCTGCTGTCTCATCTGCAATCTGGATCAGAATCACAAGAGGATTCTGAAGAAATACAGAAAAGTTTTTGCTCTCCATCGGAGCAAGATCTGAAAAGCCCATGTGACGGCTAACGGCTTCAATTACATATCTTTTCTTTATGAGGGAAGGCATGCATTCAAGGAGCCGGAGGACCGATTCATTCCCGTGTCCGAGATTTCTGTTGTCATATCGGACTGAATAGCATTCTGTTTTTACCCAGTTTCCGTTTTCATCTTTTACGTTACGGAAGTCTGAGTTGTATAGTCCTGCCTTGCAGAAATCGTGTGTGATGCAGGAAATGAAAATGTCTTCTGCAGTAACAGGGTATTCATTTTCAGTGCCCTTGCATTCTTCGTAGTTTTCAAGAACTGGAAGTGCGAGCTTCAGTGCCTGGACTGTTACAAGAAGTGAATGCTCAGCGAGTCCCCCTTTATAGTTTCCGTGGAAACAGGTAGAAGCTGGTGAAGTAAAAAACTCATGTTCCTTCATCCAGGATTTGAGAGCTTCAGCTTCTTCTTTGTTACTGATAATATAATCAGCCATTTTCAAAACGGCAGTTTCTGTGTCTTCTTTCTCATTGAAAATTTTGATCAGATCCTGTGCCTGATTTTTAAGTGATGTTTTTTCGTTATCTGTCATATGCCTATAATATAAAGGTGGTCATGTCTCATATAACGCTATAGGTGATATTTATTTCTATTTTTAAGTGAATGATTTTTATTATTTTTTAAAGGTCGCTTTTAAAACGACCTGAAGATTTCAAAAGGACATAATAATATTGTTGTTAAGGGGATAGATTCATGAGATTCGTTGATGCATAACTCTTTAACACTGTATTTGCAAAATTTCCAAAAATATTTTGTATCTGCATCGTTATTTGAGACACTACCCTTTGTATATTACTGTCATAAACATTAAAAGCATGGAGGCTTTGATTTATGACAGATTCAAATGTTGTTTCAATTATTGGTCGCCTGACAGGCGATTGTGAAATCTCTAAAGGTACAAACGGCAACATGTACGGCCGTTTTTCAATAGCAGTAAACCGCTCATATCTTGCAGGCGGTGACTGGCATGACGAAACCAGTTTCTTTGACTGCTGTATGTTTGGAGATATCTGCGGTGTAAAAGGACCTTATCTGCAGAAAGGAAAAAGAGTTTCTGTGGTAGGCTCTTTACGTCAGTCACGCTGGGAGAAAGACGGAAAGAAATTTTCAAAGGTTGAAATTCTTGTAAACCAGATTCAGTTCCTTGATGTGCAGTCTGCTGCACGTCCTGCAGGACAGCCGGCACCGGCTTCTTCAGAAGGAGCTGCTCCAGTTCCACCAGTTTCTCCTGAGGCAGCCCCACAGGAAGGGTTCGCTGAAAACGGATTTACGGAAGATATTCCGTTTTGAAATAAATGAAGTTGCATCCTAATTTCTGTTTTTCAATAAACAGGTTTATAATTATTGAT
>DCHR01000033.1:21545-30544 GCA_002315375.1 Treponema sp. UBA1747 | reverse complement strand
AAAAGAATTCCCTGAACTGGACCTGACAATCCGCGGTGCAATTTCTATGGGTCGCCGCCTTCAGGACCCTCTGGCAGAACTTGTTAAAATCGATCCTAAGGCAATCGGTGTCGGTCTTTACCAGCATGACGTAAACCAGAAAAAGCTTTCCGACACACTGGATGAAGTTGTCGGTTCAGTTGTAAATAACGTGGGAGTAAACCTGAACACAGCTTCATACATGCTTCTCTCTTATGTTTCTGGAATCACCATGAGTACCGCTAAAAAGATTGTAGACTTCCGTGACAAGAACGGAAAGATCCTGAGTCGTGAAAACCTGAAGGAAGTTCCTGGACTTGGCCCAAAGGCTTTTGAACAGTGTGCAGGCTTCCTTAAGATTCCTGAAAGCAAAGATCCACTTGATAACACCTGGGTTCATCCTGAAAACTACGAAGTGGCCCGTGAAATCCTGCCAAAAGTTCAGTCAAAGGAAAAAATCGGAAACGATTTGCTTAAGGCTTTGTGTGAAAAATACAACCTGGGACTTCAGACTGTAACAGACATTGTAGATGAACTTCAGAAACCTAACCGTGACCCTCGTGACGGAATGCCTGCTCCTATCATGCAGAAAGGTGTCCTTCAGTTCGAAGACCTGCGCGAAGGCATGACAGTAACAGGAAAAATCAAGAACGTTGTTGACTTCGGTGCTTTCGTTGATATCGGTATTCACGATACAGCTCTGGTTCACGTTTCTGAACTTTCAGACAGCTTCATTGAAAACCCTCTGGATGTAATCAAAGTAGGGGATGTAAAGGAATTTGTAATCATTGACTTGGATAAAGACCGTCACCGTATTGCACTTTCCCTTAAAAGTGATGCCATGAGCCGCCTTGGACAGGGCGGAATGAGCGGAAAACGTAGTTCAGGCGGAAATTCAGACGCTGGAAGAACAGGTTCTGCTTCAAATCGCTCTGCTGGAAGTAACTCAGGAGCACGCAAAGTTGTTGTAATTAAGAAAAGTGGTGCAAATGGCACTAACAACGGATATAATAAAGGTAATAACACAAAATTATCGAACGGACGAAGGTATGAATCGTCAGATAACGGAGAGAGTTATAATCCTTTTGCTGCGTTGTAATTTCACAAAGGATTTAATAAAAAGGAGGCATATTTTGAAAAGAAATTTTCTTATTGCTGTCGGGGCAATTCTCGGTGCCGCTCTGGTTACAGGGTGCAGCTGGAAACTCCCGGAAAAAATTTCATTGAAAGGAACTGGTGCATCGTATAATTTTACGGTGGCCAAAATCCAGAAATCATTGAATGAGTACATTGGAGTGGACACAATTCAGGCCCAGCTCCCTGCGGAAAGCTCTATGAGGGTTTTCGATTACAATCCTGAAGGTTTAGAAACCTCACAGGAATTCCTTGTAAAGGTTCCACTTATGACTGTTCCTATTGATATGTCATCATACATTCAGGAACTGACAATGGATGCCCTTTCGATCAAACAGGAAGTTGAAATTCCTTCTGTTTCATTTGATCAGTCTGTAAACCTGAATGTAAAGGAACTGGCTGATGGTTTGAACGGAATGGTAAAGTTCGGTGGTCCTTTGATTAATGCATCGATGAGTATTACAGGTATTCCTGAAGATAATGAAAGCTTTGAATATTTTGAATATTCATCAGGTTGTATGGATATTTATCTTGAAGAAATCGAAGATACTACTGCTTCTGTTGAGCTTTCAAGTGGCGGACTTACTTCAAATGCAGATTTCGTAAAACTTGCAACACCAGTTGTAAAGGAATTTCTTTCATATTCTGTTACTTTGAATTATAAAGCTTCAATCAATCTTGCCGGCAAACGGGTTTCTATGAATGGAATGCAGCTTTCTTTCACTGGAGCAAAACTTACATCTTATGAAGGAGTAAAACTTTTCTATGGTGAGGTTTCAGAAGATTCTGTAATCCAGAAGGCAGTTGGTGTTAATTATTCAATAAAGGATATGGCTCTGACAAAACAGAGTTCTGATATTTCCTTCGACGGTCTTTCAGAAGCAGAAATCGGAAAAGGAACTCTTCTTGCAAAACTTCAGATTCCTTCTGAATGGACAGGTGTAAATCTTAATTGTACTTACGACCTTTCTCTGGCAGGAGAAAAATGGGTTGAAGGCGGAAAAGTAAACTGGACTCAGGAAATTACTAACAAAAAACTGAAGTCGGGAACTCTGGAATTTGCTCCAACAATTAATATTGATGTTGAAAATGGAACAATCGATTTTGAAAAATTGATTACCCTTGGTGTTCAGCTCCGCGTAAATTCTGTAAATTACGTTGAAGTAGATTCTACAAAATATGATTTTGCAAACATGGTAAAAATCGATCCGATTACAATGCCTGATGAAGTTTCTCAGTATGTAACAGATATCTGGCTTGATGAATCAGAATTCAAGGTAACAACAATCAATACTTTCCCTGAAGGAAATGATATCAGCGTAAAACTCAAGTCTGAATATCTTGCTCTGGACGATGGTTTTGATATTCCTGCCGGTGGTGTAGAAAAAACTTCAACAATGAAGACAAATGCTTTCGATGGTTACAAAGCAACAAAAAATGCCAAACTGGATTTTGATGGAACTGTAAATCTGGCCAAAAATGAAGAAACCGGAAATTACAGACTTGTAAATATTGAACCTGGAAAAAAATATGAACTTTCTATTTCTGTTGTTCCTGAATTGAAATGGAAGAAAATGAAAATTGATGTTTCCAAAATCAATACAAGTGAAACTCCAATTGCCAGCCCTGAAGGCGGAATGGATACAGGTTTGAATTTTGGTGAACTGCTCAAGGGCCTGGATGAAAAAACAAGCGGACTTCTGAATCAAATTTCTATTGATAAACTCCCAGTATTCATTTATGCACAGAACCCTGGAATTGATGCTTTGAACCATCTGGCTGTAAAAGGAAATGTTTCCCTTACAAACGGAAGCAAAACTGTAGAAGTTCTGAAAGAAAATCAGGCTCTCGAATTGAAAACAGAAAGCCTTAAACTTGTAACAGATGAAAAAGGTGTTGTTACAAACAGAATTAAAGCTGAAGATGCAAGTGCATCTGCTGACCTGGCTCCTTTGTTTGATACTTCAGCAACAGAAAGTATTAAAGTTGATTATAACCTTAATATTACTGGTGCCGGAACAGAACCAATGGAAATCGCATATGACGATCTTTTTGGTGATGGAGAAAGCGAACCAAAGAATCTTGAAGTTGTTGCATTCGTAGAAATTCCTCTGGAACTGACAGTTAAGGAAGGTGGTGCAACAATTAATGTAAATGACTTTATTAAGAATTCAGCCGCTTCTGAACCTGCTGAAGGTGAATCTGCACCGGAATCTTCTTCAGGTGATGATTCAGCAGTTCCTGATGAATGGAAAGATGACCTTTTGAGCCGCAAAGGACCAGTTGAAACAAAAGATTATGAAAAAGCTTTTGATATTATTGATAGTATGTCTGTAACACTTACTTCTTTTGAATTCCCGTTTGTTGATTCTGACGGAAATGTAAGAGAGTTAAAGCTTAAGTATGACCTGTTCCCTGGAACTGAAGCATCTGATCCTCAGGAATTTGAGTTTAATAAGGCAACAATTAAGCTCAGCGCAGAACAGATTAAAACTGTGCTTCAGAAACCATTTAATCCGTTAATTGAGATTGTTATTCCGGAAGGACCTTTGTGCCTTTCACGCGCAATGAACCTTGTTACAAAAGTTGATTTTAATGTTTCAACTACAGAAGAGCCTGTAGTTATCTGGAGTAAAGATCAGCTTATCGAAATGGTAACAAATAACTAGGAGGCAGAGAATGAAAAAGATAATTGCTTGTTTAATTGTACTGGCAGCTTTTGCATCGGCTGCTTTTGGTGAATCAATCGGAAAACGTTTTGTAGAAATTCGTACAGATATTCCTGTTGGTGTATACAACAATGCATTTACACCCGGCGATTTTTTTAAGCCAGAGGTTGTAATTGATTTTGCAAAAATTCGTAGTGACATAGGAAATAAAGGTCTTGTTGCAGGATTTGAAACCAAGCCGGCCTTAGAATTGAATTTCAATCTGCTTGGTGTTCATGTAGGTTTCCTTTCTGGTCTTGAATCATACGGAAACCTGAACATTGGAAAAGACCTGTTTGATTTCATAGTTGATGGTAATCAGCTCAACGAAGAAATTTCTTTCACTGCAGGTGGATTCTTTGATTCTTATGCTTATGAAAGTCTTGATGTAAAAGTTGAAACAAAGAAATTTACTGTTGGAATTACACCTTCGGTATTTACTCCTGTTGAACATGCAGAAGTTACACATGCGAACCTGAAAGTAGTAAATGATGAAGACGGAACCTTCAATATCGACGGAAGCTTTGGTGTTCTTGTTCAGTCTGCTTATTCAGATGCATCCATTAATCAGCAGCAGTATACTTCAAATCTGGCTGACCTTGTGAATAATGGTGGTCTTGACCTTGGAGTTTCCCTTAAGTATCCGTTGATTCTTGGTCTGAAACTCAATGGTGCTCTTCAGCTTCCTTTGCTTCCTGCAAAACTTAAATCTGAAGTAAGATCCGAAGGAACAATTTCTTATAAACAGAATTTCCTGGATTCATCAAAGAGCGATGAATCGCCTCTGGTAAACTGGAATTCTGATATGGTTGCTGCTCCTTGTGTTGCAACAATCAATCGTCCTCTTTCTGCAATGGCTGGTGTTGAATGGTCTATTTTGAAGGAATCTATCAGACTTAGAGGTGATGCTGGTATTGGTGTAAAATATCCGTTCTCTTCAAACCAGATTGTATATCCACAGTATAAAGTAAGTGCACTTGCAAAAGCTCTGAATATTGTTGGTGCCGAACTTTCAACAGAATATACAAAACAGATGTTCAAACATGAAGCTCAGGTAATGCTGAACATCCGCCTTACAGAACTTGATGTTGGACTTTCTCTTTACGGAAGCGATCTGAAGAGCAGCCTTACAGGAAAAGGCTTCGGTGGATTCGTAACCTTCTGTATGGGATTCTAGAAAAGAAAACTGTTATAGGATAATTTTAATTGCACCGGATTTTTCATCCTTTGGAAGATCCGGTGCTTTTTTATTTAACTTAACAGTCAGAAGATCTCCGCTTGCGAAATCCGGTTCATCATTTTTTTCATTTTTCTGAAAGGTTCGTTTTTTCGGATCCTGAACATTTTTTGGATTTGTTTTTTTTGCAGGCATGGAAATAAGTGTAAGTCCCAGTTCAGAACATGCATAAAATCCGGTCTGCCAGCCAGGGAGTTTAATTGGATCAGAAGCAATGCGAAGCAAAAGTTCGTTTTCAGTTTCAGTTTTGTTTGTTTCACTGCAGGCTGGAACTGCTGAAATAAAACTGAGCACTGCTCTTTCTTTTGGAAGTTTTGCCAGGTCTGAAAGCTTCAGAAGTTTTTTTGGAGCGTCCTCTGTGCTGAAAGCAAAGTTGCACCATTTATTCTGGCTGCCTGTATATGCTTTGAATCCGTTCATAGGACATTCTCCGGCGTGAGGGCAGGGAGCCTGAACCTTGTATCCGTCTTTAAGAAAACGGCTTCTGAAAAGACTGAGAAGGCGGGCAGATTTTGGAACGCCCGGTTCAATCAGAAGATATTTACAGTCTGGTTTTGCATAGGCTTTCATCTGTTCGTAAAGTTTTTTTGCTTTGTATTCAGGAGGCATATCGGATGCCTGATCCATTTCATTCATTGCGTTTCCGCAGGTAATGAAATCTGCTTTCTGGTTAATATGAGTGCCGAAGCTTCCCTTTACACGGATAATTTTCCAGGGTTCACATTTAGTTCTTGAGGCTACCGCCAGAAAAATATCTTCACCGGCTTTCATGGAATTCTGCGATACATCCAGGATGTACCAGGTGATTTTTTTTGTTCTGAGTTCAGGTCTGGCAAGCCAGAGTGCGGTTACAACTGTGAGGGGCCCTGATCCGATATCAAGTCCGATTATTTCTTTTTCATCTGCTCCCGGTTCTGGAAATGATGAAGAATCCATATTTGAAAAAAGGCGTGTCTGACGTACAAGATTCCACCAAAGGTAATAGCGGGTGTATACGGAAAGCTGTACGGCTTCATTCATGTATCCTAAACGACGGCTTCCGCGTTCGTCAGTCAGCTGATGGGAAAATTCTTTTATGTTATGTGGCAGCTGCTGTAACTGGCGGGAATTCAAAGGACGTACACTCTGAATAATCTGATCAAAGTTTTCAAGAATTTCCAGGGAATCTTCAGGGATTCTGTCTTTTTCAAAAAGAGGAGTCCGGGATAAAATCATTTTTTATTTCCTTTTACAAGAAGGTAAAGGTCGGTAAGTTCACTGCGGGCTTCATGAATTTCCTGAACCACTTCAATGTTCTGTGATTTTGTTTTTGCATCTTCGAGGAGCTGGAGCCTGGCACCTTCTGTTGTAAAACGCTGTTCAAGAATAAGGTGCTTTAATCTCATTATCATTTCGATATCGTTCTGTGTATATTCACGGCGTCCACCGATATTTTTCTGAATGGAAAAACCCGGAATTACTTCTTCCCAATACCGGAGAACATGTTGTTTTACTCCGGTAAGTTCTTCTACCTCGCTGATTGAATATGTTTTCATAAAATCCCCACCCAAAGATTTTTATTTATTTAGTTAAAAAGTTTTCTGCATTCCAGATAGAAACGTTTCTCGTCAGCTTCACCCATAGAGAAACTTTTTCTTGGAAGCGGACCTGTCTTTCCAATTGTTTCAAAGAAACTGTCTTTTGCAATTGGAGGAAGAAGGATTCCTGTCCCATTATCTTTTGTTCCAAGTTCCAGAACATCTTCTGTTCCGTGAATGTAATCTATTTCGAGTGCATTGTTTTTTGAACTTTCAGCACATGCATTCTTTAAATATTCATCAAGAGCCGGCTGGAGTTTTGAAACTGCAAGTTCTTTTATTTCTGTTTTCAGAAGCAGGTATTTCTGGCATCCGTCTTTTTTGAAAGCAAAACCGAAATCTGCATTTGATTTTTTTACAGTTTCAATCATTTCATTTTTTGATGAAGCTTCTGAAATTTTACCGCCGAGTTTTTCTGAAAGTTTCTGAATCATATCAGAAGAATCAGCATTGAAAACAACACGATGAATTGGTTCAAAAGTTAATCCTGTGTCATAGATGTTTACGATTTCAACCAGGGCGTAGCGAACATTTGATGTTTTAAGTTCTTCACCTGAAAGTGTTTTTTTATGCTCATCCCATGTAGCTTTTGCAGTGGCAAGAGAATGGTTTCCGTCACCAACTGCAAAAAGGAATGTACTTCCATCTGCCTGACGGTTTTCTTCTGCAATTTTATTTAATGCGTTTTCGACAATTGAATTATCAGTAACTGCCCATCCGGAAATTTTTCCTCCGTTCATCATCATGTCGCCGTCATAAACAGGAGATCCTTTTTTCGCATTTTCCCCGCAGGCTTCAACAAGACATCCGTCTTTGTCATTTACCAGAAGCATAATGTGAGGGAGTTCAAGAGGTGCACCTTTTCTGATTTCCATTCGAGGCGGAATGCGTTCAACAATTGTTGCTTCTGTTGCGCGAATGTTTGCAGTTGTGAAAGGTTTCCATTCGTAGGTTTCAAGATCAATGCAGCACATCAAACCTTTTCTCATACGACCGAAAGCGGTGGTGCGTTCCAGGTAAATAAAGGAGTTGAGCGGATCTGCAAAAACTCCGTTGGAAATATATTCCTTCATTGTCTTTCTGATTTTTTCTATACGTGCAGGTTTGTCTTCTGCATTGAGATAAACTTCAGGAAGGATGAGGTTGAGTGTAGAAGGATTTGATCCTGCGGATTCAGAGGTCTTCTTCCAGTATTCAGGATTCTGAGTGTATTGGTCGCATGCAATTACTGACCAGCTTTTAACATCGATTTTTTTTGGGAGTAAAATTTCAGGAATGTAAATTCCATATTCATTAATGGTTTTCATAAAAAAATTATAACACGAATTTTAGAATTCTTTCTATGTAATAATCTTCTATTTTATTCTTCAATTGACTATTACTTTTAATGAGAGTATTATTTTAAAACTATATTATATCTATTTCTATTTTTTTAATGGAGAAAAACCAATGGCTAAGTATGTTTACTTTTTCGGTAACGGCGATGCAGAAGGCGACGAAACAATGCGTCCACTGCTCGGTGGTAAAGGTGCAAACCTTGCACAGATGGCAAAGGCTCCACTGAGTCTCCCTGTTCCACCTGGATTCACAATCTCAATCGATGTTTGTCAGGAATACTACAAACTCGGAAGAAACTACCCAGAAAAACTGGCAGCTGAAGTTGCTAAAAATCTTTCTAAGCTTGAAAAAGCTATGGGTAAAAAACTTGGTGACGAAAAGGATCCACTTCTTGTTTCAGTTCGCTCAGGTGCAGCTGAATCTATGCCAGGTATGATGGATACAATCCTNNNNAATCCTCAACCTCGGTCTTAATGACAAATCAGTTCTTGGTCTTGCAGCAAAAACAAACAATCCACGTTTCGCATGGGACGCTTACCGCCGCTTCATCCAGATGTACGGTAACGTTGCTATGGGTGTAGAACATGACAAATTTGAAGAAATCATCGACTCTGTAAAAGCAATCCGCGGAATCAAAGAAGACGTTGATCTTACAACTGAAGAACTTCAGCAGATTGTTGAAAAGTACAAGAAAATGTACAAAAAAGAAAAGGGTGAAGATTTCCCACAGGATCCACAGGTTCAGATGTGGGGAGCTATCGGTGCAGTATTCGGTTCTTGGATGAACGAACGTGCTATCATTTACCGCAAGCTCAACAATATTGATGAAAATGTAATCAAAGGTACAGCTGTTACAGTTATGGCCATGGTATTCGGAAACATGGGTGAAACATCAGGAACTGGTGTTGCATTCTCACGTGACCCATCAACTGGTGAAAACCACTTCATGGCAGAATACCTTATCAACGCTCAGGGTGAAGACGTTGT
>DCHR01000033.1:0-21483 GCA_002315375.1 Treponema sp. UBA1747 | reverse complement strand
GCAGCCAAAAATCTTCGCTGAAATCACAAAAATCCGCAACAGACTTGAAAAACATTACCGCGATATGCAGGATATGGAATTTACAGTACAGGAAGGAAAACTGTTCATGCTCCAGTGCCGCAACGGTAAACGTACAGGTCCAGCAGCTGTAAAAATGGCTGTAGACATGGTTGCAGAAAAAATGATCACAAAAGAAGAAGCTCTTCTTCGCGTTAAACCAGATCAGCTGGATCAGCTCCTCCACCCACAGTTCGACGCTAAAGCTCTTAAATCAGCAAAACCTCTCGCAGCAGCACTTAACGCTTCACCAGGAGCTGGATGTGGTGCTATCGTATTCACAGCTGACGAAGCTGTAGAATGGGACAAAGCTGGAAAGAAAGTTATGCTCGTTCGTAAAGAAACTTCTCCAGATGATATCGCCGGTATGTATGTTGCTCAGGGTATCCTGACTTCAACAGGTGGACGTACATCACACGCAGCCGTAGTTGCTCGTGGTATGGGTACACCATGTGTTTGTGGATGTGCAGACGTTGTATTCACAGGAAAAGACACAGTTACAATCGGTGGAGTTAAATTCAAGAAAGGTGACATCATTTCTATCGATGGTTCAACAGGTAAAGTTTACGGTGAAGCAATTCCTGTAACTCCAGCTTCAGTTTCTGGTGACCTTGAAACATTCCTCTCTTGGGCTGACGAAATCCGCGAAAAATCAGTTCGCGTTACACCATCAGGAAAGAAAGTTAAGGGATTCGGAGTTCTTGCTAACGCTGAACAGAACGAAGCTCCACAGGCTTTCCGCTTCGGTGCTGCAGGTATTGGTCTTTGTCGTACAGAACATATGTTCTTCGAAGAACCAAAACTTACAAACTTCCAGAAAATGATCATTTCTGAAGACACAGCTGCTCGTAAAGAAAACCTGAAAGCTATCCTGCCAATCCAGGTAAAAGACTTCTACGGAATCATCAAAACAATGGAAGGACGCCCAGTTACAATCCGTCTTCTGGACCCACCTCTTAACGAATTCATCCAGGCTGAAACACCAGAAATGGCTAAAGCACTGGCTAAAAAACTCGGAGTATCTGTTGATGTAATCAACAAGAAATACTCAGAACTCAACGAACACAACCCAATGCTCGGACACCGTGGATGTCGTCTGGCAATCACATACCCAGAAATCTACGAAACACAGGTTGAAGCTATTGCTAAAGCAACAGCTAAAGCTGAAAAAGAAGGTCTGGCACACGATGTTCGCATCATGATCCCTAACGTTACAACATTCGCAGAACTTAAACAGATTCGTGCTCAGGCTGAAGCTGTAATTGCTGATGTAAACGCTAAAGAAAAGACAGAACTGAAATTCCAGATTGGTTCTATGATCGAATTCCCAAGAGCTGCAGCTACAGCAGATGAAATCGCTCAGTACGCAGACTTCTTCTCATTCGGTACAAACGACCTTACACAGACAACATTCGGATTCTCACGTGACGACTACGGTAAGTTCATCGATTCTTACCTTGACCAGAAAGTTCTCCTCCAGGACCCATTCAAGACTCTTGATGACGGTGTTGGAGCAATGATTAAACTGGCAGAAGCAGGCGGACGTTCAGTTAAATCTGACCTTCACCTTGGAATCTGTGGTGAACACGGTGGAGATCCAGCATCTATCGCTCTGTGTTACAAACTGGGACTGAACTACGTTTCATGTTCTCCATTCCGTGTACCAGCTGCTCGTCTTGCTGGTGCTCAGGTTGTAATCAAAACAAACAGAGCTGCTAAAGCTGCTGCTGCAAAAAAAGCTCCTGCAAAGAAAGCTCCAGCAAAAAAAGCTGCTGCAAAACCTGCAGAAAAGAAAGCTCCAGCAAAAAAAGCACCTGCAAAAAAAGCTCCAGCAAAAAAATCTAAGTAATTAGACTTTAAGCAATAAGCTTTAATAAAGGCCTCCGGGACGCAAGTTTCGGAGGCTTTTTTTTCTTCGAGGCGTTAGCCGAGACAAATCGGCGTGGTTATTTTTTGTTATAAAATTCGCAAAGATATTTATATCGGAAAACAGTTCATCTGTTATACTTACAGTCAGGAGCAATTAGTATGGTAAAAAAATCCTTCAAAGACATTGAACTTTCCCTTTTAGGAATGGGAAATATGCGTCTCCCTATTATGGAAGGCGGAAAAGATAAAGATATCGATTATGAAAAAGCCAGTGCCATAATTGACCACTGTATGAAAAATGGGATCAATTATTATGATACAGCCCATGTTTATCACGGCGGTGGTGCTTCAGAAAAATTCTTAGGCGATGTAATGGTGAAATATCCGCGTGATTCTTATTATCTTGCTACAAAGTTCAATATCGATGCAGAAAAAGATTATAAAAAATGCTTTGAAGCCCAGCTGGAACGCATGAATACAGATCACATCGATTTTTACCTGATTCATTGTATTCTGGACAGCAATATGCAGAAATATATTGATTCGGGAGCTGTAGATTATTTTGTTGAACAACAGAAAGCAGGACGTATTACTTATCTTGGTTTCAGTTCCCATGCTTCTGTTCAGACTCTTGAGAAATTTGCCAGCCTCCGTCAGTGGGATTTTGCACAGATTCAGCTGAATTATTTTGACTGGATGTATGGAAATACAAAGAAGGAATACGAAATTCTTTCAAGCCGTAATATTCCTGTTATTGCTATGGAAAGCGTTCGTGGCGGTCGTCTTGCAAGTTTGACTCCGGATGCCGAAAAACTTCTGAAAGAAGCTCATCCGGACTGGAGCATTGCTTCATGGGCTTTCCGCTGGCTTATGAGACTTCCGGCTCTTATGGTAAGCCTTTCAGGAATGTCTACTCTGGAACAGGCCGTTGATAATGTAAGAACCTTTGAAAACCTGGCTCCACTTACAGATGATGAAGAAAAACTTTTATTCAAAGCCTGTGATATTTTCCATGAACAGGTTCAGGTTCCTTGTACAGCATGCCGTTATTGTACAGATGGTTGCCCTGTTCAGATCAATATTCCTGAAATTCTTAAAGTTTATAATCAGTATAAACTTCAGGGACCATGGGCTTTGCACGGACTTGAACATGTTAAGTCTGAAGGAATGCCGAAAGATTGTGTTCAGTGCGGTGCCTGTACAGGTCATTGTCCACAGAGCATTGATGTTCCAAAAATTATGGCGGAACTTGCTGAATTGACCAAATAGCAGAATCGTGAAGTCGATTCGATAGAACAAAAAGTTAGAAGGAAAACATTGGTTGCCTTGTACCAGAAACAAGGCAGAAGGACTGTATGCGTATAGTATATGGTCCTTTTTTATTTATAGATCAGGAAGATTGCAGGAGTTTTCCCAAGATCAGGGAGCCCCTGTTTTTTCCACTGTTCGCAGGTTTTTGTTTTGATATATTCCGTTTTTCCTGTAATATCACAGGCAATACAGAATTTTGTCTGGGGACGGCAGGTGCTCACAATGGCTTCCATAAGCTTTCCGTTACGGTATGGAGTTTCAATAAAAATCTGGGTCTGATCCTCATTGTAGACTTTGGTTTCCAACTGGCGGATTTTTTTTGTGCGTTCAGGCCCTTCAACAGGAAGGTAACCGTTGAAGGCAAAACTCTGGCCGTTAAAGCCTGAAGCCATAACACTCATAATTATGGAAGAAGGTCCAACCAGTGGAATTACATCAAATCCTTTTTCCTGTGCAATGGCAACTACATCTGCGCCCGGGTCAGCAATGGCCGGACACCCAGCTTCTGAAATGATTCCGACACTTTCACCTTTTTCCAGAGGCTTAAGGTAATCACCTACAATTTTCAGATCAGTATGACGGTTCAGTTCATAGAAGGTGAGGGTATCAATATCGATGGACTTGTCGCAGGCTTTAAGAAAGCGCCGGGCTGAACGGATATTTTCAACGATAAAGTGCTTTACTGTAACCAGGATTTCCCGGTTATAATCAGGAAGCACTTTTTTTACATCTTCAGGATCAGTTGCAGTAGTGTCACCGAGAGTAACCGGAAAAAGGTAAAGAGCAGGTTTCATAAATTAGTTCAGTTTTTCAAGACTTCTAATTGCGTCGATGTTTGCTTTTCCGCCTGGAACGAATGGGAGAACGTCTTCTTCGCAACCAACTGTGACTGTTACTACGCAAGGTTTGTTTGCGCGGTTTGCGTCAAAGGCTTTCATGTACCATTCTTTGTCGGTGTCAGCGTTTACAGCTTCAATTCCGAATCCTTCTGCAATTTTCAGAATGTCAGGGTTCTTTCCGAATACGGAAGCACTATAGTTTTTGTCGAAGAGGTATTTCTGCTGCTGGTAAACCATGCCCAGAGTTCCATTTACGAAAATGATAACTGTTACAGCCAGGTTCTGTTCTGCAAGAGTTGCCATTTCCTGAATGTTCATCATGATGGAACCGTCACCTGAGAAACAGACAATGCGTTTATCAGGATTTGCAAGAGCGGCACCCAAAGCGGCAGGAAGACCGAATCCCATAGTTCCAAGACTTCCTGAAGTAAGGAAGGTTCTTGCTTTTTCAACAGGGTAATACTGTGCTGCGAACATCTGGTGCTGACCAACGTCTGTTGTAACAATAAGGTCGCTTCCTTTGATTCCGGCTTTTTCTGCAACCTGTGGAATGGTAGAAATAAATTCGCGAGGATTTGTTTTATCCATTCCTGAAGGACGACCTTCTGTAATTGAATCTGTGTCGGCTTTTACTTTTGTAATTTCCGCCATCCAGTTTTTGCGGTCTGCGGTGCCTGCGTCAAAATCACCTTTCTTTTCTGAAACCAGAGTTGTAAGAATAGGGAATACAGATTCAACATCAGCAACAATTGAAACATCAGAATCGATGATTTTATCAACTTCAGCTGCATCAATATCAATGTGAACAAGCTTTGCATTTGGACAGAACTTTGCAACAACACCTGTTGCACGGTCATCAAAACGAACACCTGCTGCAATAACCAGGTCTGAGTTGTACATGGCGTAGTTTGCGGCATAAGATCCGTGCATACCGACCATTCCTGTCCATACATCAGAAGATTTTGGAACAGCCCCAATTCCCATAAGGCTTACTGTTACAGGAAGTTTGTAGGCTGCAAGGAATTTTTCCAGTTCTTTTGCAGCTTCAAGGCTGTTGCATCCGCCACCCAGGAAGAGTACAGGTTTTTTTGCATCTTTCATAAGGCTGCAGATGGCTTCCATCTTTTCTGAATATTCAGAAGTTGGTGTATGGAAGCGGACATTTGCATTGTCCTTGATTTTTACATCTTCAATTTCAGGCCATGCATCAAATTCAACTGTCTGCATCTGAACGTTTCTTGGAACGTCAATGAGGACAGGACCTGGTCTTCCGTTTTTGGCAATTTTGAATGCTTCCGGAATAACTGTAAGAAGATCCTTTGCATCTTTTACCATTACAGAGTGCTTTGTAATAGAGAAAGAAAGTCCGAAAGTATCGGCTTCCTGGAAAGCATCTGTACCGAGGAGAGTAGTATTTACCTGACCTGTGATTGCAATGATAGGAACACTGTCACAGCGTGCATCAGCAATGGCTGTAAGCAGGTTCATAGCCCCAGGACCGCTGGTGGCCATACAGACAGCGACGGAACCGGTTGAACGAGCCATACCCTGGGCAATGAAACCGGCTGCCTGTTCATGGCGGACCAGTACATGCTTGATGTTGCTTCTGTTCAATTCATCGTAAAGTGGCAGAATTGAGCCACCCGGAATTCCGGCTACGGTTGTAACACCGTGCATCTCTAAAAGAGTTGTAATAATTTCGCTACCTGTTTTTTTCATAGTCTTTACAGTTTAGCAGAGTTTTTGCTTTTTTTCTATTATGTAGTAAAATAAAAGGACTTTATGGAAAAATTGAGTAAGTCTGATAAAGTTTCCCGAAGTATATTTCATGCGACTTTTGTTCTTGCTGCAGTAGCAGTTATTTCTCTTTTTAGTGCTCAGTGTAATATTCGAAGCGAGGGAGAGCCATATATTGGGTCCCCTTATTATGAGAGTTTCAATGAGAACTGGCGTCTTGTTCATGAAGACGGTAGGGCAAAGACCGTTGATCTTCCTTATGTCGAAAATATTGAGAAAAACGAAAGAATAATCATTGAAAATGTTGTTCCAGAAGATATTCAGGATAACATGTGTCTTTTTACCAGAACTTCCCGTCAGAATATCCGTATTTATATAGACGGGGAACTTCGTTCTGAATACACAACAGATAATATCCCGCTTTTTTCTCTGAATGTACCGAGTTCCTATGTTTTTATCGATTTGAATCGTTCTGATGCAAACAGAACAATCCGCATTGAACAGTGGGGAACTTCAAAGTTCCGGAAACAGCTTCAGGTTGTTGTTCTGGCTCATGCATCCAGCGCCTGGAATTATATCTGGACTCATTACGGCATAATTGTAATAGGAAACCTGATTCTTTTATTATGTGGAGTTGTTGCATCCATCATTTGTCTGGTTCTGAGCATCATAATGAAGAAAATGTCGAACCTGATTCAGCTTTCTTATTCCCTGATTCTGTTTTCCTTGTGGGCCATTTGTGAAAGCCGACTCCGACAGATAATTTTCAGGAATTCTATTGCTGCAGGTGTCATTGTATTCCTATTAATGGCACTTATGGTTATACCGCTTTTTTCTTATTGGAATATTATTCAGCAGAAACGTTATGCTTTCTGGTATAACCTGGTTAACGGTGTAATTCTTGGAGTCAATATCTTTATTACAGTTTTGTATCTTCTGGAAAAGAGTGATTTCTTTAATTTTGTTCTTTTGAATTACGCTCTTATAGCTGCAGGAATTATTGTATCCTTTGTTACAACCTTTATTGACCTTATAAAAGGACGTATATGGGAATACCGCTATTCTGCTTTGGGAATGATGTGTGTTCTTGTTGCCGGTGTTCTGGAACTTTTCCTTTCCCGATTGAAGCCTTTTTATGCAGCAGGATTTTTCCTCAGCATCTCTCTGGTCATTATGCTTCTTCTTTCATCCGTTCAGGGAATCCGGGATTTGATTGAGGAATACAGGAACCGTGAGCGGCATATGGGAGAAATGACTCTTCGCACAATTCGTACCATTGCGGGAACTATTGATGCAAAAGATGAATATACAGGCGGACATTCAATCCGTGTGGCCGAATATGCAGTTATTCTTGCAAGAGCAATGGGAAAAAGTGAAGATGAATGCCGCAATATTCACTACATCGGTCTTATGCATGATATCGGAAAAATCGGTGTTCCTGATGTAATTCTGAATAAAAATGGTAAGCTGGTTCAGGATGAATATTCTCTTATGAGACTTCATACAACCATCGGATGTGAAATCATCGGCGATATTGATGCAGTTCCTGGTTTGAAGGAAGGTGTTTTATATCATCATGAATGGTATAACGGAAAAGGATATCCTATGGGGCTTTCCGGAAAAAACATTCCTGAAGTTGCACGTATTTTATGTCTTGCAGACAGTTATGATGCAATGACAAGTAATCGTGTTTACCGCCGGCGGCTGACCGATGAAGAAGTCAGAAATGAAATACAGCGTTGCGCCGGCAGCCAGTTTGATCCTGACCTGGCAAATCTTTTTATTTCACTTCTGGATTCAAAGAAGATACGTGCTGAAACAAGAGACGGATTTGAAACTTCTGGTGATGAAGGCAAATCCATTTCCCTTGCTTTACAGAAACTGATTCATCAGAATAATTCTTATACAGGGGCTTATGAACTGACAAATCCTGAGTTCATGAGAATGATTGTTTATATCATTAAGCTGGCTGAAAGAAACAGACAGTCGTTGATTGTAAAACTTTTTTCCGTTAGGGGAAAAGACGGCCGGGAGTTAATCGGCGAAATGACAGGGAAAGGATCTGATCTTTTAAGACAGGCTATTTCCGATACAATTAGAAATACTGATATTACAACTCCTTATTCTCTGACAAAACGTCTTGTTCTATTTATGAATATGGATCCGCAGTATTCTGATCATGTTATTTCTTGCATCCTTGAAAAGTTTGAGGCTTATGATACAGAAGGACTTTTCACTGTTGTTGCAGAAGATATTGAACTGAATTAATAAGTTAATATATACTTAAGTTATTAATTATTTTTAAAGATTCTTAAATTATTATAAATCGAGGTTTGTTATGAAAAAATCTGACAACGCATGTATGGGCACAGCACGTGCTCCACACCGTTCACTTTATTACGCTTCAGGTTACACTGATGAAGAACTGGCCCAGCCAATGGTTGGAATTATCTGTGCAAAGAATGAACTGATTCCGGGACATATTGAACTGGACAGAATTGCAGAAGCAGTAAAAGCCGGTGTACGTATGGCCGGCGGAACTCCAATTGAATTCCCTGCAATCGGTGTTTGTGACGGTATTGCTATGGGTCACGAAGGAATGAAATATTCCCTGGTTACACGTGAGCTTATTGCCGACTCTGTTGAATGTGTTGCAAAGGCACATCAGTTTGATGCCCTCGTTATGATCCCGAACTGTGACAAAATCGTTCCTGGTATGCTTATGGCTGCTGCCCGTCTGAACCTGCCTACAGTATTTGTTTCAGGCGGTCCAATGATGCCTGGTCACCTGGCCGGAAATGATCCTACAAACCCTTACTCAGGAAAAAATCTTTCACTTACAGATATGTTCGAAGCAGTAGGCGGTCTTGCTGTTGGTAAAGTAACAGAAGCCCAGCTTAAAGAAATGGAACACCGTGCATGTCCTGGTTGTGGTGCCTGTTCAGGTATGTTCACAGCAAACTCTATGAACTGTCTTACAGAAGTTCTTGGTCTTGGTCTCCCAGGAAACGGAACAATTCCTGCAGTTACAGGCGAACGTATTGCTCTGGCAAAACACGCAGGTATGGCTGTTATGAATCTTTACAAAAAAGGAATCACAGCCCGCGATATGATGACTGCAGAAAACTTCAGAAACGGTCTTGCAGCTGATATGGCTCTGGGATGTTCTTCAAACACAATGCTTCACCTTCCTGCTATTGCTCACGAAGCCGGAATCGACATTGACCTTCACGAAGTAAATGAAATTTCTAACAGAACACCAAACCTCTGTCACCTGGCTCCAGCCGGTCACACATTTATGTGCGAACTGGACGATGCAGGTGGTGTTCAGGCTGTTCTTGCAGAACTTGCAAAGAAGAACCTGATCAACACATCACTCATCACAGCAACAGGAAAAACAATTGCAGAAAATATTGCTGGTGTAAAAAACAGAAACCCTGAAATCCTCCGTCCAATTGAAAATCCATTCAGCGACAACGGTGGTATTGCAATCCTCTTCGGAAACCTGGCACCAAACGGTACAGTTGTAAAACGCTCTGCCTGTGCAAAAGAACTTATGCTCCACACAGGTCCAGCACGCGTATTCAACGATGAATCTGAAGCAATGGAAGCTGTTCAGAAAGCACAGATTAAAGCAGGTGACGTTGTAGTAATCCGTTACGAAGGTCCAAAAGGAGGTCCTGGTATGCGCGAAATGCTGGCAGTTACAGCTGCTCTTGCAGGACAGGGACTTGATAAACAGGTTGCCCTCATTACTGACGGACGCTTCTCTGGTGCTACACGCGGTGCTTCTCTCGGTCACTGTTCACCTGAAGCTGCAGTAGGCGGACCAATCGCTCTGGTTGAAGAAGGAGACATGATTACTCTGGATATCAACAACTACAAAATCCATCTGGATGTAAGCGATGAAGTTCTGGCAGAACGCAAGGCAAAATGGGTATGCCCTGAACCAAAAGTAAAAACAGGTTACCTGGCTCGCTATGCTAAGCTTGTTAGCTCTGCTGACAAGGGAGCAATTCTTGAATAGAAAGGCGCGAGTTTTGCTGTTTTTTACGAAGTAAAAATGGGAGCCTCTTGCGACCAAAGCGAAACTCGGTAAGCAGGCTTTAGCCTGCGACTGTTTCCCGGCATATTCTTGCCGGGATTTTTTTTCGGTTTTATATAAACCGTGATATAATGAATCATTATGAAAAAGTTTATTATGCCGTTTTTTATGCTTCTTCTTTTTGAAGCAATTGCTGTTACCCTCTGGCAGCTTAAAGGAAATTTCTTCTTCTTTATAAATTTTTCTTATATCGGATTTTCCATTTTTCTGGGACTTCTTCTGTTTGCCCTGAATGTAAAAAATGCCCGCCGTGTTACCCAGCTTCTTGTAGGGCTCTATATGCTGGTTTTTCTGGGCTTCTTTGGGAAAGAAAACATGCAGATCGAAGGCTTCTGGTATTATCTTTTTACAGGAAGCTTTCAGGCCGCAGTAATTCATTATGCCATTGCCAAGATTTTTGGACCTCTGGTTTTTGCAAGAGGGTGGTGCGGTTATGCCTGCTGGACTGCCATGGTTCTGGATTTTCTGCCATATAAAGTTCCGGCCGGACCCCGAAAGAAAATCGGCTGGATCCGTTACATAATGTTTGCGATTTCCTTTGTTTTTGTAGCAGCTCTTTTTCTTGCTCATGCGGCAAATATCGAACGCATTATGTTCTGGGCTTTTGTAATTGGAAATGTGGTTTATTACGCAGCGGGAATTCTCCTGGCATTTCTATTTAAGGATAATCGTGCTTTCTGCAAATATGTCTGTCCGATTACTGTTTTCTTAAAACCAATGAGCTATTTTACTTTATTCAGAATTAAATGCGATAAAGAAAAATGCATTTCCTGCGGTAAGTGTAAAAAAGTCTGTCCTATGGATGTGGATGTTACTGACAACTCCCGTAAACGCAAAAACGGGACAGAATGCATTTCATGTAATGAATGTGTGCGAAACTGCCCGGTAGGGGCGTTATAACATTTTTATAAATGGGCGATTAAATAAACCAAACACCACTCACGCAATGGCCAATGGAGTCCTCCCGCGGGTCCCCGTCGCTCGCTTCGCTCGACTCCTTGCCCACGGTACTCCATTGTCCTTGCTCGCGTGTTGTTTGACTTGTTTTCTCGCTCCTTTAGAAAAATAAGTGTGCATTTGAAAATGTTTTCATTAAATCGTATTCTTATTTAGTATATTTTAATAATCCTGATGGCAAAGTTTGTGTCGGCAATACAGATTTCCCCTTCGGCGGCAATTTTGCCGTTCCGTGTGATTTTGCATGGTTCGCCGGTAAAGGAATCCAGCTCAAAAACAGAATCTTTTTTCAGGTTTTCCAGCTCTTCTTTTGATAAAAGGGCCCTGCCAAGTTCTATGGAAATGTAATCCTCACTTTTGAAAACTTCTTCGTCTTTAAGTTTGTCTTCCTGGATAATGGCGGCCATGTTCTCGCCAAGAACTCCGGCCACAACTTTATGAATTACACGGTTTTTATAAACAAGGTTTATTGGATCCTTGTAGTTTTTGTCCATAATGAGAATTTCGCCTTCTACAAGTTCAATTCCGTTTTCAGAAAAACGTCCGAATTCCACCGTAACATTTTCCCCGGAAACTGCTCTGTTTATGCTCGAAAGCTGGTGCCATTTTGGACCTGAGTTGCTTTTGAAAAAGCCTGCAGAAGCCAGATGATTTATAAAGGGCAGTGAGAAGAGAATGTTGATGAATCCTTTTGTTCCTGCCACCTCCGCTTCAATGGAAAGCAGAATGGCCATGCCGTAAGGTTCCACATAAAGTGAATGAGGGTAGTTTGTGCTTTCGCTTAAAGGCGGACGGAAGTTTTCAAAAGAAATGCCCTGTTCGCTTGAATCAGTTCTTTCATAAAGGATTTTAAAAAACTGTTCAGAAAAATTTTCCATGTAAAAATCATTCAGGATTTTTACATCTGATTCTGTAACTTCAGGATATTCTTTGTAATCCTGTTTCAGAATGGCCTTCCCCAGGTTTCCGTCAACTTCAATAGCAGTTCCGCCTTCAGAATAGTGATAGCTGTAAAGAAAACAGTTGGACGGAGCCGCTGCAAGCAATTCGCTGTTGTTCAGTTCGTCTACAGAGCGAACCCATGAACTTGTAGGCTTTATGGTGAAGTTGATGTTATCCGCTATGTGAATCTGAAGCTTTTCTCCAACCTGCCAGATTTCCCGCATCTGGCTTTTTGAAATAACATCAGGGCGGGTAAAGTCATAAATCTTCAGTTCTTTACCGTTTACTTTTTTAGGCTCTTCTATTAAACCCATCTGAATAAGCTGTTCTTCAGTGAGGACTGTATTTCCGTCTTGAAGGGGTTTGTTTTCTTCACCGTTCATTATTTCTTCGATAGTCACGCCAAGAGTTTCAGACAGGCTTTGCATTACTGAAATGTCGGGAAGTCCTTCGCCCCGTTCCCATTTACTTACGGCTTTGTCTGTTACATTGACCTTTTCTGCCAGTGCTTTCTGTGTAAGATTCAGTTTTGTTCTAAGTTGATTGATAAAGTTTCCTGTTTTTTCGGGTTCATAAAATACCTCTTTTGTTTGGCGCGGCCACCGCCAGATTCAAGCTTACGTTTACTATAACAGAAATCTGACCTTAGTCACCCGACAGATTGTAGATATAATCTACTACAGGTAGATTATAAATTAGAAAATTGTAAACGGAAAGGAGAATTTGTGATAAAGAAGCAGAAGAAAAATCTTGCTGAAATGCAGGATTGTCACTAGATTTTTCCCGTAAAATATCCCATAATAAAGCAACTGCAAAGGGGCAGAATTTGTTAAAAGCAAATTCTGCCCCTTTTTTTTAACTCTATCTCTTAAGGAGGTTCTCATGCTTGAGACAATTACAAACATCAACAACGCAGTAAACGGCGTTGTCTGGGGAACATTCGGTATTGCCCTGCTTTTCATTGCAGGCATTGTTATGACAATCGTAAACAAAGGTTTTCAGTTTACAAGATTCGCGCACTGGATCAAAAATACAATCGGTGCCATTTTCAAAGACAAACATGTAACAGCGCATACAGATAAAGATAATAAAGCCATTTCCCAGTTCCAGAGTCTTTGTACTGCTCTGGCTGCAACAATCGGAACAGGTAACATTGTAGGTGTTGCAACAGCTATCGTTCTTGGTGGCCCGGGAGCCATTTTCTGGATGTGGATTATGGCCATTTTCGGAATGATGACAAACTATTCTGAAAACGTTCTTGGTATTTACTTCCGCCGCAAAGGCGAAAACGGTGAATGGCACGGTGGCGCCATGTACTACCTTAAAGACGGTCTTGGCGGATACAAAGGATGTAAATGGGTAGGTATTGTCCTTGCTGTTCTGTTCAGTGCCTTCTGTCTGCTTGCAAGTTTTGGTATCGGTAACATGAGCCAGGTAAACTCAATTGCCGGAAATATGGAATCAGCTTTCCACATTCCACCGGTTGCTACAGGTATCGGCCTTGTAATTCTTTCTGCCATTGTTATTCTTGGTGGTCTTAAGCGTGTTGCAGCTGTTACAGAAAAACTGGTTCCTGTTATGGCTGTTTTATATATCATCGGGGCCCTTATTGTTATCTGCTGCCACATTACTGCAATTCCTGCAGCTTTTGTTTCTATCTTCAAAGGCGCCTTCTCTGCTAAATCTGCAACCGGTGGTGTTGTAGGTTACGGACTTCAGCTTGCCATTACATGGGGTTTCAAACGCGGTGCCTTCTCAAACGAAGCCGGCCTTGGTTCTTCCGTAATGGTTCACTCATCATCAAACGTAAAAGAACCTGTCCGCCAGGGTATGTGGGGAATCTTTGAAGTATTCGCTGATACAATCATCGTTTGTACTCTTACTGCTCTTGTTGTTCTGACTTCAGGCCTTGTTGATCTTGGAACAGGTACAATGGTTACAGAAAGCGTTAAATCAGCACTGGTTGGTGAAGCATTCGGAACAATCTTCGGAAAAGCAGGTCCAATGTTTATTGCCATTGCAATTCTTCTTTTCGCATACTCAACAGTTCTCGGATGGAGTCACTACGGTGCTACAGCCTGGGGTTACCTTTTCGGAGACAAGTCTTCGGTTATCTACAAAATTGTTTTTGTTGTAATGGTATTCTTCGGCTGTACAATGAGCCTGGATCTGGCATGGGACCTTTCAGATACCTTCAACGGTCTTATGATGATTCCTAACCTTATTGGTGTTCTGTCTCTTTGTCCTCTTGTAGCAAAAATAACAAAGAACTATGTGGACCGCAAGATTCACAATAAAGATGTAGAACCTATGATTTCTGTTTTCCCTGAAGATAATATTCTGGATGAAAAAGATACTGAATAGAACGTACAGCTGCTTTTGCGGCTTTTATATCTGATAAAAGAATTTTTGAATCCGTTTTTTCTTAGGAATAAGGGTAGTTGAGCTTGTTGATACTACCCTTATTCCTTATATTTTAAAATCCCATTTCTTCTCCGATGAGAACAACTTTAATGCGGCCAGGAATTGAAAGGCGGGTAACTACAATCTGGCGGCAGATTGATTTATCGCTTTTACAGTTTCCACAGGCACCGGTTGTGCAGCATGGAGTAGGAAGTCCGAATCTCTGTGAGTTTACAGGAGCAGCAAAGTTTCTTGCGCGGGCCCAGGCATCTTCCAGAGTTTTTGTTACTTTGTTCATAGATACAGCAAGAATTACAGATTTTGGTCCGTAAATAAGTGCTGCAACACGGTTTCCGTTTCCGTCAATGTTTACCAGTTCGCCGTCTTCTGTAATGGCGTTTGTACTCATAAGGAAGGTGTCAGATAAAAGTCCCTGGCGCATGATTTCCTGACGTTTTACAGGATCGCTTTCCAGATCCCGGTCCAGTATTTTCTGTCCTTTGGCACGGAGTGCTTCTTTTATGCCAAGTCTGTCTATAGTTTCTGAGCCGCCGTAACTTACAACATCAGTATCAGAAATCATAGAAAGAATTTTTTCTTTGGCTTCTGCAGCTGTAGGACAGTAGCAGGCTGTCATGTGACGTGCTTCCAGATTCTTGATTAATTTTTCAGCAAGTTTTTCGTTTCTTGTTTCAATAGCATTCATATTTTTCTCCTTTTCTTACATAACCTTTGTTTTACCGCTCAGAACATTCTTGTAGTCTTCCAGATTCTTTTTGAGAAGTTCCGGAGTATTCAGTTCATAAGGGCACTTCTTTTTGCAGGCGCCGCAGTTTGTACATTTTTCAATGTCAGCCATGGCTTTCTGCCAGTAGTCATTTAACCAGCCGCTGCTTGGAGCGCGGCGCAGCATAAGACTCATGCGTGCACAGTTGTTTATGATGATTCCCTGAGGACATGGCATACAGTATCCGCAGCCGCGACAGAATTCCCCGTTTAATTCGGCTTTCTCTTTCTGGATGAAAGCTCTGATTTCCTCATTCATGACCGGTTCATCTTTGAAGAAAGAAAGCCATTCTTCAAGTTCGTTCATTTTCTGGATTCCCCAGATTGGAAGGACGTTATCATACTGGCTGATAAAAGCAAATGCCGCACGGGAATTATTTATTAAACCACCTGCCAGTCCTTTCATAGCAATGAAGCCCACATTTTTTTCTTTGCATAAATTTACCAGGTCAATTTCCCGCTGGCTTGAAAGATAGCTGAAAGGAAACTGGAGTGTTTCGTATAAGCCTGATTTAACAGCATCTTCTGCAACGCCGATTTTATGTGCTGTAATCCCGATGTGACGGATCATGCCCTGACGCTTGAAATCTTCCATCAGTTCGTACATGCCGGTTCCGTCACCGGGAGCAAAAACTCTGTCTGCACAGTGGAACTGGTAGATGTCCAGATAATCTGTTTTCAGATTGTTCAGAGAAGTTTCAATCTGGGCTTTCATTTCCTCTGTGGTTTTTGCCATGGTTTTTGAAGCAACAAAAATCTTTTTACGGATTTCTGAGTCTCCTGTAATTGCATTTCCCAGCTTTTCTTCTGAGTCAGAGTAAAGACGGGCTGTATCAAAAAATGTCATGCCGCCTTCGTAAGCTCGCTGAAGAATCTTTACGGAAGTTTCCATATCGCAGCGTTGAACGGGCAGGGCTCCGAAAGCATTCTGCGGAGTTGTAATATTTGTCGATCCGAGAGTTACTGTTTTCATAAGGAACAGTATAGCACGAAATAGTGGGAAATATAAAAAAATAGAGATTTTTGAAATTTTACAAATAAAATTTGAAATTTTTCATTTGTGTTATAAACTATTGTTAAGGAAAAAACGTGGAAGAAATTTCAAAAGAACTTGAAGAAACGCGAAGAAAACTGGAAGCCTCTCAGGATGTAATTAAGCGACTCGCTTTTGATGAATTAACCGGACTTTTTATTCGTCAGGCATTTCTTCAGCGGGCAGAGCAGAAAATCAAAGAAAATCCTGGTGTAAATTACGGAATTCTTGCCCTGGATTTTGAGAATTTTAAATCTGCCAACTCTCTTTATGGTGAAGAACGCTGCAACGAGTTTCTTGCTTATGTAGCAGGAAAAATGAAAGAAATGCTTCCTGATTGCCTCATCGGACGGTTTGGAGGAGACCAGTTTGTAATCCTATTTGATACCGAAAAAAACTATTTACCGATTATAGATTCATATAAAGATCGGATTCTGAAAGATTCACCTATTCCTTCCCAAAATGTAAAATTCGGTATTTATACACCAATTGATAAAAATCTTCTTCTTGTTCGCTGTTGTGACAGGGCTTTTCTGGCACTTCGACAGATTAAGGGAGTTTATGGAAAGCAGCTTGAATTTTATGAAGATAAAATGCAGCAGCAGGTTCTGGATGAACAGAGAATTGTTGAATCCATGGAAACCAGTCTGAATAACGGAGATTTTAAGGTATATTATCAGCCAAAGCACGGGTCTGTAACTAATAAAATTGCGGGCGCTGAAGCACTGGTAAGGTGGCAGCATCCGGTTTATGGTTTTATGAATCCGGGACAGTTTATTCCACTTTTTGAGAGAAACGGTTTTATTATTAAGCTGGATACTTTTATTGTGGAACAGGTTTGTAAGGACATTATCCGCTGGCAGAATAACGGTTTACCGGTTATCCCTGTTTCTGTTAATATTTCCCGCCGTGATTTTCTGGAACCGGGATGTATCGAAAATCAACTGGCAATAATTGAAAAATACAAAATAGACCATAATCTGATTCATGTTGAAGTAACGGAATCAATGTATGCGGACAATACAAATATCATTATTTCCAAAGTTCGTGAGACACAGGATTTGGGATTCTTGATTGAAATGGATGACTTTGGCGCCGGTTATTCTTCTTTGGGGCTTCTTTCGACATTCCCTCTGGACGTTTTAAAACTGGATATAAGTTTTGTTCGTAATATCGATGTGAATAAAATCGTAATAGAAAACATAATTAAGATGGCTCACAAAATGAGTCTTTTAGTTGTTGCGGAAGGTGTTGAAACTGAAGTCCAGTATAAGGTTTTGAAAGGATTGGGTTGTGACCTTATTCAGGGATATTTCTTTTCAAAACCTCTTACAGTTGTAGATTTTGAAAAATATCTCCGTAAAAACGCAACAGGAATTATTCATAAAAGTCATAAAGAGAACTTGGGAAATCTTCCGGAGCATAATTCAGAAGAAATGCTTGTACTGGCAAATGAAGTTTCAGAAGGAATTCCGGGTGGTTTTATGTCTGTCTATGTAGACGGACTTGGAATTATTTCGGTTAATCGCGAATTACTTTCTATCTGTGAATGTGAATCTATTGACGAGTTCCGTGAATTTTCAGGAAACTGCCTGAGAAATATAGTTCATCCGGATGATTTTGATACAGCATCGGAAAGTGTTAAAAAACAGATAACTACGGAAAACTTTTTATACAACACGGAATACAGAATCGTTACAAAAAAAGGTAATATCAGATATGTCCGGGATTATGGCAGATTTGTAAAAACAGAAAAATACGGCGAGATATATTTTATATTCATTTATGATATAACTGATGAAATTCTAAAAGAAAAGAAAGCAGTTAAGCTTTTAAAAGAGCGGCTCAGGCTGGAACGTTCTGCTGAAGTTGCCAAAAGAGCCAGTGAGGCCAAGACAGTTTTCATGACAAATCTGGTGGATGACGTTCTCCCTATTGTAAAGGATATCGTTACAATAACTGAAAGAGCAGAAAAAGATGTAGATGATAAAACGAAACTGTTGAGTGACATAAAGGATGCAAAGCAGGTTCATGAACAGCTTCTGGCCTTTGTAAATAATCTTCAGGAAATCGGACGGCAGGAACTGGGTATAACTGACCTGAATGAAGTGCCTTCTGATGCAAGTGAAGCTGCAAAACGCATTTATGATATTTTCAGCAAAGAAGCAGCTAAAAAGAATATTACGGTAGAATACTGGTCTAAGATTTATGATCCGTTCATTTTTCAGGATGTGAAGATTACAATGAATGTTGTGTTTAATATCATGACAAACGCAATAAAATATACTCCTGAAGGCGGTAAAATTGTTTTCGGACTTGAGCAGAAGCCGGGAATGACAGATGAAGAATGTTTCATGAGTTTTGTCTGCGAAGATACCGGCATCGGCATGTCTGAAGAATTCCTTCCTCATGCCTGTGAACCTTTCACAAGGGAAGACAACGAAATAAACAGACTTCATAAAAGTGCCGGCTACGGGTTAAATGTGGTTAATAATCTTCTTATGCTTCAGAAAGGAACTATAGAAATAACAAGTGTTCAGGGAAAGGGGACAAAGGTTGTTACTTCACAGCCGCACCGCTTAACAAATGCAGTGGAGGGTCTGGATGCCGCTGCAACGCTTGCCGGAACCATAAAGATTTAAGCTTTCAGCACCGCTTCCGCTGGTGTAGCTTCGGCTTTGTTCCGCTACCGTAGGGGCTTCTCTTTAAAAATACTAAAGTTTTTTAATAATATTTAATTTTCTTGTTGTTTTAAAATACATTCTCCATTAAACTAGAATAGAAAATAACTTCACTTTTTAAATGGAGAAAAAATATATGGCACAGATGAACGGTTCACAGATTGTTATTGAATGTCTGATTGAACAGGGTGTAAAAACAATTTTCGGATATCCGGGAGGAGCAATCCTGAATATCTATGATGAACTTTATAAAAATCAGGACAGAATTGAACATATCCTTACAGCCCATGAACAGGCTGCTGCACATGCTGCAGACGGTTATGCACGTTCAACAGGAAAAGTTGGCGTTTGTATGGCAACTTCTGGTCCTGGTGCAACAAACCTGGTAACAGGTATTGCAACAGCTTACATGGATTCCATTCCAATGGTAGCTATTACATGTAATGTTCCACAGAATCAGCTTGGAAAAGATTCATTCCAGGAAATTGACATCTGCGGCGTTACAATGCCGATTACAAAACACAACTTCATGGTTCGTGATGTAGCAAAGCTGGCTGACACAATCCGCGAAGCTTTCCTTATTGCAAAGAGCGGACGTCCGGGACCTGTTCTTATTGATATCCCGAAAGACATTACAGCAGCCGTAACAGAATACACATTCGTAGAAGGCGGAGTTCTTGATCCTGCAAAACTTGGTGACAAATCAACAGCAAGCAAACTTCTGGAAACTTCAAGACCAGGTGATGAAGAAATCCAGAAACTGGCAGATATGATCAATGCTTCTGAACGTCCTTTCATTTATGCAGGTGGCGGTGTAACAATTGCTGATGCTTGTCCTGAACTTAAGGAACTGGCAGAAAAAGCACGCATTCCTGTTGCTCTTTCTCTTATGGGTAAAGCTGCTTTCCCTAACAGCCACGAACTTTGTACAGGTATGATTGGTATGCACGGAACAAAAGCTTCAAACGTTGCTGCTGATGAATCTGACCTGCTTCTTTGTGTTGGTACACGTTTCTCTGACCGCGTTATCGGTGATGCAAAAGAATTCTGCAAGCGTTCAAAGATTGTTCAGATTGATATTGACCCTTGTGAAGTTAACAAAATGGTTGAAGTTGATTCCGCCATGCTTGGAAACGTAAAGGATATTCTGGCCCGCGTACTGCCACTGGTAAAGGCAAAACAGAACGGCGACTGGCAGGCAAAAGTGGCTCAGTGGAAAACAGAAGTTCCACCTTGCTACAGCAAAAAAGAAGACCTTAATCCAAAACGCATTTACGAAATTGTTCGTGAAGTTGCAGGTGAAGATACAATCTGTACAACAGAAGTTGGACAGCACCAGATGTGGACAGCTCAGTTCTACAACTTTGAAAAACCAAGAACATTCCTTTCTTCAGGCGGTCTTGGAACAATGGGTTACGGAACAGGCGCTGCAATGGGTGCACAGTTCGGAAATCCTGACAAGCGCGTTGTTGCCTTTGCAGGTGACGGTTCATTCCGCATGAACTGTAACGAACTGGCAACAGTAGGACACTACCAGCTTCCAATCGTATTCGTTGTTGTAAACAACGGAGCTCTTGGAAACGTACGCATGTGGCAGACACTTTTCTACGGAAAACGCTACTCAAATACAACTCTGGACTTTGGGCCTGACTTTGTAAAACTTGCTGATGCTTACGGCATTGCAGGTTACCGTGCAACAACTGAAGCAGAATTCCAGAAAGTATTCGAAGAAGCTTTCAAATCAGGAAAACCTGCAGTAATCGATGCACAGATTTATATTGATGAAATGGTATTCCCAATGATTCCACCTGGAAAACCAATCGGAAACATGATCATGAGTCTGGGTGACTAGTAAACAATTTCCGGTCACTGACCTTCGATTGCAGAGCCTGTTGAAGTGACGTCGGGAAATGCACAAAAATTGTTGAATGAGAGCCGGTGAGTATGGAAGAGAGTCTTCTGTATGAGCCGGCTTTTTTTGTATGGGGGAGTAAGCGGTAAAACAATCAGATAATTATTTTGCGTAATAGGAATTGTCAGGGGAGAATTTGGTTTGATAAGTACTTAATACGGATACTTATAATATAAGTTATGTGTATGCACCCTTAGTGCACGAAAAATAAAGAAAATGGAAATGAAAAATATCATAGGATAATGTATAAAGCACGGCCAAGCCGTGCTTTTTTATTTGACGAGATAAGTAAGTTATAATTATAATATAATTATGGAGATAAAGTTTGAATGGGATCCAGAAAAAGCAGAAATAAATCTCAAGAAACATGAAGTTTCTTTTGAAGAAGCTCAAACTGTTTTTTATGATCCAAATGCTCTTTTGATTGCAGATCCTGAACATTCTGCAGAAGAAGACAGGTTTATTATCTTGGGTATAAGTAATAGATCTAAAGTACTTGTTGTATGTCATTGCTATCGAGAAAATGACGAAACAATCAGAATCATTTCTGCGAGAAAAGCAACGACAAATGAAACTAAACAATATGGAGAAAATTAATATGAAAGAAGAATATGATTTTTCAAATGCAATAAAAAATCCTTATGTTGGAAAACTTAAGCAGCAGATTACCATCAGACTTGATGAACAGGTAATTGATTACTTCAAGAAAATGGCCGAAGAGACAGGAATGTCATATCAAAATATAATTAATTACTATCTTCTTGAGTGTGTAAAAGAAAAAAAACGTATGGAAGTGGTTTTCTCTAAGTAGTTATTATCCCCATCGATACCAATATAGCTATGATTGAATC
>DCHR01000022.1 GCA_002315375.1 Treponema sp. UBA1747 | reverse complement strand
TTGTAGTCTTCTGCTTTCAGTTCGCTCTTTGATTTTTTCCAGAGAGCTGAAGCAGAGTTTACCTGGTCTACTTTGTTTTCTGTTGATTCAACTTCGCCTTTGTCGTTGTATTTTTTTGATTCGTAGTGAAGGTAGATTGGGAATGCAATGTGGTCTGAGTATTTTTTAATCAGCTCTTCAATCTTCCATCTTGAAGCGTATTCTTTTGATTCGTCATTCAGGTGAATTTCGATTGCAGAACCAGTAAGTTCAGGTTTGTCAAAACCGTACTGTTTTGCCTTTACGGAATCAGCGGCTACTTCATCAATGTCATAAGAGTTTGTGCCGTCTGAAGACCAGTGCATGATTTTTCCGTCGCCCGCAGCCTTGCGTGTGTAAACGTCGATTTTTTTAGCAGCCATGAAAGCCGAGTAGAAACCTACACCGAACTGTCCGATAAGGTTTGAGTTTTTGCTGGCATCAGCTGTCAGCTGTTCCATGAAGGCTTTTGTTCCTGAACGGGCGATTGTACCCAGGTTGTTGTTCAGGTCGTCTTCGCTCATACCGATTCCGGAATCCTGAACTGTAAGAACGGCTTCCTTTTCGTCAAAAGTGATGTCCAGACGTGGTTCAAAGGTAATGTTTTTGAATGCATCATCTGAAACTGTCAGATATTTAAGTTTGTCCAGAGCATCTGATCCGTTTGAAACAATTTCGCGGAGGAAGATGTCTTTGTTTGAATAAAGTGAATGAATAAGAAGTTTGAGAAGCTGGTTTACTTCTGTCTGAAATTCGTGTTTTGCCATTAAATAGCCTCGAAAATAAGATTTATTTCTATAAAATACTAAAATTTCGGGAAATCGGCAAATAATTTAAAAGAAAAGAAGGTAAATGAAAGAGGGAATCTCAAATAATTTCTGTAAGGGTGTATAATGTAGGAATGAAAAAATCGATTCTTGTTTTATTGTCTTTATTCAATCTTTCAATGTTTTTTGCTGCAGTTCCTGAAGTTCAGAACCCTGTCCCTTTCAAAAGCAGGTCTGAAAATCTGGATTTAATTTTTTCCACAGATTCACTGGCCGAATCGGTAATTACGATTAAACGGACTGAATGGAATCAGATGCTCACCAATTACGATTATTTTTTTAAGAATGAAAATCTGGTGAATATCGAAAGCTTTGAGCTTAAAAAAGGAAATTATAAATGGGTTCTTCCGGGAGGCGGACTGAGGCTCCGCGGAAATACAAGCCGTTTCAAACCTCAGGGGAAAGATACTCCTACTGACTTTACAGGCCATGTTCAGAAAAATGAAGACTGGAGTCAGGATTATTATGCTTATGCAAAGAACTGTTCGGACAATGATTACAGACAGTCTCACTTCAAGGTGGATTTTTCCTTTGGCGATAAAGAACCGGAAAGTTCATTTCTGGCAGATTGTATGAAGGGGGTTGCCCTGAAGCGAATGGATGCATCTTGTGCCCGCGAGATTTTCTGTTACGATCTTTTCCATCGTTACGGAATCTGGACTGCACCAAGGGCCTGTCACACAAGAGTTTTCATTCACATTATTGAACCAAATGGGACAACAACAAAACTCAATTACGGTGTCTATGAAATGTTCGAGGAAGTAGGACAGGAATCTCTGAAAGCAAGAACAAAGAAAGAAATCAAACAAGATAAGGCATGGGAAAAAGCAAACGGGTTTTTGTGGAAAAGTTCACAGGGAGATCTTGCTGACCCGGAAGTTGATTTTGGCTGTGAAAAAAATAAAATCACAGAATTCGATGAAATGGGGAAACCTGTGGCTTTTGAAGAAATAACTCCGGTTTACGATTTGAAAACTCAGAAAAACAAACTTGATGAAGCCACAGAAAAACTCAAAAAGTTTATTATCGATTTGAATGGGCTTCCTGATGCAAAAAATGAAAATGATAAGGATGCTATAAACAAAATCAAAGATTTTTATGAAAAAAATATGGATGTAGATTTTTTCCTGAAAACTTACGCCGTAAATATCCTGGTGGGAATGGATGACGATTACTGGGGAAATGCAAACAACTATTATCTTTATTTTGTAGACGGAAAGGTTTATCTGATTCCTTTTGATTACGACAATACTTTGGGATGTTCTATCGCAGGTGATCCGCTTGATCCAAAAAATCCCGAAGGAATAAAACAAAATCCGCTGGAATGGGGCAGAGGAAAAAATCGTCCTTTGATGGACAAGCTGCTTCAGGTTCCTGAATACAAAGAAAAATTCCGTTCACTTCTTCTGGAAGTATGTGATGAAAACTCTGAATGGGATTTTGAAAAATGCAGCAAGAGGTTTTTGGGTTATAAAAAAATGGTAGAACCTTACCTGGACAGTCCGGATCTGGATGGTCATATTTCTACCAAGTGGTGGGGAGATTACAGCTGGAGACCGGGCGGTGTGACTCTTACTTCAAAGCAGAATAATATTTTTGATTTTACACGCAAGCATATTCGTAAAAACCTGGGCTATAAATCTTCCAGGGAAGAAAAGACAAAAGAGCTGACTATCAGTGTAAATGAAAAAGCCGGAAAAAAAGAAAAAGGTATTTCACTTAAAATCGCAAATATCCCTTCAAATGCTTTTGTGCGTCAGATTTATGTAAACGGTAAACTTGTAGCTGACAAAAACGGTGATGAGCTTATTGTTAAGGGAAAGAAATGGAACTTTCCTTATGTTCAGCCGGGTAATAAATATGTAGTTCAGGTTGTTTATCTGAATAATATGTGGCAGCGGATTTCTGATGCAGACCCTGTTGAAGTGACTCCTTCTACAGGACTTGGGGAAATTACTATTCCAAACAAAAATGATTTATCCTGGTCTGTAAAAGACGGAAAGTTCAGGATGAATATGCAGCCTGAAATTCTTCTTGATGGAAAACCAATCAATACTAAAGAAGTTCCTCTGCTTTATATTGATACCCAGTCTACTGACTGGCAGATATGGGCCCGTCTTGTTTCAGCCAATAAGGGAATTGAAATTCCGGAGTTTGATACAGGTAAAGCATTTGAAGCATATTACGGTTCAAAATATAAGGACATGGAAAACAAGCTTTTGGAAAGAGAATTCATGGTGAGACTTTATTATTATGTGAACAATAATTCGAAAACCGGTCCGATTATTATTCCTCTTTTTGAAACTAACCCGGGTTTGGTTTTTGGGTTCAGTAATTAAAGACAGATATGGTAAAATAAGAATATGAAAATCACCTTGCAGAATTTAACCAAACGATTTCCCGGACGGGGAAAAGATAAAACAGAAGTAGTGGCAGTAGATGATTTTGATTTTGAAGTTCCTGACGGAAAACTTGTGGCTCTCCTGGGCCCTTCAGGCTGCGGAAAATCAACAACTCTTTATATGATTGCAGGACTTCTGGAACCAACTGAAGGAAGAATTTTTTTTGGCGATGATGATGTTACTGAAACGGAAACAGAATTTCGTGGCGTGGGACTGGTTTTCCAGAATTACGCTCTTTATCCACATTTGACTGTTGCCCAGAATATTGCATTCCCTCTGGAAAATCTGAAGGGGAAAGAAAAGCTTTCAAAAGATGAAATCAAGACACGTGTTGAAGAAGCAGCTCGTGTTGTTCAGATTGATAAATTTCTGGAAAGAAAACCAAAGGAACTTTCAGGCGGTCAGCAGCAGCGTGTTGCCATTGCCCGAGCCCTTGTAAAGCGTCCGCCTGTTCTTCTTCTGGATGAGCCTCTTTCAAATCTTGATGCACGTCTCAGACTTCAGACCCGTGAAGAGCTGCGCCGCATTCAGAAAGAGACCGGCATTACAACAATATTCGTTACTCACGATCAGGACGAAGCCATGAGCATTTCAGATCTGATTGTGGTAATGAAAGACGGGGCTGTGCAGCAGGTTGGAAAACCTCAGGAAGTTTATGAAAATCCTGAAAATCTTTTTGTAGCAAAATTTCTGGGAACGCCTCCTGTGAATGTTCTGGAAACAGAAAAAGATGGAAAGAAATGTTTCATGGCAATCCGACCTGAAGGATTTGTCGTTGGCGGAAAGGATTTTGAATGTACTCTTGAGCGGATTGAAACTCAGGGACGTGATACAACTCTGCTTCTGAGTCACCCTCAGTCTGAAAGCGGAATCTTCCGTGCAATCGTTGATTCAGATGAAGCAAAAAAACTGGAACCCGGAAAAATCTCCCTTGGCCTGAAGCCAAACAAGGTTTACTGGTTTTCTGAAAGCGGAGAAAGAATCTAGTTTATGAAAAAGTGCAGCCTGGTTTTTTTCATAGTTATTTTTCTGACTTCAACTTTTTTCTTTTCCTGTTCTGAAAAGAAAGTTCTGGAACCTCCTGTGCAGGAAGAAGAAGAAGAGATTGAAATTCCTGAGCATATTGATTTAATTGAAGAAAGACTTCTTCCTTCTGTAGTCCTTGCTCCAAATGTCAGTTTGAATATTCTGGGACGTGACAACAAAATGCACAAGATGAAAAGTCTGTCCCGCGGAAATACTTTCGACACTGTTCAGGTAAACGGAGCTGTCAGAATCCTGAATCTTTATGATGAAGAAGAAAACCCGGAGACCTATATTCATGCAGTTTATGACAGTGTGGATTTCTGGATTTATGAAAACTACATTGCAAAGAATGCTGTTCCCGGAATAATTGTTGAAGCAGGGGACGGATTAAAATTCGGTCAGATTGTTGCCCTTCATCTTTCTTCAGAAGAGACTGAATCTGAGGAATCCGGAAGGGTAAAAATTTCATATTTTGACCGGGAACAGGATAAAGTCTGCGAAATTGAAACAGGGGCAGAAAAAGTCAGCACTTATAAAGACGATGTTGAAATGGCAGCTATTGTTGAAAAACTCAGGACCACAACCCGGGCTACTCCACGCAACGAACTTTTCCTTAAGGCAGAAAAACTGAATGCCAGTCCTGCAATGAAAAAAATACTGGATGCAGAAAAGACAGAAAAACTTTCCTATGATTATCAGGAAGTTTTGAAAACCATGCCGGGTGCCCGTTACATAGTAAACGTTGAAGAATTGAATACTGTGGATCAGAGTAAAGATCCATTCAAAAATTAGGAGAAATCATGTTAGACGATAATAATCCGAAAGGCTGGCTCTACCTTATTCCTGCTTTTTTATTCATGGCAGTTTTCATGATTTATCCTCTCTTTGATGTATTCGTTTATTCTTTCGAAGAAGGCTACAACTTCGCAAGCCAGAGTTTTTTCGGGACAGGCCTCTACAACTACAAATATGTACTTCACGACCCGTATTTTTTGAAAGCCGTAAAAAACACCTTTATCCTTGTAATCATTACAGTTCCGGTTTCCACAGGACTTTCTCTTCTTATCGCACTGGGCTTAAGTTCAATTCCCAAACTGAAGGAAGCGTTCCAGACAATTTACTTTCTGCCTTATGTAACAAATACCCTTGCAGTCGGACTGGTGTTTATGATCCTTTTCAAAAAGACTGCTTATTCAGACGGCCTTGTAAATATGCTGATTCATCTGTTCGGAGGAAAGGGCGTAGATTTTATTGACGGACCTTACTGGGCCAAAATGTTTGTTCTCTGTTTCTATACCGTGTGGATTGTAATGCCATTCAAAATCCTGATTCTTACTTCGGCTCTCGCAAGCGTGAACCAGCAGTATTATCAGGCAGCCCGAGTGGACGGAACTTCCCGGGGACGCATTTTCTGGAAGATTACACTTCCGATGATTTCGCCTACAGTTTCCTATCTGGTTATTACAGGGTTTATTGGTGCCTTTAAAGCCTATGCAGATGCCGTTGCCCTGTTCGGAACAAATCTCAATGCTGCCGATATGAATACAATCGTCGGCTACATTTACGACATGCTCTACGGAAACTCAGGCGGTTATCCAAGCTACGCTTCAGCCGCAGCAATCATTCTTTTTGTAATCGTTCTCACAATTACGGTCATCAACCTGATGGTGAGTAAAAAGAATAATTATTATAAATAGTCTTTTCCCAAAGTGGAATTACACGGATTTATCTCTGGAGTTTTATAATTCTACTTCTGATTATACTTCTCAAGAGTTTTAACCATTTTTCTGTAAATATTTTTATTCTTTTCATTTCTCGAAGCGTTGAAAAGTGCTTCAAGCAAACCGACTGCATTTTTTAGACTTTCTGATGATCCATAGAAATAAACATTATTCTGGATATTCTGATTCATTGCCGGCTCTTTTTGCAGGAGCAGGTTGAGACATTCAGGACTCATCCCGAAAATGCAGGCAAAAAGCAGAGAGGATTCCGATTCATTTTCTTTTGCTTTAATTCCTGAATCGAGATAGTACTTTAATTCTGTTGAATTTCCATTCAGACAGGCAAGATAGGCCATGTTAATTGTCTTCCTATACAGGTGGTCGCTATCTATTTCGCTGTAATAAACATAGCAATTATAAAAAGAATGGGTGAACGTGAAATCTGTTTTTGCTCCGTTCTTTACAAGAAGATTTCGAAGTGAAGATTTTCCTAAAGAATGCTGTAACGGGTTTTCTTTATTTACATCTGCTCCCTGCTGGATCAGGTAGTTTGCGATGGACAGGTTGTTTTCCTGAACTGCTACGCATAGAGGAGTCATAGTAATAAGAGGACTTTCACTATCTTTCTTGAAACTGATTGTTTCATTAACAGATGTTCCATTTTCTATAAGCATTTTTACAAGTTCCAGATTGTCATTCCTGATTGCATTTATTAAGTAATCAGAATCCTTTGGTAATGTTGCGCCATGTTTCCGGAGCAGCCGTACTGCTGACATGTGTTTATTTTTTAAAGCCCATTCCATAAGAGTATTTCCATTGATTGCAGGATCATTAACGTCAAGATCGTTGTACTTGAGAATCAGATTAACGATGCTGTATTCACCGCTTAAAAGTGCATAAGGCAGAAATGTCAGGGTATTAATGTCTGTAGTTAAGAGTTCTTTTTTTACACCTGTTAAATCATTTGAGGCGAATTTTGTGTACACATTCTCTTTAAAGTCTGAAGGGAATTTTTTGCTTTCTTCAGGAAATGCTTTCCATAAAGTAACAATGTTTGCAAAGAAGTGAAAAGGGACATTATTGGAGTAATAGCCGGAATCTGAATCAAATAATCCTTTTTGCCAGAGATAATCAGCAGTAAGGTAAAAGGCATCTTTACCAGTGTACATTTGTTGTGAAAGATTGAATCCTTTTTTTATGAGATAAGGGAGTATTTCTTCATTGCGGCTGAAGATTGCCTGGAATACTGGAGTAACACATAAGTCGTAATACGTGCGTCTTGTAATTCGTTCGTATCGGTCGTTTCCTGTAGCACTATCATTTTCTTGTTGTTTCCAGGCTGAAGTTGGAGAGCATCCGGCTTCAACAAGTGCTTTTACCATTTTAAGGTTTTCGTTGTAAATGGCGAAATAGACAGGCGGTTTCCCTTCTTTAGTGGTCACGTTGACATCAGCTCCATTTTTAATAAGTTTTTTCATTGCATCAAGCTGGTTTCGGGAACAGGCGTAATGGATTGGAGCCATGCCGTCACTGTTTTTAACATTTACATCGGCCTTAAGTTCAATCAGATAATTGAACATTTTGTCATCAAAGGGATTGGTCTGGTTATTACGACTTTTCATGTAATCTGCCAGAATGGAAGTTCCAGAAAAATCTGTTTCCAGAAGTTTTATTTTCTTCTTCAGAGAACTAAGATCATTATTGAAAACATCCTCTTTCAGATTCTGTGCGCTTAATGAAAGACAGGTAAGTCCTGCAAGGAGTAAAGCTAAAAATCTTTTTTTCATAAATTACCTCAAAAAAATTATAAAATTTTATGGTTAGTTTGTCTTTTTTTATTGTATCACTTATCTGGCGCAATGCCAGATGAAGGATTTTTTTGTTTGATGCGCTTTGAAAGTTTATCCAGAATAGACTGTTTTCTTTCGCTGAATTTCTGTTCAAGCTTTTCACGGTTCCGTTCAAGGCGGGATGCAGATTTGGAATCCACTTTTCTGATTTCTGAAAGAATCTTTTCGCGCCGTTCTTTGATCTGCATTTCAAGCTCCGAATCCTGGTTTCCGCGGGAAAGTTCCAGTTCCCTGATTCGAAGTTCAAAAACCTGCAGAATCAATTCTTCGTCATAAGAGGAAACTTTATTCCACATCCCGGAATCTTCCATCATGTGTGAAATGTCTTCGTTGCCGTTTTCGTTCATATGGGAAATCATATTCTGAACATATTCTTCAATGTGCTTCTGTGCATCTTTCCCGAAAGCCCATTCAAATTCACGGAGAAGATTTTCCTGGAATTCAGGTTCTTCTGCTGCAGTTTCATTTTCCTTAAGCTCCAGTTCATATGGTTTTGTCATGCCCATGTCATGAAGTGCAACAGACATCTTTCGCCTGATACCGCCTTCTTCAATCATGTAACCAAGTCCAAGACTCCGTAACTGTTCGTTCAGGTTTTGTGAATGTTCAGTGAGATAGAATTTGATTCCCCGTTCCCTGAAATCCTGCCACAAGAATTCCAGAGTTTCACAGGCAGTAATATCAACAGCTCCGATAGCCGAGGCGTCAACAATAACTGCCTTTGCTTCAGGACGTTCAGCAAGAGCATTTTCAATATCATCCTTGAACTGTTCAATGTTTGCAAAAAACAGGTTTCCGCGGAAACGGTAGATGATTACATTTTTTACAGGACGGGCAGCAGGGAAGTGGTCCAGACTGAAAAATCCTCCGCGTCCCGGAATGCACCCCAGAAAGCTTCTAGGCGGAATTGATTCTCTGATAATAACATGCAGGAAGGAAAGGAGAACTCCGGAGAATACGCCGATGATGGTTCCGAAAATCAGAACAGCAATCATAGCGGCGAGGAAAATCAGATATTCTTTCCGGTCACATTTTGCAAGTTTTTTTGCTGTTTCCAGTTCTACGGCGCCCCAGAGAGCGGTAATAACAATTGCTGTCAGAACAGGAACCGGAAGATATTTTATAAAGCCGGTACCGAAAAGGAGAATGAAAAGAAGAACCAGGGATGCGATGATTTGAGTCATCTGGCTTCGGCCGTGGAACTGCTGGTTCATGCTGGTGCGGGAAACACTTCCGTTTACAGGACAGCTTCCAAGAACACAGGAAACCAGGTTTGCAGCACCATAAGAAAGAATCTCTGTGTTGTCAGAAAGCTTGTACCGGTTTTTCATGGCATAGCCGTTGGCTGCCAGAAGGGTTTCTGCAGTGATAACCAGGGCAATACTGAAGGCGCCTTTAATGCAGTCTAAAACAGGAACGGCTGTAAAATCCGGGATTATGAATTTGGGAAACCCTTTCGGAACTTCAGGCAGAAGTTTGATTCCTGCATTTGAAAACAGATGGAACTGCCATTCAAGGAAAGCTGACAGAATCATGATGGCAACAGACAGGGGGAACTTTGGAAAGAATCTTTTACAGACCAGAATCAGGGCGATACAGAGAACTCCGGTTCCAAAGGCCCAGCCGTTGAAGCCATTTATAATTTCTCTGTAGATATGCGGGAGAAGCTGGAATACTTCACCGGTCCCAGGATTCCCTCCAAAGAGTTTTGGAATCTGCATCAGGATAATTGTGATACAGATGCCGCTTACAAATCCTCCGAGGACAGGAGATGAAACGTATTTCTTCAGCTTACCGAATCTGCAGAGGGCAAAAATTACAAGGAAAATACCGGTGAAGAAAGTGAACAGAGGAACGGCCGCTAAAGCCTGGGAAGAGCCTGATGCGATTCCCAGTGCTGAAAGCTCAGCTCCTACAAGGGCGGCAGGTGCCGCATCAACCCCGAAAATGTACTGGGGACTTGAAGTCATTAAAGCAAAAACAATAACCGGAAGAATGGAACTGTAAAGTCCGTAAACAGGCGGAAGCCCGGCAATCTGTGCATAACCCATGGAAATAGGAATTGAAACCAGGGCGATAATGATGCCGGAAAAAAGGTCATCTTTCAGATTCTTTGGAGAAAAGGTCTTAAGACCCTGTAAAAACTTCGGTGTTGATATTTTCTGCATAAGAAAATGTTACTTCATAAAAACCTTAATTTCAAATTTTCTGGTTTCACAGAAAATTAAATGTTCTGTAAATATTTTATAAAAATGCTTTATAATAGAAGTATTATGAAAAACAGACGGTCAGTTGTTTTTAATGTTTTCCTTTATGTCTTTCTTGGCATATGGGCTCTTTTTGTTTTGTTTCCTTTTTACTGGATGATTCTGTCGTCGCTTAAAAGTTACAGCGCCTACACATCCGAATATGTTCCCAGATTTTTCACACTGCACCCGACCTTTCAGAATTATATTGATGCCTTTACAACCGTAAATCTCGGACGCTATCTTTTTAATACTTTGATTTTCACAGTAATCACGACTCTGCTTATGATAGTGGTAATTGTCTTTGCCGCTTACGGATTTGCACGACTTAACTTCCGCGGGAAAAATCTTGTGTTTACAATTTTTCTTTCCATGATGATGATTCCCAATGAACTTCTCGTAATCACAAATTATGTCACCATCACAAATATGAATTTAAGAAACTCGTTCCTGGGTTTGATTCTTCCAAGCGTGTCTTCAGTTTTCTTTATTTATCTTCTTAAAGAAAATTTTGAACAGGTTCCTGACGAGCTTTACTATGCGGCCAAAGTTGACGGTACTTCCGATTTCAAATACATGTGGAAAGTAATGCTTCCGATTTGCCGTCCAACACTTGTGACAGTTACAATTCTTAAGGTGATCGAATGTTGGAACAGTTATATCTGGCCACGCCTCGTAACCGATGACCCTGCTTATTATCTCGTTTCGAACGGAATCCAGGAAATCCGCGAAAACGGATTCGGCCGTGAAAATATTCCTGCCATGATGGCGGCGGTTGTTGTTATTTCAATTCCACTCATTCTGCTTTTCCTGATTTTCAGAAAGAAGATTATGAGCGGAGTAAGCCGCGGCGGAACAAAAGGATAAAATTTATGAAAATGTCAAAATATACTTTCTGGCGTTTTATTGCCATTTTTTCCGGAATTTTTATTTCAGCCTGTTTTGCTGTTGCAGTTCTGGGAATCAGAGCGGAAGACAGACTTGTTTATCTTTATGCTTTAGTCCCTGTTTTTATTTTTCTTGTTTATTCAGAAATCCATCAGATGATATATCCTCTGGATTTAAGGATTTATATTTACTGGATATTCCTTTTTGCCAATTTCAGTCTGGCCTACGGTTCTTCAGCCTTCAGTATAATTCTGTTTTTCTGCTGTTTTTTTCTGGGCCATAAAATCCGTTTTTTCAACTCCCACAGAAAAATAAAATTTACCCTGGGGGGAATTGTAATTTTCGCGGCTTTCTGCTGTCAGTTCCGTCTGGAAAAACAGCAGCTTATTTCCTCGGTGATTGAACTTGTTTTTTCCGGAACGGCAGTTATTTTAATGCTGCTGATTACCAGAAAGCTTATGAAAAAAATCAATCAGGAAGTTCTTGAAGTTGTAGAGCCTGAAAACCTGGAAGATTATTTTTCGGGGAACCAGTTTACAGAACGGGATAAAGTTATGCTCAAAGAAGTTCTGGAAGGCTGCAAATACGAAGAAATCGCCATAAATCACGAACTTTCCTTAAGTTCTGTAAAAAAACGCCTTGCTTTCCTGTATAAAAAGCTTGGCGTGACCTGTCAGATCGACTTTATCATCAAATTTTCCCAGAATTCCACCAAGGTGTAATGAAAATTCGCTGAAAATCCACCAAGGTTCAATTTCTTTTTTCTAAGTTTCCGCCTATATTCAGACTGTAAGCTGATTTGCTTCAGGAGGTTATTCTTATGAAAAAGACAGTAACGCTTATTATTTCACTTGTGCTTGCAACGCTTATTTCCTGCAATGCTTTTTACCAGCAGGATGATTACAAGACAATAATGAAAAAAACTACTTACAAAAGTTTTGATTCATTAAACGAGCCTATCGTTCTTAATTATCTTTTTGATATGTATTTTACACAGAAAGGTGAAAATCCGCAGACATCAATCGTTCACAACGGAATGATTTATGCGGTTTATGACTGGGAAAAAAATGAAATCTTTGATTACGTTTACGCTCCGGGAAACGGAACAAGAGATTTTTTCAATTGCGTTAATCCATGTCTGAAAGGCAGCGACGGCAAGCTGACCTATTACGGATCAGACAGCGGTTATCAGCGGCTTTATGTCATGAGATCAGACAAAACAGAACTGGAATTTTTTGATTCGGCAGATAAGGATTCATATTATGGCGGATCAGGGTTTGCAGGATTGTCAGAAATCCGGAATGGAAAAGGCCTTCGTTATTACTGCGATAAATTTGATAACGGGGAATATTATTTAAGGGTAAAAACCTTCAGTCCGGAATCAAACAGTTTTGCTAAAACTGTAACCATGAAAGCCGGTGGATTTGATTTTTACGATGTTCCGGCTGCGGACCCTGAAGGAAATTTCTGGTTCATTTTCGATTTTTTTGATGACGAAACCCAGAAATCCTATTCAAAGATCTGTAAGTTTGATGTTCAGAAAAATGCTTTTGCAGAACCACTTACGGTTTATGAAAAAACGGAAGGTGCTGTTTACGATGAAATGAACGGCTGGAATTTCATCAGGGAATATAAAATTTTATCAGCTGATTCAGATTTTTTGTATGTAACTGAAAGAAAAGAATTCATAAACAAACTTGCAGGTATTTGTGAAAGCAGGTTATTCAGAGTGGAAAAAGCAACAGGCGTTCAGAGCGAAATTACAGGTGCTGAACCTATCGAAGAAAGTATGATCTTTGCAAAGAATATAAACGGAACTGTTTATGTTTTCCTCAGGGATGATATTTTGCTCAATACAAAAGTTTACCGGATTGAAGGAGGAACCACGCTTTCAGATACAACCCTGTCTTTTAAGGACGATATTCTGTCAAATATGGAAGTGAGAGGGGAGAAAGTTTTTGTGATTTCCTGTAACGATCCGACTATAACCATTACCTGTGTAGACTTAATGGAAAACAAAGTTTCCGAACCTGAGTCTATTTCACTGAAAGATTTTTATAACTAGAAAAGGAGAGTCTGATTATGAAAAAACTGATTATTGGAATTATTTTTGCCTGTGTTTGCTTTTCAGCGTCTGCCAGTGTTTTTGTGCAGACCGATGCAAATGTTTGCGGTGCTTTTATAATACATCGTCATGACTGCTTTGATGAAATTCAGAAAAATGTTTTTGACTCAGAGTTCAATACATTCAACGGTTGTTCTGTTGCTTCAGGCTGGGAATTCAACTCAAAAGAGACAGATGCTTCCTTACATTGTTTTACCGGTTTCGATGCTGGATTTGATTATTACGGATTTTCCTTAATGCCGGTTCTGGGAATTAACTGGACCTGTCTGAAGCTTGGAAACTGCAATATGGAACTTTCAGGTACAGCAGCTGCGGGGGTTACAGCAGGAATTTTCGGGGATTACTATTTTACTTCCCAAGTTTCACTGGATTTGATTTTCTGTAAAAACAGCAGAAAAGGTTTTTATGGCGGAATCGGTGTAACAAACCTGAATATTCCTGACGGGAAATATTACAAGGATTATGGACTTGTGTATACAAATACGGCATACCTTGGTCCAAGAATGATTTTAGGAGTCAGATTTTAGGAGAAAAGTAACTGGAGAGAGTAACAGGAATATATCGGGAGAGTTTATAAAGGAGAGAGAAAAAGCTTGGAAAGTTTTTTGGGGACCGTTCAGAGTTGCTGAGCGGTCCTTTTTTTTGTGATTTTACTTGTAAAATCAGGTTATAATGACATGATATGTACCGTACAAAAACTTTTTTATTTTCCCTGCTGATTATTTTCAGTCTGACTTCCTGTCATGGCCGCAAATCACTTCCTGCATTCCAGCTTCCTTATGGATTTACGAAAGACAAAATAGAAATTTCCTTCTGGGCAAAAAATGATACAAACAAGATTCAGACAGAAACTTACGAAAAAGCAATCCGTGACTTTGAAAAATATTTTCCGAACATAAAAGTCACCATGAAGATTTATACTGACTACAACCGCATTTACAATGATGTAATTACAAATATTTCAACTTTCACAACACCGAATGTTTGCATAACATATCCTGACCATATTGCAACTTATAACACAGGAATGAATATTGTTGTTCCACTTGATGAACTTATGACAGATTCCCGTTATGGTCTTGGTGGTGCAGAACTTCCATTTGATTCTGTCCGCAGGGATGAAATTGTTCCTCAGTTTCTGGAAGAAGGTTTTATAGAGGGGCATCAGTATGCACTTCCATTTATGCGTTCTACAGAAGCACTTTACATTAATAAAGACCTTGTAGAAAAACTTGGATATGAAATTCCTGAAATTGTTACCTGGGACTGGCTCTGGAAACTTTCAGAACTGGCAAACGAAAAAGATGAAAACGGAATCTATGCCCTGAACAATCAGAACGTAATGATTCCTTTCATTTACAAATCTACTGACAACATGATGATTCAGTATCTCAATCAGAAAGGGGCGGGTTATTCTGAAGCAACAGGGCGCATTCATATTTTCAATGACGACACAAAAGATTTTCTGTATGAAACAGGGAAACATGCAGGAAGCCGGGCTTTCTCAACTTTTGCCATTTCAAGTTATCCCGGAAACTTCCTGAACGCAGGCCAGTGTATTTTTGCAGTTGATTCAACTGCCGGTGCAACCTGGATGGGAAGTGAGGCTCCATTAAGTGACATCAGTGAAGACAAACTTGTCAGCTTTGAAACTGTGGTTCGTCCGGTTCCGCAGGCCAATCCTGAAAATATAAAGATGATTTCTCAGGGACCGTCGCTCTGCATTTTCAATAAAGCAGATCCGAATGAAGTTCTGGCTTCCTGGTTGTTTGCACAGTTCCTTCTTACAAATGAAACTCAGATCCGTTATTCCTGTACAGAAGGCTATGTTCCCGTTACGCTCCGCGCCCAGAAAAGTACCGAATATCAGGATTATTTAAGTCGTTCCGGAGAAGATAATGATACTTATTATAAAATAAAGATAGATGCAGCAAAACTTATGCTGGATAATCTTGATAAAACCTTTACAACTCCGGTTTTCAACGGCTCTGCTTCCTTAAGAAACGCAGCAGGTCAGTTGATTGAAAATGTCTGCAAAGGTGCAAGGCGCAAACAGACAATTGATGATGCTTTCATGAACAAGAATTTTGAAGATGTAAAAGCCCTTTACAGACTTAATGAAATAAAGGTCAGGGAAGAAGGTTCTGCTTCCGGTGAAGCAAAAAAAGACCTGGGACCTTTGCCTGAGGCTTCAAGAAATCTTCTTGCGGTTTTATATCTTGTATGGATTGTAATCGGGGCATTCTTTATTGATTCCCTGAAGAAGAGAAAAATAAACGGTCGTATAGGTGACCGAAAGTAAAAATCGGGAACTTTCCCTGGAGGCGGTTATGTCAGAAAAATTCCGTTGGGCAATTATGGGTGCAAGTGACATTGCAAATAAATTCTGTAATGCAGTCAGTTTTATTCCTGAAGCTGAAGTCGTTGCCGTTGCGAATCGTACTCTTTCCCGCTGCCAGGCCTTCGCCGAAAAAAACAATATCCCGGCAGTTTATGATAATTTTGAAAAAATGGTGGATGAAATCCAGCCTGATGCAGTTTATATTGCTGTAACCCAAAATGCCCACAAAGCTCTGATAAAACTGTGTGTAGATAAAGGCGTTCCGGTTCTTTGCGAAAAAGCCATGTATTTGAACAAGAAAGATTGTGAAGAAGGTATCGCTTACGCAAGGTCAAAAAATGTTTTTCTTATGGAAGCTATGTGGAGCCGTTTTCTTCCGCCGCTTCTGAAAGCAAAGGAATGGATTAAAGAGGGAAAAATCGGCGACCTTTGCCTTATTGATTTTGCAATCGGCTTCAACGCCCCAACACATCCCGGAAACCGCTTCTTTGAAAAAGCAAACGGCGGCGGCACTGCCTGGGACCTTTCAGTTTACGGTTACATGATGAGTGATTTCTTCACTGATACAAAACCTGTTTCGATGAAATGTGATGCTCTCTACAATGAAGAAGGTGTTGATGTAACAAACAACATTACTCTGAATTACGGAAAAATCACTTCAAGCGTAAAAACTTCATTTACAGCCCGCATCAAGGAAAATATTGTCCTTTACGGAAGCAAAGGCCGCATAGAAATCCCAAATGCTCACTGGACTACAGAATGTATTCTTTACAACAACGACTTCGAAGAAGTTGAGCGCTTCAAGGATACAGTAACTCCAAACGGTTTCTATTACGAAGCCAAAGAAGCCATGGATTGTATAAAAGCCGGCAAACTTGAAAGCGACGTCGTACCGCACAGCCTGAGCATCGGTAGCTGCGAAATGTATGATCTCATAGTAAAAAACTAATTAAAAAAAAATAAATTCAAATGTATTTTTTTAATGTTTCTGTTGACAGTAACAATTAAAGGTGTTACTATTTATAGTAACAGGAGCAGAAAAGACAACAGGGCCCGTCTTGCTGCTCTAAAAACTTTATTTATTCAGTCGTAAATGACTTAAAACCCTGGAGACTAATATGTCAGACGAAAACACAACAGAAACAACAAATGTAGAAACAACTGGTGCACGCCGTGAAACAGGCGTTGCAGAAACAAAAAAAGGACTTACAATCCGTGAACTGATTCTTACAGCTATCCTCCTGGCTGCAGGTGCAGTTCTCAAATTCTTTGTAGGTTCCGTAGTTAACTTCTTTGGAATGAAGCCTAACTTCATTATTGCAATGTACTGTATGGCTATTGTTCTTATCCGCCCACGCGTTTTTGAAGCAATTATCATCGGTTTGATTGCAGGTGCAATCTGTCAGTTCTTCCCAGGCACTCCTTATCTGAACTTCCTGTCAGAATTCTTCGGTGCACTTGTTATGTGTCTTCTGATTAAAATTCCACTTCCAAAGATTGGTGGTAAAGTTGACCTTATGCCAATGCTTGCAACCTTCCTGAGTACAATCGTTTCAGGCGGTATTTTTGCAACTTTCCTTATGGTTGTAATCAAATCTGATCCAGCTGCTCTTGCTGCTTTCGTTCCTATCGTATTCTTCACAGCTGTTTTCAACTCAATTATCGTTCAGGTTCTTTACTATCCACTGAAGAAAACACTGAAATAGCAGAAAACAGAGTCTGTTTCCTTAAGTACCCGCCTTGGGCATACAAAGGGGACAGGCTTACTCTAAAATTTTGAAAACAGGGGACAGACCCCTAATAAACTGCGAGAAAACGGAGATCAGTTGTTTTGTTTCCCTGAAAAGGGGGACAGACCCCTGAACTCCGTTTTAGATTTTGGAAGCAAGTATGATTAAATTAGACAATTTCAGTTTTTCTTATGGTGATTCAAAGAAACTGGTGCTTAAAAACATTTCTCTGGAAGTTTCTGACGGGGATTTCCTTGGTGTAATTGGTTCTTCCGGGGCTGGAAAAACCACACTCAGTTATGCCATAAACGGAATTATTCCTCATCACTACAAAGGTGAATATTTCGGAAAAATCCTGGTTGATGGAAAAGATGTTTACGAAACAGATGCCTGCCAGCTTGCCCTGGAAATAGGTTCTGTTTTCCAGGATATCGACAGCCAGATGACCTGTTCAACTGTAGAAGATGAAATCCTTTTCGGACTGGAAAATTTTGGCTTTGAAAAGGAAGAAATTTCAAAACGCGTAGACTGGGTTCTCGAAGAAATGGGGATTTCCAACCTTAGGGACAGGGATATTTCAGGTCTTTCCGGCGGACAAAAACAGAAGGTTGCCATTGCGGCAATTCTGGCTCTGCGCCCGAAGATTCTGGTTCTTGACGAACCTACAGGAGAACTGGACCCAAGTGCCAGCCGTAATATTTTCCGTGTTGTAAAAGAATTGAACCAGAAATTCGGAATAACTGTAATTGTAATCGAACAGAAAATCCGCCTGCTCTGTGAATTTGCAGAGCATCTTGCTGTTATTGTAAATGGCGGATTGAAATTCCACGGAACCGTTCAGGAAGTTCTTTCTCACCGTGACGAACTTTCAGAACTGGGATTGAATCATGAACGTGTAGGAAAGATTCTGGATCAGCTGGCAGCAGGAAATCCTGAAAAAACTGATTCAGTCACAAAATCAGGTGCTTTCGAATACAAATCTTTTGATGTAGCAGGAAAAGAACCAATTCTTTCGCTTAAAAATGTGTCTTTTGGTTATGACGAAAATTATCTGATTCAAAATGTGGATTTCAATGTTTATAAAGGGGATTTTTTAGCCCTTACAGGTGAAAACGGATCCGGAAAATCTACGTTGAGCAAGCTGATGGGAGGAATCCTTAAGCCTGCATCAGGAAACGTAATTGTAAACGGACTGGATTCAAAGGCTACCCGAAATTCAGTGCTGGCAAAACACATAGGATTTTTGTTTCAGAATCCTGACCGTCAGCTTTGCTGCTACACAATCCGTGAAGAAATTGCTTTCGGATTAAAAGCCCTAAAACTTCCGGATGTTGCCCAGAGAACTGAAGAAATATTAAAACGCTTTGGCTTTGATCCTGAAATGCCCCCTTTTGCATTAAGCCGCGGACAGCGTCAGCAGCTGGCTCTGGCTTCGATTATTGCAGTTTCACCTGAAATCATGATTCTTGATGAACCGACAACAGGCCTTGATTACAAAGAATGTATTGAACTGATGAATGCGGTCCGCGAACTGAATGAAAGCGGAACAACAGTAATCATGGTTTGTCATGACATGGAACTTGTCCGTGATTATGCAAAGCGAATGGTTATTGTTGGACACGGAGAAATCCATGCCGACGGATATCCTGGAGAACTGGTTCCTGTTCTGGAAACAAATGCTTTCTCCAATACACAGTTTGATGATTCTGATCTGAATAAGGAGGAAAACTAAATGAAAGGGTTTTTAGATTATGTTCCGGGAAACTCTGTTTTCCATAAAATGAATCCCGTAACCAAGCTGCTTTTTGCTTTTACAGTTTGTATCGGATGTTTTGTTTCGGGAAATCTTTTTGTTTTACTTGGACTTCTTGTTTTTAATTTTCTTCTTGGCTGCATCTGCGGTATCCCTAAACGTACTTATTCACTTCTGAAAGGGCTTACAAAAATCGCACTTATGCTTTTTATCATCCAGGTTCTGGTTATCAGAAGCGGGGAAGTAATTGTAATAGGGGACATACCCCTTCAGTGGAAATTTATAAAAATCACTACTCAGGGTGCCTATAACGCAGCCTGCCTTGTATTGCGCTTAAGCTGCGGAACTCTTCCTCTGGCAATTATGCTTTCAGTAACAAAACTGGGAGATCTTTCTAACGCTCTGGTAGAAAAATGGCATATTCCTTTCAAATATGCTTTTACCATGACTACAGCCATCCGTTTTATTCCGGTTTTTGCAACAGAAATGGCCGGAATTATTGAAGCACAGACATCAAGGGGAATTGAACTGGATACAAAGAATCCTTTCAAAAAGATATCTTTGATTCTGCCTTTATGTGCTCCGCTCCTGGTTTCTTCAGTCAGAAAAACCCAGAGTCTTGCTATTGCGGCTGATCTCCGCGGTTTCAAATACAGAAAAGCCGGAAGCTGTCTGAAAAAATATCCTTTTGAATTCCGTGATTTTGCCGCTTTGCTGGTAGGAATTGCTGTTATTGCACTGGGAATTTGGTCTCATTAAGGGAAAATTCGATAAAAAATAGAGAAAATAGAGAAAATTCTTGTAACTGAAAGAGCGTATCGGTATTATTAAGGTTGTGTGTTCGCAAGTGACACACCTGATTTTTATTGCACGCCGCAGATTTCATTGCGGTTTCCTATGGAGGAAAAGAAAATGAAAAGATTTTTAGCTATCGCATTGGTTGCCCTTACAGTAGTAACTGTTGCAACAGCAAAACCTAAGAAAGAGAAGAAAGGAAAGGGAGTAATGACATACGAACAGTATGTAGCTGCTCCAATCGATTCAGAAGTTGTGATTGAAACTTATGTTCAGGCAAAACAGTCCTGGTGGGATAACAAAGGAACTTTCTATACTCAGGACAAAACAGGCGGATACTTTATCTACAATATGGCTTGTTCTCAGGAAGAATACAACAAACTGGTTCCAGGAACAAAAATCAAAGTAACCGGTTTCAAAGCTGAATGGTCTGGTGAAGTAGAAATCATCGATGCAAAATATGAAATTCTTAAGAGCAAGAAATTCATTGCTGCTCCAGTAAATGCAACATATGACCTTGGAAAAGATACTCTTATCAACTTCCAGAACAAATATGTAACATTTATGGGTATGAAAGTTGAAGCTTCAAATGATAATGGTGATGCATTCCTTTACAAATGGAATGGAGCCGGACAGGATGGCGATGACCTTTACTTCAAGGTTTCAAAAGACGGAAAAACTTACACTTTCACTGTTGAATCTTACCTTTGTGGCAAAGACACATCAGTTTACAAGGCTGTAAAGAATCTGAAAGTTGGCGAAGTAATTGACCTTGCCGGATTCATGTACTGGTATGAAGGACCAAACCCACATATTACATGGGTTTCTACTCAGCCTGCAAACAGCGACAAATAGTTTTTTTAGAAGGACACAACAGACTGCCTGGCTTATGTCAGGCAGTTTTTTTTTGCCCGAAGAACAGGTGTGATCACAGGGGACAGACTCCATTTTTTTTCAAATTGTTTCCTGACCACAGGGGTCTGTCCCCATTTTCTCGCTGTCATACTAGAAATTAGACCGCTTTTTACTATATAATGATGTATTCATTTTATAATTAAAGGGTAAAACTATGCCAAAAATTGAATGTAATGAAAACCTTTTTTTCCAGAGTCTTGGAAAGAAATACGACTACGATACACTCGAAGATCTTCTGCCTTGCGCAAAAGCTGAACTTGATGAAAAACCGGATATGTCTATGCCGGAAGCTGACCGCGTGGTAAAAATCGAACTTAATGATACAAACCGTCCTGACCTGTGGTCTACAAACGGTGTTGCACGTCAGCTCCGCATTCATGCAGGCGGAAAAACTGCTGATTATGATGCATTCCTTAGCCGCGAAGGCAAACTCCTGGATTGTGGAAACCGCGTTGTAAACGTTGACCCTGAACTTAAAGATGTTCGTCCATACATGGTTGCTTTCATGATCGCCGGAAAACCAATCGACGACCCGATGCTTAAAGATATTATCCAGACACAGGAAAAACTGGCTTGGAACTTCGGACGCAAACGCAAATCAATTTCTATGGGTATTTACCGTATTGATCAGGTTGAATTCCCTGTTGAATATCACGCTGTAGACCCTGACAAGACTTCATTTGTTCCACTTCAGTGTACAGAACCAATGACTTGTCGTCAGATTCTTACAGATCATCCAAAAGGAAAGGATTTCGGATGGATTCTTCAGGATATGAAGCAATTCCCACTCCTCAGCGATGCAAAAGGTGAAGTTCTTTCTATGGCTCCAATCATCAACTCGGCAACTCTTGGTGCTGTACAGGTTGGTGACAAAGACCTTATGGTTGAACTTACTGGTGACAATATCGAAAACCTGATTCTTTCAGCAAATATCGTTGCCTGTGACTTCGCTGATCAGGGATACGAAATCAAACCTATTCTTTGTAAACACCCTTATGATACAGGTCTTGGAAAAGATATCGTTGTTCCTTACTACTTCCAGCCTTCAACAAAAACAACACTTGCTGCAGTAAATAAGCTTCTGGGTTCTGAACTGGATATGCCAACTGTTGTTGATGCTCTTACACGTATGGGAAGCAAAGTTGAAGTTTCAGGTGAAGAAATCACACTCTGGCCTGCACCTTACCGCAATGACTTCCTCCATGAAGTAGATATTATCGAAGATGTTATGATTGGTATGAACCTTTCAAGCTTCAAATCACAGAAACCAAACTCATTTACAATCGGTCGTCTTGCACCACTGACACTGTTCAGCCGCAAAACCCGTGACCTGATGGTTGGTCTTGGTTACCAGGAAATGATTTTCAACTATGTTGGAAGCAAAAAGGATTATATCGACAATATGCTTATTGACGGTTCAAAAGTAATCGAAATTGCAAACCCAATGAGCGAAAACTACCAGTTTATCCGCCCTGAAATCATTTCTTCTCTGCTGAGAGCTGAAAGTGGTTCTGCAAACGCAATTTTCCCTCATAAAATCTTTGAAATCGGTAAAGTTGCATATCTTAAGGAAGATGAAAATACAGGTACAACAACACGCCATCACCTTGGTTTCCTGTACGCCGGTGCTGAAGCTAACTTCAACAACCTGGCTGCAGAAGTTGCATCCCTCATTTACTTCCTGGATCACAAATACGAAGTAAAAGAATCAGATGACCCACGTTTCATTCCTGGCCGCCAGGCTGCCCTCCTTGTAGACGGCAAAGAAGTGGGAGTGTTTGGTGAAGTTCATCCACAGGTACTTGAAAACTGGTCAATTACAGTTCCATGTGCTGCCTGTGAACTCGACCTTGAAGCACTTTAATCTGTAATTAAGCTTAAAAAAGCCTGTTTCTTCCGAAACAGGCTTTTTTTTATCTCCATTTGACTATTTATCCCTTCGAACGTATACTATATTTTAATGGCTGAATTGTTTATCGTTGCGACACCTATCGGGAATCTGGGAGATATTACACTCCGGGCGATTGAGACTTTCAAAAATGCAGATTTTATAGCTTGTGAAGATACAAGACATACTTTACAGCTTCTGAATCATCTGGAAATCAAAAAACCGCTTATTTCCTGCCGTGCACAGAACGAAAAACAGGCTTCTGAGAAGATTATTCAGCTTTTGAACGAAGGAAAATCTGTTGCTTATGCTTCAGATGCCGGAACACCTGGAATTTCGGATCCTGGCGCAGTTCTTTGTGACTGTGTCCGTGAAGCCGGGTTCAATATTGTTCCAATTCCCGGGGCAAGTGCCTTTGCCACTTTGGTCAGTGCTGCAGGTTCAGGAGGAAAAACCCTCATAATGGAAGGTTTTTTGTCACCCAAACCAGGCAGAAGGCGTTCCAGAGTAAAGGAATTGATGGCAACCGGGGCTGCAGTAATTATTTACGAATCTCCGTTCAGAATTGTAAAGTTGTTAAAAGATATTGCCGATACTGATAGTAATCGGCGAATAGTGGTGGGACGGGAGCTGACAAAGCTTCACGAAGAGATTACCAGTGGTTCTGCACAGGAATTGTACGAAAACTATGCAGGACGCCAGTCAATCAAAGGTGAATTTGCAGTTTTTATTGCCGGTGATAAAAATAATATTCAGATTTCTGAAGAATCTGCCGATAATTAAAGGGTAGAGGGGTAGGACGATATGATGATTAATAAACTTAGTGGAGTTAATCCTGTAAACAACATTCAGAACACAAAAAAAGCTGATAATGTTGCTAAAGTTGATTCAGGATCAGACTCAATCAGTGTTTCTGATGAAGCAAAAGTCAGAGCTGAAGCTTACTACCTTAAACAGGTTGCAGACGAGACTCCTGATATCCGTGCCGATCGTGTAGCAGAAGTAAAAGAAAAACTTAAGGATCCGTCTTATTTAAACAATGCTGTTATTATGTCAGCAGCTGAAGGCATTATGGCAAGTTTCGGTCTCTAAGATCGAATTAATGTAACAGTTAGTTAAAATCAAATGATTTGTTATAAAAAAAGGCGGGGATAGTCCCGTCTTTTTTTATGCAGAATTTGTGTTTTCAGATTGGAGAAAAAAATGTCAGATTTCGTTTTTAGAATGTCACCAAATGTTGTAATGGGATCATATGTAACATCGCGACTGGCCCAGCTGGTTCGTGAATGGGGTACTCGTTACCTTGTTGTAATGGATCCTATTCTTCAGGAAGTAAATCAGAGTGAAAAGATTATTTCTGTTCTTAATGAAAGAAAAATAGAAAACTTCACATTCAGCGATTTTTCTGACGGTTGTTCTACCAAAACCTTGCAGCGTGCCCTTACCCTTGCAAAAGAGGGACACATCCATGGTGTAATCTGTGTCGGCGGATTAAAGGCAATGAATATAGGAAGACTGGTTGCAGCTCTTTTTAACGAAGTACATGATATGTACAATTTCATCGACGGTGCCGTTCCTAATACTGCAGCCCTGCCTTGTATCTGTGTTCCTACAACTTTCCGTTCTCCTTTTGTATTTACAAGCGAATGTCCGGTAATCGATTCCAGAAACAATCAGCTGAAACTGGTTCACATTCAGAACAACATCGTAAAACTGGTTTTGGAAGATCCGAACATGATGCTTACTTTGACTGAAAATCAGCGTGCTTCAATGACAATTGAAATTTTATGTCAGGCTGTAGAAGCTTATATTTCCCAGAAAGAAAATTTCTTCAGTGATATGTTTGTTGAAAAAGCCGTTGAACTTCTGGGCTATGCAATGGACGGAGCTACAAGTCTTGAAATTACAACTCCACAGGAAATCCTTCTTGCACAGGGCGGCATTATGACCTCTATCGCTAACGGTGCCAGTGCACTTGGTGTTGCATCACTTTTGAGCATGACAATCAACGCCCGCTACCAGATTTCAAAATCCCTTATCGCAACAATTCTGTTCCCTTATGTAATTGAAGATGCAATTCAGTTTAAGGCTGAACGGCTTGCAAAACTTGCACGAATAATGAAGGTTGCAAATGAAGAAATGACACAGGAAGAAGCTGCACATGCTCTTGCCGATAACGTCCGCCAGAGAATTGCTCAGGCAAACCTTCCTGCAAGATTGAAGGAACTTCAGCTTTCTGTAGACCAGCTTGCCCTTGCCTGTGAAGATGCCGGCCAGATTGAAATCGTAAACAAGCTTCCACGTTCAATGACCGCAGATGATTTGTTTGATCTGGTAAAACTCGCTTACTAAATCAGGATCCTTTCAAAAAAATGATTGAACCTACAAAACTCCAGGAACTCTCAGGCGGACAGAAACGCCGGAAACTTGCACTGACTTTCGGTGCATTGGAACGTGATATTGCAGGCATTGCAGAAAAGGGAACCGAGTATTCTTTTAAAAGCATGCCAAGAGAAACCTACACAAAAAAAATTGCTGAGGTTCTCCTGAAAGATGAAAAACTGCCTCCGGAAGCTGCTGATGAAATCCGCAGGATAATGGGGACAGACCCCTTTGATGAACTTCGTCTTTGCAATGTCTGCCGCAACCAGCTTTTGAAAATAATCGGAACATTCCCTGCAGAATGGGATCTGGTAATTGCTCCTCATGCAAATCCAGTTGAAGAAGACGGGACCGTACGTCAGCGTCAGTTTTATCCGGGGGTTGCAGTTTACGCAGAGGATATCCGTTCTCCGTTCAATCTGGGAAGTATTTTCAGGACAGCAGAAGGAATGGGTGCAGAGAAGGTTTACATTTCTCCTCTTTGTGTTGACCCTGAACAGCCGCGGGCAGTTCGCAGCGGTATGGGATGTATTGAAACTATGGGGTATGAACGTGTTTCTGTAGAAGACCTTCCAGAAGATATTCCTGTTTTCGCTCTGGAAACAGGCGGTACTCCAATTGATGATTTTGATTTTCCCGAAAAAGGAATCTGCATAATCGGTTCAGAAGAGCTGGGCGTAAGTCCACAGGCTTTAAAACGGGCTACTTATGGTCGCGTAACAATTCCTATGATTGGATTGAAGGCAAGTCTGAATGTAGGAGTTGCTTTCGGTATTCTGATGCAGAAGTGGGTTGAATTTTTGAATAAATAGAAAGTGTTTTTGAAAATCCTTAGCGGGTTTTCAGAAATGCTTCTTCAGCCATACGTGCCAGTTTACTGAATTTGTCTTCTGTAATTATGTTGAACTGGCGTAGAATTCCCTTATCAATCTGATAGAAATCAACTGTTTTTTCCAGGTAACGGCTCATCATGTCTGCAATGTAAATTATTGCAGTGGATTTTGAGAAGGTTCTTGGAGCGTAAAGCGGATCATGGTGATAAAGAATTGTTCCGCAAAGTTCGTCAGGGAAATTCCATTTTTTAGCAATACAGTAACCCATATGACCGTGATTGATTCCGTCTGTTAATGCATTGATTGAGGTATAAGGATAACCTTCTGCAGTCAGTTTATCTGTAACAGCCTTCATATGTTCTGGGCTGGCAGTTGTAAACATAACTCTTCCTAAATCATGGAAAAGGCCTTCAATAAAGATTTCTTCTGATGCAACCGAATCTTCGGAAGCAAGATTTCTTGCAAGATTGTATGCATAGAAAGCAATGCGGCTTGAATGTTCCCAGAGATTGTAATCATCGTCCAGAGGATTGATGTAACGCAGCATCTGATTTTTCTGGCTGTAAAGCAGTTTCAGGGTTTCCATCCCGATAATATCCAGAGCCTTTGGAAGAGATGTACAAGGAACTTTCATTATCGAGTTTACATAGTGTAAGGCAATGAGGGAAAGAGAAATATCCTTGCTGATTTTTTTAGAAATTGCCGGGATTGTAATATCAGGTTCATCAAGAAGCTTGTCGATTTCTTCAAGCTTTGTCTGGAACACAGGAATTGTTGTCAGATTATCTGCAAAGGTTTCGGAAAGATCCTTCAGTGCGGTATCGGACTCTTTGTTTACCGGAAGAATTATTCTGGTTATGGTTTCTCCGTTTTCCGAAATAACCTGATAATTTTCTTCAGTAAGTCCGATTTTTTCCAGCATGAGAATGATAATAACAATTCCAAGACCTGCACCTTCTGAAGTATCCAGAATCTTGTTCATAACTTCATCGATAGAACTATATTTGCGTGCACGGGCAAGTTTGTCATGGATACGTTTGTATTCAAAAAGAGTCAGCTCACGGTTATTGTGGATTTCGATTTTGATTTTATCTTTGTATTCCTGCAGAACCAGGCGGACGAAGAGGCCTTCCTTTTTCTGAGTAAGAAGCCAGTAATCAATATTATCAAGGGTGTCTTCCTTGAAGGTTTTCATTCCTGTGTCATAGTCGGCTTCATCTTCAATGTTCAGACCTTTCTCTTTAAAGTAAATCCATTTTGTATTTGCTTTTTTTGCATTGGCAATCAATTCGCTCAGACAGTAACTGAGGTATGATGTCATATGTTCCTGGTGGCATTCAGAAAGAAATGTTGAAAGAACATCCTGCATATAAAGTTCCATTGTACGCGGAAGAGTATATGTGGTGATGGAAATTGGAAGCCACAGGCGGATAGAGGATTTAATCTTTTCTTTATCGATAGCTCTTTTATTTTCGTCCAACATTTTGTTAATACTCTAATTCTAACATGGTGAAGTTTAAATTTAAAGTAGAAAGAAGAAACCATTTTACTATGGGAATTTTACCTATTTGACTATTAAAAATTGTGTAGTAAAATATTTCTATAAACTTGTAATAATGGGTCTTTGTCTGTAGAACAGACAGACTTAATAAAAAGGGGATTAAAAACATGATTGGAAATGTACCAAAAGTAAAACTCGGTATCATTGCTGTAAGCCGTGACTGTTTCATCATTTCTCTTTCAGAGAAACGCAGAGCTGCTATCGTAAAAGCTTACGGAAAAGCATCAGAACTTTACGAATGTAAAGTAACTGTAGAAAACGAAGCTGACATGCTCAAAGCTGTAGCTGATGTTAAAAAAGCTGGATGTAATGCACTTTGTGTATTCCTTGGAAACTTCGGTCCTGAAACACCAGAAACTCTTATCGCCAAGAACTTCGACGGTCCTGTAATGTACGCTGCTGCTGCAGAAGAAACACAGAACAACCTGATCGACGGCCGCGGTGATGCTTACTGTGGTGTTCTGAACTGTTCATATAACCTGGGTCTGCGCCACCTTAAAGCTGTAATGCCAGAATATCCTGTAGGAACAGCTGAAGAAGTAGCTGCTATGATGAAAGATTTCATCCCTGTAGCACGCACACTCATTGGTCTTTCAAAACTCAAGATCATCACATTCGGACCACGTCCACAGGACTTCTTCGCATGTAACGCACCAATCAAAGGTCTTTATGACATCGGTGTAGAAATTCAGGAAAACTCAGAACTTGACCTTCTCGTTTCTTACAAAGCACACGCTGGTGATGAACGCATCGCTAAAGTAATTGAAGAAATGAAAGCTGAAGGTGGAGACGCTTTCCCAGAAATGCTGGAAAGAATGGCACAGTTCGAAATTACACTCCTCGACTGGGCAAAGAAAAACAAGGGTGCTCGTGAATACGTTGTATTTGCTAACAAATGTTGGCCAGCATTCCCAGAGGCATTCGGTTTCGAACCTTGTTATGTAAACAGCCGCCTTGCTTCAAAAGGTATCCCAGTAGCATGTGAAGTAGATATTTTCGGTGCTCTGTCAGAATACATCGGAACATGTGTAACAGGAGCTCCAGTAACACTCCTCGACATCAACAACTCTGTTCCAGCTGATATGTACGAAGAAAGCATCAAAGGCAAATTCGCTTACGACTACAAACTCAACGATACATTCATGGGATTCCACTGTGGTAACACACCATTCTGCCGTCTGGCAAAAGAATCTAAACCAGCTGTTAAATATCAGCTGATTCAGCACCGCCTCCTGGAACCAAAAGGAAGCAAACCAGA
>DCHR01000025.1 GCA_002315375.1 Treponema sp. UBA1747 | reverse complement strand
AATGATGCCGCGAGATGCAGTATAACACCCGTGGAGCGAAGCGAGTGGCCGTGTAGCGGACACACAGAACTGCAATCGCGGAAAATAATACTCAGACAAAAATTCTTTATGTTACCACAAAAAATCTCAGAAACTATGCTTTCTGTGGTAAAAATTAATGGCTGAAAGTTGAAAACATGAAAAAGAATTTGTAATTACTACAAGAATAGTTAGAAGAATATGGATTTGTGGTAAAAAATTAATCTGTGTGATGAGAATTACAATTCAGATAGGATTTTTTACTACAAAATTGATTTGTTCATGTGTAAATTGTGGTAACTGGGCCCAATAATAGACTTTTAATTAAATAAAACTTGAAAATTTACCACAATATTTTACTTGTTTAATGATTATTGTGGTAAATGACTGAAAATCTGATCTTGATGTGAAGAACTGATAAATGAGTTTGCAGTTTTCAATATGACAATCGAAAACTTTTCAAAAGTACACAGCATCCAGCCGGTGCAGTATTCATGTTTTGTAACAGCCAGCGTAGATTGTTGATATTGATATGGTGAGAAATTAACGGTTTCTGGATAGCTTGTTTTTTTTCAATAGGAATTCCAAATTATTTCCAACAAAATTCCAATAAATTTGCAAATGGAATTCCATGGAATTTCCATCTGCAAATTGCTTGATTTAATCTTTCATAAGGGCGTGTTCTAGACGCCAGTCTTTGTTTCCTGTATTAATCAGGTGACCATAATGAACAATTCTATCAATAATGGCAGCAGCGAGCTGGTCATCAGTGAACAGTGGCCCCCATTCATTGAAAGGCAGGTTTGTTGTAATTATCAGGGACAGTCTTTCATAGGCATTGGAAATTACAGAAAACAGAAGCTGTCCACTTTCGAGATCCAGCGGCAGGTAACCCCATTCATCAATGCAGATCAGATTCTGTGCCATAAGTGTCTTATATGCCCTGTCCAAAGTTCCGTTGTTCTTTGCAGTCTTCAGATACATGACAAGGGATGTAAGCGTGAAAAACTTAACCTTGTAATCAGCATTACATGCATTAACTCCAAGGGCTATTGTTGCGTGAGTCTTCCCGGAACCGCAGCCTCCATAAAAGACAATTGTGTGTTTCTTTGTGATGAAGTCCAGGCTCAGCATTTCGTCTTTCGTGAAATTCTTTGGAAACTTGATTCCCCTGAAGTCATAGTCATCAAAGGATTTCATCGTAGGAAAACTGGCGCTTTTCAGGAAACGGGCCCTTCTTGAAACCGTTCTGACATTCTTTTCATCTTCCAGCAGAACTTTCATATTTTCCAGCTCTTTCAAGCCTGCCTTTTCCATGTATCTGTTGATTACAGGCTGGGAGAAGAACATTTTCTTCATCATTTCTCCAACTTCACTCTGTAATTCCTTTTTATCAGATTGTTGCATCGTTGTTTTCTCCTTCGTACATCATGAAACATCCATATTTATCAAGGCTGACACCAGTCGGGTTGAAGCTGAAATCAACCGGACATGAATTTACCCTTGAGCAGCATGCCATGACATTGCATTCCTTTGTCATATCTACTTCCCTTGCCGCCATTTCCGTAAAGGCTTCCATGACAACCGTATATTCAAAGCTGCCCATTGCCTTCTCAAACTCGTAGAAAATCCTGTGCCTAAGGTTTTCATCCCTTGTCCTGTCCAGATATTCCTTAAACGGATTCCCGTTGAGAAGGTTCGCCCTGAAAATACTGTTGCTCCATGATCCCGGTTTTCTTACAAGAGACCTAAGGCTCGTAACTGCACTTATGGATTCTGTCCTTTCGCTGCCGTATTCCCGGTCAAATTCTTCGATCAGATTTCCGCAAAGATCATAAACAGCTACTTTCCATGCCCATGTCTCAACAATAACTTCGCTGTTCCTGTATTCTGACGGAAGCGTATATTTGTGGATGTTCTCCAGCGTGACGTTGGCATAATTGTCGGTTTTCCTGTTGAGGATTCTTTTTGCGGCAAAGCGTTTGGGTGGCAGAGGAAGCAGAGCCGTTTCCCTTTCTTCCTCAAAAAGCTCATCCACCGGTTTCTGATGGATGTAATGCATTCTTTCGCCCATAAGCTTTTCATTCATGACCAGAAGTTCAGTCTCGTTGAATTCCTGGATGTCAGACGGAATCTGGATTGGAGGCGAAAACATATTCCGGCGGATATAGCCTACGTTTGTTTCTACATTCCCTTTTTCATGTCCTGCATACGGATTGCAGAACCGGCTTTCAAAGCCATAATGAATTCTGAAGCGTATGAAGACTTCATTCTCCTCAAGAATTTTGCAGGTTCTTCTTCCGATTCCTGTTGCATTATCAAACACTATCTTTCCCGGTACTCCTCCGATATATTCAAAAATGTACAGAAGCCCCTGCATCACACATTCGCAGTTCTCACCCCTGAAAATCTGAACGAAGGCTTTGTTTGAATATGGAAATGACAGAACCAGATATTTCAGCCTCTGACGGCCGCAGACTGTGTCAAAGTCAGCTTCTCCAAAATCAGCCTGTGCCTCTCCGGGATACCACGTAAGGTGACTGAATCCTGCATCTTTTTTATTCTTCCTGTTGTATTCATTTAGAAAGCGGTTTACTGAACTGTAGGATATTTCCGCTGCCGGTTGCGCCTCTTTCAAAAGCTTATAGACACGTTTTGCGGTCAGTTTCTGTTTGTACCAGTTATGCTCATTCTCTTTCAGAAGCTGCACTATCCAGTCTTTATACTGGTCTACAATTTTGGGCTTCTCACTTCTGGCTGGCAGCGGCTCGCTGAAATCTTCTTTTTCGATGTACTTTTTTGCTGTCTTGTAATCGACTTTTTCTTCACGGCAAATCTGTGCAATGGTCATGCCATTTCTGTGTTTTTGCCGTATACTTTCTACGGTGGACATTGAAATCATCTCCTTGACTCCTCTTAGTTTTTTGCGTTACCAAGAGTGTCTCATAAAACGGGGATGAGCTCATGTCCCCATTTTATTTGTGTGCAAATTCCATGGAATTCCTGTTGGAAAATATTGGAATTCTTGCTGGAAATTTGTTGGATGATTTATTGTAAATTAACA
>DCHR01000060.1 GCA_002315375.1 Treponema sp. UBA1747 | reverse complement strand
GGGCAACTGTTCCGCCTACATGGACAGTCTGCTGTTCAGCTGGCTTCATAGTTGCTTTTGTTGTATCAACTGTAAAGTTTACTTTCGGCTGATCATACAATTCAGGTTCAATATAAAGCTCCTGGTTTTCATCAAGAACTTTCATAAAACGGAATACCGAAGTAACTTTTGTAATTCCGTTATCTGTTGTTTCTGTATCTGTATTATAAATTACTGCTGCAGCATTCTTAATGGCATCTATGTATTCACCGCTTTCAGTTTTTTCAAGGTTTCCTTCACAAACAAAAACATAATTTTCTGGCAATGCTGAAGGAAGAGAATCTTTTGAATAAACATTTAAATTTGTCTTATTCTGAGCTGATGAACCAAGAGCAGTATTCCATTTCCTGAAACCATAGTCTTTCTGAATCTGTACTGTAACATCAAGGTCTGTTCCGACAACAAGAGTTTTTGTATCTCCTGGTTTTACCGTAGCTTTGTTCTGATCATCGTAAGAGAAAGAAACCTGTGGATGATTGAAAAGAACCGGCTGAATATAAAGTACACGGTCATTTTCCGGAGCGTTCATCATTCGAAGGGTCGGAGAAACTTTTGTAGCACCTGATGCAGATACATCCGGATCACTGTTATAAAGAACTGCAAGGGCATTTTTTGCTGCATCTGAATATTCACCGTTTTCAGTTTTGTCGATGCTTCCTTTACAAACATAAATATAATTTCCTGTAACGTTTGCAGGAATATTATCTGAAGAGTAAACCGGAACATTTTCTTCTGTACCGGCAGCTGAATCCAGGAGCCAGGCTTCCCAGGTTTTGAAACCATAAGCGCTCTGAGTCTGAACAGTCAGGTCCAGAGTTGATCCGACACGAAGTGTCTGCTGTTCGGCAGGCTTCATTGTTGCTTTTGTAAGGTCGTATTTGAAGTTTACTTTTGGATGATTAAACAGAACTGGTTCAACATAAAGGAGCTGGTCATTAACTGGTGCCTTGAAGAAACGGATTACAGGATTAAGTTTTGTCTGGCCGTTGTCAGTAACTTCTGTTTCATTATTGTAGATAACTGCAAGGGAATTTGTTATGGCAGAAATCAGTTCACCTTTTTTAGTTTTTTCCAGGTCACCCTGACAAACGTAAACGTATTCTCCGATTGGAAGAGGAGGTATTGTGTCCTTTGTGTAAACGTTAACAGGAGTATCTGCTTTTCCTTCATTCTTGTAGTAGGCTTTCCAAGAACTGTAACCGTATTCATTTGTTGTCTGAATATTTACAGTAAAATCATTTCCAATCTGAAGGGAACGGGTTTCACTTGGTTTCATTGTTGCCTTGCTCATGTCAGAAGCAGCAATTGACATGTTTACTGTAGGATGCTTGTAAACAACCGGTGTGATATTCAGAAGATAATTGAATTCTTTCTGGAAATGTAAAATAAAACTGTTTGCACTGATTGTATTGTCAGCGTTATCAAAAATAATTGCTGTGGCATTTTTGCAAGCATCATTTGAATCAGTAGTATCAGAATAAGTTAGATAAAAATATTCAGAAGGTTTTTCGTTTTCTTTATATGCATCATACTTTTCCTGTGTTAAAACAGGAATTGTTGTTTTTGAAGAACCTTTGTTATAACTGAAATCCCAGTTTTTGAAACCGTATTCAGCTTTTACAGTTGATGTAACAGTGTAATCTTTTCCGATTTTGAAAACAGACTGGCCTGCTGGCTTAACAGATAATTTTTCATCATCAGCAGTCTTTATTGAAATATTAACTTTAGGCTGACTGTAATAAGACGGAATAACATAAATCATTTCTTCCAGATTATCAGGGAGTCTGAAAATAAAAGAATTCTTTGTTTCTCCTGTAGTGGATTCTGTAGCAGTTTCTTTATAGAAAAGCGCAAGTGCATGGTTTGCATTTTCGTCAGTGTTTAATGGAGCATCTTCTGTTTTATAAATGTAAAAAGAAGGTCTTGCAGGCTTTTTAACTGAATCTTCCGGATTTGTTCCTGTGTCGTCAGCTTCAGCATTTTCTTCAGTTACAAGCGGGGCATAGGCTTCCAGATCTTCCGGGGTTAAAACAGGAATTCTTGCAGAATCAGAAACTTCTTTATAGTAGAAATTCCATGCTCCAAAGCCATATTCTTCAGGAAGTTTAAGGGAAACATCAAGGTTTTCTTCTTTTACAAGCTGATAAGAATTTACTGGACTGAGTACTGCGTTATCAGGAAGATTTGTTCCGTTAAATACGATTCCAGGATGTGTATCACAAAGAGGAACTAAGGTAACAAGGGTTAAGTTACCTTTATCAAGAAGTTCTACTTTTGTGGTCTGGTTATTAGGTTCATAAATTTTAATCTGGCTTGCAGGAACTACTTCCTGTTTGTCAGTAAGGTAATTATTGTATGCAATCCATTCTCTGAAATGATAATGTGCTTCATCCATTCTGAAGATAATTTCCTGAGGATATCCTTTTTTCAGAGTTGAAGGCAGATTAATTCCAAGCTGACCTGAATCTTTTGTTCCGATTACAAAGGAAACTTTGATTTCAGGAGCATTTGTGTAATTGGCTTCCTCCTGAAGTTTTTCCCTCATGTTGCCACTGGTATTGAAATTTTCACAGTTGGTGAAGAGAACAGTGGAAAAAACAGCTGCGATAAAAAGTCTGGATGCGATAGAAATAATTTTTTTCATAATAACCCTTTTTAAAATAATACTTCTAATATAACTAAATATTATAAATGTTAAAAAATAGACGTGTAAAGGAAAAAAAGAAAACGTTGTAAAAACAGATTTTTTTGAGATTTTTAAAATTTTTAATATATTGAAATTGAAAGGTATTTAATCTAAATTAAACATAAACTATGAAAAACGAAATTACGCGTGCGGTAATCTACCGTAAAAATATCGAATATAACCTTACGAATATTAAAAAAAATCTTTCACCGGATACAAAAATTTGTGTTGCGGTAAAAGCTGACGGCTATGGAACCAGTGCCCTGGAAACTGCAAGAGTATGCGAAGACCTGGGTATTGATATGCTTGCAATTGCCCGGGTTTCTGAAGGAATTGAATTAAGGAAAGGAGGAATTAAACTTCCACTTATTCTTCTGAGCCTTTGTTCACCGGAAGAGTTTTATGATTTATTTGAGTACGAAATTACTCCGTTTATTTTCGGAAATGAACATATAAAGGCCTTGGATAAGGCTGCAGAAGAATTTATTTCTAAAGGCGGCAGCTTTAAAAACGGAAAATTCAATGTTCATCTTGCAATCGACACAGGAATGGGAAGAGTAGGCTGCAGAAAAGAAGAAGCTGCAGAAACTGTAAAACTGATTGAAAATTCAAAAAATCTGAAACTTTCAGGGATGGGCACTCATTTTGCATTAAGTGACTGTGTAGAGGCAAGAGGACTGGAATATACTGAAGAACAGTTTTTGAATTTTAAGGAAGCTGTAGATTCTGTCCGGAAAGCAGGAATTGAACCTGGTATCTGTCATGCAGGAGCTTCTGCCATTGCCTGTTCAAGACCTGACATTCACTTTGATATGGTCCGCCCCGGAATTATCGTTTACGGATACTATGCTGATCAGGTAGATAAAAAATACCTCGAATCAAAGGGAATTAACCTTGATTTAAAGCCTGTAATGCAGTTTGAAACAAGAGTTTCCGCAATCAAACGCTTTAAGCGTGGACAGTCTGTTTCTTATGGAAGAACCTGGGTATGCGAAAAGGAAACTGATATTGCAGTTCTTCCGGTAGGTTATGCCGACGGATTACTGAGACGTTTTTCTCCAGGTTTAAAAATTGCAATAAATGGAAAAGAATATCCTGTTGTTGGCCGTATCTGTATGGACCAGTGTATGGTAAACATTGGAAAAGACAATAAAGATGTAAAATGCTGGGATAAGGCAGTTATTTTTGGGCCTGTAAATGAAGACGGAGCCCTTCAGGATGCCGAAACTCTTGCAAAACTTGGAAATACAATCAGTTATGAAATCATGACCTGTATTACCAAGCGGGTTCCAAGAATTACTGTATAATCCGGTTAATTCCAGAGCCCCAAAGCTTTTTTTACTTCAGCAACAAGATAGAAACTGCCTGTGACAAGAAGAATTGACTGGTCACGGGCAGTTTGTTTTAACACCCTGGGAATAAACACTCCGAAATCTTCTTCATAGATATAATCCAGACCGGTTTCATCAAAGGCTTTTTTAGCACTTTCAATGTCGCTTTGTTTAACGTTACCTGGTTTAGTAAGGAAAATATGATTGAATTTACCCTTAAAAAGAGGAGCTATATCCTTTACGTCTTTGTCTGCAGCACAGGCAAAAAGAAGATTAACACGGGCTTCAGGAAAAACTTCCTTTAAGGTCTGTATGGTAAGATTTATACTGTTTACTGTGTGGGCACCATCAAGAATAAGAGACTGTACTTCAGGATAATTTCTGACTGAATGAAGGATTTCAAAACGGCCCGGAAGCATTGCATTGGAAAGTCCACGTTCAATTACCTTTTCATCTGTTTCAGGAAGGACCATTTTTACTGCCAGAGCTGCCATACAGGCATTACGAAGCTGCATGCTTCCAAGCATAGGCATAAAAGTATGAAGAGGACGGGCAAAAAGGGAAGATTTGATGTTTACTTCCATTAATCCCATGTCTGTATAGCTGTAATCCATTTCGGAAATAAGGTCATCCACGAAATAAATTGGAGCATGCTTTTCGGCAGCAACCTTTTTGAAAACTTCTGATGCTTCAGGATAAACCTGATGTCCTACCAGGACAGGAACACCTTCCTTAATGATTCCGGCTTTTTCATAGGCAATTTTTTCTATGGTGTCACCAAGATATTCCGTATGTTCAAGTTCAATTACGTTTATGCAGGAAATTTTTGGTGTAATGATGTTCGTGGAGTCCAGACGTCCGCCCATACCGACTTCGAATACACCCCAATCGATTTTGGCCTGTCTGAAACAGAGGAACCCGAAAAGGGTAACCAGCTCGAACCAGGTCAGACTGCGGCCGCCAGGGAGCTGTTCAGGAAGAATTGATTCGATGCGTGGAACCATTTCCTTGATTGCAGCTTCATATATTCCTTCAGGGAAAAATCCTTCGGGAGTTTCTATACGTTCACGGAAATCGATAATGTGAGGAGATGAATAAACGCCGGTTTTGTATCCGCTTTTGTCCAGAATGCAGGAAATCATTTTTGAAACAGAGCCTTTGCCCTTGGAACCTGCAATATGGAAAGAATTGAAAGCAGTTTCCGGATTCTGAAAACGGTCACAGAGATATTTTATGGTGTCAAGCCAGAATACGCCCTTTTTAGGGTTGTGTTCAAAATTCAAATACTGGTCAAGCCAGTCCTGAAAAACTTCAACTGCATTCATGATTTATGATTATACCTTTCTTTTTATGTTGTTTCTATATATAATAATTTATCAAAAAATCAAGGAAATACTTATGAGTGAAATTCAATATTCGGATATTAACAAAAGCTTTGAAGCAGCTTTGGAACGCTCAAAGAAAATCGAAGCTGACATTAAAGTTAATCCTAAAAAATACCGTGTCCTTACAGGTGACCGTCCTACAGGACGCCTTCACATCGGACATTATTTCGGGTCTCTTCAGAACCGTGTAAAACTGGCAGAAATGGGAATCCCAACAATGATTCTTATTGCTGATTATCAGGTTCTTACAGACCACGATGCATGGGATCAGATCAGCCAGAATACAAAACAGCTGGTTATTGATTACCTGGCAGCCGGAATCAACCCTGAAAAGCAGGATGTAATCATTTATCCTCACAGTTATGTTCCTGAATGCAACCAGCTTATGATTCCTTTCCTTACTCTGGTTTCAAATGCTGAACTTTCAAGAAACCCTACAGTAAAGGAAGAAATTGAAAGTGCCGGCCTTAAAAATGTAAATGCAGGTATGTATACATATCCTGTACACCAGGCATGTGACATTCTTTTCTGCAAAGGAAACATTGTTCCTGTTGGAAAAGATCAGCTTCCACACCTGGAAATGACCCGTACAATTGCAAACCGTTTCAACAACAAGTTCTGCCAGGGACGCGATCCTGTTTTCCCTGAACCACAGGCTCTGCTTGCTAAAACTCCAATGATTCTGGGACTGGACGGCGGACAGAAAATGTCAAAGAGTCGCAACAATGCTGTTATGCTCTGCTGGGATGAAGACGAAACAGCAAAAGCAATCAAAAAAGCAAAGACTGACGGTGACCGCAACATTACTTACGATCCTGTAAACAGACCTGAAGTTGCAAACCTGCTTATGCTTATTTCCCTTTGTACAGGCGAAGAACCTGCTGATATTGCAGCCCGTATTGGGGAAGGCGGCGGCGGAATGCTTAAAAATACACTTACTGAAGCTCTGAACGAAAAGCTTCGTCCTCTGCGCACAGAAAGAAAACGCCTCGAAGCAGATCCAGCTTACATTCAGAAAGTACTTCTTGAAGGTGCTTCAAAAGCCCGCGAAATCGGAATCAAAACTCTGGACGAAGTTCGTGAATGCATGAATATGAAGATCTAAATAAACGTATGGTTATTTAGATCTTCTAAAAAAAACTTACTCCCGGTCACAATCACGACAGCCAGTACCGCTCGCTAGCTCGCTGCATGTGCAGCGTGGTAAAGAAACTATCGAGCCACGCAGCAAATGCCACTGTCTGCACGTGTTGTTCCCTCGCGTAAGTTTTTTTTTAACTTTTTATTAAACTTACGTTTAATTTAGATTTTCAATGCGATTTCAAGGAGCTTTTCTTTCTTGTTCATTTCGGGGTCTTCAAGGACGGTTTCGAAAAGCTGGTTTAATACCAGGCCCAGATGCTTTCCTGAAGGAATACCGGCTTCGATCAGATCTTTTCCGTTTACGGCCAGGTCTTTAAGCGAAAGGGCATTCTGTTTTTGAGTTATTTTTTCAATTCTTTCCTTTAATTCCAGAAGGTTTTCGGAGGTTGAAGAGTACCTTAAATCAACACTGTTGTTGTGCATACCATAAACATCAGCTACTCGAAGATCAAAAAGATCATCTATATTTTCAAGTCCTGTGCGAACAATAAACCGGCGGACAGCAGCATCAGACCAGGTGCTTTCATAATGAAACATGTGGTTTTTTACCAGATGGGATACGGATGCTATTTCTTCGTTTGAAAACTTCAGGCGGCGGAGAATCTGTTCGGTAACTTTTGCGCCTGCGTTGTCGTGATTGTAAAATGTAAACTGATCCGAACCATCTTCGCCACGGATCACCCGTTTAACCTGAGGCTTTGCAATGTCATGAAAAAGGGCTGCAAGGCGGATTCTGTATTTTTCGGGAGCACAAGGAGCGCCGTCACAGGAATAAAGAAGATGGTCCATAACATCAAAATCATGGAAACCTCGTCCGTCACCCTGAATGCAACCCCTGCAGGGAATAAATTCCGGAATAAAAATATTCAGGATTCCCGTTTCTTCCATTAATTTAAGGCCAACGGAAGGCTTCGGACTTTTTAGCATTTTAATAAATTCATCCCGGAAACGTTCAATACTGATGGAAGTAATCTTTTTTATTACATCAGGATTCTTAATTTCTGAGAATGTATCTTTTTGTATACTAAAATTCAGCTGAGATGCGAATCTGAGGGCTCTTATTGGCCGGAGTCCGTCTTCCATAAAGCGTTCATAGGGTTTGCCAACGGTTCTTATTATTTTTTTTCTGATGTCTTTCTGACCGTCAAAGGGATCAACAATACGTCCGTCCTTCAGATTTACGGCAATGGCATTCATGGTAAAATCACGGCGGGAAAGGTCTTCCGTTATGGAAGCGGCATATTCAATCTTGTCAGGGTGCCTTCCATCGGAATACTGACTTTCTGTCCTGAAGGTAGTTACTTCGATTTCTTCTTTTTTTTCTCCGTGGCCGAAATGTACGGTGACGGTACCATGGTCAATACCTGTTGGAATTACGAATTTAAAAAGAGACATAACTTGTTCGGGAGTAGCATTGGTGGCTACATCCCAGTCGGAACAGGGTTTGTTCAAAATCAGGTCACGGACAGCACCGCCCACCAGGTATGCTTCAAACCCGTTGTCCTGGAAAACTTTTCCGAACTTTTTTAAGACAGGATCCAGATAAACAGTTTTTCTCTTACATAAAAAATCAAAAATCATCAGAGTCCCTCCGTAAGAACACCAAGCACAAGACTCATGGCAATAAAAGAAACTGATATGGCAATACAAATAAGACTGATTAAAAAGAAAAATATATTACGTCTGAGAGAAATACTGCTTTTTATAAAGAAGAATAAAAGGGATTCTACAAGTCCTATAACAGAAACAATGGCAAAAAAAATGGAAGTAATTCCCAGTGTCGAAAGAATAAGGGACTGTGTGGAGTCCTGAAAGCCCTGGAAATTTCCGGTGATGAAAAACAGAACTAGGAAAAGTGAAAAAACAAAAGCCAGAGTAATCAGATTTCTGGTCATGCGGTAGAGAAGTTTGAAGATTTCCTGTTTTTTATTGTCCTTCATGCTGTTACTTGTTTTATTATACTTAATATCTTAATATTAAGTCCATTATGAAGAAATTTCTTGCATGCCTTTTGATTATAGCCGTTTTCGGCGGTTTCTTGTTCTTTACTGGCTGGACTCAGAGGAAAATTTCTTCAGATGAAGTGGGAATTGTTGTTTCTAAAATCCATGGAATCGATCCTGAAATTGTCCAGAAGGGTAAATTCACTTTTCACAAGGCTTTCTGGATTCCTGGAAATGCCGAAATCAAAAAATTCAGGTTACAGCCTTGTTTTTCTGAAAATACATTATCAGGAAGTCTTCCTTCTGCAGATTTTTACAAAGGCGATTCCATTTATTCTTTCGATTATTCTTTTTCTTTCTCTACAGAAATCCATGTAAATCCTGAAGATGTTTTTAATCTTTATTCAAAAAACAAAATTACCGGTTCCGATGACCTGGAAAAATACCTTCAGCTGGTAAGCCGGGAAATCTGTCAGTGTACTGCTTCTTTTTACCTGACCGAATTATCCAAAAATCCCGGATTCATTCCAGAATCATTGACAATAATTGACCTTTACAAGGCCTGTAAATTCAATGAAAAATTCCCGGATGTTGAAATTGATGCACTGGCATTAAAAACTTCAAAGATTCCGGATTACACTTTATACAACCTTGCCAGAGAAAAGACTTATAAAATGGAGCAGTAAAATGAAAAGATTGTTTGCTATCCGCGGAGCTACAAGCTGCGATAACACAAAGGTATCTATCCTGAAAGCAGTTCACGAATTATGTGATGAAATATTTGTTGAAAACAAAATTAAAAGTGAAGATATGGTTTCCATTCAGTTTACAATGACAAAGGACCTGACAGTTTTGAATGCTGCTGCAGCACTCCGTCAGGGAGGTCCATGTATTGACTGTTCAAAAGTGGCACTTTTTGTTTCTCAGGAAGCCGAAATCGAAGGCGGAATGGAAAAGGTTATCAGAGTCATGGTAACAACTTACCTTAAAAAGAATGCGGAAGTCGTAAACGTATACAAAAACGGAACAGACCGTCTCAGACCTGACCGAAAAAGATAAAGCTCGAAATGAAAATCTGGATTTTAAGCCACGAATGTTCCGGAATTGCTGAAGCCGGTGGCGTAAAAAACGTAACTTTCTCCCTGTGCAAAGAACTGCAGAAAAAAGGGCATAAAACTGTTCTTTTTATTCCTTTTTTCGGATGCATAAACCTTTCTGAAACCAGGGATTTTTCTAAAAATATTTTTGAAACAAAGATTTCTATCTGCGGAAAAGAAGAATCCGTTTCATTTTCCCGGGCTTTTTCCAAAGAATTTGGATTTGAAATCATTTTTGTTAATCATCTGTGCTATTCGGAAAAAGAAGCGGTTTATACCTATACACAGAATGAAGAAAACCAGAACCCGGCTCATAAAAAAGGGTCCGGCCATGAAGATGCAAAGTTCAAGGATATCCTTTTCTGCAAAGCGGTAGATGCTTTTGGCAGTTTTATTCAAGAAGCTGATATTCCCGACTTTATTCATTGTCAGGATGCCTCAACTGCCGTAACACCACTTTTTACAGACCGGAATCCAGTATTTGCAGGAACAAAAAACATTGTAACAATACACAATGCGGGTCCTGCATATCACCACGAGTTTTCCAGCGTAGATGAAGCTTCCTGGTATACAGGTTTTGATATTCCAGAGTTCAGGAATTCCATGAATGATGAAAGGGTAGAACCATTTCTTATTGCGGCTGACAGCGGTGCCAGTCTCACAACGGTTTCCCCGGTTTATGCGGAGGAACTGTTAAATCCCGAGAACAATGGTATTACAGACGGACTTGCAGGTTTATTTGCTTCCAAAAACATTCCTGTTCTCGGCATAACAAACGGAATCGATATTGAAATGTATGATCCTTCGGACTGTAAAAAATCTTTTTTGAAATATGAATTCAGTCCTGAAAACAAAAAACTTGATGGTAAATATAAAAACCGTGAATATTTTCTGGATTTGATTTCAAAAAATGACAGGAAAATTCTTTCCGGAATAAAAAAATACGGATTTCTGGATTCCGATTCCGGAAAAAATCTGTTTCTGGTTTACCAGGGTCGCCTTGCTTCCCAGAAAGGGCTTTCTCTTCTGGCAGATGTTCTCCCTGAAACTTTACGGAAAAATCCTTTAGTCAGAGTCATTATCACTGGACAGGGGGAAAAGGAACTTGAAGAAAAGTTCATTAGCCTTGCTGAATCAGAGGATTTCGGAGGAAAAGTTCTTTTATTGAACGGTTACAACAAGCAGGCCGCAAGATTTACTGTTGCTTCAGGAGATTTTATAGTACTTCCAAGCTATTTCGAACCCTGCGGGCTTGAAGATTTTATTGCTCTTCTTTATGGAACTCTTCCTGTTGCAAACAGAACAGGAGGGTTGAATAAAATCCTGGATAATGAAACCGGTTTCCTTTATAACGGAAACAGTTACGATAACCTGAAAAACAGGATTCAGGAGGCAATTGATCTTTTTAAGGAAAACCCGGAAAAAATTGATGAAATGACAGAAAAGGGAGCTTTTCATACCCGCAATGAATATTCCTGGGATAAAGTGGTTGAAAATTCCTATATTCCTTTCTTTGAAAAGCTGCTTTCAGAAAAAAGTGAAAAAAACTAAAAAAAAGCTTTTTTGCTATTGACCTTTTTTACTGGAATCTATAATATATCAATCATTCAACGCAACAAACGCAAGGGAGTTGCACCGAATAACTGCTGCCTTAGCTCAGCTGGTAGAGCACGTGATTTGTAATCTCGGGGTCGTGGGTCCAAATCCTACAGGCAGCTTTTTCGGGGAGTTTCTAGAGTGGTCAAATAGGACAGACTGTAAATCTGTTGCCTCCGGCTTCTGAGGTTCGAATCCTCAACTCCCCATAAGTACAAGAGTTAGAGACCATCTAACTCTTTTTTTTTTTGCAAAAAGTTTGTAAAATAACTGAAAATTATTTAATCAGGGGTTTACATTGGATATCCAGTTCTGGGGAGTTAGAGGATCTCTTCCAACTCCAATTACACCGCAGCAGATTCAGTCAAAGATTATCGCAGCTGTTCAGCGCATTACCCCGGCTGATATTGAATCTGCAGAAACAAGACAGAAATTTCTTTCAAATCTTCCTGAATGGATATTCGGTACTACCGGCGGAAACACACCATGTGTTGTTATTGAAGACGGGGACACAAAAATCATCCTGGATTGTGGTACAGGTGTTCGCGTTTACGGTAAAAGTGAAATCTCTCCTGAAAATAAAAACAAGCATTATCACATACTGCTTTCACATTTTCACTGGGATCATATTCAGGGACTTCCTTTTTTTGACCCAGCCTACATTCCGGAAACTAAAATCGATTTTTATTCACCATTTCCTGCAGCAAAAAAGCTTTTGCAGCAGCAGATGAAAAGACCATATTATCCTGTTCCTTTCGAAAGTTTCACAAAAGATTTCAATTTTCATGAAATCAAGAGGGGAAATGAATTCAAAATCGGTGACCTTACAGTTAATTTCTGTAAAATGAGTCATCCTGGTAATTCCTACAGTTATGCATTTTCAAAGAACGGCAAAAAATTCGTTTATGCTACTGATGTTGAATTGAAAAGCAAAGATTTTGAAGAAAATGAACAGACAACTGCAGTTTTCAAAGATGCAGATGTAATTGTTCTGGACTCACAGTATACAGTTGAAGAAGCCTACAAAAAGGTAAACTGGGGTCATTCTGCTTTCTGTTACGCCATTGATTTTGCAGTTCACTGGAACATTAAGGAACTGTACCTTTTCCATCATGAACCAACTTATGATGATAAAAAACTTGCATCGATTCTTCAGGCTGCAAGATGGTACGCACAGTATATAAACCATGCTGACATTCAGATTCACCTGGCAAAAGAGTCTAAAAAAATCGAATTGAACTAAATTATGAAAAAAATCATTTCTTTTCTTGTATCTCTTCTTCTTCTGGTAGCACTTCTTGCCGCCGGTGCATATTTCTATGTTTTCAGCCAGCTTAAGTCTGTTACATCTGATAAAGAATGTGAAGCTGTAAGAATTGAAGTTTCAAACGGGGATTCAGTAAAGAAAATAGGAAACCTCCTTGAAGAAAATGGACTCATAAAAAATGCCAGGCTTTTTTACATTTTTGGAAGCCGTTCACAGTTTTTGAAATATTTCACATCAATTAAACCGGAATATGAACTTTATGGCTTCGTATTGAAAAGCGGAATCTATTATGTAAAACCAAATATGCATGTGCAGGAAATCTACAATCTTCTTTCTTCGGGAAGACAGGAATATATTTCAGTTTCCATTCCTGAAGGCTATACCATTTCTCAGATTGCAGCTCTCCTGGAAGAAAATAAAATCTGCAGCAAAAATGAATTTATCGAAATCTGTCACAATGCTGCTTTTCTCCATGAAATGGGAATAACCCTGGATTCTGCAGAAGGTTTCCTTTTTCCTGACACTTATTTTCTGGTTCCGGGAGCAGGAGCTTCTGAAACTGCAGCACTTTTTATCAACACGTTTTACGGAAAAATCCGTACATTAATAGACGTGGACTCAATTACAAACGATGAACTTAATGACATTGTAATTCTTTCTTCAATAGTTGAACGCGAATACAGACTGAAGGAAGAAGCCCCTTTGATTGCCAGTGTTTTCAAAAACCGTCTCCGTCATAATATCGGACTTTATTCCTGTGCAACCGTTGTTTACGTTCTGACAGAAATTGAAGGAAAACCTCATCCTTCCAGAATTCTTATCGAAGATACAAAAATTGACAATCCATACAACACTTATAAATGGGCAGGTCTTCCACCTGGAGCAATTTCAAACCCGGGCCTTACAGCTCTGGACGCCGTTATCAATGCACCAAAAACAAACTATTACTTTTTCCAGGTAAAGGATGCAGCAAAAGGAAGCCATGTATTCACATCAACTTTTGATGAACATGTGGAAAATCACAATTTAAGCGCAAAAAAGTAAATTAAAGATATATGGCCGGATATATTTCCAAAGAAACAATAAACCAGATTCATACTCAGACTGACATTGTGTCTCTTGTAGGGGAAACTACAAAACTAGAACGCAGAAGCGGAAATGACTGGTGGGGGTGCTGTCCTTTTCACAATGAAAAAACTGCTTCATTCCATGTAGACGGCGATAAAAAAATGTATTACTGCTTCTCCTGCCACAAATCAGGAAATGCCATCGGCTTTGCCATGGAAACCCAGAACCTGAATTATGCCGAAGCACTTCAGTTTCTGGCCAAAAGAAGCGGCATTACAATCCAGTACGAAAACGGTAACGGCCGAGAAAATGAAGCTTTCAAATATGACGATACAAAAGATCGTCTGATTGAACTTTATGACCGTACGGCCAATATGTTCAATTATATTCTTCTGGAAACTCCCGAAGGAAAGGAAGCCCTGGATTATCTGACAAAACGCGGATTAACCCGGGAAACTATAGAAAAATTCAAACTTGGATACGCTCCAAAAGAAATTAAATGGCTCAAAAAGTTCCTTAAGGGAAAGAATTTCAGCGATGATTTCCTAGCCCAGTCACGTCTTTTCAGTCAGAAATATCCGGACATTTCTTTTTTCAATGACAGGGTAATGTTCCCGATTTTCAACAGACACGGCCAGACAGTGGCTTTTTCGGGACGAATCCTTCACTCAAAGGATCCAAAAACTGACAGAAAATACATGAACACCCCAGAAATGGTTCAGTATAAAAAAAGGGAAACACTTTATGCCTTCAACTTTGCAAAAAACGGAATGAGAACTTCAAAATCCGTTATTTTCTGCGAAGGAAACATGGATGTTATTGCTTATCACCAGGCAGGAATTGATTATGCCGTAGCCACCTGTGGAACAGCCCTTACAGAAGACCACCTTAAAATGGTACGAGGCCTTGCTGACACAATTATTCTGGCCTTTGACTCGGACAATGCAGGGCAGGAAGCAACCGTTAAATCTATTTTGATGTGCCGGAGCCTGGGATTTACCGTAAAAGTTCTGAGATTAAAGGGCGGAAAGGACGCATCAGAAATTTTACAGAACTTTGGCAGGGAAAACTTGACGAATCAGGTAAGCAACAGTATATTAGACTCTGACTATCTGTTGAATAGATTAGGAGAATTATACCCAATTGATACACCGGAGGGAAAATCAAAGGCAGCCTTTGATTTCTTTTCGTATATTGATGCTCTCCAGTCTTTTTCACACAAAGAATCATGTCTGGACTTATTGTGCCAGAAATTAAATATCAGTCCGGAGGCTTGCAGAAAGGATTTTCAGAACCGAAATTCCAGACAAACCAGAAACACAATTCAACCAGTAAATAACCGGCAGACAAATAACAAAACAGTACAAAATCCTGCAATACAGCTGAATGCTGAGATGCGAGGTATTCTGGCCGTTGTATGTAATCTTGAAAAGTTTTCTGAAATCGATGGAAAAATATCTGAAGAAGATTTCAAAAATCCTGCAGCCCTTGAACTATATAAAATTCTGAAAGAATGCAGTCAGGAAAATGCTCTTTCTCTGCCAATGTTACTGGACCGCTGTCAAAATTCGCAGCTTCTTCCGATAATAACACAGGCAGTTTCGTCAAAAGAATATGACGGAGAAAAAGCAGGTTCAGTTGTTGCGGATTTTGTTAAGTTTTTGAGTAAAAATAAACTCGAAAAAAGAATAACAGAACTTCAGGTACTTATTAAAAGCTTCATTGTTGTAACTCCTGAGGACCGGGAAAACATGAATGCACTGCTTTCAGAAAAAATGCAGATTGAACAACAACTGCGAAAATTATAAAAATTTTTATTTTTTTAAACTAAAAAGGGAACTTTATGAGTCAGACTGAAAAATCAGAAAATGCTGCAAAAAAGTTTATTATTAACGATGCAACAGAAAAAGTTCTGGATTTCCTTAAAGAAAAAAAAGTTGTTTCATGGGATGAAATAACAGACGTTCTTGGTATGGGTTTTGTAAACACTCCTGAAATGGAAAGTGTTCTGAAAGCTCTTGAAGATCAAAAAATCACAGTTATCGAAACAGATATAATCGGCGAAGAACCTGAGCCGGAAGAAGAACCTGATGATGAAGAAGAAGATGATGCAGGTATTCTTGACGATGATGACGAAGAGGTTGGAGGAGACAGCGAAGTTTCTGAAATCGAACAGACAGAAAAGAAACTGGCTGCTTCAAAATCACGTCTCGTAAACAATGACAAAGATTCTTCTGTTGATGACCCGATTCGTTATTACCTTCGCGAAATCGGACGTGAAAACCTCCTTACTGCAGAACAGGAAGTTATCCTTTCCAAGCAGATGGAAGACGGAAAAAACATCATTAAGGATGTAATCCGTAATGCCGGTATTATGATTCCTGAATTCTTCACAATTGCCCAGAAAGCATTTACAAGAATTGATTTACATGAACAGGGAAAAGCCCGTAAAGAAATTAACGAAGAAATGGCTGAAAAACGCCGTCTTAAGAGTGCTTACGGTGAATACATAAAACCTGTTCTGCCAGAAATGAAGCAGTATATTCCTTTGAAGAAACAGCTTTTTGAAACAGAAGGAACAATCAAGATTCTTCAGAACGAAGAATTATGTGAACTTCGCGCAATTATCCAGCCAAAACTGGCTGAAATTGATATTCAGACAGAAGAACTTGATAAGCTGACTCAGAAATTCCGTGATGCTACACACAAAATCGAAGAATATCACCTGAAGCAGGAAAAGAAAATGAAGGATCTGCGCATCAAAAATGCTGCAGAACTCCGTGCTTTGGGACGAAAAATGTCAATTAAATCTCAGGCTGCAAAACTTGAAGCTGAACTTAATATGAGTTCAGATGAAATGCGCAACGTTTATACTGAAATTCAGAAAATTGACAGAAAACTCCATAAGCTGGAATTCGATTTCGAAAATTCAGTTGAAGATATTCTTGAAATGGCCCAGAAAATCGAAGAAGGCCGCGTAATGATGGAAAAAGCAAAGAACAAGCTGATTGAAGCAAACCTTCGTCTCGTTGTTTCCATTGCAAAAAAATACACAAACCGCGGACTTCAGTTCTTTGACCTGGTTCAGGAAGGAAACATCGGTCTTATTAAGGCTGTTGAAAAATTCGAATACCGTAAAGGTTTCAAATTCTCTACATACGCTACATGGTGGATCCGCCAGGCAATTACACGTTCTATTTCTGACCAGGCACGTACAATCCGTGTTCCGGTTCACATGATTGAACAGATTAACAAGGTTGTCCGTGAAAGCCGCCAGCTTATGCAGAAACTTGGCCGTGAACCAACCGACGAAGAAATCGCCCAGCAGCTTGGATGGCCATTAACCCGTGTTAAACAGGTTAAAAATGTTGCCCGTGAACCAATTTCTCTGGATACACCAATCGGAGAAGAGGAAGATTCATTACTGGGAGACTTCATCGAAGACAAAGATGTTGAAAATCCAGCAAACGCAACAGCTTATACTATGCTTCAGGAACAGCTTAAGAAAGTTCTTTCTACACTGCCACCGCGCGAACAGGAAGTTCTTAAGATGCGTTTCGGTCTTGAAGACGGTTACAGCCTGACACTGGAAGAAGTTGGACTTTATTTTGATGTTACACGTGAACGTATCCGTCAGATTGAAGCCAAAGCTCTCCGCAGACTTCGTCACCCGCGTCGTGCAAATGAACTGAAGGATTACATGTAATAGTTCTGATTCGGGGGAAAAACCTAGAATAGACAGAAAGCATGTAATTTAATATAATTATTTGATTATTTTTTTAACAAACTAAAGGAAAATACTGATGGTTACAGCAGAAGTTTTTGAAAAATTAAAGGACTTACAGGATATTCTGGTTAACAAATACCAGCTGGAAGCCAAAATTGAAGAAGCACCAAAACAGCTTGGTATTCAGGAAGATCTTCTTTCTAAACTTAAGAAAGAATACATTGTAAAAAACACTGCATACGAAGAGCTGAAAGAAAAAATTGGTGGAATCAAAGTAGAACTTGATGCAGCAATCAAACTTCGCGAAGACGGTGAAAAGAGTATGGATAACATTTCTACACACCGCGAATATGAAGCTCTTGAAAAACAGATCAACGAAGCAAAACTCAAGGAAGAAGATCTGAGAAAAGAACTTCAGCATGAAGAAAAATCACTTCAGGCTCTGGATGAAACTCTTAAAAGCGATGAAGATATGATTAAATCTTCAGAAAACGATATCAATACTGCAAAAGAATCTATTGATAACGAAATCGCTAAATACAACAGTGAACTTACAAAACTTAAAGAAAAAGAAAGCAGCATTACACCAAGTCTTGATCAGGAAATTCTTTTCAAATTCGAAAGAATTATTCAGAGAAATTCAGAAGGTATCGTTGCTGTAAAGAACGGTGTTTGTACAGGTTGTCATATGATTCTTCCTGCACAGTTTGCAAACACTGTTCGCGAAAAAGAAAACATTCTTTTCTGTCCATACTGTTCAAGAATCCTGTTCTACGAAGAATCAGCTGATGGAACTGACGAAAACTACTATGCAATCAGCGAAACAGCCAGCTTTGATGATCTGGATGATGAATTCGACGAAGATGATGATATGGAAGATGACGACAGAGAACAGACACTCTACGAAAAAGAGAACCAGTTCTCTGACGAAGCTGACGATTCTGACTCAGAAATGGATGAAGAAGATTCAGACGAAGACGATCAGTAATCTTTTCTCTGATTCTTAAACAGAATAAGTTAATTATCAGACAGAATGCATAATCGCGCGGGGCGGGCTTATGAAAGTCCGCGGCCCGTGAGGTAAAGTCCGGGCTCCGCCGGAAAAAATGCCGGGTAATAACCGGGCATCGCTGGCAGTTGTGTTTTTCACATAACCCTGCGGTGACAGATAGTGCAACAGAAATTGTACCGCCAGGCAACTGGTAAGGGTGAAAAGGCAGTGTAAGAGACTACCGGGTTTCTGGTAACAGAAGCCGCTTGTAAACCTCATTTGGAGCAAAATTAAGCAGCAGTTTGGTTTTCCGGACTATAGACTGCGGGTAAATTGCTAAAGGCATCTGGCAACAGATGTTTCGGATAGATGATTATGGCCGGAAGCAATTCCGGAACAAAACCCGGCTTACAGTTCTGTCTGTTTTTTTATTTTAAAAAGATTAAAGCGATATAATGGACGATTACGAATTTAAAAACGAAAACACCGCCAAAAAGAAAAGCCACCTTTTCAGAAACATAGTTTTCATTACTATCGCTTTTTTTATTGCAGCACTGATTACCTTTTTTGCAGTCTTTTTTATAAAAAAATACAATTCATCACGTATTTCTACAAAGACACTTGCGGCTTACTGGGCCGAAGAAGATTCCGCAAAGTATGAAAAAATTTACAGGGACGGAAAGCTTCTTTTGCAGAACAATCCTTTCAACAATTCAGCCCTGATTTATTATGGTTATTCCTGTTTTTACCTGGCCGTTTCACAGACAGATTCTTCTGAGATTCAAAACTATCTGGATGAATCAATAAGTTCCCTGAGACTGGCTCTTTATTCAGCCAAAGAAAAAACAATTCCACAGATTCACTACATGCTTGGAAAAGCATACTTTTATAAAAACAAGATTTCCCAGAATTATTATGCTGATTCTACAGTTGAACACCTTACTAAAGCTCTGGAATTAGGGTACGAAGCAGATGACATCTACGAATACCTTGGAATGAGTTATGCAGCCCTGGGAATGCCTACAGAAAGTATTTCGGCTTTTTCCGAAGCCCTTCTGGTCAGAGAGTCGGACAATCTTCTGGTTTCTATTGCTGAACAATACATAAAAAGCGGTATGACAGCTTCCGGAAAACAGTATTTATACAGAGTAATCAATTCCTGCGAAAATGATCTTCTGGTGGAAAAAAGCCGCCTTATGCTGGCAAACATCTACATGGAAGAGGAAAATTACGATGAAGCAGAGAAGGAATTTGAAGAAGTTCTGAAAAAAAATGCAAATTCGGATGACGCACATTACGGAATTGGTGTAATATATGAGAAGCAGGGTAATATCGTAAAAGCCCGCGCTGAATGGAGAAATACATTGAAAATCCGCAGTAACCATGCGGGTGCATTGAAAAAATTATCTGAGACAAAAAAATAGGGGAAAATAAAATGGGATTTTTTGACAGATTTTCAACAGATATAGGTATTGACCTGGGAACCTGTAATACTCTTATTTATGTAAGAGGAAAGGGTATTGTTATTGATGAACCCTCTGTTGTTGCAGTTGAAAAGGGAACGAAAAAAATCGTTGCTGTTGGTTCAGATGCAAAACAGATGCTTGACCGTACACCGGGAAATATTCTGGCAATTCGTCCTCTGGCAGACGGAGTTATTGCTGATATCGATTCATGCCAGATTCTTATTGAATATTTCATTAAAAAAATTACACCAAAGCATCAGTTGATTAAATCCCTCAGAATGAAAATCGGTATTCCTTCCTGTATTACAGAAGTTGAACGCCGCGCTGTTGTTGAAGCAGCCCTTAAAGCCGGTGCAAAGGAAGTTGAAGTTGTTGCAGAAAGTCTTGCAGCTGCCATCGGTGCAAAAATCCCGATTTATGAACCAGCCGGTCATATGGTTTGTGATATTGGTGGTGGTACAACTGAAGTATCTGTAATTTCCCTTGGTGGTATGGTTGTTACCCATTCAATCCGTATCGGTGGTGATAAATTTGATGAAGCTATTGTAAGCCACATCAGAAACAATCATAACCTTCGTATCGGTAAAGGCGCCGCAGAAAGACTGAAGATTCAGATTGGTTCTGCTGCTCCTGAAAAAACAATCGAAAAAATGGAAATCAAAGGTGTTGATGCTATTACAGGTCTTCCTCGCCGTCTTGAAATTGACAGTGTTGAAGTTCGTGAAGCACTCAAAGAACCTGTTACAAAAATCGTTGAAGAAGTTAAGAACGTTCTTGGACTTACACCTCCTGAACTGGCCGCAGATATTATCGAACGCGGTATCATCATGACTGGTGGTGGTTCAATGCTTCGTGAACTTCCAAAACTTATTTCGAAAGAAGCCGGAGTTCCTGTTATTCTCGTAGAACGTCCTTTGGAATGTGTTGCTCTTGGTGCCGGACAGGCCTTTGAGCTTTTCAAGGATATGACTGCGGACAGAATGATTTACGATTCACTCTCATAATTTTTTTCCAGAAAGAGTCGTTTAATGAAACAAAAGTCCAGGTTTTCCTTTCATTTCAGTTTTTCTGAACTTTTACTTGTATTGCTTCTTCTCATATCGGGTCTTTTTCTTGGATTCAGTTCCAAAAGTTTTGTACTTAATTTCAAGAAAGTTGGATTCACGGTTTTTTCTTCAGTAGAAAAGGGAATCGTCACAGTAACCCGGGGATTCAGAAATACAGTAAATTCTGCAAAGGAACTGAGACAGCTGAAAAAAGACTATAACGAGCTTGTTTCAAAGCTGGAAAACTATGAGCAGATGCAGCGCAGCAATGCTGACATCAGAAAGGAAAATGAACGTCTTAAGGAACAGCTGGATTTTTCAATCTACATGGAAGAAAAAAATATTCCGTGTCAGATTATTTCCCGTGACCTGGATAACCTTTATTCATATCTGACAATAAACAAGGGAAGTGTTCACGGTATCAGAAAAAATATGCCTGTTGTTGCTTTCCAGAACGGAAGTCAGGGACTTGTAGGAAAGGTTGTAGAAGTAGGGCCAATAACCTGCCAGGTTATGCCGGTTTACAATTTGAACTGCATTGTTTCTTCCAGAATCCAGAACACTCGTGATGTAGGTCTTGTTTCCGGAAACGGAGATCCTTTGCTTCCGCTTTCCATGCAGTATATCCGCAAAAGAACAATCGACAGTCTCCACTATGGAGATGTAATTGTTACTTCCGGTGAAAATGACAATTACATGAGGGATATTCCGGTTGGAACCATTTCCAAAGTAACCTCTATCGATTACAACTCATCTTTGAATATTGAGCTTATTCCGATTATAGATTTTTCCCGTCTTGAAACAGTTTTTGTAGTTAACATGAAAGAACTTAATGATAAGAAAGATATGGGGGCTTCAAATGACTAAATCTTTTTTTGTTTCTGTCATGATTATCTTTGGAGCCGCTCTCATTGAAAGTACTATTCTGAGCAACCTGTATATTCTTCCGGTTATTCCTGATTTAGTTCTTATCTGTTCGGTTTATATTTCTCTGCTGAACGGGAAAACTTACGGACAGCTTACAGGTTTTGTTTCCGGAATTACTCTGGATTTTATTACGGGTGTTCCTTTCGGACTCAACTGCATTTTCAGAACTTTAACAGGATATCTTTTCGGACTTTTCGCTGACAGAATTGTAATTACAGGATTTATTATTCCCGTTATTACTGTTGGAATTGCAACAATTTTAAAAACAGTTCTGATATGGATTATTTCACTTTTCTTCACGGCAATTAATCCAACATCTCTTTTTTCGCTGGATTTCCTTTTTGAACTGATTTTCAATATCGTTCTTTCTCCTTTAATTTTCAGTTTCCTTGGTTTCTTTAGAAAAACTCTTGCAATTCATCCGGAGAAAAGAAGCTTAAATGATTAATAATCAGGATAATTCTGAAAATTCAGACATCAAAAAAAACTTCAAGCTTCTCGTTCTCATAGGAATTCTGGTCCTTCTGTTTGTCATTTATTTTTTCAAGTTACTTTCAATCCAGGTAATAAACGGAGAAAAATACCGTACCCAGTCTAAAAACATTTCAAGCCGTGTTACAGTAATTCCGGCTCAGCGCGGTGAAATATTCGACCGCAATGCAAACATGCCTCTTGTTGTTAATACTGAAAGTTTCACTGTTTCTGTTACTCCCGGTGAGATTCCTTCCGGAAGGTATGACAGCGTCATTTCGAAGCTCTGCCAGATACTGGGAATGAAAAAAATCGACATTGATACAAAAATTCCTAAAAGTACAAGACGTTCATTCCAGTCCCGTAAAATAAAAACAAATGTTCCGTTCAGTGTTATTGCGAATATAGCTGAAAACAAAAATGATCTTCCCGGGGTTTCCTGGGAATCAACTCCAATAAGAAACTATGTTGAAACCGGCTCTCTGTCCCATATTATCGGATATGTAGGTGATATTTCGGAAGAAGAATATACTCAGATGTATAACCGGGGTTATGACAAAAACCGTCAGGTTGGAAAAACCGGTATTGAAAAACAGTATGACCATCTTCTGCAGGGAATCCCGGGACAGGAAAGTCGTACAGTCGATGTTCGAGGCCGAGTTCTTTCTGATGCTCCTGTTATTACTGAGCCCCAGATGGGAAAAAACCTGGTTCTGACAATCGATACAAAAATCCAGGAGCTTGTTGAAAAAACTCTGGGTAACCGTGTAGGAGCTTCTGTGGTCCTTAAACCGTCAACGGGTGAAGTCCTTGCAATGGTTTCTTATCCTTTTTATGACACGAACCTTTTTAACCGTGATTCAGCTGCTGAAGAATATGCCGCTTTAAGAAATGATAAAAACAATCCGTTCCTGAACCGTGCAGTTATGACAGCATATCCGCCGGCATCAACTTTTAAAATTGTTATGTCTGCAGCTCTTCTGCAGGAAAAAACTTTTCCTGCAAAAAACAAGATTCAGTGCAACGGAAAAATTGTATACGGCGGACACACTTATCACTGCTGGGTAAGATGGGGACAGGGATGGATGGATTTGAAAGAAGCCCTGGCTCAGTCCTGCGATATTTATTATTACACTGTAGGCCGTGATTACCTGGGTATCAATAAAATTGCTGAATACGCCCAGAAATTCGGGCTTGGTCAGAGTGCACAGATAGATCTTCCAAGCCAGGCTTCCGGTCTTGTTCCAACTCCAAAATGGAAGGAACGTGTACGCCACTCTTCATGGGTCGGTGGAGACACAGTTACTGTTTCTATCGGACAGGGTGACCTTACTGCAACTCCGCTTCAGCTGGCTGATATGGTAGCCATGGTTTCAAACAAGGGAACCATTTATAAACCGCATCTTTTGAAAGAAGTAAGGGATCCGGTAACAAACCAGGTTATTTCCGAAGTACAACCGGAAGTTCTTCATCAGCCTGAGGATATTGATGAAGAGGTCTGGACAGAACTGCAGGATTACATGCATTACACCGCAACTGACGGTTCTGCAAAATTCCCTATGGAACTTCTGAAGGTTCAGGTAGCCTGTAAAACCGGTACCGGTGAAGTTGATAAATACAAGAATTCAAAAGAAAACCACTGGCATTCATGGCTTGTTGCCTACGCACCATTTGATGCACCGCCGGAAGAAAGAATCTGTATTGCCACAATTGTTGAAGCTGTAAACACCTGGGAATGGTGGGCTCCTTATGCAACCTGTATTATATTCCAGGGTATTTTTGAAAACCAGACATACGAAGAAGCTTTTGACGCACTGAAACTGGGCCGGTATCTGGGAACTCCGGCCACAAGGAGAGACTAGTATGAAATCAAAGTTTTTCAACCGTTTTGATTTTTGGATTCTCCTTTGCGTTACAGTATTAACTACTGCGGGTATTCTCTTTATTTATTCTGCAAGGTTTACTTCAAAAGGTCTTATAAATCCGACACAGTACATAAAGCAGATTATATGGGCCAGTGTTGGACTTGTACTGATTTTTTTGATTTGTCTTTCCGATTATAAACGACTCAAACGATACACTCCGTACCTGTATGGTTTTCTTATTTTGATTCTTATACTGACCAGAATATTCGGAAAAAGAGTTAACGGCGCCCGAAGCTGGATTGGCATTGGAGGATTCGGAATTCAGCCTTCAGAAATCGGAAAAATTTTCTTCATTTTCTTCATGGCAAAATTCCTTGAAGATTCAAAAAACATGAAAGGCTTTACAAGATTCCTTCTGGGAAATATCTACATGATTATCCCAATGGGACTCATTCTGATTCAGCCTGACCTGGGAACAGCTTCTGTATATTTTCCTATTTTTCTTGTTATGGCATTTATGGCAGGGGTTCCTGTAAAGTACATTTTATTTGAACTTATGTTCTTCCTCCTGACCATTCTGTTTGCTATTCTTCCGGTTTACAACCAGTTTATTCCGGAAGTTCCATATACAGCAATTCAGGTTCTTTCAAGCTTCAAACTTCGCGTTATGCTGATTTTAGTAACCAGCGCAATTACTGTAATCGCAGTTTCTGTCCGAACCTTCTTCCATGGAAGAAAATATTTTTACTGGATTACCTATGTATTCCTTTGCATTACCGGTGCTCTTATCCTTTCTATGTTCATGCAGAAATTCCTGACCGGATTCATGGATCCATATGGAATCGAGCAGAGTTTCGGAGAAGTTTTGCTGCATCCTTCAAAGCTTCTTGAATTTCCGCTTAAATGGCGGAACCTGAGCTATCAGATGAAACGACTTCTGATTTTTATGCGCCCGGAAATTGATATTCATGGTGCCGGATGGAATATTTATCAGAGTATTATCGCTATCGGTTCCGGAGGATTCTGGGGCCGCGGATTCCTTCAGGGAACCCAGTCTCACAACGGATGGCTTCCTGAACAGAGTACAGACTTTATTTTCGGAATTCTTTCAGAGGAAATCGGCTTCGTTGGAGGCCTCATTATAATTTCCCTGTATATGATACTTTTCTTCCGGATTATTCATATCATAAAGAACAACCAGAATGTATACGGAACTTATATTGCAACGGGTATTCTTGCAATGTATGCATTCCATTTCTTTATTAATGTTGGAATGCTTATCGGAATCATGCCTATTACAGGTATTCCTCTTCTTTTCCTTTCTTATGGTGGATCTTCGTTACTGACAGCAATGATAGGTGCCGGAATCGTAATGAATATCAATTACCATAAAATGGAACTCCACTGATTCCGGAGGGGACAAAATGACTTCCAAAAATTTGAAAAAATTATTTCTTTTCGTTTTATTTGTTTCAATTCTAGGTTCTCTTTCCGCACAGGATTCTCAGAAAGCACTTCATGACGAAGCCCTGGCATTTATGAATATGTATAATGAGACCATTTTCAAAAGTCAGGATAAGCTTACAATTTTCAAAAAGAAAGGAAATATTTCCAAGCTGGGAACAGAAAAAACTACAGGAGATATTTCGGGAACCCTTACTTACAGCTGCAAGGTAAAAGGCATGGGCGGTGATGCCAAATTGATTTATGAAAATTATTCTGATTTCCCTGGAATCGTCATAAACGGAGAATCAAATATTCTTGCCAAAATGAACCTTCACGGCTGGATGTACGGAATGACAACAGTTACAAATGAAAAGGGTGAATTTCTTGGGACAATCGATTATTCAAAGCTCGAAATCATTCACAGCGTGGACGGTGGCGGCGGATATACTGTAACTCTTGCAGGGAAAGAACCGGTATGGATTCAATGGGATGAAGTAGAAAGGCCTGCTGACAGAGTTATGGAATATACTGATTAAGCTGAATAAAATCCTTTTATTATTATCTAAAATTGTTAATGCAGATTCTTCATTTCAAAGTTAAAATGTCCTATATAATTAATTAAAGGATGTTACTTTATGATTTATTATGTTGATGCAAATGCCAGAAGAAGCGGACAGGGAACTCGTGAAAACCCTTTCAAAAGAATTAATGATGCAGCTCAAGTTGCACAGCCAGGAGACGAAGTAATCGTTGCTCCTGGAATTTATCGTGAAAACATTAACCCTAAAAACGGTGGAAACGAAGTAAATCGTATTACATATCGCTCTGAAAAACCACTTGGAGCTGTAATTACCGGTGCAGAATGTATAAAAAACTGGACATCTTTAGAAGATTTTAAAGATGTATGGGTTTCAAGAATCCCAAACGGTGTATTCGGCGACTATAATCCCTATAAAACTTTGGTTGCAGGTGACTGGTTCATTGCCTTTTACATTGCACACACTGGGGATGTATTCCTTAATGACAAATCACTTTATGAAGTAACAACTCTTGATGGTGTAAAAAATCCTGTTGTTTATGATAAATCCTGGGATCCTGATTTCTCAGTTTATACCTGGTATACAGAACAGGATGAAGCTGCGGATGAAACCGTTTTATATGTAAACTTCCATGGACTGGATCCTAATAAAGAAAACGTTGAAATCACCGTTCGTGAAAACTGTTTTTATCCAAGCGAAGAAGGAAAGGGATACATTACACTTTCCGGCTTCAATGTAACAAAAGCTGCAACACAGTGGGCTCCTCCAACAGCTTACCAGGAAGGAATGATTGGTCCTCACTGGTCCAAGGGCTGGATTATCGAAGACTGTGAAGTAAGCCATTCAAAATGTTCAGGTATTTCTCTTGGAAAATACAAACAGCCGAACAATGACAACAAATGGTCAAAATGGAAATACAAGGACGGAACACAGACTGAACGTGACAACATCTGTCAGGCACAGGTAGAAGGGTGGACAAAAGAAAATATCGGTTCACATATCGTGCGCCGCTGTAACATCCATGACTGCGGACAGACAGGTATTGTAGGACACCTGGGCGGAGTTTTCAGCATTATCGAAGATAACCACATTCACCACATCAACAACAAGCAGAACCTGGCTGGGGCTGAAATCGGCGGAATCAAAATGCATGCTGCCATCGATGTAATTATCCGCAGAAATCATTTCCACAACTGTACACGCGGTCTCTGGCTGGACTGGCAGGCTCAAGGAACCCGTGTCACACAGAATCTTTTCCACGACAACTGTCTGCCTTTTGAACATGTAGCAAATATGAAAAACATGGACGCTCTTGGTGAAGATATTTTTATCGAGATTTCTCATGGACCAACCCTCGTAGACAATAACATCCTTCTTTCAGACCATGCCCTGAAGCTTCCGACTCAGGGAGTTGCTCTGGTTCACAACTACATTGCAGGTTCCCTTACAGCAGTTGGACGCGGTGTAAACAACGGTTCCAAGACTTTGAAATCTCCTCGTTATACTCCGTACCATTATCCTCACAGGACAGAAATCATGGGCTTCATGACAGTCCTTCACGGAGACTGCCGTTTCTACAATAATATTTTTGTTCAGAAAGAAATAAGAAAAGGAATGCAGGAAATCCATGACGGAAACAGAGACCAGGAATGGACTGACGGAAATATAATCGCCGGAACCTATACCTTCGATTTCTGTCCGACACAGGATGAATGGGAAGCACAGTTTGAAGGTTACTGCGGCATGGGAAGTGCACCAAGCGACCGTTACTACAATCCGCTTCCTGTCTGGGCAGGCGGAAACGTTTACTTCAACGGAGCCGTTCCAATGAAAAAAGAAATAGATGCTGTTAAGGCCGAAGGAAAGGCCACTTTCAGCCTGAAGGAAACTGACGGTAAATGGACTTTCGAAACAAACGTTTATGACCTTTTACCTGAATCTAAAACCGCAATGGTCTGCACAGATACTCTGGGAATGGCATTCGAACCTGAAATGAAATACGAAAATCCTGACGGTTCACCAATTACTTTCAACGTGGATTTCTTTGATAATCCACGCGGAATAAATCCGGTTCAGGGACCTATAGAAAATTATAAAGGTCCGGTTATTATCTAAGCTAATGATAATTAAGGATGCAGTTTTGACTGCATCCTTTTTTTTGTGATCGCGGACCATGCGGGCAGAAGGGAAACAGGATAAAAATGCGAATACTAAATTTCCATGTTATAATATAAGAAGAAAATCACACAATCGGCAGAGAAAGTTTTTTATGAAGGAAAGTTTAGTTATGAAAAAACCGGGAATTCTTTTTATTTCATTATTATGTGCGGTTATGTTCCTTATGTCCTGTGAGAAAACGATTGTCACAGATACCACGCCGCCGGCTCCTGTAACAGAATTAAAGGCTGTTTCTGAGAACGGAAAGATAGTATTAACCTGGAAAGACCCTTCGGATTCAGATCTTCTTGGTATAAAAATTTATAACGGAAAAGAGCAGGCCCGTGCAGTCAGCCTTTCAGATGGAGTTCTTGTAGGCAAGGGAATTCAGAAATATGAAGTTACGGGACTTGAAAACGAGAAAATATATACTTTCAAGGTCTCTGCAGTAGATAAAGCCTTAAACGAAAGCAAAACTGTAGAAAGCGGGAAAATCACTTTCATAGAAAAACTGGTGAAAACAGTTTATGTCTGTCCGAATTGCGAGAAAACCTATGGGACTGCCAAGGAAGCGGCAGACTGCTGTGGTGTCAGGATTGTAGAAAAAAAAGTAACACATTATGCGTTTGTATGTCCTAAATGTAAGGAAGAATATTTGTCTCCTCAGAAAGCAGCTGACTGTTGTGGGATTCAGATAGAGTATGTAGATCGAGAAGTAGAGAAAATTGTAAAGAAGTATTTGTGCCCGAGAGATGGTAAAGAATATGACAAAGCAGAGGAAGCAGAAAACTGCTGCGGACCTGTAGAAATAGAATTAATAAATTACACTAAAGTCACTGCTGAAGTAGGAGATATTGTTCTTAGTAATGGTAAATTTGTTTCACCAGATTTTTTCTCTTCTTATGCAGGTTCGGCTATCCCAGTGGGGGTTGTATGTAAAGTAAATGCAGACTGTAAAAGAGGTCTTATGCTTGGACTTTATAATAGCAGTTCAGGAATAAACAGTGGTTATAAACAATGGGCACCAAGTAATACCATAGGTTACAGTAAAAACTTCACTGAAATTCAAGGAACGACAACTAGTGGTATAATCGATGGAAGCAATACATGGAATGAAATTTGCAAAGTTGACCAGGGAGGCACCGAAGATTCAGTAACCAACTATCCTGCGTTTAATTATGTTTTATCATACGCAGAAACAGCTGGGATAAATGAAACAAGTTATAATGAAGGCTGGTATCTGCCAACAGTATATGAATTATATAATTATATTTACCAGAATAAAGTAATATTGAATGACAGTCTTACAGTTACTGGCGGAACAAAATTAGCAAACTACTATTATTGGTCATCTTCGCAAAACGCTGATAATAGCAATTGTGCATGGTACATCAGTTTTAGTATCGGAACTGTTTACTACACTAATAAAGAAAGCGATATGTATATTTGTTGTCTCAGGAGTTTTGGAGAAGATAGTTCTGTGACACCTGGGGATTATACCAAAGAAATTGCTGAGATAGGCGATATTACCCTTAGCAATGGTAAATTCATTTCACCAGATTGTTTTAGTTTTTATTCAGGAACTGCAATCCCAGTCGGTGTTATATGCAAGGTAAATAAAGATGGTAAAACTGGGCTTATGGTGGGGCTTTGTAACAGTAGCGCAGGGATTAATAGTGGTATAAAAAAATGGGGGCCAAGAAATATGTGGGGTAATAGTAATGCTGGAATAATGAAAGCAATACAAGGAACAAAAACTGATGGTGATATAGACGGAAGTAATAACTGGGAAGAAATCTGTAAAGTAGAAACTAAATATACAGAAGATCCTGCAACATATTATCCAGCCTTCAATTATGCATTGATTTATGGAGAAACTGCAGGACTAGCAGAAACAGAATATGCTTCCGGTTGGTACATGCCGGCACTATTTGAATTATTTAATTATATATATCTGAATAAAACAACAATAAATGAAAGTCTTTCAGCATCAGGTGGAGTAACATTAATAGACGATGGCTATTGGTCGTCATCGCGGAGTTCTGGTTATGATAGGGACACCTGGTACATTAATTTAGCCGATGGTAAAGTGGCAGAAAGTTATGAGTATTACGGTGGTTATATTTGTTGTCTTAGAGCTTTTTAGCAATTACTTAATTACCCCCGCCATACATCAGGTACCAGGAGACAATCCAGAATAACTGTCAGTGCGATAGAAAAAAGCAAATTATTAGGAGAAAAAAAATGAAAAAGTTAAGCCTTTGTTTATTATTGAGCGTGATAGTATTTTCAATGTGTTTTGGACGATAGTGTAAAATAAAGTTCGCA
>DCHR01000041.1:53014-86817 GCA_002315375.1 Treponema sp. UBA1747 | reverse complement strand
GTAGCTATCACAGCTCCTTGTGATGTTGCTGATGCGGGCGGAGCAATCATTATCGGTATCGTAGCCGGTCTTCTGGTTGTATTCGGTGTTTGGCTTATGGACTACAAACTCCACATTGACGACCCAGTTGGTGCTGTAGCTGTTCACTGTTTCAACGGTATCTGGGGTACAATCGCTGTAGGTTTCTTTGCAAACCCTGCAGTTCCAGGATACGGTCTTGCTGACAAGAACGGTGATCTCCTTGCAGGTCTCTTCTACGGTGGCGGATTCAAGTGTCTTGGAATCCAGCTTCTTGGTATGGCTTCAATCATACTTTGGACAGTTGTAATGATTACAATCACCTTTGCTGTAATCAAAAAGATCTTCGGACTTCGTGTTACAGCTGAAGAAGAAATTATCGGTCTTGATAAGCTTGAACATGGTCTTGAATCAGGTTATGCAGGATTCACAATGCCATACTCTGCTGCTGAAGTTTCAGAAGCAAAAGAAGCAGGTGTTTCACTCAGTCCGGATCAGACAGTGGAAGTTCTGGCAGTACCTGCTACAACTCCAAGTTCAACAAACGCTGCAGCTCACAAGGTTGTAATCGTAACACGCCAGAACAAGTTCAACAGCCTGAAAGAAGCTATGAACCAGATTGGTGTAACAGGTATGACTGTAATCAACGTAATGGGTTGTGGTATGCAGAAAGGCGCATCAGAATACTATCGTGGTGTTCAGATGGAACTTAACCTGCTGCCAAAGGTAAAGGTAGAAATCGTTGTAAGCAAGGTTCCTGTTGAAGATGTAATTGAAGCTGCTAAGAAGGCACTTTATACAGGTCACATCGGCGACGGTAAGATCTTCGTATACCCTGTAGAAAACGTTATCAAAGTTCGCACAGGCGAAAGCGGATTTGATGCCCTGCAGGATGCAGAATAAGCCTTAAAAAAATAGAATAGAATCTATAATTAATCCCGGTAGCTGAAAAGTTACTGGGATTTTTTTTCAGAGTTTTCTTTGAATTAAAATTTTTTTTGTTTTTGATATAATCGTTATTATGAATCTTTATTTTATCCGTCATGCACAACCTGATTATGAGCATGACACAATTACAGAAACCGGACATGTACAGGCAGCAGCCCTTGCAGATTACCTTGCAGATTTGAAGGTGGATGAGCTTTATCATTCAAGCATGGGCCGTGCCGGTGTAACAGCGGGTTATCTTGCAGAAAAATGGAATATAAAGGCAACTCCTATAGACTGGGCCCGGGAACTGAAATGGGGTAAGGGAACAGGGGATGCAAATGATAACAGAAGTCCATGGACCATTAAAGACCGTGTGATTCAGGAAAAACATGCTTACCCTGAAGGAGAAAATTGGAGAAATCTGCCGGAACTGAAAGGGGACTTTTTAATTGAAGAATATGACCTTCACTGTAAAGCTCTGGATGATTTCCTTTCAGAACATGGATATGTCCGTCAGGGACAGTTGTATAAAGCTGTTGAACCCAATGATAAAACTGTGGTGATTGTTTGTCACGGCGGCGTTATTTCAGCCCTTGTTTCATATCTTACAGGGGTTCCTTTTTTCCAATATATGTCGCATATGGGCGTTGATTTAACTGCGGTTACAAAGTTTCATTTCCGTGGTGAAAAGGACGTTCTGGAACCTGCACAGTTGATTTATGTGAACAGCCAGGCACATCTTGGTGTAAAGTAATTGGAAAGGAAATGAATCCCGAAGATAAGTATCTTCGGGATTTCTTTTTTTAAAGGTGCCATGTGGCAACTTCGAAAAAATACAGGTATATAAAGGGTTTTCTGTCTGGAAAACCGGAACGGTTTGACAGCAAGATAAAGTTTGTATTACAAAGAGGTTTTCTTCTATCTATACTTGTAAACATTTGCTGTTTTTGTATACAACGAGATGTATAACTTACCTAATTACCTGGAAATAAGTTGTTTACACATAATCTGCTAGCCGAAATCTCCCTAGAAAAGCAGCCGAAAGAAATGTTGTCATGTGACATCACCGGTTTTGCTGCCAAATGGCATCGTTATTTATTACCTTGCCTTTGAATTAATTGTACATATAAATCAAACATTATTAACCCAAGTAAAAAAAACATGTGAATGTAAATCAAATAACACGCGAGCAAAAACAATGGAGTACCGTGGGCAAGGAGTCGAGCGAAGCGAGCGACGGGGACCCGCGGGAGGCCTCCATTGTTTATTGCGGGAGTGTTATTTGGCTTGAATTAGCATTTTTTGCTTTGGAATGAAATGTTTGATTTTTATATACGTTAAAACCAAAAAAAAATTATTTGATATAATCTTCCCTTATGAGTGATTCAAAAGCAATTATTAATGATATGACACAGGGATCTGTTTTCAAGAAGATGGTGGTTTTCACACTCCCTGTAATGTTTGCAAATGCGCTGCAGCTTTGTTACGGCCTTGTTGATATGGTCATCGTTGGAAAATTTGTAGGCAGTGCAGGACTTTCTGCAATTACAATCGGAAGCCAGGTCTTCAACCTTATGGCAACACTTTGTATCGGATTTTCTGTCGGCGGACAGGTTTTCATCAGTCAGCTGATTGGGGCAAAAGAATATAACCGGTTGAATGTGACAATCGGAACGGTTTTTACACTGGTTGGTATTCTTGGAATTTTAATGACTTTCATCGGATTTATATTTTCTGAAGGTGTTTTAAAACTTATGAATACTCCTGAAGAAAGCTTTCCTATGGCAGTATCTTATATGAGGGTCTGCTCGGGAGGTATCCTTTTTACTTACGGCTATAATATGGTTTCAGCTGTTCTCCGCGGAATGGGGGATTCAAAGAGACCTCTTCTTTTCATTTTTATTTCAACAATCGTAAATTTAACCGGAGACCTTCTTCTGGTAGGTTATTTTAAAATGGGTGCCGCAGGGGCTGCCTGGGCAACAATTATCGGTCAGGCCGTAAGTTTTGTAATCGCACTTATCTTTCTTGCAAGACGTAAGGAATCCTTCCACTTTGATTTCCATCTTAAAAGTTTTATTCCTGAAAGCGGGACATCGGCTAAACTTCTTAAACTGGGAATTCCTTTTGCGCTTCAGAGCAGCAGTATTGATATCAGCATGATGTTCGTATGCGCCCTGGTAAACACGTTCGGTGTTGTTGCATCTGCAACTTTCGGTGTTGGAAGCCGTCTTCAGAGTCTGGGCTTTGTAATGTCGGGGGCCGTAGGGGCATTCGTAAGCAGCATGGTTGGGCAGAATATTGCTGCCGGAAAAATGGACCGTGTTCATAAGGGAATTCAGCTGGGACTTGTCAGTTCAATTATTTTCTGGGGAATCCTTACATCAATCTTTGTTCTTTTCCCTGCAGGCTGTTTCAGTCTTTTCTCAAAAGATCCGGAAGTACTGGGCATGGCACCTCTTTATATGATGTGTATGGCAGTGGGGGCTCCGGCTCTGGCCTGTATGACTCCTTATAATGGTTTCATCCAGGGAATCGGAAACTCAAAAATGTCACTTGTCTTCTCAATTCTGGACGGCTTTGTAGCCCGCATTACCCTGAGTTACCTTATAGGTATTGTGATGGGACTTGGCCTTAAAGGTTTCTTCCTGGGCTACTTCCTGGCTCCTTATTTTACTACCATTCCTGCAATGATTTACTATTACAGCGGAATCTGGAAAAAACGGAAGCTGCTTAGTTAGGAAATCTTCTTTTAGTCTGTAGGCCACATAGAATCACTTAAATTGCGGAAGCTTCTGGAAAAAAAAATAAAACAACAGGAAATTATTTTTAATAACGAGTTTTTGTAAAAAAAATAGGTTATCATTTTTACTGATTTATTATTTATATGAATCAGGAGAAAACTAACTATGAATAAAACAAAAATTGCGGCATTAATGGTTTTAATGGCAACAGGCACAATGGTTTTTGCGGCAGGTAATAAGAAAGATGCTGCTTCAATTATTGAAGACATTACAACTTTTCAGTCTTTTACCGATGAGGCTGTTCCTCAGGCTGATATTGAAAAAATTGTGAACGCCGGAGTAAATGCTCAAAGTGCAATCAATATGCAGCCATGGCATTTTTCGGTAATAACAAACAAAGAAGTTTTGAACGAAATTGGCGGAAAGATGAAAATGCCAAAAGCTCCTCCAAAAGGTGATGTAAAGGGCAAAGGAAAAGGTAAAGGAAAAGAAATGGATTTCCCTCCAGCCCCACCGGCAGGAGCTCCGGCATCAGGTAAAAAAGCAGGTATTGCAGACAGTCCTCTTGTAATCATTGTTAGTGCAAAGGATGGCAGTGAACTGGATGCTGGTCTTGCAACAGAACTTATGACAGTTGAAGCTGTGCTTCTTGGTTATGGAACAAAAATCATCAGTTCACCAACAATGGTTCTGAATGGAGAAGACAAAGCATATTATCAGAAAGTTTTAGGAATTCCTGAAGATATGTCTGCTAAAGCCATTCTTCTGGTTGGAAAATACGAAGAAAATCAGCTGGATGCAGTTTCAAGTGCAACAACCAGAAAAGATAAATCAGAAATCGTCAGTTATATAAAATAGTGATTAAAGAAATACTTTGTTTTCTCCGGGAAATCCTGTGATAAAATGAAGTGATGATAGATTTTAAAATTATCGATTTTACTGTAGATTATCTGGACAGCGCTCTTGAACTTTTTAAAAAAGGATACGAGCGTGAAAGAAAATTAATTCCGTTTCTTCCCGAGTTTTCAGATACAGGTGACAAAACCGGAGAACTCCAGTGGTTTGCCGGAGATAAACTTGGGTTTGCTGCTGTTCGGGAAGGAGAAAATGGAAATGAACTTCTGGGTTATTTCTGTTTTTATCCTCCATTCAAAGGCGTTTACAATACTGAAACTGAATACGGTTCCTGGTCGCCTCTTCATGCTCACGGCATAAAGGAAATGGATACGGTCGACATGAAAAAGGTCTGGGAACGGCTTGTCCAGGCTGCCATGAAGCGTGCCGTAAAAGAAGGTTCTACCTACAATTCCGTAACTCTTTTCCGCCATGAAACATCATTTATGGAAACTCTCTATATGTATGGATTTGGAAATCGTTGTGCCGATTCCATGCTGGATGTTTCTGAATATAAAAAATCCGATGTTATGGAAAAAAATCCGGGATTTTCTGTTCGCCAGACAACATCGGATGATTTTCTTCGTCTTCGCGAACTCCGTCTTAGCCTTTCTCATCACCTTTTTGAAAGTCCATGTTTCTGCATTCATAATGATAATCAGTTTGAAGAATACATAAAGAACCGGGAAACTGATGATGAACTTGTGACTCTGGGACTTTATAATCCTGACGATTTACTTATCGGCTTTATCGATACAACAGAAGGGGATGCTGAAAACTTTGTCTCTTCGGGTTCCACAATTCTTAATATTTCGGGAATGTTTGTGGCACCAGAATACAGGGGAGGCGGCCTTGCACGTCTTCTGGTGGATGCTGCGGTGGAAGAAGCCCGTAACCTTGGTAAAAAGGTTCTTGGTGTCGATTATGAAACCATGAATCCGACAGCCCGGGGTTTCTGGGAAAAATATTTTACACCGTACACTCTAAGTGGTGTTCGTCATTTTGATTTTTCACATCGGGATTAGTAGGAACAGGATCTTCCTTACACAGTTTCATGCAGTAGATTCCGTAAGCAATGAGGATTACCCCTTGAATTATTCCGATTGCTACGTCTGTTGTAATCGGAACATCAATGCTGATGAAAGAACAGAAGTCATGAAGTAAATGGAAAATTGCACAAGGAAAAATGCTGTTGGTTTTATAGAAAATGACGGCCATTACGATTCCGTAGAAGAAGGCAAAACAAATTTGAATCAGGGTTCCTACGAGATCAGCTCCCCCCATTATGTTGAAAAGATGGCAGACTCCGAAACATACGGCTGAAACAATTATTCCGTAAGAAAGGCTTTTTTCTTTCAGTAAAGTAAAGACAATTCCCCGGCAGATTATTTCTTCAGAAAATCCTACGGCAGATGTAACCAGGAGACTTGCTAAAACCAGTTTGCCGGTATTATCAGGGTTTACTCCGCCCCAAAGATTTGTCCCGATGACTATTATTACAGGAATGAAATAAAGCAGAGGTCTGGCGGAATCCCATTTTATTTTTCTGAAGCCGATTTTATCAGGAGATTTATATCGGATGAGAAAATAGACAACCAGAAGGATTACAGAAGTCCAGATAAAACAGCCCTGGACCAGCATGGTCTGGATTTTATCAAGATTTTTTATTGCAGCAATTGCTCCTGAAGCAATATAGAAAATCAGCATGTAGCAAAGGGCAAAGAAAACCTTCGAAAACCGGTTGAAACCATTATTCATTTTTAGTACCTCTCTCTCATTCATATAATAATAAAACTTCTGATAAAAATCAGAAAATTCTTTTAAGGTGGACGTAAATTTTTATATATTTAATGAAGGTATTCATTTAAAATTAGTCAGAGTGGACTAAAAGAGTCAGTAAACGTAAAATTGAAGTATCAGGAGACTCCTTGTTATGAATCAGAAAATTGAAAATCTGAAGCTTACCGGTGAAAGGGCTGCTTATGGAGTAAAAAATGTGGAAGTTTTGAATTCCACATTCGATGACGGTGAGTCTCCTTTGAAACATTCAGAAAATGTGGAAATCGGCGGAACCTCTTTCCGCTATAAGTATCCTCTATGGTATTCAAAAAACATCAAGGTTGAAGGAAGTACATTTTTTGAATTGGGAAAATCCGGAATCTGGTATTCGGAAAACCTTTATTTTAAGAATGTTCAGATTGATGCTCCCAAAGAATTCAGAAGATGCAAGAACGTTACCCTGGAAGACGTAGTTTTTACTGTTGCTGATGAAACTTTATGGACCTGCGATGGCGTCACTCTGAAGAATGTTCAGGCAAAAGGCGATTACTTTGCCATGAACAGTTCAAACATGAAATGCGACAACCTGGACCTGGACGGAAACTATTTCTTTGACGGCGGAAAAAATATCGAAGTCCGTAACTCAAGGCTTATCAGCAAGGATTCCTTCTGGAACTGCGAAAATGTTACGGTTTACGATTCTGTTATCATCGGCGAATACATCGGATGGAATTCGAAAAATCTCCGGTTTGTGAACTGTACAATCGAAAGTAACCAGGGCTTCTGTTATATCGACGGCCTTAAACTTGAAAACTGTACTCTTCAGAATACAGACCTTGCTTTTGAATACTGTTCAAATGTTGATGCCCAAATCCGCGGTCAGATTTTAAGCGTAAAGAATCCTCTTTCCGGAGTAATTATGGCTGATGAAATCGGTGAACTGATTCTGGATGAAACTAAAATTGATCCTGAAAAAACAAAAATCCAGTGCAGCAAAATCGGTAAAATAACAAGAGAAATCTCAGACAGGAACCTTTTTCAATGAAATACAATTTTGACATATTGCCGGACAGACGTTCCACCAATTCCCTCAAATGGAACGTAAAGGAAAATGAAATTGCTCTCTGGGTTGCAGATATGGATTTTGATACCGCTCCAGAAATCAAGAAAGCCCTTGTAGAACGTGCCGAACTTGGGGCCTTAGGCTATGCCGAAATAGATAAGGCTTGGGAAGACGCCTATATTTACTGGTGGAAAAAAAGATACGATTTTGAAATCCTGCCGGAATGGCTCATCTTTTCAACGGGAGTTGTTCCGACTCTTTCCAGCACTGTCCGAAAAATCACCACACCGGGTGAAAAGGTTCTTCTTTTGACTCCCACTTACAATATTTTTTACAATTCCATCGTGAATAACGGACGGAATCCAGTTGAGTGTCAGTTGGAGTACGACGGAGAACGCTACGAAATTGATTTTGCAGATCTGGAAAACAAGCTGAAAGATAAACAGACCACAATGATGGTTCTGTGCAACCCGCAGAATCCATGCGGAATTATCTGGAGCAGGGAAATCCTTGCAAAGATAGGGGAACTCTGTGCAGAAAATAATGTGGTGGTTTTCAGTGATGAGATTCATTGTGACATTACGGAACCGGGAAAATCATACATTCCTTTTGCAAGCGTAAATGAAACCTGCAGAAACAACTGCATTATGGCAGTGGCTCCCACAAAATCTTTCAATATTGCAGGCTTAAGCACTTCGGCAGTTGTAGTTCCGAATCCTGTTTTGAGACATAAAGTCTGGCGCGGGCTGAACACTGACGAATGCGGAGAACCAAATGTTTTTGCAGTTCAGGCTGCGGTAAGCGCCTTTACAAAAAGTGAAGACTGGTTTGAGGAAATGCGTTCTTATGTCTGGAACAACCGCCTTATGGCAGAAACTTTCATCAAGGAAGAAATCCCGCTTTTAAAGGCAGTAAGATCTGACGCAACTTACCTTATGTGGATTGATATTTCAGCTTCGGGCCTTGACGGAGAATCCTTTGCGGAACAGCTCAGGGCAGAAACCGGTCTTATGGTAAGCGAAGGAAATCAGTATGGAAAGGGCGGTGAAAACTTCATCCGCCTGAATCTGGCAACTTCTTCCACAATGGTAAAAGATGCCCTGAACAGGCTGAAGGTTTTTGCTGAAAGCTGTAAGAACAGACAGTAACCTGAACAGATCGCTGAACTTATTTTTCCCCTGAAAGCCTACCTTTAATCTTCTTTTCTCAAATCCTCACCAGAAGTTACTTCGTCTGCAGGAGTTTCTTCAACAGGTTTTCCTTTGTTCAGGAACGGAATTGCGATTTTATTGTTGAAAAAGTCGATAAGAGGTCCCATGAAGAAGGCGGTAATGATTGTTCCGATTCCTGCAATTGTGGGAATTTCTTTAATCCCGTGACCGGCGATAACAAAGATTACACAGCCGATGATAACGCAGACCAGGTCTGTACAGATTCTGATATACTTGAATTTCCAGATGTGCCATTTTTCTACCAGAGTAATGGCAACGGCATCGTAGGTTGAAACTCCAAGGTTTGCAGTCATGTAGAAGGCTGAACCGAAACAGATTACAACTACTGCGATAAGCAGCGAGGCAAAGCGGAAAAACATAGAAGGTTCCGGGAACCATCTCATGAAGGTTTCGTAGGAGAACTGGGTAATGTATCCCAGAAGAAACATGTTGATGAAGGTAGCAAGGCCGATATTCTTTCTGTAAAAAATCAGGCTGAAAAGCAGAAGGATTACATTCACGATTGTGTAAAGGTTTCCGAAACTGATGGGAATCAGTGCATCCATACCGGCCATGAAGCTCTGGAATGGATCAACACCGAGAGCGGCAAGTTTGAAAAGGCCTACACTGACAGAACAGATGATTACCCCGAAAAGAGACATAATAATGCGTCTTACAAAAAATCTGTCGAATTTCATTTAATTACCTCGGTATTATATTATTACGGTAATGTTCTTAATGATATAAGAATTTTATCAGATATCTGGTAAAGGAATTAATTTTACAAATCACTTGAAAAATCCCTTAATTTCTATTATTCTGAATTAAACAAGCAAAGGCGCTTGATTTAAGGCAGACGGGATTCGTCTCTTTAAGTCAGGTGCTTTTTTTTGTTTAAAACCGTTTTCAGGCGACAAAGGTGTCGTCATGGTGATTAATTTCCCTTGGGGGAAAGTGTCCCGTGATGAAATCTCTGTCGCCTTTTTTTTAGCATAAGTCAAACACAGGGGGTTAATATGTGTGGATTTGTAGGAGCTTTTGATTTAAGTACTGGATCAGGATTTGTGAGTGACGGAATAAAAGAAGAAATTCGTCAGCAGGTCCTTGAAATGTCTAAAAAGATACGTCATCGCGGACCGGACTGGAGCGGTGTTTATACAGGGGATAATGCAATCCTTTCTCATGAACGTCTGGCTATTGTTGACCCTTTTTCGGGAAAACAGCCTCTGGTTTCAGATGATGGGAAAGTAATTCTTGCCGTAAACGGTGAAATTTACAACCATAAAGAAATCCGTGCCAAATATGCAGGAAAATATCAGTTCAAAACCCAGAGTGACTGTGAAGTTCTTCTGCCTTTATACAAAGAAAAGGGAAAAGACTTTCTGGAAGATCTTTCGGGCATCTTTGCTTTTGCCCTGTACGACTCGGAAAAAGATGTTTACCTTGTAGGTCGTGATGAAATCGGTGTAGTCCCACTTTATCAGGGCTGGGACAAGGAAGGGCGCTACTATGTTGCTTCTGAACTTAAAGCTTTGGAAGGCTACTGTACAACAATCGAAGAATTCCCTAACGGCTGCTACTATTATTCACAGGATGACAAGCCAACTAAATGGTATAAACGTGACTGGGAACGTTATGATGCAGTAAAGGATGCACCTTGTGCTACAGACGACAAAGGTGAAATTATCGATTCTTCTGTAATTGCAAAAGTACGTAACGGACTTGAAGAAGCCGTAAAAGCACAGCTTATGTCCGACGTTCCTTACGGTGTACTTCTTTCCGGGGGCTTAGACTCAACAGTAATTGCGGCCATTACTCAGAAATTTGCCAAAAAACGTGTTGAAACAGGTTCCCTTAAAGACGCCTGGTGGCCTCAGCTCCACAGTTTTGCAGTAGGTCTTGAAGGTTCTCCTGACCTGACTGCCGCCCGTAAAGCCGCAGAATACATCGGAACAGTTCACCATGAAATTCACTTTACAATTCAGGAAGCCCTGGACGCTCTGGAAGATGTAATTTACCACATCGAAACCTATGACATTACAACAGTCCGTGCTTCAACACCAATGTATCTTCTGGCTCGAGCCATAAAAGCCATGGGAATCAAAATGGTACTGTCGGGCGAGGGAAGTGACGAGCTTTTCGGCGGATACCTTTACTTCCACAAGGCACCAAACGCCCAGGAATTCCACGAAGAACTGGTACGCAAAATGGAAAAACTCCATCTTTACGACTGTAACCGTGCAAACAAATCCCTTATGGCCTGGGGTATTGAAGGCCGTGTTCCTTTCCTTCATAAGGAATTCATCGACATCGCCATGGGACTGAACCCTCTGGATAAAATGAGCATCAAGCTTCCGGACGGAAAACAGCGCATTGAAAAATGGATTGTTCGCAAAGCCTTTGAAGACATCCTTCCTCCTGATGTCTGCTGGCGCCAGAAGGAACAGTTCTCAGACGGTGTAGGCTACAGCTGGATTGATACCCTTAAGGAAATGACAAACCAGAAAGTAAGCGATGCAGAGTTCGCCCAGAGAGAAAGACGCTTCCCTGTAAACACACCGAAAACAAAGGAAGAATACTTCTACCGCGAAATCTACTCACGCCTGTTCCCAAGTGACAGTGCCGCCCTCTGTGTTCCTCACGAAGCCGGCGTTGCCTGTTCCACAGCCAAAGCCCTGGAATGGGATGAAGCCTGGAAGAAGATGGATGAGCCATCAGGTCGTGCAATTTCCGGAGTACATGATTCGGCTTACTAAGTAATGATTACCTGTAAAGATATTCTCAAGCTGAATCTGGACGGTGTCAGTCTGATTGCAGGGGAAGAGGGCCTGGATAATGTAATTTCCTGGACCTACCTCTGCCAGACCCGTCCCTATGCGGACCATATGAGCCGCGGAAATTTTGCACTTATTGTTGTGGATTTTGTCCGTTTTGATATGGCAGAACTGGTTCGTACTTCTCATGAACTTTATGAACTTGGTATAAGCGGACTTGGTATTTCTGTAATGGAAGACAAGGAAGATTTGCCTCTGGAACTCATTGTCTGGGCCAATGAAGTGAACCTTCCTCTTTTCTATGTCCGCTGGGAAGGTGCCAGCTTTGTCGATATTGACCAGAGCATTGGAAAACTCCTTACAGCTGATGAAATAAAAATCAGAAAATCAGGGGATTATCTTTACAACCTTCTTTTCGGATACGACATCAACCAGAGATACATTGAAAAGATTTCAACCCAGTTCGGCCTGGATTTTACCCGTCCTTACAGAGTTGGTATAATCGTTGTTGACCGAACCTACGGTGTGAATTTGGAAACGGATGAACACAACTACGAATATTATGCAAACTGCATGAATCGGGAAGTGGAACACATGGAATGCCGCCCGGTTTTCATGAAATTCCTGAATAAATTTGTTCTGCTTTTTGAAGAAAAGTCAGACAAGTCTGCAGAAAAAGAAATAGAAAAAGTTCTGCAGAAACTGGATTCCCTTCCACGGTTCAAAGGCTATTTCAAAAGTACCTGTATTCTGGGGCCTGCAAGTTCCAATCCGGCTGATTTTGCAAAAAGTTATACCCAGGCAAAAAACCTTATACCAAAAAAAGATTTTCTTCCTCACTCAAGAAACAAAAAGGTAATCAGTGCCAGTGTACTGGGCCTCTACAAATTCATGTTCAACAGCGGAAACCAGGGCGAAATATTCGAATACTGTTCTGAAAAACTCCGTCCTCTTGAAGAATATGACCACGCCAACGGAACTGACCTGGTGGAAACCTGCTGGGCTTATTATCTGAACGGGTTTTCTGTTTCGGCAACGGCAGACGACATGTTCATCCACAGAAATTCCCTTCAGTACAGACTGAAGAAAATTGAAGAACTCATAGATTTCCCCCTGGATGATTACACCGAATTTCTGGATCTGATTAACTGTATTTACGTAAAAAGAATGATGTTTGGTTAAAATGTTTATTTTCATTGTGCAAAATGCACAATGAAACAGTAATCGCCCTTCGTTACAGTAAAAACATCAAAAGCAAAGACGCTTTGGCTCAGCCCAAGGCGTCTTTTTTTTTGAGGAAAACAATAATTTTTAGCGAGGTGCGAAAATGAAAAGAACAACAACAAGAATTGCAGAAGCAATGACAATGGCTCTGATGCTGGCAACAGCAGTGACTCTGACAAGTTGCGGTAACGAAAAAAAGGCAGCATCTTCTAAACCGGTTCTGAAAGTCGGAATGGAATGTGCTTATGCTCCATTCAACTGGACTCAGGATTCAAAAACAACTCCTGACGGAACAGAAGCCGTGCCAATTTTCAAAGAAAAATACTATGCATACGGATATGACGTTGCAGTTGCAAAAATGCTTGCAGACAAACTTGGAATGGATCTGGAAGTTCACAAAAGTGAATGGTCTTCAATCGGTATCAGTATGGATGTAGGTGATTACGACTGTATCATCGCAGGTATGGGTAAAACAGCAGAACGTGAACTGGCATATTCCTTCACAACTCCTTACTACTACCGCGACAACTGTATCGTTGTAAAAGCAGACGGTCCTTACGCAGATGTTAAAGGACTCAGTGACATGGCCGGAACAGGCGTTCGCCTTACAACTCAGCTTGGTACAGGATGGATTCCACTCCTGGATCAGATTGAAGGTGCTGTAAAATCAGGAAACTTTGAAACAACATCGGAATGTTTCATGGCGGTTTCAAACGATGTTGCAGATGTTGCAATCGTTGACCTTCCAACAGCACAGAGTGCCCTTATGACAAACAAAGGCCTGAAAATCATCCAGCTGGACAAAGCAGATGCTTTTGTAGGTGACGGTCCAATGGTAAATGTTTGTATTGCAACCCGTAAAACAGACACAGCCCTCCGTGACAAACTGCAGAAAGCAATGGATGAACTTGGCTGGAACGACAAGGCAAAAATGGATGCCCTGATGGAAAAGGCAATTTCACAGCAGCCTGCAGCCAACTAAAGAAGAAATTGACAGGCAGGTGAGTATAACTGCTCACCTGCTATTTATGGGGGTAAAAAATGGAAACTAATCCAACAAATACATTCGGCTGGGTTTACTTCCTGGCAAAGAAATATTCCGGCATGTTCATTGAAGGAACCTGGATTACTCTTTACATCGCAGTACTGGGTACAATTCTTGGTTTTGTTCTCGGGTTCCTTATCGGGGTAATTCAGGATTCAAAAATCAGCCAGCATGACAACCCGGTAAAAAAAGTGCTCATGCGCATTCTGAAAATTATTTCAACAGTTTATGTTGAAGTTTTCCGTGACACACCAATGATTGTACAGGCCATGATCGTTTATTACGGTCTCCGCCAGACTACTCTTGGTGCACATATGACTCCGGTTTTTGCAGGTATTCTGGTTACTGTATTGAACACAGGTGCTTACATGGCAGAAACAGTCCGCGGTGGTATCGGTTCCATCGATAAAGGACAGAGAGAAGGTGCCTGGGCTATGGGAATGAGCCCCATTAAAACAATGCTTTTTGTTGTCCTTCCTCAGGCCTTCAAAAATATCATTCCTGAAATGGCTAACACATTTCTTACAAACCTGAAAATGACTTCCGTTTTGAACGTTATTGCCGTAAAGGAACTGTTCATGGCAGCAAAGACTGTAGGCGGAAACTATTATAAATACTTTGAAGCATACCTTGTTATTGCTGCAATCTATTTTGTTCTGTGTTTTGTGTTCAACAAGCTTTTCAACTTCATGGAAAAGAAACTGGAAGACAAAGCAGATTACGTTCTTGCCGTTGAATATCTCAACGACAACGAATAACAGGAGGCAGTATATGGCAGAAAAGATTATTGAAATCAAGGATCTGAGCAAGAGCTTCGGAAAGCACGAAGTACTCAGAAAAATCGACATAGACATTGAAAAGGGAGAAATCATCTGTATTCTTGGTTCTTCCGGAAGCGGAAAGTCAACACTTCTCCGCTGTATAAACAAGCTGGAACGCCAGACCAGCGGAAAGGTTCTGTTTCACGGAAAGGAAGTCCGTGACATTCAGAAAGATGTAAACCTTTTCCGTTCAAAGGTTGGCATGTGTTTCCAGTCCTTCAACCTGTTCAATAACTATACGGTTCTTGAAAACTGCATGCTTTGTACAAGAAAGGTTCTGCATCTTTCAAAGGAAGAAGCTTTCCAGCGGGCAATCAAGCACCTTAAGGAAGTTGGCATGGCTCCTTACATCAATGCAAAGCCTGCCCAGCTTTCAGGCGGTCAGAAGCAGCGCGTTGCCATTGCAAGAAGCCTGTGCATGAATCCGGAGGTCCTTCTTTTTGATGAACCTACTTCGGCCCTGGACCCGGAAATGGTAGGGGAAGTTCTGAACACAATGAAGGAACTGGCAAAAACAGGACTTACAATGGTCATTGTAACTCATGAAATGGGATTTGCCCGTGACGTAAGTACGAGAACAATCTTCATGGATCAGGGCTACGTTGCAGAAGATGCACCGCCATCCCAGTTCTTTACAAATCCGACAAATCCAAGATCAAAGGAATTCCTGAAGAGATACTTAGCAGGATAAAGGGGGTAAAAAATGGCAGAAAAAGGACACTTTGTAGTAACATTCGCCCGCGGTTTCGGAACTGGGGGAAAAGAAATTGCATCAAAACTGGCAAAAGATCTGGGGGTTCACTGTTATGAAAACAGAATCCTGACTCTTGCCAGTCAGATGAGCGGACTTGATGAAGAAATCTTCCGCGAAGTAGATGAAAAAGTAAGAACAAAGGGAGGCTTTTCAAGTTTTTTGAGAGGGCTTCCAAAGGCAAAAAGTTATATTGCCCGGAACGAAAAATTCGTAAGCGACGACAAGCTTTTTGAATATCAGAGCAAGATTATTAAAAATCTGGCAGAAACAGAGGACTGTGTAATCGTCGGAAAATGTGCAGACTACGTTCTCCGCGGTAACCCAAATGTTGTAAGTGTTTACGTTGAAGCACCACGTGCCTTCTGTCTTAAACGCACCATGGAAAAAATGGGAGTAACTGCAGAAGTGGCAGCTGCAACAATTACCCAGACCGACAAGTTCCGCGCTGACTATTACGAATATTACACCGGCGGAAACTACTGGACCAACCCGGTAAACTACGACATCACCCTGAACAGTGAAAAAGTAGGAATTGAAGGTTGTGTAGAAATGGTAAAACACCTTCTTAAAGTTAAGGGGTTAATTGAATAGCTAAAAACTGCGTTAGGGATTGAAGTGGCGCGACGCGGTCCGTAGGACTGAAACCACGCAAAGCCCGACGGCAAAGCCGGAACGCCCGGCGAAAAAAGGAGATAAATATGAAACTTAAGGACACAGGATTAACAGCACAGGACATCAAGGACAAAGTTTCAAAATATATGATTGAAACTTATGAACGCTTTGACTTTATTGCAGAAACTGCAAAAGACCAGTACGTATACGACGAAAAAGGTGAACCATATCTGGACTTTTATGCAGGTATTGCCGTAAACAGCGCAGGAAACTGTAACCAGAAAGTTGTAGATGCTGTGATCGACCAGGTTCAGGATGTAATGCATACCTTCAACTATCCGTACACAATTCCTCAGGCACTGCTGGCAGAAAAAGTTTGTACAACAATCGGTATGGATAAAATCTTTTACCAGAACTCGGGAACTGAAGCCAACGAAGCCATGATCAAAATGGCACGTAAATACGGAATCGAAAAATACGGTCCGAATAAATATCACATCGTTACAGCAAAAATGGGCTTCCACGGAAGAACCTTCGGTGCCATGAGTGCCACAGGTCAGCCTGGAAACGGATGTCAGGTTGGCTTTGGTCCAATGACCTACGGATTCTCTTACGCTCCGTACAATGACCTGGAAGCCTTCAAGAACGCATGTACTGAAAACACCATCGCCATCATGATTGAACCTGTTCAGGGAGAAGGCGGTGTACATCCTGCAACTATGGAATTCATGCAGGGACTGCGCAAATTCTGTGATGAAAAAGGAATGCTTCTTCTGATCGACGAAGTTCAGACAGGCTGGTGTAGAACAGGTTCTGTAATGAGCTTCATGAACTACGGAATCAAACCGGATATCGTTTCTATGGCTAAGGCTCTTGGCGGCGGTATGCCAATCGGTGCAATCTGTGCTTCAGCTGAAGTTGCAAAAGCATTTTCGGCCGGAAGCCACGGAACAACCTTTGGCGGTCACCCTGTAAGCTGTGCTGCAGCTCTTGCAGAAGTAAATGAACTTCTGGACAGAGACCTGGCTTCAAACGCAAAGAAAATGGGAGACTATTTCTCTGCAAAACTTGAAACTCTTCCACACGTAAAGGAAGTACGCCACCAGGGACTTTTAGTTGGTGTTGAATTTGATGATACAGTCAGTGGCGTTGACGTAAAACATAAGTGTCTTGAAAAGCATCTTCTGATTACTGCAATCGGAGCCCATACAATCCGTATGATTCCGCCGCTTATTATCAATGAAGCAGACTGTGACAAGGCATTTGAAATTTTGAGCAGTATCGTTAAATAAAGCGAGGTATAATATGGACTTTACATTTTCAATTTCGCAGAATGTTGTTTTCGGAGCTGGAACTCTTTCCAAACTGCCGGAAGTGGCCGCAAAGCTTGGTAAGTCAAAGGCCCTGATAATTTCGGGACCGCATCTTGAAAAAATAGGCCTTGTGGCAAAGTGTTCTGATGCCATGAAAACTTCGGAAATTGAAAGTGTAAGCTTCTGCCGCACGGAAGGAAATCCTTCTGTGGAAACAGTAAATGCTGCAGCAGCACTTTACAAAGAAAGCGGGGCAGATTTTATTGTTGCCTTCGGCGGCGGATCTCCTCTTGATGTTGCCAAAGCCGTTGCAGTTCTGGCAACCTTCGGTGGTAAAATAACCGATTATGAAGGGGGCGGAAAAGTTCCCGGTCCTGTTGTCCCGATGATTGCCATTCCGACAACTGCAGGAACGGGAAGTGAAGTAACAGCCTTTTCAGTAATTACGGACCACAGCCGGAACTACAAGCTGACTGTTGCTTCAAACTATCTTCTTCCTTCTTACGCAATACTGGACCCGGAACTGATTTCAACAGTGCCGGCCGGAACTGCAGCTGCCTGTGGAATTGACGCCATGATTCATGCCCTGGAATCCTATGTTTCAAAGGCAGCAAGTCCTTTTTCTGAAATGTTTTCATTAAGGGCTCTGGAACTGATAGGGGAATCTATCAGGGATTACGTAAAAGACAGGGGAAACAAGGCTGCAGCAGAAAATATGATGCTTGGTTCTCTTTTTGCAGGTATTGCCTTCAGCCATGCCCGTCTTGGAGATGTTCACGCCATGAGCCATCCTGTAAGCGCTTTTTTTGATGTTCCTCACGGAGTTGCAAATGCCATTCTTCTGCCAAAAGTTGTGGAATTCAATGAAACGGCCACAGAAAATCCTGTATTTTTGAAAAAATATTACAATATTTACCGCTGTGTCTGCAGTACACCAGTAGCCTACGGGGACTTTGTTCCTTCAATGCTTCAGGGAGCTCTTTTTGTATTGAACGGGGAGCTTGGAATTCCTGTCGGACTTTCCGGTGCCGGCATCAGTGCCGAAGCTTTTGAAAAGGTTCTGGACCAGATGGCAGATGATGCCATGAAAAGCGGTAATATCGCTATTAACCCCCGTAAAACAGAAAAATCTGATGTCCTGGAGATATACAGAAAATCTTTCTGATTTTTTTAATGACTATTGAACAAAAAGCATCATTTTGCTATAGTTATTGAAACAAGCAAAGACGCTTGGTTTAAGCAGACAGATATTGTCTTTTTAAGCCAGGCGTCTTTTTTTTGTTCAAGCGGTTTTCCGCATTATTTATTTGAATTATAAAGGCGACAATGACGTCGCCATTGCAGGACCTTTCCCGGTTTTTTGCAGTGGTTATGTCATTATCGCCTTTTTTGTTTTCAGGGGGTAAAAAATGAAAACATTATATGATCCATCTTTCGAACACGATGCCTGTGGTATCGGTGCTGTCGTTAATATCGATGGAAAACAGACACACAAAATAGTAGACAATGCACTTTCCATTGTTGAAAAACTGGAGCATCGTGCCGGTAAAGATGCCACAGGGGAAACAGGTGACGGTGTCGGAATCCTGGTTCAGATTGCTCACAGTTTTTTCAAGGCAGAATGTGCAAAAATCGGAATCTTACTTAAAGAAGAACGGGATTACGGTATTGGTATGTTCTTCTTTCCTCAGGACAAGTTTGTTCGTGCTCAGGCCATGCGCATGATTGAAACCCTGTGTGAAAAAGAAAGCCTGAAATTCTTAGGATGGCGTCAGGTGCCTGTTTCTGAAACTGTTCTTGGAAAAACTGCCCGTGACTGTATGCCTGCAATCTGGCAGTGTTTCATTGAACGTCCTTCTGATGTAGAAAAAGGCCTTCCTTTTGACCGCAAACTCTATATGGTTCGCCGCCAGTTTGAACACTCAAGCTTTGATACATACGTTTGTTCTATGTCGAGCCGCACTATCGTTTACAAGGGTATGTTCCTGGTTCAGCAGCTCAGAACTTTCTACACTGACCTTCAGAGTCCTGAATACATTTCATCTCTTGCTCTGGTTCACTCACGCTTTTCTACAAATACACAGCCTTCATGGAAACGTGCTCATCCGAACCGCTTCATTGCCCACAACGGAGAAATCAATACAATCCGCGGAAATGCAGACCGCATGATGGCCCGCGAAGAAACAATAAAATCTCCTGTTTTCAAGGATGATGAAATTGCAGAAATCCTTCCTGCAGTTGATACAACCGGTTCCGACTCGGCCATGCTGGACAACACTCTGGAATTCCTGGTAATGAACGGAATGCCTCTTCCTCTGGCAGTTATGATCTGTATTCCGGAACCTTGGAAACATGATGATTCAATGGATCCTCGTAAAAAAGATTTCTACCACTACTGGGCAACCATGATGGAACCTTGGGACGGTCCTGCCGCAATCCTCTTTTCTGATGGTGACCTTGTTGGTGCAACTTTGGACCGCAACGGACTCCGCCCAAGCCGCTACTACATTACAAAAGACAATACACTTATTCTTTCTTCAGAAGTAGGGGTTCTTGATATTCCTGAAAGCGAAATCGTGCAGAAAAGCCGCCTTATGCCTGGCCGCATTCTTCTGGTTGATACAAAGCAGAAAAAGCTTATTTCGGATTTCGACGCAAAGAAAGAATACACAGATCTTTATCCATACGGTGAATGGCTCAGCCTGAACCTGAAGCACCTGGGAGATCTGAGAATCCCTAACAAAAAGATTCCGGTTTACACACAGGAAGAACGCGATATTATGTACCGCGCTTTCGGCTGGAACTACGAAGATGTAAACGAAATGATTCTTCCACTGGCACAGAACGGAATTGAACCGACCGGTGCCATGGGCGTAGATACTCCTCTTGCCGTAATGAGCGACAAGCATCCGGCCCTGTTCAGTTACTTCAAGCAGCTTTTTGCACAGGTAACAAACCCTCCAATCGACTCACTCCGCGAAAAAATTGTTACAGACACAACAGTTTACGTTGGTTCTGACGGAAACCTTCTTGAAGCACAGAGCAAAAACTGTACAGTACTTGAAATCAACAATCCTATTCTTACCGGTGTTGATATGATGAAGATCAAGGCTCTGGATATGCCTGGCCTTAAATCTTCAGTAGTTTCACTTCTTTACTACAAGAATACTTCACTTAAAGATGCTTTGGACAATGTGTTTGTTGCAATTGACCGCGAATACAGAAACGGATCAAACATCATTATCCTTTCTGACCGTGGAGTTGATGAAAACCACGTTGCTATTCCTTCGCTTCTTGCTGTATCGGGTGTTGAACAGTACCTTATCCGCACAAAGAAACGCACTGCCATTTCAATCATTCTTGAAAGTGCCGAAGTTCGCAACGTTCACCAGAGCGCCATGCTCCTTGGTTACGGTGCCCGTGCCATCAACCCGTACCTGGCTCACGAAGCCATTGCAGAACTTATTGACCAGAAACTTCTGGACAAGGATTACCACACAGCCATCGACGATTTCAACAAGGGAATTATCGGCGGTATCGTAAAAATTGCTGCTAAAATGGGTATTTCAACAATCCAGTCTTACCAGTCGGCACAGATTTTCGAAGCCGTTGGTATTGCCCAGGATGTTGTTGATGTTTACTTTACAAACACAGTAAGCCGCGTTGGCGGAATTGGTCTTAAGGAAATTGCCGAAGACGTAAACTTCCACCACAACAAGGCCTTCGATCCTCTGGGACTTACAGTAAACACTCATCTGGATTCAGTTGGTGTTCACAAGTTTCGCCGTGGACCTACCTGTGAAGATCACCTTTACTCACCTGAAATCATCATCAGCCTTCAGGAAGCTACAAAAACCGGAAGCTATGAACGCTTCAAGGAATATACTTCACTGGTTGATGACAACGCTCATCCACATACACTCCGTGCCATGCTCAAACTGGACTTTGACAGTGCAAAGGAAATCCCTCTTGATGATGTAGAATCCGTTGAACAGATTGTACAGCGCTTCAAGACTGGTGCCATGTCTTACGGTTCAATTTCCCAGGAAGCCCACGAATGTATGGCTCTGGCCATGAACCACCTGAAAGGAAAATCAAACTCAGGTGAAGGTGGAGAAAAACCTGAGCGCCTTGGAACTGACAGAAACTCTGCAATCAAACAGGTTGCTTCAGGCCGCTTCGGTGTAACAGAAGAATACCTGCTTTCTGCAAAGGAAATTCAGATTAAAATGGCACAGGGTGCAAAGCCTGGAGAAGGGGGACACCTTCCTGGTAAAAAGGTTTATCCATGGATTGCTACAACCCGTTATGCAACTCCTGGTGTTTCACTTATTTCGCCACCTCCACACCACGATATTTATTCAATCGAAGACCTGGCTCAGCTGATCTACGACCTTAAGAATGCAAACCGTGCTGCCCGCATTTCTGTAAAACTGGTTTCAGAAGCAGGGGTTGGAACAATTGCAGCCGGTGTTGCAAAAGCCGGTGCTCAGGTAATCCTCATTTCAGGACATGATGGCGGTACAGGTGCTGCTCCTTTGAGCTCAATTCACCACGCTGGTCTTCCATGGGAGCTTGGTCTTGCAGAAACACATCAGACACTTATTCAGAACGGGCTCCGTTCACGCGTTGTAATTGAAACCGACGGTAAACTGATGAGCGGCCGCGACGTTGCAATCGCCTGTCTCCTTGGTGCCGAAGAATTCGGTTTTGCTACAGCTCCTCTTATTACAATGGGTTGTGCAATGATGCGCGTATGTAACCTGGATACCTGTCCTTTCGGGGTTGCAACACAGAACAGTGAACTCCGTAAGCGCTTTACAGGTAAACCTGAATACGTTGAAAACTTCATGAAGTTTATTGCACAGGAACTGCGCGAAATCATGGCAAAACTTGGTTTCCACAGCGTAGAAGAAATGTGCGGTCACACAGAAATGCTCAAAGTAAAAGAAAAGGGTGCTTTCGAAAGAGCAAACCTTGTAGATATGAGCAGAATTCTTGCAGGCGGCGAAGCTGGTTCTCACTTCAATCCAGCTGATGTTTATGACTTCAAGCTTTCGAATACAGTTGATGAAAAATACCTCCTTCCACAGTTTGAAAAATCAATGAAGAAAAAGACAGGTTCATTCAGTCTGAAGGTTTCTTCAACAGACAGAACTGTGGGAACAATTCTTGGATCAGAAATCCAGAAGAACTTCGGAAATACACTTCCTGAAGACAGCTTTACAGTTAATGCAACAGGGGGCGGCGGACAGAGCTTTGGTGCCTTTATTCCAAAGGGACTTACAATGCGCCTTACAGGTGACGCCAACGACGGTCTTGGAAAGGGACTTTCAGGCGGAAAAATCGTCCTCAAGTGTCCTGAAGATGCCGGCTACAAAGCCGAAGAAAACATTATTGCCGGAAACGTTTGTTGTTTCGGTGCAACAAGCGGTCAGGCCTTTATCAACGGTATTGCAGGTGAACGCTTCTGTGTAAGAAACTCAGGTGCAACTGTTGTTGCTGAAGGCTGCGGTGACCATGGTCTTGAATATATGACAGGCGGTATCGCTCTTATTCTCGGTTCAACAGGACGCAACCTGGCAGCCGGAATGTCAGGCGGTGTTGCTTATGTACTTGATGAAAAACACGACCTTTACCAGAGACTCAACAGCCAGCTGGTAACCATGAGTGAACTTGCTTCTGCCGACCAGCACGACATTGATCTTGTTAAATCACTTGTTGAAAAACACGTTGCCGAAACAGGCAGTGAGCGCGGTAAGGCAATCCTTGCCGACTGGAACAACAGCCTGAAATCTTTCAAGAAGATTATTCCTAATGACTACGCAAAAATGCTCAAGCTTATTGCTGAAGAAGAATCAAACGGTGTTGAACATGAGAATGCAGTACTGAATGCATTCAAAAAGTTTACTGCATAAGGAAGGAGGAGAATAATGGGACTTTCAAACGGATTTATTAAATATACAAGAATTGAAAACGACTGGATCGAACCAAAAGTTCGCCTCCAGAACTTTGAAGAAATGCACGTTCTTCTGAACGATGAAGAACGCAGAACACAGGCTTCCCGCTGTATGAACTGCGGTGTTCCAATGTGTCAGAGCGCAATCAAGCTTGGCGGCATGGTAACAGGCTGTCCTCTTCATAACTTTATTCCTGAATGGAACGACGCATTATACAAAGGTCAGTATGACATGGCCGCCTGGAGACTTCTGAAAACTTCAAGTTTCCCTGAGTTTACAGGCCGTGTTTGTCCGGCTCTCTGTGAAAAAGCCTGTAACTGTATTTCCATGGAAAAGGATTATACAGACGGAAAAGATATCAAGGATCCTGTAACAATTCACGATAATGAACTTTACATTATTGAAAAAGCCTTTGCTTCAGGTTACATGAAGCCTCAGATTCCGAAAGTACGCAGCGGGAAGAAAATTGCTGTTGTTGGTTCAGGTCCTGCAGGTCTTGCAGTAGCAGATTTACTGAACCGCCGCGGACACAATGTTACTGTTTTTGAACGGGAAGACAGAATCGGCGGACTTCTCATGTACGGTATTCCTAACATGAAGCTGGACAAAAAAATCATTGAACGCCGCGTAAACCTTATGAAGGCAGAAGGGGTTGAATTCGTAACAAGAGCAGATATCGGAAACACAGTAAAAGCTGAAGATCTTCTCAAAGATTTTGATGCAGTTTCCCTCTGCTGCGGTGCTAAAAAAGCCCGTCGCCTCAATGTTGCCGGGGAAGATGCAAAAGGAATAATTCCTGCTGTTGATTTCCTTAAAGCCGTAACAAAATCTCTCATGGATTCCCACGCAGTTACAGACTGCAAGGATGATTCGGCAAAGATTTCTGACATTCATCTTTCAGAAGATTTTGATCCGAAAGGAAAGCATGTAATTGTAGTCGGAGGCGGTGACACCGGTAACGACTGTACAGGTACCTGTGCACGTCTTGGTGCCGCAAGTATTACAGCTCTGGAAATGATGCCTCAGCCACCTGTTGAACGTGCTGCAAATAACCCGTGGCCGCAGTGGCCTAAGGTTCTCAAAACCGATTACGGCCAGATGGAAGTAATTTCTACCGCCGGAGCAGATCCACGTGTTTATAAGACAACAATCAAAGAAATCTACCAGAAAGACGGTCATGTGACCGGAGTAAAGACTGTTCAGGTTGAATTCCGCATGGTAGACGGCCAGAGAAAACTTTGCGAAATCGAAGGAACCGAAAAGGAACTTCCTGCAGACCTTATTCTTATAGCAGCAGGTTTCCTTGGTGCCGAAGAATATACGGCAAAAGCCTTTAATGTAGATATGACTCCACGCGGGGTTGTTGCTGCCGATGAAGGACTTTATGTTACAAACGTAGATAAAGTATTCAGCTGCGGAGATATGCGTCGTGGTCAGAGCCTTGTTGTCTGGGCAATTGCTGAAGGCCGTGAATGTGCCCGCGAAATTGACAAGTATCTTATGGGTTATTCAAATCTTTAGAAGATAATAATTGTTTTTCCCTAAGAACCGCCGAAAGGCGGTTCTTTTTTTTACAATTTAGGGCATAATGGGTTATAATATCAGTCAGGGGGACTTCCAATCTATGCAGTACAGAAAAGACCGGTACGGAAATGATATTTCGGTACTTGGATATGGATGTATGCGTTTCACACAGTCAATTACAGGTCCGGATTACAAGAAAGCCGAATCTGAAGTAATGGCTGCCATTAATTCAGGAGTCAATTATTTCGATACAGCCTATATTTATCCCGGAAGCGAAGCAACTTTGGGAAAAATCCTCGAAAACAACAAGGCCCGCGACAAAGTAAATATTGCCACAAAACTCCCTCATTATCTTCTGAAAAAAGAAGGGGATTGTGAAAAACTCTTTAATGAAGAACTTTCCCGCCTCAGAACTGACCATGTCGATTATTATCTGATGCATATGCTTACAGATGTTGTAACCTGGAATCGTCTTATTGCACTGGGTGTAAAAGACTGGCTTGAACAGAAAAAGAAAGAAGGGGTAATCCGTCAGATTGGATTTTCTTACCACGGCGGTTCAGACGCTTTTCTGAAACTTCTGGATGCTTACGACTGGGATTTCTGTCAGATTCAGTACAATTACATGGACGAAAATTCACAGGCCGGAGTAACAGGACTTAAGCACGCTGCAGAAAAAGGTATTCCTGTCGTAATTATGGAGCCCCTTCGCGGCGGAAAACTGGCTAATAAGCTTCCTAAAGACGCCGAAAAGATTTTCAGAAAATATAATCCTGACCGTTCACCTGCTGAATGGTCTTTCCGCTGGCTCTGGAACCAGAGTGAAGTAACCTGTGTCCTTTCGGGCATGAATTCACTGGAAATGGTTGCCGAAAATGTGCGTTCTGCCAGCGACGCAGAACCGGGTTATTTAAGTGATGAAGAAAAAGGTGTAATCGCTGCAGTAATCAAAGAAATCCGCAGCAAGGAAAAAATCGGCTGCACCGGCTGCCGCTACTGTATGCCTTGTCCAAAAAGTGTGGATATTCCGGGTATTTTTGCTGCCTATAACCGCCGCTTTTCAGACAGCAAGTTTGAAGGCCTTAAGGATTACGTAATGTGTACATTAATCCGGAAAAATTCTACCGGCGCTTCCAACTGTATTAAATGTGGAAAATGTGAAAGTCACTGTCCTCAGGGAATTCATATTCGTGAAGAACTGGAAACTGTCCGCAAAACCTTTGAAGGTCCGGTTTATAAGATTGCTAAAAAGATCATTCCGCTGATAATGAAAAATTAAGGAAGAAAAGATATAATCAAGTTATGAAGAGAGTATTTATTTTTAGTTTATTTTTCTTGTCTTTATTATCATGGCTTCCTGCAGAAACCCCTGATTACAATTTCGGAAATGGGACTATTCTTCTGGATGAAACTTCAGACAGCAAACATTATGTAAAAAGAAAGTGTGAACTTGAAGTGACAGTAGGGGATATGCTTTCAGAAAACAAGCGGGATATTTATTCTGATTATAATGGCGGAAAGAAAATCGGTTCCGTGAAGGATAATGATAAACTTCAGATTTTTTCAGTACTGGTAATGGAAGACTTCTCGGCACCGTTTAACAGATGGGGCGAGCCGAGGGGAGAAATCTGGTATGAAGTCCAGAAGGATGAAATAAGAGGCTGGATTTGCCGTCAGAACGATGATACTTCAACAGATCCTTATAAAGATAACCGTTATGAAATTCTTGAAAGAATTCAGAGTTCCGGAAAAACCTGGACAGTAAGAGCTCTGAATGAAAATATTTCCGTGTGGGAACGGGTTAATGTTCGCGATAAACCCGGACTGGACGGAAAAAAGATTTTCCTGCTCAATGAATCTTTGAAATCGGGAGTTTCCCAGCTTACTCTGACTAAAACAGCAATTACAGAAGAAACTGAAACAATCGATGGCATTACAGATCACTGGATAAAGGTTGAATATGAAAGCGGAAAATTCGGCTGGATTTTTGCAGGTTATGCTTCCAATGAAAGAGGCGGTCCAAAACACAGTATTCCTGAGGAAAAAATTAAGTTCTATTTTGGATGGCATTAATTAGCAGGATTTTGCATTATCATCTTTTCAAAATCCCTGAAAAGTGATATATTTAAATTCCGTAAACGACGAAGAGGTCGCAAACAAAGTTTCCTGAAACTCAGGGAGTTTTGTCTGCGACCTCTTTTTTTTTATTTCTGGTAAATTTCGGCCGGTTCCGGCCATAAACAGGGGATAACATGAAACAGACAAAGTACATTTTTGTAACAGGTGGTGTCGTAAGCGGACTCGGAAAAGGAATTACAGCCGCTTCTCTCGGACGTCTTTTAAAAAGCCGTGGACTTAAAGTGGCTTCTCAGAAACTGGACCCGTATATCAACGTTGACCCGGGAACCATGAGTCCTTACCAGCATGGGGAAGTTTATGTAACAGAAGACGGCGCGGAAACAGACCTGGATCTTGGTCACTATGAACGTTTTATTGATGAAGACCTGAATAAGTTTTCAAACCTTACTTCCGGAAAAGTGTACTGGAATGTTCTGAACAAAGAGCGTCGCGGTGAATACCTGGGCGAAACAGTTCAGGTTATCCCCCATATTACCAATGAAATCAAAAGCTTTATTTATAATGTCGGAAAGCAGTCTGATGCTGATGTGGTTATAACTGAAGTCGGCGGTACAACAGGTGACATTGAAAGTCAGCCTTTTATTGAAGCAATCCGTCAGGTAGGCCTTGAAGTAGGGCATGAAAATGCTATTTATATTCACGTTACTCTGCTTCCTTTCTTAAGCGGTTCAGACGAGCACAAAACAAAACCAACCCAGCACTCGGTTAAAGAACTTCAGGGAATGGGGATCCACCCTGATATTATTGTTCTTCGTTGTGATGAAAAGCTGGAACCGAATATCTTCAAGAAAGTTGCCATGTTCTGTAACGTTTCGGAAGACTGTGTAATTGAAAACCTGACACTTCCAAGTCTTTATGAAGTTCCTGTAATGCTGAAAGAACAGAAAATGAGCGATACAGTATGTCGTCTTTTGAAAATAGAAAGTGCAGAAGCAGATATTTCTGAATGGAATGAAATGCTGGAAAGAATTCACAGTCTGTCAAAAAAAGTCACAATCGGACTGGTAGGAAAATATGTTCAGCTTCACGATGCTTACCTTTCTGTTGCAGAAGCTTTGCGCCATGCAGGTTATCAGCTTGGAGCTGATGTTCAGATTAAATGGATTGATTCGGAAACAATTTCTGAATATTCGGTAGAAGAAGTCCTTTCTGATGTAGACGGAGTAATTGTTCCGGGCGGATTCGGAAGCCGCGGAATTGAAGGAATGATTCTTACAGCAAATTACTGCCGTGTTAACAATGTTCCTTATCTTGGAATCTGTCTTGGTATGCAGATTGCGGTTATCAGTTTTGCCCGCTATGTTGCAAACCTTACAAATGCTAACTCAGGTGAATTTGATGCTGAAAATCCTTATAAAGTAATCGACTTCCTGCCTGACCAGAATGACAGCGTAAATAAAGGCGGTACACTTCGTCTTGGAGCATATCCTTGTAAAGTAAAAGCCGGAACAAAGATGGCTGAATGCTATGGAAGCGACATGATTTCTGAGCGTCACCGTCACCGTTATGAATTTAACAATGATTTCCGTGAACTTTTGGAATCCTGCGGACTGTTAATCAGCGGAACAAGTCCTGATGAATATATTGTTGAAACTGTTGAAATTCCTCAGAATGATTTTTATGTAGGCGTTCAGTTCCATCCTGAATTTAAATCCCGTCCGAACAGAGCACATCCTCTTTTTGTAGGTCTTGTTGGCGCAAGCCTGAAAAAATAGGGTCGGAAAAATGTTTACTGATTCAAAATTAAAAGAAGAATGCGGAGTTTTCGGAATCTGTTCAAATAAAAAACAGGCTCTGGCTTCAAATGTATATCTGGGACTTTTTGCTCTCCAGCATCGTGGTCAGGAATCCTGCGGAATTGTCGTAAACAATGAAGGGGAGTTCAAAAGCTGCAAGGACCTGGGACTGGTAAGTGATGTTTTCACTGCACAGAGTCTTTCTGAACTGGGTGAAGGAACTATGGCACTAGGTCATGTGCGCTACGGAACTACCGGTGCAAATATCCGCGCCAATGTTCAGCCTATTGAAGTTCACCGTCTGACAGGAAATCTTGCTGTAGCACATAACGGAAACCTTACCAATTCGGAACAGCTCAGAAAGCAGCTGGAACTTCAGGGAAGTATTTTCCATTCAACAAGTGATACAGAGGTTATCGCATATCTGCTTACAAAAGAGAGATTAACCTGTTCTAATCTGGAAAGTGCGGTCAGTTCCACCATGGAAAAAATAGAAGGAGCCTATTCTCTGGTAATTATGACCGGCGAAAAAATGGTGGCTGTCCGGGATCCCAACGGGTACCGTCCTCTATGTTACGGAGTAATTCCTTCAGAAAAGGGTGATTCAAACGAAGATTCTTATGTCATTGCGTCAGAAACCTGCGCCCTGGATGTTGTAGGAGCTCAGTTTGTCCGTGATATTGAACCGGGAGAAATTGTAGTTTTTGAAAAAGGTAAGGTTTCTTCTATTAATAAGCATTGCAATACACAGAAAAAATCCCTTTGTGTATTTGAATACATTTATTTTGCCAGACCTGATTCTGTAATTGACGGAATCAGCGTTCATGAATCCAGAGTAAAAGCCGGAAGAATTCTTGCAAAAGAACATCCTGTAGAGGCGGATGTTGTTATCGGGGTTCCTGATTCCGGTCTGGATGCGGCTCTGGGTTTCAGTCAGGAAAGTGGCATTCCTTATGGAATGGGATTTGTAAAGAACAAGTATATCGGGCGAACCTTTATTAACCCGGGACAGACTGAACGGCAGAATAAGGTAAAAATCAAGCTTAATCCTGTAAGTTCCACTGTAAAAGGTAAAAGGGTTGTTTTGATTGATGATTCGATTGTCCGCGGAACTACAAGCGGCCATATTGTACAGCTGGTGCGGGAAGCAGGGGCAACTGAAGTTCATGTAAGGATTTCTTCGCCGCCTTTTATTGCTCCTTGTTTTTATGGAACCGATGTTCCTGACTGCAAGCATCTGATTGCCTGTAATCACAGTCTTGAAGAAATTGCAAAGATTATCGGGGCAGACAGTCTGGGATATTTAAGTATGGAAGGGGCCTTGTCTTTGGGAAAAGACGAAGGGCTTTGCTGCAAGTGCTTTAAGGCAGAATAAAAAGTGAAACAAAAAGCCGGACTTCGAAGAAGTCCGGCTTTACTATTCAAAGGCTGGTGGTTGAGCATGTCGAAACCACCAGTTTTTTTTGTTTAAAGTCTGATTAATTATTCAGCATCTGGAGCTGGTGTTTCAACCAGGTCTTTAAGGTCTTTGTTTGTCATTGCACAAACACAAGAGTCTGAGTAGATGTTTACAGCTGTTTCAATCATGTCGATTACAGCGTAGATTGGGAGAATTACACCCATAACACCGATTGGCATTCCTTTTCCTGCCATAAGTGAAAGTGTCAGGAAGAAACATCCCATTGGAACACCTGCGTTTCCTACTGCACTGATTACAGAAATCAGAATCCAGGCGATTACAGTGAAGATGTTCAGGTCAACACCACCGTTTTTCATTACGAAAAGGGAAGTAACCAGAATAAAGGCTGCACATCCGTTCATGTTGATTGTTGTACACATTGGAAGGATGAAACGTGAGAATTTTTTGTCACATTTTACGCGGTTTTCAACACAGTCCATAGTAACTGGAAGAGTTGCAGCAGAAGATTTTGTGAAAAGAGCTGTAAGGATAGCCGGAATCATATTCTTGAAATGTTTTACAGGGTTGATTCCACGAATCAGGAGGAAGATTGAAAGAACGATGAAGAACTGAATCAGGTTTCCTGAAAGAACAACAGCTGTGTATTTTCCGATTGATTCCATAGCAATGTTGGCGCTCATTTCTTTAATCAGCTGTGCTGTGAAAGCGATGATACCGATTGGGAGGATTGTGATGATCCATCCAATGATTTTGAAAACCAGTTCCTGGAATCCAAGAACAACGTTGAGAATTGTTGTTTTCTTTTCAGATTCTTCCATTTTAGAGATTGCAAATCCGAAAGCGAAAGAAACGATGAGAATTGAAAGAACGTTACCTGAAACAAAAGGATAAAGAATGTTGTCAGGAATTGCGCTTGTGAAGTAGCTTAAGAAAGAAGCAGAACTCATGCTCTGGATTTTATCAGCAGCAACACCTTCATAAGCTGAAACAGAAAGAACTTCAGGTTTGATGATGAAGAACAGAATTGCAGCAATTGTAGAGGCTGCAATTGTTGTAAGCAGTGTGTACATAATTGTTCTTTTGAAGATTTTTCCTGTTTCTTTGTTTCCGCCAAGTGTGGCAAGAGTAGAAAGAACAGAAACTGCAATAGCAGGAACTGCACAGAATTTGAACAGTCTTGTGAAAACTGTTGCAACAAAATCACAAACACTGTCGATTGCACCAACATGAAGTGAACCAAGAATGGCACCGATTACGAGGGCGCCAACCCATAAAATCAATTGTTTAACTGGTTTTTTCATTTTTTAAACTCCGAGGTTTATTATAGTAGATATTTGCCGTTTGTTTCTATAAATAAGTACTTATATCTGAAAATTTCTGGGCTTCTTCCGGATTATGGGAAACAAAAAGAACTGTACGGGGACTTTTTTCAAGAAGATTTCTGACTGTTTCCCAGAATTCCCGGCGAGAGTTTTCATCCAGAGAAGAAGTTCCTTCATCAATCAAAAGAACCGGGTTTTCAAAAGCAAAGGCTCGGGCGGCCTGAATTTTCTGTTTTTCACCGCCGCTTAAGGTTTCGGGGTAGGCAAAAGCTTTGTCCTGAAGTCCAGATTTTTCCAGGAAGCCAAAGGCTTTTCTGTAAGCTTCTTTGTGAGTCATCCGGGAAAACAAAGGCAGTACAATATTCTGTAAAACTGTAATGCCTGGAATAAGGCGGTCTTCCTGGAAAATGAAGGAAACTTTTGGGCAGATAACGGTTCCTGAGTATTCTGAAGGAGGAATAAGACCGGAAAGAATCTTCAGAAGAGTGGTTTTCCCACGGCCATTGGCACCAGAAATGGATGTAATTTTTCCTGACTGGAATTCCAGTGAAAGGTCTTTGAAAATTTCCTGTCCGGTTCCGTCAGAATCATTTTTATAACTGAAGGAAAGATTTTGGATACTGATTTTTGCGTCAGGGGCTGGAGCAGTCTGACAGACCGAAGGACTGTCAGAAACCGCAGGTTCGGAGGCGGAAGCCGGAGCTGCGAAAGACCCGGCCCGAAAACGCCGGAGGCGGTTTCGGGCGACGCCCATAACCTTGAAAAAAAGAAAAATTGCTTTTTCAGAAAGAAGACATACCAGAATCAGGGCAATTACCAGAGAAAAAACAGAGGCCGGTTCCAGGAGAATCCGGTTGTCCTGGATAAGGGTTCCAAGGGCATTCCGCGGAAGAGAAAGAATTTCGCCAGCAGCCACAACCTTCCAGCAAAGTGCAAAAACTGTTTTTGAAGTTCCTTTCAGGTATGGTCTGATCTGAGGGAAATACAGGTAAAAGATCTTTGAAGAAAAAGAAAAATCGAAAACCTCTGCCATTTCGGTAAGTTTTTTGTCGCTGTTCTGAATGGCTTTGGAAACGGATTCTGTAATAACCGGCAGAGTCATGAGAAAGGCGCAGATTACAGGAAGGTTTTCCGACGGAAACCAGAAAAGCATTACCATAACAAGGGCAACCACGGGTGTTGCTTTTATAAGGGAAAGAGGAAATTTCAGGAATGCACGGAAGTCAGGGGAGAGTCCTGACGCAAAGCCAAGTATTGTTCCTGTAAAAAGGGAAACCGCAAAAGCCAGAAGGACTCGGCCGAAAGTTCCGCCCAGGGAATGCCAGAAAAGAGGAGTCCCCAGCTGCAGAAAAAACTGTTCAAAAACCAGACGGAAATGGGGGAGGACAACAGGTGAATTGATAATTCCTGCGGCAATTTCCCAAATTAAAAGGAAAACTAAAACTGAAACTAAGCTGATTATCCGGTTTTTGTTTTTCTGTGTCATGTTTTTTTACCTGTAAAATTCAGAATCCGGAAGTTTAGTCCCTACAGATTCAGGATTCTGATTCTGGAAAAGCTTCAGAATCGATTCAATCCGGTCTTTTCCTTGGGAGGCGGGAATAAAAACATATCTTCCGTTTGGAATTGAGGCAGCGGCAATATTTGCATTGAGCCCCAGAGTATGTTTTTCAACAAGGAGTCCTGCTTCCTTTGGATTACTGCAAGTCCATTGAACAGCCTTTTTGTAAAGAGCCAGGTATTCGCCGATTTCTTTTTCTTTGGTTTCCAGAGTTTTCCTGTTGCAGACCAGGAGAGTCATAGGGAAATTTTCTTCGAAAAAAGTTGAAATATCTTCAATCTTTTTTACTCCTGCATTTTTTCCTTTCATGAGGGCAACTGTGGCAAAAGGTTCAGGAACCAGAATATATTCTGCTTTTCCGGAAATAAGGCTTCCTGCAATTTCCGGATTGGGAATTGAAAAATCAAGTCTTACGTTATTTATCTGCTTTTCAGTCAGAATATGACGGAATACATATTCAGGGGTTGCTCCGCGGCCTGCACAGTAAACGGTTTTTCCTTCAAGGCTCTGAAGATTTTTGTAGGATGAATCTGTGGTAAGGAGAGAAAGGTTTCCTTCGCCGATTATTGCAAGGGCTGCCAGGTTTCCTGCAGATTTTTCCCAGAGCTTTGCCGCGGCATTTGGCGGAAGAATACCGATATCTATTTCTCCCTTGAGAAGTTTCGGAATCTCCAGGTCGGCGCCTGAAAAAATCTGGAAATCGTATTCAGAGTTGTTTTCTATAAGGTAAGCAGCAGGAATAGCGGAAGGTCCGTTCAGAATTCCGATATTAAGCTTTTTATTTTTGGAATCTCCCCATAAAAGAGAAAGTGTAAGTGACAGCAGAATAATAATTGCGCATTTTTTCATAGAGAAAGTTTAAAAATAATCGGCAGGTTATTCAAGAAGACATTTAATTCAAACATATATTTAATGAAACATATGCAAAGATAAGGCAAATAACACGCGAGCAAAAACAA
>DCHR01000041.1:0-52999 GCA_002315375.1 Treponema sp. UBA1747 | reverse complement strand
GGAGTACCGTGGGCAAGGAGCGAGCAAAGCGAGTGACGGGGACCCGCGGGAGGACTCCATTGTTTATTGCGGGAGTGTTATTTGATTTGTAATAACATATGTTTGAATTAAACGTATGTTTGATTATGGGATTATTGGGTCTGAACAGAAATCCTTGCGTTTGCATTTTTTGCAGAATTTCCCCATCCAGACGTCATCGAATTGGGATGCGGCAGCTTTTACGAAATCTGCGTCAGAACTTAAAATGCCGGCTTCAAAGTTTCTGGTATTTTCGCCTTTCATTCCGATGCCGGCTCCTGTCAGATTTGCGGAACCAACGTAGGCAACTTTCATGTCGTAAATGATGATTTTGAAATGAACACGGGGACAGAGAACCCGTTCCATTCCTTCGATAAGGGCAGGGTATTTGTCAAAATCTTCCCTGAAAGCTGGTCCCGGTTCCTTGGCGTGGATGAGTCTGATGGAAACTCCGCTTTCTGCCAGGTCCGACAGTACTTCCAGAAAAGGTTTTGTTGAACGGCGGCCATCCTGGACATAAAGATCCTTGATGTCCGCCGTCCCAATCCATAGAGATTTCTTTACAGCTTTAATGCGTTCAATAACCTGGGAATAATGATCTTCATTTGCAATGTAAAGAGAGTTCTTCATGGCTTTATTCTACTTCAACTACTCCGTCTTCCAGAACAGAAATTTTCATTCCGTCCTTCACGTATTCCAGGAATTCTTCTCCCAGAGAGTCGATTACAGGCATGGAAACATCCGGAAGCCATACGTCGGCAAGAATTGCACCGGCTGCGGCAAGGGAATCAATTGGTTTTGAAAAAAGCATGCAGGCCGGCTGGCGGTTCATGGAACAGGCACAGTAAAGAACCAGACCTCCGGTAGTTGAACCGATTGTCTGTGGAAGGCAAAGGGCTTTTCCTGCCATCTGTTTTCCGTAAAGGTCCGGATTGTTCTGGTCACCGCAGGTTGCTGTTTTGTCACCGAACTGAAGTGCTTTCTGGAAGGAAGCAAGAGTGTTGAGCCCTCCGTGTGATACAAGGGCGTCTGCCTGAACTGTTCCTTTGGCAATGATTCTGCCTTTAAATGATTTTTTTTCTGACATTCTGCTTTCCTCCTATTTTGATTTTCCTGTGATGATTTCAAGGATTTCTTCATCTCTGTAATACTTGGCAGATGTATATGTTCTGAGCTTGTTAGAGTTGGTGATTGTAGGCACTTTCTGTGCAAGAGGGTTGTTCATATACATAAGGGGACAGATGTAAGAAAGAATAATCTTTCGGCTCATAAGGATTTTGTAGTATTCGGTCTTTTCAAATTCCCTGATGACTGCAGGTGCTGTAGTGAATACAACAGGAACAGCGACTTTTGTGCGGCCTTTTTCCTTGAGTTTTTCATCCACTTTCTTGGTCCAGTCGATGAGCTGTGAAAGTGAAAGGTGAGGACATCCGATAAAACAGAGCTTTGGTTCTGCGTCAGGGTTTTTCCAGATAACAGGGTAGTTTTTCTGAACTTTTTCCAGTTCCGCATCGTCAATAACGTAGGTTTTTGCGTCAGGCAGAATCAGTGAGTCACCGAGTTCTACGGCTTCAGGGGTAATGCCTTCTATATGATAAAGACCTACAGCTCCGTTTGAAGCAGTGGCTGCACCAAAGTCTTTAAGGTAGGCTTTTGCGTCATCATCCAGTTTTCCGCCCAGCCACTTGTCCAGTCCGCGGACGTAAGGCACGTCTTCCATTACTTTCATTCCGATAGCCGACCCTAAAAGCTGTGCTTCAGGTTTCTTTGTGGTTTTTACTTCGATTATCCACTGGGCTTTGCGGCCTTCATCTGTAAGAAGTCCGAATTTTGGAACATAACCGACAACGGAACCCATGATATCGATAATTCCGGAGTTGCGGTTTACGCGTGCACCCAGAACTGAGTTTGCATAAACTACGGCACTTGATTCACTCCATGAAAGAATATCGCCTTTTTTCGGAACGTTTCCAACCTGGTCCAGATAACAGGCGCAGGTAAAGCCGTCAGGATCTACAAGTCCGATTTTTTCCAGCTGCTTTTCGTAATTCTGCTGGTCAGTGTACATAAATTTATTGAAAACCAGTTTTTCAATAAGGTTTGCAGGAACCTTCGGATCCAGCGGGCGGGGATCTGCTGTGAATTTCTGTTTTGAAAGGGCACCTGCTTCAATAAGCTGGTCCATAAGCTGATAAATCGGGCGGATGGCTTTGAGTCCGAAAGAAGTTACCAGATGGTTGTATTCACTGGTGATTTTTACCATTTCTTCAGCGCCGAAAACTTCGCCGTAACGGACCATGGTTTCCATAACTTTGGCGAGAGTTTCGCCTTTTTTTCCGTCCAGAATTTCCTGTTCTTCTTGTGTAAGTTTCATTGTTCTCATTACTCCTTTTACTAGATTTTCATGGCGGTTTCGTAGGCACGCCAGATTACTGATTTAAGGTTTCCGACTTTAAGACAGTCACCTACAAGGTAAACGCCTTTGTCTGAAACCGGGGTAGGAATGTATCCTGCAGAACTGATTACCAGGTCAGTTTCTATTTCCTGAGTGACGCCGTCTTTGAAGCGGATTAAAACATTATCGTCCCGGACTTCTGAAAGGGTTGCTTCCAGATAAACCGGAACTTTTTTCCAGGCAAACCATTCGCGGAGATAGGAAGAGTTTGCAAGACAGACACCTTTCTGGGAAACAAGGTCATCTTTCATTTCTACGATAGAAACTTCGTTTCCATTGAGTGCAGCTTCGTATGCTATTTCACAACCTGTTAGGCCGCCGCCAATAACAGTAATCTTTTTTCCCTTTGTTTTTTCACTGTAATTCAGAAGATAATCGCTGGCTTCAATCATTTTTTCATAGCCCGGAACTGATTTCAGCTGGCGAGGTTTGCTTCCTGTGGCAACGATGACAGGAGCACCTTTGAAGGCAGTAATGTCTTTCACTTCGTCATTGAACTTGATTTCAATGGCAAGATCAGCCATCTGCTTTTCGTACCAGGCCAGAAGTTCGCGGAGGCGTCCTTTGTAGCTTTCTGAAGAGGCCGCGATGAAGGCACCGCCAAGTTTTTCTGATTTTTCATGGATAATAGGGTTGTGACCTCTTAGTTTCAGGACACGGGCAGCTTCCATACCTCCGATTCCGCCGCCGATAATGTGAACGGTTTTTGGAGATGAAGTTTTTTTGATGTAGTGTTTTTTCCACTGGAGCATCTCGGCATTTACGGCACAGCGGGCAAGGTGGAGAGAATCTGAAAGTGCCTGGTCGTTTGGAACACCTTTGTAATGGCACATATTGAAACAGCCGTTATGGCACAAAATACAAGGACGGATGTCGGAAGTGCGTCCTTCAATGGTTTTTGTAATCCATTCAGGGTCTGCAAGGAAGTTTCTGGCGAATCCGACGCCATCAAGTGTTCCATTTTTAATACATTCTGAACCTTTTTCTATAGTCATACGGCCTGCACATACCACAGGAATATCTACAAATTTCTTTATGTGTTCAACATATTCCAGATTGCAGTTTTCCGGCATGTAAACAGGCGGATGAGCCCAGTACCAGGCATCATAAGTTCCGTTATCGCAGTTCAGCATGTCGTAGCCAGCTTCCTGAAGGAACTTTACTGCGATTTCGCTTTCAGCCATGTCACGTCCGGCTTCAACAAATTCTTCGCCCGGAAGTGCACCTTCGCGGAATCCTTTGGTTTTGGAAACAACGGAATAGCGGAGGGAAACAGGGAAATCCTGACCACATTCTTTTTTTATGGCTTTTACGATTTCTGCGGCAAAGCGGTAGCGGTTTTCAAGGCTTCCGCCGTATTCATCAGTTCGTTTGTTTACGTATTTCAGGGTAAACTGGTCCAGAAGATAGCCTTCGTGAACTGCGTGGATTTCAACTCCGTCTACTCCGGCTTCTTTACAGAGCTTTGCACATTTTGCAAAAGCATCGATGAATTCCTGGATTTCTGCCTTTGTCATTTCGCGGGAAGGAAGTCTGTCACTCCAGCGGTTTGGAGAAGGGCTGGCTGTAGCAGTGATTTTGTCCAGGTTCATGACAGGTTTTGAAAGAAAATTGAGGACCGGATTGTTGTAGAGGGTTTCCATCATGCTGGAAACAGTGAAGGAACGGCCGAATCCTGCAGTCAGCTGAATAAAAAGCTTTGCTCCGGTTTTATGGAATTCCGGCATCCATGCGGCCAGGTCTTTGAACATTTTTTTGTTTTTGTGGAGCCAGGCACCATACATAGGATTGTAAACAGGCTGGCAGCCGGGAAGGACAAGGCCGCAGTTGTTTCTGGCAACTTCCATAATGAAGCGGGCGCCGTCCTTGTCAAAATGGTGTTTTTCCATCCATCCCAGCAGGTTTGTGCCGCCCATGGAAGTGAGGACAAACCGGTTCTTGATTTCACAGTTACCGATTTTCCACGGGGTCATCATAGTTTCCATTTCATTTGTCATAAAGAAATACCTCTTTTTTCGTTTTTCCCCTTCAGTATATTATGGAAATTTTCAGATGGCAAAATAAATCCGGTCGGGAAATCTTTACAAAAAGGGTGATTAAGGGGGGATAATAGTCTGACTATCATTTTTAATTGGACAAATGACGTTTCCTGTGAGATAATTTTTCTATTAATTCAAAAAGTTTTTAGAGAGACATATTTTATTTAACAGGGGTATTTCATGGCAGATCAGAAAGAATCACCAATGAAACAGTATGAGGCCTGGGTTGCAAATCACTCTAAAGACAACCCTCCAAGCGAAAAAATCATAAAACTCGGCAAAAAAATTACTGATGTTGCCGGACATATTCTGGGCAAGGTTACTGTAGCTGATCCTGAATACTGGGGACTTGCCGAAATCATTTCTGATGAAATGGCAGATGTTGCTCTGACCATGGAAAAAAGACACCATTACACCTTTGATGAACTGAAAAAAATGAATCCGTCAGTTGCTCCTGAGAGACTTCAGGAACTTCTGGATCAGATGTCTTACATCGGACTTATCGAATACGATTACGGTTATCATTATGACCACAACGGACGTACAGCTCCTCAGAGTGAGCGCCGTTACCTTCTTCCAATGTTTGTTCCGGGGTCAGCCGAACTTTTCAACATGGAAGAAACTTATGTAAAAGACGGAAAAACAGACAGTCCTCGTCTGAAGGATCATCCGGATATTGCCGCATTCTTTGAACGCATGACATACATTCCGCTGGAAGGCATTACACAGATGGTTCCTCCTGGAGGCGCCGGTGTCGGAATGCACGTTATTCCGGTTGAAAAAGCTATTTCCATGGAAAACGAAGCCATCGATATTGAAAAACTTTCATACTGGCTTTCTAAATACGAAGGAAAAATCGGTGTTGGCCGATGTTCCTGCCGTGCAAGCCGCAAGGCAATCGGCGACGGATGTGCTGATGATGACTTTGGCTGGTGTATCGGAGTAGGCGATTTCGCAGACTACTGTCGCGAAACCGGAAAAGGTCACGACATTACAAAAGAAGAAGCCCTGGCCATTCTGAAACGTGCGGAAGACAACGGTTTTGTTCACCAGATTACAAACATCGACGGTGAAAACAAGATTTTCGGTATCTGTAACTGTAACGTAGAAATCTGTAACGCCCTTCGTACTTCACAGCTCTTCAATACTCCAAACATGAGCCGTTCTGCTTATGTTGCTCATGTCGATGAAGCAAAATGTGTTGCCTGCGGCCGTTGTGTTGAATACTGTCCGGCTGGTGCTACACGTCTTGGTCAGAAACTTAAGAAGGCGGACGGAACAAAAGTTAAGTATCCTAAGGCTGAACTTCCTGACGCAGTTAAGTGGGGAAAAGAAAAATACGATTACAATTACCGCGACAATAACCGTATCAACGTTCATGAAACAGGAACTGCTCCTTGTAAAACAGCATGTCCTGCACACATTGCAGTTCAGGGTTACCTGAAACTTGCAAACCAGGGAAAATTCACAGAAGCTCTGGCTCTTATCAAACGTCAGAATCCTTTCCCGGCAGTCTGCGGTGCAATCTGTAACAGAAGATGTGAAGATGCATGTACCCGCTGTAAGGTAGACAAGGCTGTTTCAATCGATGCAGTTAAGCGCTTTATTGCAGAACGTGACCTGAAGGCGGAAACCCGTTATGTTCCTCCTGTAGTAATTCCTGCTTCAATTCACATGGATCACTTTGATGAAAAAATCGCCATTGTTGGTGGTGGTCCTGCAGGTCTTACAGCTGCCTTCTATCTGGCAGAAAAGGGGTACAAGCCAACTGTATTTGAAAAATATCCTGAAGCCGGCGGTATGCTCCGCTATGGTATTCCATCATACAAACTTGAAAAGGATGTAGTTGCAGCAGAAATCGATATCATCAAACAGATGGGTGCTGAAATCCGTACAGGCGTAGAAGTTGGAAAGGATGTAACAATCCAGCAGCTCCGTGATGAAGGATACAAGGCCTTCTATATTGCAATCGGATGTTCTGCCGGCCGCCGTCCTGGAGTTCCAAACGATGATGCAGAAGGAACAATGACTGCCATTGAATACCTGCACAATGCAAACTGCGGCGATGAAAAATTCGAAGGCCGCGTAGTTGTTGTAGGCGGTGGAAACGTTGCCATCGATGCTTCCCGTGTAAGTATAAGAAGCGGTGCCAATTATGTAACTCAGGTTTGTCTTGAAAGTGAAGCTGAAATGCCGGCAAGCAAAGAAGAACAGAAAGAAGCCGGTGATGATGGAATCGGAATCAGATGCGGCTGGGGACCAAAAGAAGTTCTGGTTACAGACGGAAAGGTTTCGGGCATTGTATTCAAGAAATGTCTTTCTGTATTCGAAGAAGTGGACGGACGTAAAAAGTTTGCTCCTAAATATGATGAAAATGAAACAATCACAATTGGCTGTGAAAGAATCATTTTTGCTGTGGGACAGGCTTCAGTATGGGGTGACCTTGTTAAGAACGAACCTGTTGAATTCAAGGGACCTGCAATCCAGGCTGACCGTCTTACATTCCAGACAGGTGCAAAAGATATCTTCGTAGGTGGAGACGTTTACACAGGTCCTAAGTTCGCTATCGATGCTATTGCTCAGGGAAAGATTGCAGCAGAAAGTCTTCATCGTTATGTTCATAACGGACATATGGTTACAGGACGTAACCGCTGGGAATTCAAAGAACTGGATAAAGACGATATTCTGGTTGAAAATTATGACAACGGACCAAAACAGAAAGAGGGAATGGACCTGGAAAAATGGCCGACTTTCAAGAACTATAAGATTACTTTGACAGAAGAAGAAGTAATGAAGGAAACTGCCCGCTGTCTTGGTTGTGGTGCAACAATTGTTGACTCTAACAAATGTATCGGTTGTGGTGTTTGTACAACCAAGTGTGCATTTGATGCAATCAGTCTGAAACGCGATCATCCTGAATGTTCAAAGATGGTGCCTGCAGAAGATAAGTTCAAGGAAATTCTTCCTTATCAGCTGAAGCGTGTTGCAAAAATCATCACTCACAAGAAAATCGAGCACTAATAAAACGCTGAATTTTTAACGGGCGCCCCTTGGGGCGCCTTTTTCAGATAACAGCAAATATACCTAAAGGACCGTATTATGCACGAACTGGGAGTTACTTTTTACGTTGTCCGCGACGTGAAGAAAGTAGCGCAGGAAAATCAGATAGATAAAATCGATTTCGTTACTCTTGAAATCGGTGAAGTTTCAGGCGTTATTCATGAACAGCTTATAGACTGCTGGAACTGGGCACGTAAAAAAGAAAAGGAAACTGAAACCACAGAACTTAAAATCGAAACTCTGAAAGCCGTGACTTTCTGTGAAGACTGCAAGTCTGAATATGAAACTGTGGTTTACGGGAAAATCTGTCCTCACTGTCAGAGCAAGAAAACTTATCTTCTGAGGGGAAATGAATTCAATATTAAGGAAATAGGCGTTTATGACAATCCTTGAATTAAAGCAGGACATTTTCAAAGAAAACGAAGTCACTGCTGACGGCATCCGTGCAGAACTTAAGGCTGCGGGAAAGCTGATGATAAACGTAATGAGCAGTCCGGGGAGCGGGAAGACCACCTCGCTTCTCAGAACCATAGAAGCTTTTAAAAACAAAGGGGACAGACCCCGCGTTGCTGTAATGGAATGTGACATCGATGCTTCAGTTGATGCAGAAACAATTCAGGCTGGCGGAGGGAAATCTATCCAGCTTCATACAGGCGGCATGTGCCACATGGATGCTGCCATGACAAAGCAGGGACTGGATGCAATGGGAACCTCTGATGCAGATATTATTTTCATAGAAAATGTAGGAAATCTGGTTTGTCCTGCAGAATTTGATACCGGTGCACACATTAATATCACAATACTTTCGGTGCCGGAAGGTGATGACAAGCCTGCAAAATATCCTCTGGTTTATCAGGTAAGTGATGTGGTTCTGGTTAATAAAATTGATGCTGAATGTGTCTTTGATTTTAACCGGGAACTTGCTGTAGAAAGAATCAAAAAACTGAATCCCGAGGCCCAGGTTTTCTTTGTAAGCAGTAAAACAGGGAAAGGTTTCGGGCCTGAAGATCCTTGGATCAAATATCTGGAAAAAGCCCTGAAAGAGATTCCTGAAAGCCCTGATGCTCTGAAAAAAGGCCTTGAAGCCCTGGCTCTGGCCCACGGAAAGGAAGTATAATATGGCGGTCCGCGTAATTGAAGTTCATGAAAACGTATTTAATACAAACAACCTGATGGCTGACCAGCTTCGCGCTGATTTAACAGAAAAAGGCGTGTTCATGCTCAATGTAATGTCGTCACCAGGGTCTGGAAAGACAACTTTACTTACAAAAGCTATCAACATGTTAAAAAAAGAATACAATATTGGTGAAATGGACGTTGATATTGAGTCTTCGCTGGATGCCCAGAAGGTTTCTGACGCTACCGGAGTTCCATGCCTTCAGATTCATAACGGCGGCCTCTGTCATATCGATGCCGAAATGACAGGTAAAGCCATCATGGAATTTGAAAAGGAACATGGGGATTTAGGCGGATGTAAAGACAATGAGGAAACAAAAGACGGTTTTGATATTCTTTTTCTTGAGAATATCGGGAATCTTGTTTGTCCTGCTGAATTTGATACAGGCGCCCATAAAAACATGATGATTTTAAGTGTTCCTGAAGGTCACGACAAGCCTTTGAAATATCCGCTCATGTTCAGTATCTGCGATCTGGTGGTTCTGAGCAAAATGGATACGAAGGATTTCTTCAGTTTTGATGAAGAACTGGCCCGAAAATACATCCTGGATTTGAATCCAAAGGCAAAAATTATCAGTTTGAGTGCTAAAACCGGAGAAGGTATGGATGAGTTCTGTGACTGGATTCGGGAACAGGTTTCTGCAAAATAAACTATAATTGGCATTTTTTAGGAGTAAATATGAAAAAAATCAGAAAAACAATTTATGCAGCATTTATTCTGCTTTCACTGACGGCAGTTCTTTCAGCAAAAACCAGCAAAAAAGAGTTTGATTTTTCAAAGGACCAGATTTTTTCTTTTGACGTAGGTTATAAAGGCCACGGATTAAGAAGTTTTGGCTGGGGACTGGACCTGGGATACGAAAAAGCTTTTACAGATTTTACCTCGTATAAAGCGGATTTTTCCCATATGACAAGCTGGAATCCCTGGAAGGATTCGGTTCTTACAACAGTTGGCCTTGAAGCCGGTGCCTTTGTTTATCCTTTCGGAAAGAAACTTAACCTTATGTATGTGGGTGCCATGGCAGAAACAGATCTGTTCCTTTACAAAAAAGCCGAAGATAAAACCAACGGTTACCTTATGTTTGTGGCTCCTGAAACAGGCTGGAAGTTCAATCTTTGGGATGTTTCATTTTTTGAAATCTTTGTGAATTATAAATTCCAGATTTCCCCTGAAAAAGCTCCTGAGGACATCAGAAAATACTATAAAAATGGCCTGGGCTACGGTGTAAAATTCAAACTGAACCTGGGAAATCTTTTCAAGAAAAAGCCTAAGAAAGAAAAAGAGTAGAGGAAAAGAAATTAAGAAGAACGAAAACCGGAATTCATAAGAATTCCGGTTTTTTTTTAGTATATTATAAGTATCACTTACAAGGAGGAAAACATGGAACACTTAACAGAACTTTTTACACGGGCAGAAAACCGGTTCAATAATTACAACTGGACTCGCGATACTGTATGCCGGCTTTTGAAATTTCGCCAGGAAATTACAGAAAAACAGTCGACGGAGCTTAAAAATCTTGGAAAAGATGATTTTTTGAACAAATTGAACCCCCTTGTGTCTGGAATTGATTTGGAGGAATTCTTTGCTTATGTCGAATCAGATATGCAGGAAGACGCCTGTACACTTCAGCTTTCAAAACTTCCTGTCTGGCAGGAAATGCTTGATGATATTGAAGCCGGGAGACTTGATGTAGGACAGAAAGAACCTGAAGAAAGAATCAGGAATCTTTCTAATGATAAACTTTTGAGAATTTCAAATGAAATTATTACTCAGAATAAGACAGCTTATGAGAATTTAGGAAAATGATTTACTTTACAAGCGAACAGGTTATAAGAATACATACATCACTTATCAGAAGAACAAACGGAATGGATGGTTTGAAGGATCCGGGTCTTTTTGATTCTGCTTTGATGAATCCTCTTCAGGTGACTTTCGGGCAGGAACTTTATCCCACAATAATTGATAAAGCTGCACAGCTGTATTATGGCATGACCAAAAATCATCCTTTCTGCGACGGCAATAAAAGAATCGGCCTTCATCTGGCTCTGGTTCTCTTTAAGGTCAACGGGGTTGAACTGAAATATACTCAGGAGGAACTTATAGATTTGGGCTGGGGTGTTGGTGACGGAAGATATGACAAAGATTATATAAAGGACTGGTTTGAGAAACATAAGGTTTAGCGGCCTGTTTATGAAAACAGAAGGGTATAAAAATCCGAAAGAAGCGGGAAGGTTTTATTCGGTATCAAAAAGTATTATAATAACGACTGGTGAAATTTCTAAAAACTTCTGAAAATACAAGTCTGTTCTCATATTTTATCCTTGTATCTTTAATGGGGTCTGTGCTTCTTTCCATGCCCTTTGCGTACAAAGAAGGGGTTTCTGTCGGTTATATAGATGCGCTGTTTACGGCTGTTTCTGCAGTCTGCGTTACAGGCCTTTCAACTCTTTCCATGGACCTTTTCAGTCAGACAGGATTAACGATTATTCTGATTCTGATTGAACTGGGCGGACTTGGAATCCTTTCTTTTGTCGCTCTTTATCTGGCTTTGCCATATAAAAAAATCTCTATGACCAACCGGAGACTCATCAGGGATTTTTTTATTGATGATGTGGATTACAAGCCGCGGAGAATTCTATACAGAATAATTATCATCACTCTGGGAATCCAGATTCTGGGATGGCTCCTTTTAATGCCTGCAATGAACAGATCCGGGTCAGAAAATCTCGTCTTTGATTCCCTGTTCCTGTCTATTTCTGCTTTCTGTAATGCAGGTTTTTCGCCGCGGGCAGATTCCCTGGCTTCTTTTGAAGGAAACAAATACCTGCTTTCGGTTGTAATGTTTCTGATTGTGGCAGGCGGAATCGGATTTGTGGTTTTTATTGATATTGAAAACCGGATCAAAGCTTTTATTACAAAGAAAAACCATTATCTGTCGGTTCATACCAGAATTGTTTTGATTTTTACTTTGATTTTGATTTTTGCGGGTGCCCTGGTAACCTTTGTCCTGAATCTGGGCGACGGACTGGCGGGATATCAGCTTAAGGACCAGATTTTTCTTTCATTTTTTGAATCCATTACCTTAAGAACAGCAGGTTTTGAAGTTGTTCCTCAGACAGAATTTTCGCCGGCTTCTTCAATTTTCCACATTTTCCTGATGTTTACCGGAGGAAGTCCGGGTTCAATTGCCGGCGGTGTAAAAACTACCACAATTTTTATTGCTCTGGTTTATGCTTTCAACGGTGATGACAAGAACAATACCCTGAATCTTTTTAAAAGGACTATTCCGGCCACCACAATCAATAAGGCCATTACCATAGTTTCAAGAAGTTTTATTTTCCTGGCCGTATCAGTTTTCTTTCTTGCGGTTGCAGAGCAGGGAAATCTGCAAAACGGGGTTTTTTCGGTTTTTGATTTGATTTACGAATCAACCTCGGCAATGGCTACAGTAGGCCTTTCAAGAGGAATAACTCCGCTTTTATCGGTTGCAGGTAAAATCGTAATCATTATTACAATGTTCATTGGACGAACCGGAATCTTTGCCATGGCTCTGAAACTTGGCAAACAGTCAGAAAATACAGAACTTATCAAATATGCTTCAGAAAGCATAATGATAGGATAGGAGAAAATATGCTGCAGATAGCAATTATCGGACTTAATACCTTCGCAAAACGGATGATAGATGAACTGGCCGAAGTGGGCGCCGAGCTTATTCTGGTGGACCGGGATCCTGTGGTTATAGACAAATACAAGGCCCGTGCAAAAGAATCTTATGTTTGCGATGTAATTAAGGTGGGGTCATTGAGCAAAATAATTCCTGCCACTATTGATGCGGCAATTCTGGATTTCGATGACAAGCTGGAACCCTCTATTCTGGCCACTCATTACCTGCATCAGCTGGGAATCAGGAATATCGTTGTTGAATGTCAGAATGATACTCACGGCGAATTATTGAAGCTGGCGGGAGCAACTCAGATTGTTTATCCTGAACTGGAAGCTGCAAAACGAATCTGTCCGCAGCTTCTTTCTAAGAATTTATGGAATTACATTCAGCTGGGACAGGACTTTGCCATGGCAGAAGTGGAAATAAAGGAAGAGCTGGTAGGAACATCCGTAAGGGATTCTAATTTCAGGGCAAAATACGGTTTGAATATTATTGCCAGCCGTACCACCGGAAGTGATGTTTTGAACCCGATAAATGATCCTGATTATGTTTTCTGTAAGGACAGTTCCATTCTTGTTGCCGGAACCAACAGCAGCATTGAAGCTTTCATCAACCACGATGCAAAGAAAACCAAATATACAAACAGAATTCTTCTGGACAGATTTTTAAAGAATCAGAAATAAACAAAACGACCTCCTGCGGAGGCCGTTTTAAATTCCAAAATAAAGGGTGGTTAAACCTGCATCACCCAAACTTTGCGGTCCCTTCGACAAGCTCAGGAACCACAGCGGATTTAAGAGATTAATTTGAATGAGTAATTTCTTTTGCTTTGGATTTTACTGCTTCGTAGAGTTTTTCCCCGTTTTCCATATTTTCTGTAATGAGTCTTACAAAAACTGAACCTGCAACAACTGCATCAACGGAAGAAGCCAGGGCAGCGGACTGATTGCCGTTGGAGATTCCAAAACCTCCGTAAATTTTACTTCCTTCTTTGCCAACTTTTTCCAGGAATTTCAGAGTGTTTTCATCGATTGTGGTGTCTGTTCCGGTAATACCGGTTCTTAAAGCGGCGTAGATGTAAGGGAAGCCGGCTCCTGCAAGTTTTGCAAGGCGTTCTTCGCTCATACTTGGAGCGGCAACAGGAATATTAATCATTCCGTTTTCTTTACAGGCTTCTGTAAGTCCTTCGTCAAAATCGAAAGGCAGGTCCGGAATAATCATTCCCTTTACACCGGCAGCGGCTGCTTTTTTGCAGAATTCCTTTACTCCTGGAGTATAAATCAGGGAACCGTAACTCATAATGTAAATCGGAATGTCAGGATTTTCTTTATGAATGGTTTCAATGAATTTCAATCCGTCTGCAGTGCGGTATTTTCTTTCCAGGACTTTTGTACAGGCAGCCTGAATTGCAGGACCGTCTGCGCTCGGATCGCTAAAAGGCAGCTGAATCTCAAGAATATCTGCTCCGCCTGCAATTAAAGCCCGGGCTGCTGTAAGGGCAAGTTCATCTGTAGGATAACCTGCAACAAGATGTGACATTAATTTTATTTTTTCTGACATAATTTTCTCCTATAAAATCGGGGCGTTGCGGGGTGTCCCCGCAGAAAGGGTAGCCTGCAACGCAGTGCAGGCGCAGGGGAAGACTTTCCCCTCCTTACATCAAATCTGCTTCGTGAATGTCTTTCGAATCATTCAGGCGTTCCAGTTCCGAAATAAGGAACTGTTTCCATTCTGCAGGACGGAAAACCGGGCAGGTGATGAAAATGTCTTTATCGCCACGGCCGCTCATATTTACGATAATTGCCTTGTCTTTTGGAAGAGTTGGGGCAAGTTTGATGGCTTCTGCACCGGCGTGGGCACTTTCCATTGCAAAAAGAACTCCTTCGTTCTTGGCAAAGAACTTAACTGCTTCCAGTGCTTCATTATCAAGAGCCGAGCTGAATTCAATGCGGCCTGATTTTCCCAAAGCGGCAAGCTGTGGACCGATTCCACAGTAATCGAGACCTGCAGAAATTGAGCGGGTTGGAAGAGCCTGACCGTCATCATCCAGAAGGAAGCGGGATTTATAGCCCTGAAGAATTCCGTTGCGGCTTGCATCGCCGGTCATGCGGGAAGCATTTTCGCCGACTCCCGGTCCGATTCCGCCTGCTTCTACTGCAATAAGGCGTGGTTCTTTTTTATCTACAAAAGGTGCAAAGAATCCGATGGAATTTGATCCGCCACCACAGCAGGCAATCATGGCTGCTACATCCAGATTTCTTTCTTCTGTCTGTTTCTGGACTTCTTTTCCGATTACAGACTGGAATTCTCTGACAATATCAGGGAAAGGGGCTGGTCCAAGAGCTGAACCCAGAACGTAATGAGTTGTATCAGGATTTGCGGCCCAGTCACGCATTGCTTCGTTTACTGCATCTTTAAGGGTGCGGCTTCCTGAAGTTACTGCGTGAACCTTTGCTCCGTACATTTCCATTGCAGCAACGTTAGGCTGCTGGCGGCGGACATCAACTTCGCCCATGTAAACGGTACAGTCCAAACCAAGCTTTGCACAGGCGGCTGCAGTAGCAACACCATGCTGTCCGGCTCCGGTTTCAGCGATGATGCGTTTTTTGCCCATGCGTTTTGCCAGGAGACACTGACCGATTGCGTTGTTGATTTTGTGAGCGCCGGTATTTGCAAGTCCTTCAAGCTTAATGTAAATCTGGGCACCGCCCAAAATTCTGGAAGCAGTTTCTGCATATAAAAGGGGAGTTTCGCGTCCGATATAATCTCTTTGGATTGTTTCCAGTTCCTTTACAAAGGACGGATCCTTCATTGCTTCGTGAAAAGCAATTTCCAGTTCGTCCAAAGGGCGGCGCAAAACTTCTGCTACGTATTTTCCGCCATAATTATCAAAAAATCCATTTACTGAATGTGCCATATTTATCCTCTCTGTATTTCTGAAAAAAATTTTCTTAATTTTTCAGAATCTTTAATTCCTGTTTCTTCTGTTTCAATGCCGCTGCTTGCGTCAACAAGCTCCGGCTGAAACTCTTTTATAAGCTGGCTGATATTTTCCGGAGTTACTCCGCCTGCAAGCCACAAATGTTCTTTTGAACCGTAAGCATGAGTTTTGCAGTCCTGGAGAACTCTTGCTTCACCGATGCTGAAAAAGTGCTCCATGGTTTCAGGCTTTATTTCAGTCTTTGAAGCAACTGCAAAGTAGTGGGGAACTTCTGCAAGGTAAGAAGGAAGTTCGGTATTTTCATTTCCGTTCATGAGATGAACCTGAATCAAATCCAGAACGCCTTTTTTACAAAGTTCAGAGGCTTCCTTTGCCTCTTTTGAATTTACATCCGTTACCACAGCTACTTTCCAGGCTTTAACCTGATTTAAAACCGGTTCGATTTTTGCAAAGCGTTCACCGTAAACGTTGCGTCCAAAGCCGTCTGCAAAAATGAAACCTGTAAAATCTGCTCCCAGCTGGTCTGCCAGAAGAACATCTTCGGCTCTGGTTAATCCGCAGATCTTTACCATAGGTTTTCCGGCAGAGTTGATTTTATCTGCCAGCTGGACAAGTTTTTTCCCGTAAGCATTTTCTTTTGCTTCAACAAAAGCTTTTACAAAACGGTTTGCCATTTCCGGATTTCGGGCTGCATATTCGCCGAGGAGAATGCCCGTAAAGCCCATGGCTCCGATTTTTGCAGCGGTTTCTTCTGTGGTAATTCCGCTTTCAAAAACTACCTGACCGCCAAGTTTGTTTTTAAGCATGGCAGGAACAAGCAAATCGATTGTAAAATCTTTAAGGTTTCTGGAATTAACTCCGCAGACAATTGTTTCAGGGAACAGATCCTTTGCTTTGATTACTTTTTCTGCGTCTTCTTCAGTTCTGACTTCTACCAGTGCCCGGATTCCAAGTTCCCTGCATTTTGCGGTCATGGAAATCAGCTTTTCCTGATTAAGGATTCCGCTTATAAGAAGGACTGCATCGGCTCCGCATCTGTATGCGATTTCGATTTCTTCTTCATCAATGAGAAAATCCTTTCTCAGGACTGCTACGTCCGGAACTGCCTTACAGATTTCAATTAAATCTTTAAGGCTGCCTTTGAAATAATTTTCTTCTGTAAGGCAGCTGATTGCAGCTGCTCCGTTTTTTTTGTAGAGGAGTGCAGTTTCTGCAGCCTTCAGGTCCGGTGCAATAAGTCCCTTACTTGGGCTTGCTCTTTTTACTTCGAGAATTGCACCTTTTTCTGCCATAAAAGGATTTATGGTGCGGGTTCGCTTTTCTGGGATTTCAAATCCGAAAGAGTAACCGCGAACCGCAATATCTTTTTTTCTCTGTTCAACGATTTCAGCAACAATATTCTTTTTGTTCATAACTGTTCCTGAAGCCTACAGATTTTTTGAAACTTCCTGAATCTGCTGAAGCTTCTTCAAAGCCTTTCCAGAATCAATTGCTTCAACAGCCATATCGTAACCTTCTTTCAGGGTGTGAACTTTTCCGCTCAGGTAAAGAATAGCTGCTGAGTTTAATCCAACTGCAGCCTTGATTGTTTTGCGTCCGCCACCATTCAAAACTTCCATTGCCAGGGCAGCGTTATCGGCACCGGTTCCGCCGTTGAGTTCATCTTCGTTACAACCTGAAATGCCGAACTTTGCAGGGTCAATTACATAGCTGTATTCCTTGCCGTTTTCATCAATCTGGTATACATCAGTTGGAACCAGTGGACTGATTTCGTCGTAACCGTCTCGTGAACAGATAACCATAACTCTTTTTGCGCCAAGAGATTTTGCTGCATGAGCGTAATCTTTGAGGATATCTTTTGAATATACACCAAGAACTTCATATTCAGCTCCGGCCGGATTCAGAAGAGGTCCCAGAATATTCATGATTGTCTTAATTCCCAGGGCTTTTCTTACAGGGGCTGCAAAACGCATTGCTGCATGATAAACAGGTGCCATCAGGAAGCCGAAATTGGTTTCTTCAATAAGCTTTGCTGTTTTTTCAGGAGCAGCCATAATGTTGATTCCAAGATTTTCGTAGAAATCTGCAGAACCTGATTTGGAAGAAACGGCTCTGTTTCCGTGTTTTGCCATTGGCTGTCCGCAGCTGGCAGCAATAATTGCAGAAAGGGAAGAAATGTTGAAGCTTCCTTTTCCGTCTCCGCCTGTACCTACAATTTCTGCAAGTCCTGTTTTATTGCAAGGGAATGGAGTTTTCTTTTTAAGCAGAACAGAGGCACAACCGATCATTTCTGCTGTACAAGGACCTTTTGCAGCCATTGCTGTAAGGATAGCAGCAGTCTGTCTTTCGTCGAAATTTCCTTCTGTAAGTACTTCCATAAAGTCAGCAGCCTGTTTTTCTGACAGGTCTTTTTTGTCGATCAGCTGGTTCAGATACTGGGCAACAGGAATGTTTTCGCGATGGTAGGTAATGAAAGACTGGATAAGCTTCTGGCAGTTTTCGCTGGCAATGCTTTCCGGATGGAACTGGATTCCTTCAATAGGGAGAGTTTTATGTCTGATTCCCATAATGTCGCCGTCTTTTGCGCGGGCAGTAACTTCGAAATCCGGAGAAAGAGTTGCTTCGTCAATTACAAGGGAATGATAACGGGTGAATTTGCAGGTTTTTCCGATGTTTCTGAAAATACCTTTTCCATCCAGATCAATGTCTTCTACGATTCCGTGTTTGATGAACTTTGCCTGTACGATTTTTGCACCGAAAGCCTGTCCGATAGACTGATGTCCGAGACAAACTCCAAGAATAGGAATTTTTCCTGCAAAATAACGGATTGCGTCCATGCTGATTCCTGCCTGTTCAGGATTTCCAGGTCCCGGAGAAACTACCAGTCTGCTTGGATTCATGGCAGCAATTTCTTCAACTGTGTATTCGTCATTGCGGACAACTTTGATTTCTTCTGTTGTTGCAACCTGAAAGGCCTGAACAACATTGAAGGTGAAACTATCGTAATTATCAATAAATAAAATCATTTTGGTCTCCTGTTCCTTATTTTGTAATTGTGTCGATTAAGGCACCCAGCTTTTCGCAGGTTTCTGTAAATTCTCTTTCCGGTTCAGAATCGTAAACAATTCCGCCGCCTGCCTGCAAAGTGAAAACATCTCCCTGTTTCAGGGTGCTTCTGATTGTGATGCAGAAATCCAGGTCTCCGTTTGTCTGAACGTATCCGACAGCTCCTGCATAGAAACGGCGCTTGTTCTTTTCGAGACCGGAAAGAATCTGCATTGCGCTGATTTTTGGTGCTCCCGAAACTGTTCCTGCAGGGAAGGAAGCCCTTAATACCTGGATTGGTTTTACATCAGGACGAACAATTCCTTCTGTATTGCTTACAATGTGGATTACATGGGAATAAAGTTCGCATTCCATGTACTGTGGAACTGTAACGGAGCCTTTTTCGCAGACACGGCCAAGATCGTTGCGGGCCAAATCTACCAGCATAAGGTGTTCTGCTTTTTCTTTTGGGTTTGAAACCAGCTGTTTTTTAAGCTGTTCATCTTCTGCGTCGGTTTCACCGCGGTGAATTGTACCTGCAATAGGGTGAATGCTTGCCTTGCCGCCACGAACACGGACAAGACTTTCAGGAGAGGCACCTGTAAGCTGGTAATCACCAAAATCAATATAGAAAAGGTATGGAGAAGGATTTACCTTGCGGAGCTTTCCGTAAATATTCATGGCAGTTGCCTTACATTCAATCTGAACTCTGCGGCTTGGAACTGCCTGAATAATGTCTCCGGCAATAATGTGTTTTTTCAGGGCCTGAACTTTTTCAATGTATTCTTTCTTTGACTGTTCCAGGTCTGTAATCATTTTGTATTCAAAATGTGCAGGTGGTTCTTCCACATAAGAAAAGTCCATGTCATTAATGCGTTTTACGAGTCTGTCCATTGCAGCTTCAAGGTCGATTTCATGTTCATTGTAGTTCAACCCAAAAAGATGCATGGTTTCTGTAAGGTGGTCAAAAACGATGTAAATATGACCTGCAATAAAGATGCTTTCAGGAATTTTCAGTTCATCACGCTGTTCAAAAAACTTGATATTGTCACAGCGGGCAGCAAATTCATAGCTTAAATAACCGATTCCGGAAGCAGGAATAGGGATTTCTTTACAGCTTTTGTCTTCAGGTTTTTTATTCTGTTCTGCAACATAAAGAAGGGCATCAAGAATATCGGCTTCTTTTTTGCGGCCCAGGGCATCGCGGCTGTCAACATTTGATGCATCAAACTCTTTTCTCTGACCGTTGATGATAAAAGCGATTCCGTCTTCGTCCTGAATAATACGGAAGGCTTCTTCTGTCATCAGAATTGAATAGCGTTCACGGCCCTTGGCAAAGCTGGCTGATTCAAGAATGGCTTTTGCTCCGATTTTTCTTGCAAGTGAATAAGGTGTATATCTTTCACTGGATAAGTTTCTGTAAATGGCGTCTGTCCGTACGTTCATGTTTACCTCTTTTATGTTTCTACAAATAGTAACTGTTTCTATATATAGTAACTTACATGTTATTTATGTTTCTGTCAATAGTAACACCAAAAATTTAATAAAAAAGGCTTACTAATAAACCTTTATTAGTAAGCCCTACAAAAAAAGGGGATTTTTGTATATTTTTTCTTGATTAAGATTCTTTACTTGCTGAGCCGCATTTACCGCTGCAGCCAGAACAGCTACAGCAGCAGCCGCCGGTTTTTTTTGCATTAATGTATTTTTTGCAGAGTGATTTAACAATCAAAGTTATAATTACGAAAAGAATTACACAAATTATTGCTGTTCCCATAAGAATCTCCTGTTTTATTGTTATCCCGGCATAAGCCGGGTATTTTACCGGTGGTTGAACCAGTCAAAACCACCTTTATTTACATTCTTTATATTTGTCTTTTCTGAATATCATGTAGATCAGGCCTGCCAGTACTGCAAATCCCAATACTACTTCGATTATTCCGAAAACGCCGTTTACAGCTCCTGTAAACAGGGCTCCAAGCTGGTTTACTATGAAGGCAATTACGTAAGCAAAGCCGCATTCATAACCGATGGCAAACCAGAACCATTTTGCGTTGTTCATTTCGCGCTTGATGGCACCCATGGCAGCGAAACATGGAGCACAGAGAAGGTTGAAGATAAGGAAGGACATACCTGTTACACCTGTGAATACTGCAGCCATGTTTGCGTAGGCTTCTGTTCCGCCGTAAAGGATTCCCATTGTACCAACGATGTTTTCCTTTGCAACAAGGCCTGTGATTGCAGCAACTGTAGCCTGCCAGTTACCCCATCCAAGAGGCTGGAAGAGCCAGCATACACAACGGCCAAAGTAAGCAAGAATTGAGCAGTCCATCTGATCTTCTTCAAGCATTCCGAAGGCTCCTTCAGCCCATCCGAAGAAGGAAAGGAACCAGATTACGATGGTTGAAAGCAGAATGATTGTTCCTGCCTTTTTGATGAAAGACCAGCCGCGTTCCCACATTGAGCGGAGCAGGTTACCGATTGTAGGCCAGTGGTAGGCAGGAAGTTCCATTACGAATGGAGCCACATCGCCGGCGAACATCTTTGTCTTTTTAAGCATGATTCCTGAACAGAGGATTGAGGCAACTCCGATAAAGTAGGCGCCTGTTGCAATCCATGGAGAACCGCCGAAAATTGCACCTGCAACCATGGCGATGAACGGAGTTTTGGCACCACAAGGGATGAATGTAGTTGTTATAATAGTCATGCGGCGGTCCCGTTCACTTTCGATTGTGCGGCTTGCCATAATACCAGGAATACCACAACCGGTTCCAACCAGCATCGGAATGAAAGATTTGCCCGAAAGTCCGAAGCGGCGGAAAATACGGTCCATAATGAAGGCAATGCGGGCCATGTAACCGCAGGCTTCAAGGAAGGCCAGGAGAATGAAAAGCACCAGCATCTGTGGAACAAAGCCTAAAACTGCACCGACACCGGCTACAATACCATCCAGAAGCAGACCTTTAAGCCAGTCAGCACAGCCGATAGCGTCCAGAGCTGGTTCTATAAGGGCAGGGACTCCTGGAATCCAGATTCCATAGTCTTCTGTGGCAGGACCTTCTTCACCGTATTTTTCAACCATTGCAGTTGCAGCGGCAACATCTTCTTCTGTGAATTCGATTGGGTCTGAAACTTCGAGAGTTTCTTCATCCTGGATAACATAAGTAAATTCACCGTTTCCGTAAGCTTCAAGAATTGCAGATGAATCACCGAATTCTTCGACAGCTTCTTCGTAAGCAGCGGTTCCGATTCCAAACAGGTGGTATCCGTCACCAAAAAGGCCGTCATTTGCCCAGTCTGTTGCTGCAGCACCTACAGTTACCATGGCAATATAGTAAACTGCCCACATTACAGCGGCAAAAATAGGGAGAGCCAGCCAGCGGTTTGTAACTACGCGGTCAATTTTGTCTGAAGTATTCAGCTTGCTTGCCTTATTTTTCTTTGTTACACAGGCTTTGATGATAGATTCAATGTATTTGTAGCGTTCAGCAGTGATGATTGATTCTGAATCATCATCCATTTCTTTTTCGCATTCCTTAATGTCTGAATCGATGTGATTGAGGGTTTCCAGGGAAACTGAAAGACCTTCTGCTTCCTTAAGCTGATCCACAATTTTGGAATCCCGTTCAAAAAGCTTTACAGAATACCAGCGCTGCTTTGATTCCGGAAGGTCATGAAGGACTGCTTCTTCAATGTGAGCCAGGGTATGTTCAACACAAGGCTCAAAACGGTGCTGGTATTTCATTGGCTTTTTTTCTGAGGCGGCTTTTACAGCAGCTTCTGCCGCTTCCAGACAGCCTTTGTTCTTGAGAGCTGAGATTTCGTAAACAGGGCAGCCCAGTAATTTTGACATTTCTGCCAGGTGGATTTTGTCGCCGTTTTTCTTCACAACATCCATCATGTTTACGGCAATTACTACCGGAATACCAAGTTCAACCAGCTGGGTTGTAAGGTAAAGGTTTCGTTCCAGGTTTGTTCCGTCAATAATGTTCAGGATTGCATCAGGGCGTTCATTAACAAGGTAGTTTCGTGATACAACTTCTTCCAGTGTGTATGGAGAAAGAGAGTAGATACCAGGAAGGTCCATGATTTCTACATCTTTATGTCCTTTAAGTTTTCCTTCTTTCTTTTCAACAGTTACTCCGGGCCAGTTTCCGACAAACTGATTTGAACCTGTGAGAACATTAAAAAGTGTTGTTTTACCCGCATTAGGGTTTCCTGCAAGTGCGATTTTCATGATTATTTTACCTCTATTAATTCAGCATCTGCCTTACGAACTGAAAGTTCATAGCCGCGGACTGTAATTTCTACCGGGTCACCCAAAGGAGCAACCTTTCTTACGAATACTTCAACGCCTTTTGTAAGGCCCATGTCCATGATTCTGCGCTTTATGGCGCCTTCGCCTGAGATTTTGACAACCGTTACAGTTGCCCCGGGTTTCATTTCCTTTAATGTCATATATACCTCTTTATTGATTAAATAATAATTTTTCCGGCCAGTTCCTTACTGACTGCAACTCTTGCATCTTTGATCTGAATAATGAGGTTTCCGTTCATTACTGCTACAACGGATACCTGGGCTCCGGCCACAAAACCAAGATTCTTCAGGTGGTGTTTTGTTTCTTCCAGACCACCGATTTTTTTTACAAGATATTCTTCTCCGATTTGAGCCATGTAGATTGGCATTTTTTCTCCTGTACTGTCTGTTAGGAAAACTAATCAGCATTTCCTTAGGAGCAAAACGGGGAAAATGCTGATTAGTAAGGACTAACTAACAGTTCAATAATAATATAGTTAGGTTGCACTAACATTGTCAATAGGTTAGTGTAACCTAACGAAAAAAAATCGGGAATTTTCAAGGAATGAAAGGGGAGTTATAAGTTTTATTCCTGAAGCAACAGCTGGTTTACCCGGCTAATTACTTCCTGGTTTTCTTCCAGTCTGATTCTCATTTCATTGCGGTCAAAGAAACTGTGGTCTGAATGAGTGTCCCAGATTACAGGAACAAAGCCGTAATCCAGAAGTCTTTTTAAAACATATTCCACACATTCAGAAGAAGTTCGTGAAGCGTCATAAGACATGTTTGGAGAAGGATATCCTGCAGTGGTTTCACCAAGGAATACAGGGATGTTTCTTGAAGTAAAGGCTTTTTTAAGCAGTCCGCACTGATATTCAATATATTTTTCCCAGGCAGGGCCGCCAATCTGATTTGACCAGTACATGGAATTATCAACATAGTGAACCGAAACCATAAGCCGGTTTTCCACAGTGTCTTCCGGAATGATAAAGGCGCTGTTTGTAGTGCGGTCGATATTTGTCCAGTAACCGCTGATAATCAGAACTCTGTTCAGGTTGTTGCCGCCGGTTGAGCGAACAGCTTTTACAAAAGTATCGTTCATTTTGTTTACCAGTTCATAGGCAACGTCTCTGCGAAGATCCTGCAGATAACCGGAAGCATTGAACTGACTTCCACCAAGATATTCGTTGAATCCTTCAAAAATCAGTTTTTCGGAATAATTGTTAAAATAAGAGGCAATCTGAGTCCAGAGATTTTCAAAAATAAGGGCACAGTCGTCGATGGAATTTCTTCTGATGATGAATTCGTCAAAATGATGGCAGTTTACTACTGCATACAGGTCATTGTTGAGGCAGTAATCAACGATTTCACGGACCCGGGCCAGATATTCGCTGTTGATTGTCCAGGATCCGTCGTTGATCATCATATTTCCCCAGAAAACCGGAATGCGGACTGTATTGAATCCGGAAGTTTTAACAGCATCTATCATTTCCTGTGTAATAACCGGAGATTTCCAGCAGGTTTCGTAATCTGAAGGAGTGTTTTCCCCGATTACCGGAATCCAGGTGAAGCTTATCTGTTCACAGCCTTTGGCCTTGTAGGCTTCCATGGTGTTTCCGATATTAAGTCCAAGTTTCATGTCTCTGGCAATAAAAGGGGCATCGTGGAAAGTTCCGTCGCCGGTAAATTCTGTTTTGTATGCTTCAAGCATTAATGGATTCTCAATATTCAGGACTGCAAGTCCGTTTTCCTGGAATTTCAGTTCCGGTTTTTTCTCTTCAACTGACTGTTTCGCTGTTTTGCAGCTTAAAAATAAAAAAACAAATAAAACCAGGACAGAAAGAAACCTTTTCATAATATTCTCCATAACTTTTTTAGTAATTATACCTTCGGAGAATAAAACCGCACCTCAAAAAATCTTATAAATTTATTCTATTTCGCTTGAAATATTGAGGATTCGGTCATTTTTATTAATCAGTTTCCTTTTTCTTGACAAATGTTAAGACAGAAATTAGGTTATAATATAGCAAAGTTAATCGTTTAACCTTGAAATTTCCCCCCGAAAAAACAATGAGGAATAAAAATGATAAGTCCGCTTCTTCAAAAAGATTGCAAGATTACAGAAGTTATTCAGAATAAAAACCAGGTCGTGCTTAAGTCTGAAAGAGGAATTACGAGAATATCCGTTTATGATGAAGATATTTTCCGTGTTTCTTACGTTGAAGGTCGGGATTTTAACCCGGAACAGGGAGCTGAATTTTTACCGGCCAGAGAAGCTGTGGTTTTCAAGGTTGAAGAAAAGGATGATGCGGTTTTTATCTCTACAGGTAAGCTGATCTGCCGGATATGCAGAAAAACTGCTGCCGTAAGCTTTATAAATCCTAAAAATCTACTTAATTTGTTCACAGAAGTAGACAATGGGCGTCATCTTGAAGCCTTTGACACCTATAAAACTGTGGGAAATATCAGGGTTGAAGAAATAAAAACTGCTGACGGTGTAAAAAAACGAGTAACATCAGCAGACAAGGAATTTGACAAGTCGCTTTTCCATACACGCCTTGAGTTTGTTCTGGATAAAGATGAAAAAATCTTCGGTCTTGGACAGGCTGAAGAAGGCTGCTGGAACCTGCGGGGAACAACTCAGTACCTGAATCAGGCAAACAGGAAAATTGCCGTTCCGTTCCTTGTTTCAAACAAAGGATACGGCCTTTTATTTACAACCCAGAGTCCTTCTATTTTTAGTGATACAAAATACGGAACCTATTTTTACACCACAGCTGATTATTATCTGGACTATTTTATGATTGCTCCGGAGAAGAAATCTGAAATTGTAAGCGGAATGCGTCGTCTGACAGGTAAAGCTTTGCTGCCTCCGAAATACGCCTTTGGTTACGTTCAGTCTCAGGAACGTTATGAAACTCAGCAGGAAATTCTTGATACTGCTGCAGAATTCAAGCGCCGTGGGATTCCTCTGGGCACCATTGTTCTGGACTGGCTCAGCTGGGAAGACGGAATGTGGGGACAGAAATCCTTTGATAAAACCCGTTTTCCTGATGTTCCTGCAATGATTAAAAAGCTTCATGAAGATGATGTTCACTTTATGATTTCAATCTGGCCAAGTATGGACGAAAAGTGTGAAAACTATAAGGAAATGAAGGCTCAGAACAAACTGATCAGCGGAATCAACATTGTAAATGCTTTTGACCAGTCAGCCCGCGAATTGTACTGGAAACAGGCAAAGGAAGGTCTTGCAGATCTGGGAGTTGAAAGCTGGTGGTGTGATTCCAGTGAACCAATTACTCCTGAATGGAACCATATGGAATGGCAGGATCCTGCCGTTCAGTTTGCTGAATATATTCAGACAGCATGCGATGTAATGCCTGTTGAAAAGGCAAATGCCTTTGGTTATTACCACGCAAAGGGTATGTTCGAAGGGCAGAAAAAAGATTTTCCGGACCGCCGCATGCTTCTTCTGACCCGCAACGGTTATGTTGGAAGCCAGAAGCTTGGTGTTACTCTCTGGTCAGGAGATACAAGTGCAACCTGGGAAACCCTTCAGAACCAGCTGACGGCAGCCATTCAGTTCAGTCTTTCCGGCATTCCTTACTGGACTCTGGATATCGGCGGTTTCTTTGTAAAAAATGGTGCCCACTGGTATTGGAGCGGAGATTACGATGATACGACTGCAAATGCCGGTTTCCGTGAATTATACACCCGCTGGTTCCAGTTTGGTGCCTTCCTGCCAATGTTCAGAGCTCACGGTACAGACTGCAGACGTGAACCATGGGCCTTTATGGACGAGACAAATCAGTTTTATGATACACTGGTTGATTTTATCAAACTCCGTTACAGACTGATGCCATATATTTATTCGGTCGGGGCCAGGGTCTGGAAAAATGATGAAATGTTTATCCGTCCGTTGTTCACGGAATTTGAAGACAGGGAAACAGAAAATATAAAGAACCAGTATATGTTTGGTCCGGCCTTTATGGTTTGTCCTGTTCTTGAACCAATGTACTTTGATAAATCAGGCAAAGCTGTCAGTGCTGAAAAAACACGGGAAGTTTATCTTCCTTCAGATTGTGGCTGGTATGACTGGTGGACAGGAAAGCGTTATGAAGGCGGTCAGCGGGTAGAAGCGGCTGCGGATATTTCAAAAATGCCGCTCTTTGTCAGGGAAGGAAGCATTGTTCCTGTTTCAGACGGAGAACCGCTTCGTTTCCCTGATGCAAAGGGAAACTGCAGACCATTCGAACTTTATGAAGATGACGGAAACACTTACCGGTATCTGGATGGAAATTACACAATAAGAGAAATTAAATAAAGGATTTCCCTAGCAGCCTTTTAAAAGTACAACAAGTCCGTCAAAATCCTGGAGATTTTCCAGTGATAACCTGTTGTCCTTACAGTCGATTTCTATATCCTTTCTGCTGAAGACAGCTTCAACCTCCCATTTTTTATGTTTTCCCGGAAGATCGATTGAAAGTTTTTCATCAGCATTTGCAAAAGTGTTTACTACCACAAGCTGCTTGTTTTCTTTTTCAGAAACCCTGGCAACTGCCTGCCAGCCTGAAAGCTTGTTATAGTAATTCTGGAAATTTCCATAACGGTAATTGCGTCCTGATTTGATTACAGGACTGCAGAGTTTGTACATTGCAATTGCTTCATCAACAACTGCCCACTGGTCATCCGACAGATCATAGATGTCGCCGGAAAGGCACATGCGGCCCAGGAAGGTGTTGGCAAGAGAATAGTGAAGGCGGGTATCGCTGTCCTTTGCGCGGAGTACTGCCCAGATCTGGCTCTGGGCCGGAAGAATTGCCCGGGTAACGTTCGCTGCTACAACCGGAATTGTTTCCCATTCATGGGCATCGGAGAAGGAAGCCATGCTCGTAAGGGCCTGCATTGAAGGTTCCAGACGATGTCCGCCTGAAGCACAGTTTTCAATTACCAGCTCAGGGATTTCGCGTCTGATGGTCCTGAAGAATTCCTGGGAACCCATCATCTGCTGGCGGAGACCTTCGCCCTGGGATTCAGCACCGTCACAGCCGATGCCGATGTTGTCGTTGTAATCAACTTTAAGGTAACCGAAGCCGTTGTCTTTCAGATTGTCGATTAAGCGTTCCTTAAGGTAAGCATGACATTCCGGCTTGCGCATATCAAGGAAACGGCGCTGACATGCCTGTAAAGGAATACCGTCCCGCTTCAAAAGCATATCTTCATTTTTGAAAATTTCAGAAGAGTTGGCGCAGTTTTCCATTTCGTACCAGATGCCGGGAATCATGCCGCATTCTTTGATCTTGTCTGCCGTTGCTTTAAGTCCATGTGGAAAACGGGTTTTGTTTGTAATCCAGTCGCCGATGTCAGACCAGTCGCAGCCGTCCTTTACATGCCATCCTGCATCCATTACACAGTAGGTAAGTCCGTGGCCTTTAAGTTTTTCGGCAATCTTGGCCATGTTTTCTTCTGTTGGATTTCCCCAGGTTGTACAGTATTCGTTGAAGATTACAAGAAGAGATTTTTCTGATTCAGGAACCTTGTCCAGATTTGGCCACTGTGAGGAAGTAAGGCGGTAGCTGATGCCGTCAATGTCTTCCTTTGCTACTGTAATTGTGGCGCGGGGAGTTTCAAAGGTTTCTCCGCTTTCAAGAAATTTCATCCAGTGACCGAATTCTCTGTCGGCCAAGCCGCCTGAAAGTGCGTTCTTTTCGTCCTTGTTGTAGACTTCCATCTGCCAGGAACAAGGGTGTGCAAGCTGAACACCGATACTGTAGTTGTATTTCCTGTCTTCAACAACCATCCATGGGAAGTAGCGGCGGACAGGCATAGAACCGACTTCGCCAAAGCGGATGCTCTGGGCACCGATTCTGAGCCAGGCCGGTTCAAGGTTTAAATCAAGGAATGGCTGAGACTGAAGTTTACCTTACATGCTCCATTTTGACTGGAGGCGGTGAAGTACCAGATCTTCCTGACGGAGACCTTTCCCCAGACAAGGCAGGGCAGAAATGTTGAAGCTTGAAACCATTTCGATGCAGGCTTTTTCGGTTCCTTCGTTTTTCAGGATTGTGTAGGAAGTGGAATATAAATCTGATTCATTGTACTCAAGGACACTGGAAACTTTTACTCCGCGTCTTTCATAAGTAGTAATGATCTTGTTGCCTTCCTGTTTCTGGTCAACAAACTTAAGTTCGTGAGTTGACTGACTGTTTCGCATGGAATGTCCCTGTGCCCAGCCGTCAGAATAATTGTCGCCGGTCATTTTAATCTGGACTGCAGGTTCAATGTTCCACCAGCCTTCAAGTTCAATCTGGTTGTCAAAACCGGCAGGAAGGACAGTTAATCCGACACAGCCCGATTTTGTGTCTTTGATGAAGACTGCTTCCATGTCGCCGAAACTATACTTTTTGAAAATCTCTTTATCTGACATAGTTATTCCTTTTTTATAACAGGGAGGACTACAAAGTTACCCCGTCTTTGAAGATGGCAATTTCCCGGTATTCATTGATTTCATTTTTTGTTTCTTTGCCATTGGCCACATCAAGAATGTAGTTGAAGAAATCCCGTGAAAGATCCTGTCCTTCAACCATCGGGCCTGCGTTGAAATCAATCCAGTTGGATTTTCTTGAAGCAAGGTCGTTGTTTGTTGAAACTTTTACAGTTGGAACTGGAGCTCCAAGAGGTGTACCGCGTCCTGTGGAGAACAGAATCAGGTGGCAGCCTGCGGCTGTCAGGTTTGTTACGGCTACAATGTCATTCCCCGGACCGTTCAAAAGATTAAGTCCGTTTTTTTCAAGCCTGTCGCCGTAAGTAAGTACATCTACAACCGGACCCATGCCGCCTTTCTGGACACAGCCTAAAGATTTTTCTTCCAGAGTTGTAATTCCGCCGGCTTTGTTTCCAGGAGATGGATTTTCGTAAACAACCTGGTCGTGACGGATAAAATAATCCTTGAAGTCGTTGATCAGATTTACGGTTTTGTCAAAAATCTCTTTGTTCACGCAGCGGTTCATGAGAATTGTTTCCGCACCGAACATTTCAGGAACTTCAGTAAGAATTGTCGAACCGCCTTCCTTAATCAGCATGTCGGAAAACTGGCCGATTAAAGGATTTGCAGTAATGCCTGAAAGTCCGTCTGAGCCGCCGCATTTAAGGCCCACCCGGAGCTTTGAAACAGGGACAGGTTCCCGTTTGAACTTTGAAGCATATTCATGAAGTTCTGCAATCAGTTTTACGCCCTGGGCAAAATCATCATCATAATCCTGGGCGTTCATGAAACGAACCCGGTTTTCATCAACAGGACCAAGGAATTCTTTAAAAACGCCGATGTTGTTGTTTTCACAGCCAAGTCCCAAAACCAGAACGCCGCCGGCATTCGGGTGATTAATGAGTCCTTTTAAAATTGCCTGGGTAGTTATGTGGTCGCCTCCAAGCTGGGAACAGCCGTAGGGGTGAGGGAAGCAGAAAGCTCCTGTCTTTGCTGCAAGCTTTTCTGCAAGTTTATTTACACAGCCCACTGTATTTACAATCCATATATCGTTACGGATGCCGATTTCCCCGTCTGGGCGCACATAGGCGTTTATCGTATGGCGGGAATCTCCGGTTTCCAGAAGGTTGTTTGCAGGCTGGTAGGTGTATTCAAGTTTATCCTTGAGGTTTGTGGCAAGATTGTCCGTGTGAACCCGTTCTCCCTTTTTAATGTCTTTTGTGGCGTGTCCGATAGGGAATCCGTATTTGATTACGTTTTCACCGCACTTAATGTCACTAAGGGCTTCTTTGTGTCCTGTGGAAGTATCTACTGCAACATTATCAAGGGGATTGATTTTCAACAAACTCATGCCAGAACCTCTGTGTAAGCTTTTGCCATGCCGTCTTTCTGGATTGTGTTGAAGTATTTTTCAACTTCTGGGAGCATGAAGCTTAAGTCCTGTCCCCAGTACTGTTCTTTCTTGAGGATTTCAGAAACCGATGCATCTTTCATGAATGCCATAATATCTTCATTGTCGTTTGCTTCCGGGGTTTTGTAGAAAGCGATGAGAGCAGCCAGAGAGAAAGTAAGGGCAGGTGGAAGTTTACCAAAGGCTTCCTTGTATTCGATGATTGTTGGAAGAACACGTGCCTTGAATTTACTTACAGAATTCAGGGCAATGCTCAAAAGCTGATGCTTAACAAATGGGTTTGCAAAGCGTTCAAGAACATCTTTTGCAAACTGAACATATCCGTCTTTTGCTTCCTGAGACTGACCTTCTGAAAGTGTTGGAACGATTTCTTCGAAGAGAGCCTTGTTCAGGAACTTGCTTACTGTCGGGTCATCAAGACATTCCTTTACAGTTGAAAGTCCGAACATGCGGGCACCAAGAACCATTGAAGTGTGGGCTCCGTTCAGAATGCGAACCTTGCGCTTCTTGTAAGGTTTTACATCATCTGTCCAGATTACGTTGATGCCTGCTTTCTGCAGAGGGAATATATCTTCGAAATGACCTTCAATTACCCAAAGGTGGAAGATTTCTGCAGTGTTCATAAGGTTATCAACTTCACCCAGCTGCTTTGTTAATTCTTCTTTTTCAACAGGATCTTTTGGATAGCCTGTACAGATGCGGTCAACCAGAGTGTTGCAGAAGTGGTTTTCTTTTTTTACCCAGTCAACAAAGTCTGCCGGGAGATTCCAGAGATCTGCATATTTCAAAACACAGTTCAGAAGTTCCTTTCCGTTGTTATCAATCAGTTCGCAGGAAAGGATTACAAAACCTGGGAGCTTTGCTTTGAATCGTTCGTAAAGGAGAACTGTAAGTTTGGCAGGGAAAGCCTTTGGAGGTTTGTCGTCAATTTTTTCGGTACCGATGTATTCGATACCGGCTTCAGTTGTGTTTGAAATGATTACGTGCATGTCAGGATTTTTTGCCAGGGCAAGGAAATCGTCGTAATCTGTGTAAGGATCAACACCGCGTGAAAGAGATTCAACCTTGATGCAGTCGTTTACTACTTCACCGTTTTCAACTCCGCGGAGGAACTGGTGGTAAACACCTTTCTGTTCATTGATTACTGGAATAAGGCCTTTATTGATTGGCTGAACAACTACAACTTTTCCGTCGTAGATTCCCTGTTCGTTCATTTTATGAATAAATACATCTGCGAAGCTGCGTAAGAAACCGCCTTCACCAAACTGAATGATTCTTTCTTTCATATTTTTCTCCCGGTAAATTACTTTTTATTTTTTGATAATGCAGCCTTTCTGAAGGATTACATTTGCATACTGGCTTGTTTCTGAAGTTGCGATTACCGCGTAAGCTTTTTTTGCTTCTTCGTAGAAAGCAAAGCGTTCAATTTTACGAACACAGTTTTCTTTTCCTTCGCCGGAGGCTTCAAGAATCTGGTCGTATTTTTTCCAGATGGAAACATCGGCATTGTCTCCTTCGCAGCGTTCCATAAGGCTTACTGGCTGTGGAACATACTGGTCCAGCGGCATAAGTTCAAGAATTGCTTCAAGAATCTCTGGAACTCCGTGGCCGTCCATTCTTACAACGAAGGCATTTTTTCCAACGCTTTCGGCAGGAAAGTTTCCGTCTGCAATTACGATTGAGTCTCCGTGTCCCATTTCACAGAGAATTTTAAGCAGGCTTGGGGTTATAATCGGGTTAATTCCTTTTAACATTGTTTTCTCCTATAACATATTTGCAATTGGCGGCAGGGGGTTCAGGTTTTCAAAGCCGTAGAATTTCACTGCGTTTTCACCAAGGAAAGTTTTCTTTTCTTCGTCGGTGAGTTTGTTTGATTCCAAAAGAAAGCGGACTGCCATAATGTATGTAATGTCTGTCATTGTGCGGGGATAGTCGCTGCCCCACATAAGCTTGTTCATTCCGCAGATATCCCTTGCTTCAAGGATTGCATCTACAGCAGAAGGATAAGGGTAGAACTCCTTGTGGAAAAGCCAGGTTAATCCGCCGCTTTCAATGAAAACATTTGGATTTTTGGCAAGTTCAATCTGCTTCTGCCAGCCTGGAGTTGTTACCATGCCAAAGTGACCGATGGCAATCCGTAAATCAGGGCACTGTTCTGCAAGATACTGAAGGTCTGCAGTCTGTTTGTCGCCGTCAGCCATATCAATCGATATGAACTTTCCGGCTTTTTCTACTGCCTTGAATACTGGCAGGAGTTTTTTCACATCCGGGTCAGCTAAGCGGCAGGAACAGATTTTTAATCCGTCAAATTTTTCAAATTCAACAGGATTATCAACAGGAAGGTTTTCCTTTTTGTAATCCTCGTAAAGGGCGGTAACCTTGATTCTGTCAGGGAATTTTGAACGGGCTTCAAGAAGATAGTTGTCCTGATTTCCGTCGATGTATTCCTGGGTAATGACTGCGCCGTTTACCTGAGCATAGTCCATGTTTGCAATGAGCCGTTCAACAGTATTTTTACCGTCGTTCATGTAAGGAGGCATCATCTGTCGGACTTCGCCGCCAAAATCAACCTTGCCGTTACCAAGAGCGTAAACCGGTTTTCCGTTTACAAGGCCCTGCTGCTCATACCAGAGATGAACATGGGCATCAATTTTTACAATATCCATACAATCGTTCCGTTTTCAGTCTGTTATTCAGCTCTGCCGATTTCAATCAGAACCTTTGCAAGGCTTCCGTCGTTGTTTACCAGGGCCTTGAAAGCTTCGTCAGCTTTGTCTATTGGATAAACTGAACTTACCATATCAAGAACATTTACTTTGCCTGAGGCAATCAGATCGATTACTGCCTGGAAGTCTCTTGCATAAGAGTTGCGGCTGCCGAATACATTCAGTTCCTTCTTCAACAAAATAGAGTGGAGGAAGGTTGTTTCTTTTTTACCGTTACCAATAAGGATGATGTTTCCCGCAAAGGCAACACAGTCGATGCAGGAAAGGAAGGTTACAGAAAGTCCGCAGGCTTCAACACAGGTATCAAAGCCGTTTCCGCCTGTAATCTTCATTGCTTCTTCCTGAATGTTAGAAGTTTTTGTATTGATTGTACCTGCTGCTCCGAAGTGCATTGCTTTTTCAAGGCGTCCGTCCAGAATATCTGCAACGTAAACTTCGGCTCCCTGGGCTTTTGCAGCAATCAAAGCAAAAAGTCCGATTGGACCGGCACCAACAACCAGAACCTTGTCACCGGGATTAATTTTTGCACGGTGCAGGGCGTGATAGCTGATTGTGAAAGGTTCAACAAGTGCCAGTTCTTTTGCTGAAAGACCTTTTCCGGGATAGATGCGTTCTACAGGCATTGAAATGTATTCGCGGAAAGCACCATCGCGCTGAACACCCATAGTCTGGTTGTCTGTACAGCAGTTTACAAAGCCGCGCTGGCAGGAATAGCATTTTCCGCAGTTGAAATACGGGTTTGCAGTTACAATGTCGCCTGCTTTAAGACCTTTGTCGTTTTCCGGGATTGAAACAATCTGGGCGGAAAATTCGTGTCCCGGAATACGGGGATAAGTGGTAAAAGGCTGGTTTCCGGTGTAGCTTGAAACATCGGCACCACAGATGCCGCCGTATAAAACTTTAAGAAGAGCTTCTCCTTCCTTTGCAACCGGTTTTTCTGTATCAGTTACTGCAATTTCAAATGGTTTTGCGATTAATACTGTTTTCATTTTTATATCCTTCTATGTAATAAACTTAATCAGCTCTAGCAGTTGATGTATTTCTTGTTCCAGATTACAGCAGTCTTCATTGGAGCCTGCTTGTTGTAGATTTTGTTCTTATAGGCGTCGATTGGATCCTTTGCAAATTCGTCCCGGTCAATCAGGGCAACGATTTCGTTGTAATTGCTTTGGGCAAGCATTTCGATGGCTTTTTCCATGTGGTCCTGGCGGAAGTTGATGGACCCTAAAATCAGATGGTTTTCAAAGCCGAATGGCATGGTGTCGAAAGTGATCTTTGGTCCGAGAGAGAAGCTGTTGTAAACTCCGTTGCAGCCCAGAACCTTGTGTTCAAAAGCAATGCGGCTTTCTACTGCGTTTCCGCTTACACCAATGAACAAGGTTGCGCGTCCGCCCATTTTTTCGATGATTGCTTTGGCACATTCTTCTTCAGTTGCGAAATTGTTCTGAAGGTATTCCGCATTTGCCTGTTTAAGGGCAAAGCTTACTTTTGGTGAATCAACATCGCTGCGGGCAACAAAAAGGATTTTTGCTTCAGGATGGGCTTTTTTAATCAGGTCCCCGATGAACATTCCTGTTGTTCCCAGTCCGAAGATAACTGTTCTTGCGAATGTTTCTTCTTTTGCGATTTCGCGGGCTTTTGCTTCTTCGCATTTGTATTTTTTCATGGCAACGCGGAAATTGTGGGCGCTGCCTAAATCTTCCATTCTTTCCAGCTGGAAAAGCATACAGGCGAAAGGGTCCGGGAAAACCATTCTCTTTGCGAATTCCAGGTCCAGTTTTCCGTCATGAACATAACCGTCAGGAATAGGCAGAAGCATGTCAGGATTGAAGTACTGCTTGTCGGCAAAAAGGCCGTCCGCCTTGTCACAGCCGTATTCGAAGTAAGTTTCATCTTCGGTGTAGCGGGTAGGGTCGTAACTGTCGCCGCCGCGGATCAGAACGATGGCAAATCGGTTTTCAGATGGAACCCAGACAATTCCTTCGTGACCATTAATAAGGCGGTTCTGACCTTCAGGGAATTTGGGAGTCATAAGGCCTTCGCTTCCCATGCGCATAAGCTCGTTGTCAGTTCCACAGAAACCAATTATTACCGGTTCGCAAAGAACACCTTCTTTAAGTTCTTCGCCACGGAGCCGCTGACGTTTTACATTTGAAATTTCTACATCGCCGTAAACCAGTGGTTTTTCGGCATCATTCTGAAAATAAGTTCCTTTTACTGTCATTACAACAATCCTTTTTTTTAGTCTGAATTCAGTATAGATTGAAAAACTGTAAAAACAAGACTTCAAAATGACTAGATTTTTGTTTTTATGTCGTGTTTTCGCATGTTATGTGGTAGAATTAAGAGAGTATGAAATATCGTGATTTGATGCTTTCTTTTTCGATAGCGGAAACCCAGTTTGACATAATCAGTCTCTGTCTGGAAACCCTGTCAAATCCTATTCCGAGACATGTTCACAGCAAGAACAGCTATGAGCTTCATTATATTTCCAGAGGCTACGGAACTTTAATTATTGATGACAAAAAATACGATATCGGGCCGGACTGTCTTTTTATGACAGGACCGGGAGTTCCTCATGAACAGATTTCGGTTCAGAACGATCCCATGAAGGAATACTGTATTTATCTGCAGGTAATTCCGGGAAAGGCAAAACAGGAAAATGAGCTGGTCCAGACTTTTCTGGACCGGGATTTCTGGTTCGGGACTGCGGATGAAAATATTCATCAGCTTATGAAACAGGTTTTTTCGGAGCTTGAAAACAGGCATTCCGGCTACGAGCTTATGCTTCAATCGGTTCTGCAGCAGATTATTTTAAGCGTGGCAAGACTTTATAAAACAAATGAAGTGCTTTGCCGGCAGAATCAGGCTTCCAGGGTGAATGTAAGTGACCAGGCATATCTTATTATCGAAGAGGCTTTTCTGTATGACTACAAAACCATAACGCTGGAAGAACTAGCAGAAAAGGTAAGCCTTGGAATCCGCCAGACCGAGCGCCTTTTACGGAAGCATTACAACAAGACTTTCCTGCAGAAAAAGACCGAGGCCCGCATGTCTGCTGCCTGCCAGCTGCTTCTGGAAACGGACAAGAACATCTACGAAATTGCTGAAATTCTTGGGTATTCGTCGTCAGAGCATTTTACCAACGCTTTCAAGCATTTTTACGGGGTTACGCCCAGCAGATATAAAAAGTGATAAGGAAAATGAAAATCATGATTTTTTTTGGTATATTGTTCAGTGAAAATATGAATGAAAAGGTGAAATTGAAATGAAAATCGACAAAGAAAACCTAAAAAACGAAAAAAAAGATTTATATTCCCATTTATGGGAGCATACCGAATTACCATTTGAAGTAATTAAAAAAGGGGAAAAAGATCCTTCCTATGAATTTTCTTTTGGAGGAAAAGATTTAAAAACCCTTGTGGGAACCTGTATTGCCAGGAATTTCGGGATAGAAAAAAATCCGGAATTAGAAACCTTTCTGGAAAAGTTCATTATGGCCTGTTCCGGGTCCGGGGATGAAATACAGAAAATCACAACGATGCATTCTTCCTCTTTATGCTCCCTGCTTTTTTTCTTCAATGTAAATGAAACTCATCCGCTGGAAATTGATGGATGCAGATATACAGAGTCGGTTTTCGAATTCAAGAACAAGGTAATAGGTTATCCGTCAAATGTTGATGTGGTTCTTCTTGGAAAAAATGGGGAAGGCAAAAATGTCATTTTGTTCCTGGAATCGAAGTTTTCGGAGTTTATTACCGGAGTAACGAAAGCAGGAAAAAACTTTGAAATAGGGAAATCCTATTTCAAAAATGAGCCAAGCGCTTCGATTTACAAGGAATTGTTTGATAAAGAAATCCTTACAAAGAAGGATGAAAATCATGTTTCGTCCGGGGAACAGAGATATATTGAAGGCATCAAGCAGATGATTTCCCATTATTACGGGGTCCGGAACTTTATCGGAGGTGATTATTACGATAAAGAGAATGAAATCCAGAAAAATGTAATCGATTATTCAAAAGAGAATGACTGCAAAATTTTACTGGGAACAATTCTGTTTGATAACCTGTGCGAAAAGCAGAAAGAGGTATATCTGAATCCTTATACCGAAGATTATGAAAAACTGGCGGAAATAATCAACAGAAATGCTGTGGAAGACGGGAAATCAAATTTCAAAATGCTTGGAAAGCCTCTGAAATATTCGGATTTCAGGAATTTAGTTTCAGGGCTTCCTGAGGTGGAAAAGTATTATTTCGGGAATCTGGGGAGAGGGTAAGGAATTTATTCTGCCTTCTGACGACGAACAGAATTATTCGTTTTTTGAAGAGAAAACTTCTCTGTAATCATTTGGTGTGATTCCGTAAGTTTTCTTAAAAAGATTGAAGAAGTAGGTTTTGTTTGAAAAGCCCAGTTCCTGGATTATTTCTTCAATGGACATATCTGTGGTTGTCAGTAAAAGGGCCGCTTTTTTGGTGGTGAAGGTCCGGGAATAATCTACCAGACTTATACCCAGCTTGTTTTTTACTATTCTGCTCAAATGGTGGTCATCATAGTTCATTTTTTTTGACAGTTCTGCCCTGGAAATCAGGCCGTCTCTTTCTTCCAGAATCCTGGTTATTTCTTTGAAAATCTCCTCTGATTTTTTAGGAGCAACAATAAACTGCTGCATCTGATAAAGGGAAGGCTGGATAATTACACAGAAAAACTGAACAAGAAGTTCCTGCATATGGAAATAAAAACCGTCTTTTTTCTGATTCATTGTGGAAATCATTTCGGCAAATTTCAGTTCGGTTCTGGAGGTAATTTCCGTAGAATCAATAGTCGGAGAAAAAAGCCAGTACTGGATATTTTTTCTGACACCGGAAAGCTCGTCCATTAACATTCTGTAAATCTGGGGCATTCGTTTATTGATTTTGTCGTTATCCGAAATAATATAGTCGTTTTCAATAATGGCCTTCATGAAATGATTTGAAAGACTTAAGAGTACAAAATCACAGGATTCGTCCGGTTTTTCCAGGTGAGCAATATTCCTGTTTATGATCATGCATTCACCCTGATGAATATAGACATAACTGTTTTCAAAGAAAACTCTGGAAGTTCCCCTTATTACATAAATGATTTCAAAATTGTCGTGATAATGCAGGTTTTTACGTTGGCTGTTTGGATCGGAAATTCTGTATTGCTTTGTGGAAAAATGATTCAAACCAATCCAGGAAAACCTGAGGAAATCTTTATTAAAATCAAAGTATTCGATTGTCATCAGAAGCGGAGTTTTCTGAACTGACTGAGAAATTTTTTCCGAGTATGCATTTTTGATTTTGATTACTGAGTTCTCATAATCAAATTCCTGGGATTCTTTTTTATCTTCCATCCTCTTAATTATAAATCCAAATGTTCATTTTGGTTACTGTTTTTATGCAAAAAAGCCATTTGGGTTATATTTTTCTGAAAAATCAAACCTATAATGAAAATGTAAAAAAAAATAATTTAATCCAAAAAGGGGGATTGCATTATGGAACAGAAGAAATACTTGAATTTCTTTAACAAGCTCGGCTACGGAACCGGAGACTGGGCTGCAAACATGGTATATGGCTTAATTACAACTTTTGCCATGGTTTATCTTACAACTACAGCAGGAATGAATGCTGGTATCATCGGTACTTTGATTATGATTTCAAAGTTCGCTGACGGTATTACAGACGTTTTCTGTGGAACCCTGATTGACCGTACAAAATCAAAATTCGGTAAAGCTCGTCCATGGATGCTTTTCTCTTACATCGGTAACGCACTTTGTCTGATTGCTGTATTCATTATTCCTCAGTCATGGGGAGATGCTGCTAAATATGCTTACTTCTTCATTGCTTACACACTGCTGAACGCTGTTTTCTATACAGCAAACAACATTTCTTATTCAGCCCTTACATCATTGATCACAAGAAACAACAATGAACGTGTACAGCTGGGAACTTTCCGTTTCATCTTCTCTACACTGGCAAATATGTTCGTAAACTCAATGACAATGGTTATCGTTTACAAGTTCTCAACAGGAGATGCAGGTGTTGCAACAGCTTCAGGATGGCGTGCAGTAGCAATCATTTACGCTATCATCGGTATTGTTGTTAATACATTCTCTGTATTCTCTGTAAAAGAACTTCCACCAGAAGAAGGCGAAGAAGAAAAGAAAGAAGAAGTTCCAGCTGAAGAAAAAATCACTCTCTGGGAATCTCTGAAAGTTCTCTGCAAGAACAAATACTTCCTTCTTATCACAGGACTTTACTTCTTTGCATATTTCAGTGTTTCTGTATCAATGGGTTGTGCAGCATACTTCTTCATGTACATTGTAGGCGATATGAGCAAGTTCGGCGGATTCATGAACGTATTCTCTCTGACTTGTGTTGCAGGTCTTATCTGTGCTCCATTCATCGTTGCCAAACTCAAGAACATGAGAAAGCTCAACTGCTGGTCTTTTGTAATTCAGATTGTATTCCGCATACTCTTCGTAATCGGTGCTTACAAACTTACAAATACAACAGGTGACAAGAACCTTCTGTTCATCACAATCATGTGGGGTGCCTGTTCTCTGTTCAACTGTACATTCGCTGGTACAATCAACGCTCTTATCGCTGAAACAGCAGAATATTCTTACCTTAAGACAGGAAAACACCTGGAAGGTGCAATGTACTCTTGTTCTTCAGTAGGTTTCAAAGTTGGTTCTGGTGTTGGTTCTGGTCTTTCAGGATGGCTCCTTGCAGCAGCTGGATTCAACGGTGCTGTTATGGTTCAGACTCCTGCCTGTAACAATATGATTACTTTCATGTTCGCAGTAATTCCACTGATCGTTACTGTAGTAAACCTTGTACTCTTCTACTTCCTCAAAGTTGAAGATGCAACAAAGAAACTTCGCGAAGGTAATGCTGCTTAATTAAAGCGAAAGATTTATCAGGGTGGTGGTTTCGACAAGTTCAACCACCGCCTTTTTTTTGGCTCAACAGGAGAAAGAAAATGACTTTATATGTAAATATCAACGCTGCAAAAGAAGGAAACGGTTCTAAAGAAACTCCTTTCAAATACATCAACGATGCTGCAAAGGTAGTAAAACCTGGCGACACTGTTCTTGTTGCTCCGGGAGTTTACCGTGAACATGTAGCACCAGAAAATGCCGGTACAGAAGATGCTCCAATTGTTTATAAATCTGAAGTTCCACTTGGAGCTGTAATTACAGGGGCTGAAGAAACAACAGGCTGGATTCACTACAAGGACAATGTCTGGTCTTACAGAATCAAAAACGGTATTTTCGGAGATTACAATCCTTATACAACTTTTGTTTACGGTGACTGGTACTTTGGACCAAAGGAAAAACACACTGGTGCTGTTTACTTAAACGACCGCCAGTTATACGAAACAAAAACTCTGGAAGAATGTATTAAAGGCGAAAAATACATTCACACCTGGGAACCTGAATGGTCTGTTTACAAGTGGTACACAGAGCAGGATACAGAAACTGATGAAACAATCATTTTTGCCAACTTCCAGGGAAAAGATCCTAATAAAGAACATGTTGATATCAACGTTCGCCGTAACTGTTTCATGCCAACTAAAAATGGTGTAGATTACATCACTTTTGACGGCTTCAATGTCTGCAAGGCAGCAACTACATGGGCTCCTCCGGCAGCTTACCAGGACGGTATGGTTGGTCCTCACTGGGCAAAAGGCTGGATTATCCAGAACTGCGAAATCAGCAACTCAAAATGCTGCGGTATTTCTTTGGGTAAATATCTGGACCCTGAAAATGACCACTACTGGACAGTGCGCCACGTAAAATCTGCCACACAGATGGAACGTGATGCAGTTTGCCGCGGACAGTATCATGGATGGACAAAAGAAAACATTGGTCACCACCTGGTTCGCAACTGTAACATTCACCACTGTGAACAGACTGGTATTGTTGGCCGCATGGGCTGTGTATTCTCTACAATCGAAGATAACCACATTCATCACATCAACTGTATGCAGGAACTGGCCGGAGCTGAAATTGCCGGAATCAAATTCCACGCTGCAATCGATGTTACAATCCGCAGAAACCATATTCACAACTGTATTATGGGAATCTGGTGTGACTGGCAGGCTCAGGGTACACGTATCAGCCAGAACCTTTTCCACGACAATATGCCTCCATCAGAAGATATCCCGTTAGTATTTGGTGGAATGAGTTCACAGGACGTTATGGTTGAAGTTTCACACGGTCCAACCTTGATTGACAACAACATCAGCCTTTCAAAATGTTCATTCCGTCTTGCAGCTCAGGGCTGTGCTCTTGTTCACAACATTGCCCTTGGTGCAATTACTTCAATCGGCTCGGGAACAGACATGCCGCTCAAAAACGGTACAATGGCTCCTCGCTATACTCCATACCACATCCGTCACCGCACAGAAGTAGCAGGTATGATGACATTCCTTCACGGAGATGATCGTGCTTACAATAATATCTTCATTCAGAACTGGCCGGTAAAACCTGTAGAAGAAAAAGAAGATATGGGCTTTATGATGCGTGACAATCAGGTTGCAGGTACATCAGTATTTGATGATTACCCGACTTACGATGAATGGATTGCTCAGTTCGAACTTGATAATCCGGAACCAAGCATGTTCGTTATGCAGGAATATCACTTCGGAAAACTTCCTTGCTGGGTAGACGGAAACGTTTACCTGAACGGTGCCGAAGCCTGCAAGAACGAAAAAACAAAGTTCATGGACAACACAGAAAAAGCCTATGTTAAGGTTGTAGAAAAAGACGGAAAATACATTCTGGACACAAACGTTTACCAGATTATGAAAGATTTCAAAGTTGGAATCGTTAATTCTGATATCCTGGGTGAGGCTTTTGAACCGGAACAGCGCTTTGAAAACCCTGATGGAACTGAAATCATCTTCAATAAAGACTATTTCGGTAACCACCGCGGAGAATCAGTACTTCCTGGTCCATTTGTAAAAGAACCTGGAAAAGACGATTTACTGTTCTAGAACTTAATAGCTGATCTGATAGTGCCCCTGAAATCTTTGATGTCAGGGGCATTTTTGTTTGTTGGGAAATCATACAAACCCATGCTATAATTGTTCTGTGCTGCCTGATTCCAGGAGTTTTGCGGAGGTAAAAGTGAAAAATATATTTAAGCCGGTTTTCGGATGGATAATTCTGCTTTCGGTTATGTGCTTCATTACCGGCTGTAATTCGGAAATACAGTATGTGGTCAAATATATTGAAAAAACTTACGTTTCTCCGGTTGTGTTTACTGCAACAGATGCAGGTGACGACGGTGTGAAAATTGAAATGGCTACTGAAACAAAGGATGCCCTGATCTATTACACGACAGACGGCAGTACTCCGACTGCATCAGGTTCCTGTTACACCGGTACATTAACCTTTAAAACAGACGCAACGGTAAAGGCTCTGGCAGTTAAGAAAGGCATGGAAAACAGTCCTGTGTCAACTGTAAGCGTTTCAATCAGGTCCAAAACTACAACAAATACAGTATCAAAATATATCTGTCCGAAGTGTGAAAAAGAATATACTACGGCAGCGGCTGCGGCAAAATGCTGTGGAGTTCAATACAAAGAAAAAAATTTTGCAGAAGCAGTAATCTTTACTGCAGAGGATGCGGGAAGTGACGGTGTCAGAATTATAATGGCATCTGAAACAGAAGGAGCTTCAATTTACTACACCACAGACGGGACAATGCCCTCTGCAGCAGGTACTCTTTATACTGGTGCAATAAACTTTAATGAAGATACAATAGTAAAGGCAGTTGCAGTAAAAGACGGACTGGAAGACAGTCCTGTGTCAGTAACAACAGTAAAAATTAGGACAATATCAACTACAGTTTACACAAACACAGTTTCTGCCGGTACATATGCGGTTTATCATCTTAAGCAGAAGATAACCGGCGGAAAGGCTTTTACAGATTACTCTCTGTCCGCTACAGACGATTCAATTACGGTTGAAGACAATGCAACTTTAGACGTTTTCAAGAAAACTTTTACAGGCTTTACAGCAAAAACCCTGGCACAGAACGAAACCGCCGTTTATGTTTTCTATGACCGGAACATTATTTCCTATACCTTTGAAACAGGAACTGAAGGAAAATTCAGTGACGACACAACAAGCAGGACCGTAAGCGGACTTTATGGGGCAGGTTATGCTGTACCTGAACAGCCGGTAAGCAGTGATTACAGCTTTGTGGAATGGTCAAACGGCGATATAACAGCCCCTGCGGCCTTTGGTGCTGAAAACCTGACCTTTACCGCCCAGTGGATAGAAAAAAGTCTTTCCGGGGAAACAATACCGGAAGGATTCGTAAAGGTTACCGGAACAACAATTACAGGAAAAGAAACCTGGACCCCGACATCAAATGTTTTTGTAAGCGGCAGACAGTTTTCTATTTCAAATTTGATTGTATGTGACCACGAAGTAACAAGGGCAGAATATAAGGCAGTTATTGGAAGTGACCCGAGTACCGTAGATGCCCATGACAAAAACGGAATCAAGCTAATTGGAAATTATGCCATTAATAATCCGGTTTCTTCTGTAAGCTGGTATGATACCCTTGTGTACTGCAACAAGCTTTCTGTCAGCGAAGGATTGACTCCATGCTATTCAATCAAAGTTGACGGGAAGTATGAAACAGATACCGAAAAATGGGGAGATGTCCCTACCAGCAGCAATAGTACCTGGAATGCTGCAAACTGTAACTTTAATTCGAACGGTTACCGTCTGCCTACAGAAGCAGAGTGGGAATGGCTAGCCCGTGGAGGTGAATCTTATAATTATGCGGGAAGTAATACTTGCGGGGATGTTTCATGGTACGATAGAAATACCAATTCAACAGGAAGCCGCGATGTAAAGACAAAAAAAGCCAACGGCTATGGACTTTATGATATGAGCGGAAATGTTGCGGAATGGTGCTGGGACTGGTATGGTAATATTACCAGTGCACCGGCAGCAGCAGGCCCTGCTTCAGGACAATACCGTGTAATCCGTGGGGGCTCTTATTATAGTGTTTACCAATATAGTTTTGTTTATGACCGAAATTTTCAGAAATACCCGTATAACAGTTTTCATACCGTCGGTTTCCGTGTTGTCCGTAACGCAGAGTAAATTGAGTGAGGGAGGTGAAAATGAAAAACATTACGTTGGATTCAAACTGGATTTTCAGGAGAGGTTTGGCCTTACAGGGGCCGAAAATCCAGTAACTGTAAATCTTCCTCATGACCCATGATCTGGTTTCAGTTTAAGTTATTGAATCTTTTAGTAAGCTGTTAAATCCGGAAGTTCATCCAGAGTAATGGCGGTTTCGCTGTTGTATACGGCAGTTTTTCTGGCATCGGAATTGTAGTATTCTCCGTTCCAGTAATTTCCTGCAGTGTCAGATTTGTTATTTGATGAATCATTCCAGATCATGAAGAAAGACCACAGGGCTCCGTCTGTTTCAATATCCGGTAAAGTTCCGCATTCTGTCATGGCGACCGGTTTGGATGTATCCATTGCCTGGAATGTCTGGAACTTGGTCTTGTTTGTTGATACTGTTGCAGGATTATCTCCGTTGGGAGCTTCGTAGTAAATATCGTCTCCAATCATGTCTACATAATCAGCACCGGGATAAAATTTTGCGTTCTGTCCGTTCCAGACCCAGATCAGGTTATGAAGGCCTTTTTCTTCTGTGAAATACTGGTACATCCATTTCCATAAAGCAATGTAACATTCACCGCAAAGGTCTGCATTTTTCATATCAGTTTCACTGGTACTGTTGCCGGCTCCCCACCAGAACCAGGCGGTTCCTGTGTTATTGTACAAACCGACATTACCGGCTCCTTCGTGAAGAGGGCGCCACAAAACCGGAACTCCTGCATTCTGCAGTTTAAGCAGTTCTGCTGCAATAACGTCCATATCAGATTTAATTGCCTTGTATGCTTCTGATGCAGTATCCCAGGAATCAGTTGTGGTGTTGTAAGGAATCCTGAAAGAGGTTGTGCCGTCTGTTCCGTCCCCGGGTTTATAGGAATAATCTTTATGTAAAGGATCAAACCAGTGCCAGCAGAAGGCTACGATTCCCTGATTTTCAGAGATTTTGTTTCCGTTCCAGTCCTTGCCGTTCCAGAAATTGATGGCCCGCTGTGTCTGCTTGTTGAATGTACTTGCATCCCAGCTGGTTCCGGTGTAATCCATAAAGTCAAAGCCCATTAAGGCAGGGTATTTGCCGGTAGAATCATACACTTTTCCAAGCTGATTGAAATCGTTGTCCCAGGCATTTTCCATCTGTCCCGTAATGACTTTCTTTCCGTACATATTCTTTATGTATTTGAACAGGTGTTTTGCATTTTCTGTAGCAGAAGCATCAGATAAATCAGATTCAGAAGGAGTAACTGTTGGATTGTCTGACTTATCAAGGTTTGCATTTATTCTGATTACTACAGAAGTAACTTTTACTCCCTGGCCTTTAATAATCATGCCTTTAGTTTTTAGGATTGCGATTACATCATCAGAAGGAGTAAATACTGTATTCTGGGACGCAGCATTCAGCGTATAGCAGGTGTATTCAGAACTGTAGGAAGAAACATTTGAACAGGCGCCGTCGGAACCGATGTTAGCCCAGTCGCCGTCACATAAACCAAGCTGAGCGGCTGCAGAACTTGTTGGACTGGCAATAGTTGTAATAGTGATATAGTCACCGCTTACCATTTCTGAAAATTTTTCGGCCGCAATAGAAACATTTCCAGTCCATCCGCCTAAATCAGTTGGAGTAATCTGACAGTCTGCATCTCTGGCAGCAGGATCCGGCTGGTTAGGGGAGGAATTATTACCTGCAATAAGGTCACAGGAAAAGAATAATGTGCCTGTGAAAAGGAAAAGGAATAAAAGGGCGCCAACAAAAAGTTTAGGGTGTTTTTTCATACTATGCTCCTGAAAAATAAAATCAACTTTTTGTTTGATTTTAAAATAGCAGAAATGTCCAAAATGTCAAGTTAAATTTACTTAAAATATTGATAATTTTAAGTAAATTTAGTTAAATATTAGTTAAACAAATTGTTATGTCTGGATCAGTTATTCATGATATACTAAGAACATATTCATACAGAATTTTCTTTGGAGAAGAGAATGAGTGTTAAATTAGTCAGCCTCTGCAGAACAGACGCAGAAAATATTGAATACAGTGATTTATCCGGATGTGGAATAGACATTAGTTTTGATTTAACCGAAGAAAATTCACTTTTCAGAAAATACAAAGCAACAGTAACTAATACAGGTAATACAGACTTTTCCGGAATTATCCAGATAAAAGTCCTGGATGAAAAAACTGAGCCAAAGGTTTTTATGCCGGGATACATTTATAACAGTAACACGGCAGATTTTCCTGCTTCAGGAAGAAAAGCATTTCCGCGCTTAAAAGCCGGGGCCGGCGGATTCCCGGAATCATCTTATTTTATGACCAGAAGCGACAGACTTTCGGAACCTGTAAGTCTTGTTTACGATAAAGGACATGTCTTTGGAATTGCGGCAGTACCATATCTTATTGATGACAAAACAGGCAGGGTACAATTCAACGGTTTTTCCTGCAATATTGATGATAAGGGCTGTGCCAGCGCAGGTTTTACCCTTGGTTATGAAAATGCACCGTGGCTTTTTGTGCAGACGGCAACGGTTCTGGAAAGAGCGCCTCTCACAGAGGAAAACAGCTTTAAGCTTCCAAGGAATGAAAGTTTTTCCTTTGATTTATGGGTTTATGATTATCAGGGAACTTCAGAAACCGATATTTACAGGGCATTTGTACATACATACAGCGAATTTTATGAATCTCCTCGCAAAATTGAGGGGATGACTGAGAAAAAAGCCGTTGAATTACTGACCGGCGCAATCAGAGATTATGCCTGGCTGGAAGATGAACAGATGTATACAGGTTTTGTTTACGATAAACCAGAAGGTTTTAAATATAATAAAATCGGTTCATTAACCTGGACAAATGGGCTTTCCGTTGCAGTTCCTGTGCTGCTGGCAGCAAATAAGCTTGGGGATGAAAAAGCCCGCAGCCAGTCTCTGGCTTTTATCCAGCAGGTGGTGGAGAAAGCTTATAATCCTGCTTCCGGCTTTTTGTATGATGCCGTAGAAAACGGAAACTGGTCCGAAAAAGGCTGGTGGTATAACGGCATGCATTCAGGCGGTCACAGCGGTTATCTGAACGGACAGGCAGTTTATTATTTGCTGCAGGCTTACGTTTCTGAAAAGGAAACCGGTATTTCCCATGAAAATATTCTTAAATTGTGCACAAAAGTAGTCAGTAAAATGAATAAAGTTCTTAATTCTGATCTGGAATATCCGTTTTCCATGTCAGTTTCAACCGGAGCCGGCCTTGAATATGATTCTTTAGGCGGTGCCTGGTGCCTTGCAGCAGCAGTTCTGTATGAAAAAATAACCGGAGACAGCCGGTATCATGACCAGGCGCTGAAAAGTGAACTTCATTATTACAATCATTTTGTTGCTAAAACGGAATGTTATGGAGGTCCCCTTGATACAGATAAAGCCGTGGACAGCGAAGGAGTACTCAGTTATATCCGGGCAGTAAAGCTGCTTCATGAAATAACAGGCCTGGATTATCTCTTGCAGCACCTGAAAGACGCAATTTACTATGAATCTACCTTTAAACTCGGGTACAATACGCCGGTTCAGGTTCCGCCTTTAAGTGAAATCGGCTGGTCCAGCTGCGGCGGAAGCATTACTTCAGTTGCAAATCCTCATATTCATCCTATGTCCAGCACAATTATTGCCGAAATGGATTACTGTTACCAAAAAACCGGTGATTTGTACGTTAAACAGAGAATGGAAGATACAGTTGCCTGGAGCCTGCAGACTTTCAATACCAGGGACAAAGAATACGGGTATGGAAAGATTGGCTGGATGTCTGAGCGTTTCTGTTTTTGTCAGGGACTTCTGACCGAAAAATATGAGGACGGAAGCCCGGCCAGTACCTGGTTTGCACTTATGCCGTGGGCTTCAGCCAGTCTGATAGAAGGACTTGTTTCAAGGTTTTGAATAAGGATATTATAGTTAAAACTATAAAAAGGAGTTTTTTATGCAGAAAAAAAATTTATCTATCGTAAAAAAATGCTGTCTGGTGGTATCACTTCTTACAGTAATTTCTATTTTGACATCATGCATTGTATATCCACCGCTTTATTATTCTGAATGGTCGGTATCAGGCAGGATTTACAGAGAAATCGACGGAGCAAATGTTCTTCCAAAATTCCTGACAGTAGAGCTGAAGGTTAAAGAAGATACAGATTCAGTTACTGTAAATAGTCCCGCTTCTTTGGGGGAAGATGATGCAGGTGAATCAAGCGGAGAATTTAATGTGAGAATAGTGGGAGAGATTGGTCAGGATTATCGGAATACTGAAGATACACATCATACACTCAAGATTTCTTATGCAGATAATGAATCTGAAGAGCGTAAAATAAAAGTCATTGATTTAGATTTTACAGACCAAGTCAGATTGCACGGTAAGAAAAAAAATGGAGGAGATGCCAGCTACATTTATCATCTGGATGTTGGGGACATCTATCTTGAATAGGAAAAACGATGAAAAAAAGACAACCGTACAATCCGGCAGCGAAAAGGTTGAAATAACCTACCAGTTTGACCCGACTGTGGGACAGGCTATGCTGGATTTACTGGCAGAAAATAAAATCACAATTGAGGGTTGGGAAACAGAATCTTAAATTTTCTTTTCCAGTGTTAGAAAATCTACTTTTCCACCTGTAGTAAGCGGGAAGTCGCTGATAAAACGGATTTCATGAGGCTGCATTTTCAGCGGAATTCTCTCTTTAGAAAGTTCAAAGAGTTCTTCTTTAAGTTGCTCTTCAGGGATAATGCACTGAGGCGTTTTTATAACATAAACGATAATTTCGTAGTAAGTGCTTTCTTCCTTCAATCTTCCAACGGCACAGGCATCATATACCAGGGAATGTTCTTTCAGTGCTTTTTCTATTACATTTGGGAAGATTTTTACCGGTTGATTTTCCACAACGCTCAGGTAAAACCGTCTTAACCGGCCTTCAATGTAAACAAGACCGTCTTCTGTAATATATCCTAAATCACCGGTATGAAGCCATCTTACACCCATTTCATCAGAAGTGATTATTTCTTCAGTTTCATCAAGTTTTTCCAGATAGCCAAGCATTACAGAAGGCCCGCTTATCCAGATTTCACCTTTCTGATTATAGGTAAGCTCTCTGTGAGTTTCTGTATCCACGATTTTTATGTTGTTCAATATGCCGGGAATGCCGGTACTTCCGACGGCATTGGCATTTCCAAAGGAAATTACTGCTGCAGCAGAAAGTTCTGTCATGCCAAAACCTTTGCTTACTTGATTCATGCAATTATGCTTTTTAAAGAACTCATTTGCCTGGGTTTCGAGCTGTGTATTTAGTGAGTCGCCTCCAACAGCGGCTGTCATAAGGAAACCTAAATCCATTTTTTCGATTTTTTTATCTTCAATCAGATATTTTATGTGGCCCGGCAGGGCTGCAAAATGATTTGGCCTGTATTTCCTGAATTTTTTCGGAAATTCTTTTGAATTAAATTTTGGATAAACAATCAGTTCAAGTCCGATACTTAGAGAAGCATGAAGGGCAACGGAAAGCCCGAAGATAATGAAAGGCGGAAGATCATTAAAATATTTTTCTCCGCGATGAATTGGAATTATTCCGTATTTAAAGCAGTAGGCTACAGCATTGAGGTTTTCTGAACTGAGACAGACTGTTTTGGGATTTCCCGTAGTCCCGCCAGTATGGGCCATAACAGCCGTTTTACAGGGCTCAAAGAGAGCATATTCGGGAGTAATTTTATCGGCATCCTGGATAAAATCTTTCCAGCAGATGGAATTACCGGTCCAGACTTTTCTGGTTTTTAATTTATAGGCAATTTTCAGAAATCCTTTCATAGAATCAGCTGGGGAAACAGTAATAATTTTTCTGATGAAAGTTTCTTTGGAAGCTTCAGCGATTTTCTCGTAAACTTTGTCTATACAAAGTATATACTCTGATTTACCTTCTTTAAGAAAATGTCTGATACTTTCAACAGGGGCCCGGGGGTCAATAAGATTAACTGCAGCTCCCAGGTGATTCAGCCCATAAAGGGAAGCAATTACTTCCGGAGTATTAACTGAACAAATACATACAGTATCGTTTTTTCGGACGCCAAGTCTCCAGAAAGCTTTTTCGGCTTCAGAAATGCTTTCAAAAAGTTGACCATAACTGATGAAAGTATTGAAATAATGAATTGCTATATGATTTTTAAAATCTTTGTTTGAATTAAAAAGATTGTCATATAAAGATTGTGGAATAAAGGGTTCCGGAATATTTTTACGGTGATATTTCAGCCACGGTTTTTCGACAGAAGGGTAACCGGTTTTATCGTTGTTCTGAGGTACATTCATTTTTGATTCCACTTTTTAGGATGTATTATTATAGCATAAAAATCCTGTTTTCATGGCGATAAAACCGGTAAGCTATTCGTTTTATTTCTTTAATTCAGTTTGAACTTGTTCATTTCTGTAACAAGAGTCTGGATACTGTCACTGTTCAGAGTAGCGGCATCATTACCTTTTTCTACGGCATGAATAATTACATCAGCACCATTTGCCATTTCATTGATGTTGTTGTTAGTCTGGACGGTTGCTTCATTAAGGAGCTGCATTTCACGGGCCAGCTGGGTACCGCCTGCCATCATTTCAGCAGAACCTTCTTTTACGTTAAGTGTAACTTCATCGATGTTTTTCATGGCCATAAGAATCTGATTGGAGCCGGAAACCTGTTCCTGCATTGCAGACATAACAACATCTTCCTGCTGCTTAACGACTTTTGTAAGTTCGTAAATATCAGAGAACTGATCCTGCAACTGATTTGTGCTGTCAGCAACATTTGCAATTACGCCTTCAAGACTTTTCAGACTTTCTGTAATTTTTTTGCCCTGAACATTTGACTGTTCTGCCAGTTTACGGATTTCATCAGCAACAACTGCAAAGCCTTTTCCTGATTCACCTGCATGAGCCGCCTCAATTGCAGCGTTCATGGCAAGAAGGTTTGTTCTTGATGCAATATTCTGGATTACGGCTGAAGCATCGATCAGGGATTGAGATTCATTCAGGATCTGTTTGGCAAGAGAAACTGCTTCTGTAACCTTTTCCTGTCCCTGGGCACTGGCTTCGGCAAGCTGATTTGTAGAAACTTCGTTTTTTTCCAGGATATTTGTTACGCTCTGGATATTGGCAATCATCTGGTTTACGGCAGCAGAAGATTCTTCAACTGCAGCAGACTGCTGTTCAATGCTGTTATTAAGGGTTTTAATATTCTCGAGAATTTCATTGATTGCACCGGCAGATTCTTCAACACTGCTTGCCTGGTCATTCATCTGATTCTGAATTTCCTGAATATTTGTAATCATCTGATTGGTTGAAGTAGAAATATTCTGCATTGAATTTGAAGAGGAATCTGCTGCTTCTGTCGAAACAGTAATTGTCTGACCCATACCACCCAGAAGGTTTCTTGTGGCCTTATGCAGTTTATTCATGCTCAAAGAAAGAATACCAAAATCATCTCGGGTAATAATTTCCAGTTCATCCTGTGAATAATCGCCTTCCGAAATAATCTGTGCAAACTGATTAAGAGCCTTAAGACGGCCAAGACTGATATTTGTTAAGAGAAAGAAATCCAGTGGAATGATAACAATACCAATCATCGCCATTGGCAGACATTTTTTCAGGAAGATTTCAGTTAATTCCATTCCTTCAAAAGTTGTAGTTACCAGGGGATATGAAGTAAGGAAAACAAGGGCAAGTGTAGAGAACAGTGCTACAAGAATATTCTTTAACAGAAAGGAAATAACAATGTCTTTTTTCTGGAAAGGAACAAAACGCATATACTTTTCAATTCCGGATAACCAGATTAAATAGAAGAGCATACCGAACATAAAGGTTTCACCGATGCTGACATATAATGATGGCCAGTATTCCAGAGTATTGCATCCCATTCGGTAAGAGGTAACACAGAAACAAACAGGATAAAGAATAGAATTCAGAATAATCTGTCCCATGGTTCCAAATGCAAGGAACTTATATTTTTTGTTAACTTTTTTTGCGGCAGCTTCTGAACCATCGTATTTCGTGAATAAAGTCCAGGTTTTATAGCAGAAATAAATGGTTCCTGACATATATAAAACCTGGTATACAAGTAAAAGGGGAGAACCGGAAATCCGGGCACTGGTTACACCTCCAGAAAGACTCCCGCTGTTTGAAATATAAAACTGGAAAAAAGTGCTTGGAAATAAAAAGAGAAATACCTGGATTATTTTCAGGTAAACCGGAAACTTTCTTTGAAGTAACTCTGAATTTGTTTGAGAAACTTTTTCAGCCATTTCAATCTCCTGTTTTTGTTTAAATTCTACAAAAATTATACCACTGTTTCTTTTGATGTAAAAATTTTTTTCTTCAGCAGCAGTTGATAAGGTGATTGTTCATAAAAACAGGGATTTGTTTTAAATAACAGATTCTGTGATAAAATGTAACTGTTGATTAAGCATATCAACAGAAATTTAGCAGGATAAGAATTTTATCCGTATACGCATAATATGTGTTATGA